>CAYPWF010000085.1:0-7718 GCA_964414345.1 uncultured Desulfarculaceae bacterium
CGAAGCGCCTCCGCCAAGCCGCTCCGAGAAACGCCGCCACCCTGTGATCACTTACTAATCTTTCTGAGCCGCTTTTGAGATTGCGAATTGGGGCTGGGCTCAGCTTTTCATAAGAACTTACTTTGCTTGG
The DNA here is from genome assembly GCA_964414345.1 of uncultured Desulfarculaceae bacterium. Taxonomy (GTDB): domain Bacteria; phylum Desulfobacterota; class Desulfocorpusculales; order Desulfocorpusculum; family Desulfocorpusculum; genus Desulfocorpusculum. The sequence continues at coordinate 131 of CAYPWF010000085.1, forward strand.
GGTTTTTAATGGCGTTTTTCAGCCCCAACGGCCAGATTCTGCAGCCGGCTTGGAGGGTCCCAAGAAGCCCATTCCTTGTTGATTTTCGGCATCCTGGTACACATGGAGCAGTTGCCCATCACAGACGCTGGGGACTTGTATCACCCTTACCACCTCTTGAAAAACCCCCAGCTCCGGTATCAGGGAGCTCAGCAGGTTGGGCGAGCTCAGGAAAAACTCCTCCCTAAAAATTGTTCCAGGCTGATCAGGGTAAATCGCTATAGGCACTATACGGGCCTCCACCAGGTCATTGAAGAAGTGGGTTCCGTATGAGACCTCTGGGGTGGCCCCTCTTTCTTCAAAGGCTATCTCCGCTAGGAACAGGGTCCTGTTGATGTCCTCATAGCCAACCCTCACCCCCAGATTTATGTCATTGCTTCCCCAACGGCCGGGGCCAAAAAGACCGTACCTCTTGGATTCCAAGACTCTATTGAGACGACCCACTACCCTACCCACCCCCACCTTATGTTCGTAGCTCTGCAGCCTCCCGTATGCCTTGGGATCCACGTAAACAATGTACTCCACGTTGAGAATGGCTCCATTGGAAACCCCCCGATCGTTTGTAAAAACTATCTTTTCTCCAGGAACCTCGGCTGGCAAGCGCACGCTGTGATCATTGGAGCCTATGGCCAGTGTTCTGCATTGAAGAAGGTGGAGCTTCCCCTGGTCCCAGGCGAACTCTATGTCCACCGGGTGTCCATAAGCCTCTTCCAGGCGGTGTAAGATTTTTCTGAGGAGCTTTACAAAGGGTGAGCGGGTAAGGAATTTCTCGAAAGTTACGCAACATTTCTCCGGATCAAGAGGTTGAGTCTTGAACATGGGAGGAGCCAGGTGTCCGTCCTGCACCAGTGAGACCGCCTCGTGGAAATCCGGGTGAGCCACCTTGGATAGGAGCTCCCCTAAACCCACTGTCTCCAGCCGGTTTTCCCTGAGATTCAACACATCCACCATTTTTTGAGAATACTTGCGGATCTGGTCTGTTCCCACCTCAGGTCTAAGCATAGGGTGGCTCAGGGCGATCATCCTGGGATAATCTCCTGCCACGCGATCCACTGCCCTGGTTCCAAGACCCAGCACCAACCTCACTAGGCCCTCCTCCATTTTGATGCGGGGGGTCCACCGGTAAGTGTTTCTGGAGTACGCGACTCCTGCTGCAAAAGGAAAGAAGTAATCCCCCCATCTCCTGCCCGCCACCTTTTGCACCAGGACGCTCATTCTTTCGTCGAAATCCAATAGATCGTGGTCCATACGGTACAGGATGGGGGCCGGACCAAAAGTGCTCATGTGCACCCTTTTGAGCCCCCTCATAAAGTCCTGCAAGCGGGTTTCCAGAGCCCCTTGATTGGCCAGGAACACCGAGTCGTATTTGCCGGAGAAAGCGTAACCAAAGTTGTCCTCCAAGAGGCTGGAGGAACGCAGTATCAGGGGATGTTCCCCCACCTTTTGCAGAAAATCCCTAAACTGTTCCACCAAATCAGGAGGGAAGGCGGCCCGCTCGAACAAGCGGGCCATGGTCTTATACTCCTCCTCTATGGTTTCCCTACTTTTGTACTTTTGGCTTCTGAATTCCTCCAGGCCATTGTAATCCAGGAAATCAGAGAAAATCCCGGAGTTGAAATAATAGGACTCTGGGATCACGATATGCTTTTCCAACTCCGGGTCTCTTTTGGCAAGCCTGGGCAAGAGGATCTTGTAAGCCAGGAGCATGCCGGCCGCCTTACCCCCTATGCGGCCCGAACGCCTTCTGCTCCAATAAGACTGGTTGCAAAGCTCGTTTATGTCCCTGATGGTTATGTGGTGCTTGGCAATCCCTATGAACCTGAGCTGGTTGGATATGAAGTGGTTGATGAGGGCCACTCTGGTGCCTATGGCCTCATTAGGAGGTATGTATAGATCTCCCTCCGGGATCTCGCAGAAGGCGTTTAGAGCTTTCTTTATCTGGATGGATGTGGCTCCATCCATATTCACCACTTTATTGAGATTTCTGAACCGTTCTATTTTTCTGGCCAGATTGATATGGGCTTCGATCTCCTCTTGTGTGAAATTGTTGGAGAAGTAGAGATCCGTGAGGGCCTCTTCCACCTCCCGGACCTCTTCTTCACTAAAGCTTGTTTTTGTGCTTTTGAGATACTCTTCGGCCTCCCGGTACAACTCCTCCTCGCTCTTGATCTTTTTTTCTCCAAGGGCCTGCCTGAAGACCCTTCGCATCTCGGGCAAGAGCTTGGGGTACTGCATCATTTGCTGGTACATCCGGTAAGCTCTAATCAGATCCATATCAGACCCAGCCCCGAAGCCTGCAGGCCTCGGCAACCCTTGCCACAGCCACCAAATAGGCCGCCTGGCGCATGTTTATGCGTTCACGGCTGCTCATTTCGTACACTGCACGAAAGGCGCTACTCATTTTGTCGTCGAGTCTTTGGCACACGTCTCTTAATTCCCAGTAGAAGTTATAAGTATTTTGCACCTGCTCGAAATATGAAACCGTGACACCTCCTGCATTGGCCAGGAAGTCCGGCAGAACCACCACACCCTTGTCAAAGAGGATCTCATCCGCCTCGGGAGCGGTGGGGCCGTTGGCCAGTTCGCAAAGCACCTTGCAACGTATTCGACCAGCGTTTTCCTTGGTGATGACGTTCTCCAAAGCGCAAGGGAACAACACTGTCACATCCAGCTCCAGGAGCTGCTCGGAAGGGATTTCCTCTGCCTCCGGGAAACCCTTTAGAGTGTCGAACTTGAGCTTGTGCTCCACGAGGGCCCGCGCATCAATGCCCGAGGGGTTGTAAAGGGCGTTTTTGGAATCCGAGGCCGCCACCAGTTTTAAGCCCAGCAATTCCTGCCCCAGCAATGCGGCGTGCTGTCCCGCATTTCCAAAACCTTGCACTGCCATGGGCTTCCCCTGCAGATCCACACCGAAAACCCGGGCAGCCTCCCTGGTCACATATATGCCCCCCCTGGCTGTAGCGTCCCCTCTGCCTTGGGAGCCCCCCAGCGCAAGAGGCTTACCAGTAATCACCCCAGGATGCCTTTCCCCCATCATGGTCTCATATTCGTCCATCATCCAGGCCATTATCTGGGGAGTAGTATATACGTCCGGGGCGGGCACATCCCTGGTGACGCCCAAAGAACGCCCTACGGCCCTTATATAAGCCCTGGCCAGTCTTTCCTTCTCGGTTTCCGAAAGTTCCTTGGGGTTGCAGACCACCCCTCCTTTGCCTCCTCCCAGAGGGATGTCCACCACCGAGGTCTTCCAGGTCATCCATGCTGCAAGAGCCCTCACGGTGTCCAGGGTCTCGTCAGGATGCCACCTTATCCCTCCTTTAGCCGGCCCGCGTGCCGTGTTGTACTGGACCCTGAAGGCATGGAATATCCTGGTGGTCCCATCATCCATCTTGACGGGAAGGATCACCTTGATCTCTTGCATGGGCCAGCGCAGAAGCTCATGGGTTGCAGGATCCAACCCCAGTTTCTCCGCGGCCACGTCTATCTGCTGCTGGGCGATCTTGAAGGGATTCAACTTCTCACTCATTAGGACCTCCTTTCGACTCTGTGTTGCGATTGACTTGTGAGCCCGCAGACAATTAGTAATGCCCATTATATTCTTGCGAGGTAACGGTGCAAGGGGGCTAAAAACAGTGAGCCCGGAAGAGGCTTGCCTGCCAAATCTTTTGACCGACATTGATTGTTCGCCAACAGGGGAGAAGGCTGGATATCTAGCCCGGATTCCTCTCCAAGGCACGTATTTTCCCGGGTAGACTTCGGCATATTCCGACTCAAAGCAGGACCGAATCCGAAACTGAAAATCAGGGTGCTATTGTGTGTAGATCTGCTTGTCTCAACATGTCACCAAGAAAGCCCGAATTACCCACTCATCGTGAACAATGCGGGCCAGGCGATACTGCCAAATGACTCACCCTCGAAAAAAATCTGGCTTCTTGTCTCCGGTCGGGCCGAAGTATTTCAGTATGTGTTCAGGATTTGAAAGCGCAAGTCCAAAATTGAAAGACCTTGGCCCACATGTTGGGCGCCCATGAAACGCTTGAGCACGCTCCACAGAGGCCACCAAGAGGCTGGGATAGGTTTCCCCCTGCTCAGGGGAGGATCTCCAGAATCTCCAGCTCCTTGGTGCCGCTGGGGGTTTTCAACTCCACCACTTCCCCAGGTTCCTTCCCGATGAGAGCCCTTCCTATGGGAGATGTAACCGAAAGCAGCCCTTTTTCCGGTGCCGATTCATAAGGACCTACCAGCTGGTAAACCCCCACCTTCCCGGTGTCCAGGTCCTCCACTTTCACCTTGCTGCCGAAGACCACCCTGTCCTTGGGGAGGTTTTCGGTGGGAACTATGGTGACCGTGGAGAGCATCTCCTGGAGCTTCATGATCCTACCGTTCAAAAAGGCCTGCTGTTCTTTGGCGGCCGAATACTCTGAATTCTCTGAAATGTCTCCAAACTCTCTTGCCTTCTGGATTTGTCCGGCATTTTTCTGAAGCTCAACTGTTCGAAGCCTCTCCAACTCCTCGTAGAGTCGATCATAGCCAGCCTTGGTGATAGGCACGTTTTCCATCTTTACCCGAACCTCCGAGGAGAAGCCCCTCTGGAAAGTTCCAAGCAGGCTGCTCCCCTCTTGATCTTGTAACCCGTGAATCATGATACCCCAGCCTGTGTGATTCACCAAGGCTTTGCATGGGCTGACGGGGAAGGCCAAGAACTCCTAACCCGGATCATTCTCCAAAGCCCGTGACCTTGGGGGCCCCAAGCCTCCAAGCCGCCTTGAGAAACGCAATCGCCCTGGGATCTTTGAGCTGGGTAGAATAGGAGAGTCTTGACCCCTAAGGCTCAATGCTCAAGGTTTTGATATTTCCTGGGGGCTTCTTTGGTCTTTTTTGAGCTCTGGGGGCAGGTATGGCTACCAAGGCCGGCTTGTGCTAAATTTCCCCTCATGGGCCTAAGGGAGCTTTTCAACAAGAAAGGGGGCGGTTCCAGCCAGAGTGGAAAAGGGCAGGGGGATCCCCTTGAGGATCCCTTGGTGCTCTCCTTCATTTTTCATCCCAGGGAGGATCTATCCGGGCCGGCTCGGGGCTCAGGAATAAAGGACCTAGTTTTCCCGGTCTCTGCGGGCATAAGGATAGGGGCTAGGTTCTACCCTGCAGGGCAGGGCTTTCCAAACCTGATTTTCTTCCATGGAAACGGAGAGATTGCCAGCGACTACGATGAGGTGGCCAGGCTTTATGTTGAGAGGGGTTTGAACCTTTTGGTGGTGGATTACAGGGGCTATGGTAGAAGTACAGGAAGCCCCTCCCTCAAGAATATGCTTGAGGACGCCATGGAGCTTATGGATCCCATCTCCGGGTGGCTGGCCCGGGAAGGCTTCACAGGGGCCAGATGGGTCATGGGCAGGTCCTTGGGGAGCTGCCCTGCCATATATGTGGCCAGGCACAGGGCGGATCTTTTAAGCGGCATGGTTGTGGAAAGCGGCTTCGCCGACACTCTGGGGCTTCTCAACAGGATTGGACTCCCAACCAAGGGGCTTGAGATCCCCCAAGAATGGAAAAATTTCAACCTAGAGGGAATTTCCCATGTGGAGCTCCCGACACTGGTCATTCACGGGGAATGGGACCAGATAATCCCTTTGGGAGACGGTGTGGCCTTATACAAGGCCTGCAAGGCTTCACGAAAAGAGCTTGTTGTGATCCCAGAGGCCGGGCACAATGACCTCTTTTGGGTTGGGATGGAGCAATACATGAAAGCCCTGCAGCTTTTTATCGGGAAAGCATAGATGCACCATGGTAGGATTGAGCTACACTGAGCCCAAAGCGCAAACACCCTGATTCCAGGTTTCAGATTTGGAGGGGTTTAATTGGGAATATCTCAAAGTTTACCGGGGAATTGGGGGCTTGAGGCCCAAGATCGCAGAACTCGGGAATAATCCGGGCTGATAGGGGGTGGAAATGGGGATCTGGATAGGGCTTACTGCTTTGTCTGGGTTGGCCTTGTATCTATCGGCATCTTTGAAAAGGATGGATCTGGTTTTGGCCACGGCCTTTGCAACAGCCCTGGGTTTGTTCATGATGGGGCTAAGGGCGCTGCTCCAAAAAAAGGTGCGTCGCCAAATCAGGATCCGTTAACCCGGGTTGTTTCTAAGATCCGGTGAGGTTGGGGGCCATGTCCCAAAGACCCATTTGGGATTTGGGCGGTCTTCAGGCTCAAAACAAGCCCTGGGCCGGAGGAGAAAAGTCAAGGTCTGATGGAGTATGAAAAGCTTTATCTCGGGAGACCGGGAAATCGCCCCGCATTAATCAAAAACACCCTGAGCTTTGGTTTCAGGTTCTGCCCGGGGCTGAGTCGGAATAAATCGAAGTTTACCTAGGTCTTGGGTGCAAAGCCCCCAAAGTCAGAGGCTTTGGAGAATAATCCGGATTAGCCTTCTCAAATCATGCTGGGTGAGGCCTTTTATCTGGTTGGGGACTTGTTGCTTTGAAGGAAAGCCTCCAGCCGCCTTATCATCTCCTGAGGGATGTCCTCAGGCCTGAGACTTTTGCATATCTGGGAGGTTTTCTTGTAGGTGTTTAGAAAGGCCATACAGGGAGGACACTCCCTCATGTGTCGGTCCAGCTCTTCTTTTTCTTCTTGGGGCAGATCCCCTTCCAAATAGTCGCAAAGAAGCTCGACCAGTTCTTGACAGGTGTGTTTGTGCTTCTTGATTTTTTTCGGTGAGGTCACTGCAGAGCCCCGCCTTTCCTTGAAATAAGATGCCAAAACCCCCCTTAGAGCTAAGCGAGCCCTGTGAAGCCTTGACTTCACAGCGGGAAGGCTGAGCTCCAGGGTGCGGGATATCTCAGACAGGGAGAAATCCTCCACGTCTTTCATTACCAGCACCACCCGCTGTTCTTCGGGTAGAGAAGCAATTGCCTGCCGAATTCTCTCTGCCGCCTCTGAGCTCAGAAGCCTCTCCAGGGGGGCCTCAGACCAGTCCACCACTTCTTGGGCGTACCTCCCCTCCTCTGTGAAAAGGGGAAGGAACTCCTCTATGGGTATGGTCTCCCCTCTTCTGCGCCTGCTTCGCAGTTTGTCCAAACTGGCATTCACAGTGATGCGGTAAAGCCAGGTAGCCAGGGAGGAGCGTTCCTGGAAATCCCCGAGTCTCCTAACCATGGATACCAAGGCGTCCTGAACTGCATCCTGGGCTTCCATGGAGTCCTGGGTTATGCCATAGGCCAGTCTGTAAAGAGCGGGGAGCATCTCCTGCAAAACTTCTTCATAGATCTCCTGATCCCCAAGGCGCATCTTAATCAAAGCTTGTCCCTGATCCATGGCTGCTGAATCCTTCCTCAAAAGGCTTCACCCTGATTATGGACTTGTAATTATTCTACTTCAAGCCCTGCAAGTTCTGGCTCCCAATGAATCAAGGATCGCCTCGCTCCTGCTTCCCTTGAAGTTACACACTTCTCTAAGCCAAAAGAGTCGTGGGTGGATACCCCTAGAAATCCGCGGCCTGAGGGGCAATTACCCCTAACCCGGATCATTCTCCAAGGCCTGTATTCTTGGGGGGGGGAG
>CAYPWF010000085.1:7745-14090 GCA_964414345.1 uncultured Desulfarculaceae bacterium
TCATTCTCCATGGCGTTTAAATTTGGGGGCTCATGCCCCCAAACCCCCGGGTACAGCTCGACACATTCCGACTCAAAACAAGACCAAAGAAAATCAGAGTGATTTCCAGCAGGGACCTCTTTGTCAAAATATCTCATTAGGATAGCCCGCATTATCCATTGATTGTGAATTATGGGGCCAAAGATTTCAAATCAACTGGGAATAAAGATGGGTCTTGTGATGCCACTTTCTGTAGAACAAGTAGAAATTGGCCCGGCTTCTCCGGGCCCTTTCCTCGGGGTCCATGCTTTCCCAGAGGCTGTGGGGGTGGGTTCGAAGGGGCAGTCCGGGTGTTATAACCGCTTTGAACCCAAGCTCTCTTATCCTGAAGGAATAATCCAGGTCCAGGTGTCTATAAAACCGGAAACGCTCATCCATCCATCCTGCTGAGCCCACCAAGCGCCTCGGGAAAGCCATGCAATAAAGGGTTATGGCGTGGGCCTCAGGGCCCTGGGCATCCTGGAATTCCTGGCAATCCTTGGTCAGAAGTCCTGTTGCCCCAGTCAGGCCGATTTCCGGGTTTTCAAGAGTGCAGCCCAAGGGCCCCAGGAAGTCCCCCAGGGGTTCCAGACTCGGGTCCATCAACACCACCAACCTGCCCAGTGCGCTGCGCAAGGCTACGTTTCTTGAGGCCGCTTCCCCCAGACGATGGTCGGCCAGCCAAACAGTTGCATGCGGATCCCCTTGCAGCGCTTCCAGGAGTTCTTCCCTGCTCTGGTCGGAAGAGCCCCCCTCCACTATGATGATCTGAACCCTATGCCCTGTGCAGTGTTTTTTCATTGCCCTGTAAGATCGCAGGATTTCCTTGGAGTTGTTCCAGGCCACCAGGGAGACCGTAAAATCGTACCTGTCAGGCTCTCCCAAGAGGCTTGCCACCTGGCGGGAAGAGGAGATCTCCTTGGGCAGCCCTTTCCATTCGGCCCGCGACCTTCTCAAAAGCAAAGTTTTTTGGGCCAGGTCCCTTACCTCAAACCCTTGCATTTCAATCCCTTCCCGGATCCTGTCCGCCTCTTGAAACAAACCTCTTGCCCTGAAGTGCTGCCTTTTGTTGATCTGCTCCAGACTCTCTGGAGGAACCTGCCGGGCCAGCTCGCCCCAGCTCTCAAGACCTAGGCCCAAGACCCTGTCCATGTGGATCAGCAGACGTGCCTTGAGGGGTTGCGCCATCTCTTTGTCCTGGAGCATCCTCCACACCACGGCCAAAGCCCTAGGCATGGCAAGATCATCCGATACGGCTTGTGTGAAAGCCTCAAGCCATTTGAGGCCAGGGCCTTCCGAGGGAAGCTCAGCCTCTTGCCAGAGTCTCTCCTCAGCGTGTCTTCGAATGTGGGAAAGCCCTCTTTGGGCTGATCTTAGGGCTCCAAAACTAAAATTGAGCCGGCTTCTGTAGTGGACCGTAAGGCACAGGTAGCGAAAGGCCAGGGGGTCAAAGCCTCGGCGTTCCAAATCCCTAATGGTGTAGTCATTTCCTGCACTCTTGGCCATCTTGAGCCCATCGGCCAGCAGGTGCTGGCCGTGCACCCAGTAATTGACCACCTTATGCCCAACCGCCGCCTCGGACTGGGCCAGCTCATCCTCGTGATGGGGGAAGATGTTGTCCACCCCTCCTGTGTGGATGTCGAAATTTTCTCCCAGGTAGCTTAAGGACATGGCAGAGCATTCTATGTGCCAGCCCGGGAAGCCCTCTCCCCAGGGGCTGGGCCACTTCATCTCCCGTCCCGGCTCTGCAGCCTTCCAAAGGGTGAAGTCCCTTGGGTTTTTCTTGTTGGGATCCGCTTCCACCCGCACAGCCGCCATGAGCCCTGGGAGCAGATTCCCAGAAAGTTTTCCATACTCCTTGAAGCTTCCCACATCAAAGTAAATGTTGCCTGCGGCTTGATAAGCATGGCCTTTTTCCAAGAGCCTCTCTATGAGCTGGATGCACTGCAAGATGTGTTCAGTGGCCTTGGGAAATAGATCTGCAGGAAGAATGTTTAGGCTGGCTTCATCCTGAAGAAACCTTCTGGTGTAATGATCGGCTATTTCCCTGGAACTCATGCCTGCTCTTCGAGCGGCCGCAATGACCTTGTCCTCCCCCCTCTCCAACAATTCCTGGCGCATGTGGCCAACATCGGTTATGTTCTTCACATGGAAAACTCTATAACCCAAAAAGGCCAAGACCCTTTTCAACCAGTCGGCCAGCAAAAAAGTTCTCAGATTCCCCAGGTGCACATCCCTGTACACTGTGGGGCCGCAACTATACAGGGTGACTTGCCCTGGGTCCAAGGCTCGAAATTCTTCCTTGCACCTCGTGAGGGTGTTGAAAAGCAGCAAGCTTGGGCTCCTCTCTTCTCCCAAGTCCCCACCCTGCGACCAAGTATCTTTCTTTTCTTCCTGAGGCCCAATTCTAGCACAACTTTGCTGATGAGCTGAGAGGCGGGATGGAACTGGACATAAAGGCTTTCAGGGGAATAGACTTGATGGCCGAGGAAGAAGAGGCAGATCAAGTTGTCTCGGGCTAAAGATTGGGTGCGGCCCGCCGCATCTGGAAGTTTCCACCCCTTTTTGCAGTTAAGAATCGAATTGGCTCATGGAGGCTCAGGCCATGGAGCAGCAGATTGTAATGGTCTTGTTGGGCTTGCTGTGCGTTTTTACGGTCTTGCTATTGCTTAGGCTTTGGCGAATAAGAGGTTTGGACGAGGAGGGGGTTAGAAGGCTCTTGGCAGAGGAGAGGCTCCACATGGCCGAGGCTCTCCAAAAACAAGGTGGTGATATGGCCGAGCGCATTGCCAGATCCTCCTCGGATGTGCGCACGGGTCTCATGGAGAGGCTTGCAAGCGAATTTCAGGGTATCCAGGAGCGCATTCATGGCACCCTCTCTCAGGGCAGAATGGAACTCCAAGAGGGTCTTCTCCGATCCACCCAGGCCCTGGAGAGCCGCTTTGCCACTCTTCAAGAGGCCACCCGCGGGGAGCTGGAAGGCATAAGAAAGAGGTTGGACGAGCGCCTGGAGCGCATAGGAGAGCAGGTGCAATCCAAGTTGGACCAAAATCTGCGGGAGGGGTTCCAGCACATGGAAAAGGTTCAGGAGCACCTCAAGGCCGCGGAGCAGCAGCTCCAGGGGGTTGGGCAGGTGGGGGCCTCCATAAAGGAGCTCAACGCGCTACTGAGGCTGCCTCACCTCAGAGGGGGGTTCGGGGAGGCAACCCTGGAGAGGCTTCTTGCGGATTTCCTGCCCGCACACATGTACGAGCTTCAGGCAAGCATTCAAGGGGCAGGTAGAGTAGACGCCCTGGTGAAATTCCCCAAGGCCTCTCTTCCCATTGACTCCAAGTTTCCAAGGGAACAAGTCCTGCCGCTTTTCGATGAGGCGGCCAACCCCGAGAGCCTGGCCGAGGCCAGAAAGACCCTGGTGCAGGTCCTAAGAGGCGAGGCAGCGCGTATCTCCAGGTATATCCGACCTGAGGCGGGCACCATGGACATGGCTCTCATGTTTCTGCCCTCAGAGACCCTGTACTTTGAAGCTATCCGCGACGGGAAATTATGGGAGGAGTTGGGGAAAAGAAAGGTGCATCCGGTCTCACCCAACACCCTGGCAGTTACTCTGAGGGGCATTGCCATTGCCCAGCAATACTACGAAATGGCCAGGAACGTGGAGCGAACCATAGAAGAGGTGCGCAGGGCGCAGCGCCACTTTGAGCTTTTCCAACAACGCTTCCAAGAAATAGGGAAAGGACTGGAAAAGGCACAGGAAGCCTTTCGCACGGCCAGCACCCACCTGGTACATTATTCGGGGGCTGTGGGTAAGCTCTCCCCTGTTGCGCAGCCCGCCCCGGAGCAGAAAACTCCTGTGCCCCCGGCCTCCGTGCTTCCTGAATCCTAGCCCGGATTATTTGAGAGGCCGTATTTAGGATTTACCTGGCCCTCACCAAAACCATTTCCTGGTCGCTTGCAGCCCCCAGGCCCAGTTGGGTTGCGGTTTTGATCTGGGGCAGATCCCAGGGGTCTCCCCCCAAATGATTCACTGCAGCGTAATTTTGCAGCAGGCGCACCCCTTGGACGTCTATGGCAACCGGATCCCCGGATGCCAGGATCACCCCGGGGTGTACGGCGAGTCCTATGGCAGGCCCCCCGCTCACAAAAGAGACCCTGCCGTCCATGATAATGAGATCCGGTTTTACAGGAATGTTCAACTGGGCCGCCCTCTGGGAGACGAACATGTTGTTGTCTGCGTGTAGAACCATCCTGTCGAAAAGGTGCACGAGCCCTACGGTCAACTTGAGGCTCATGGAAAAGCCAGCCGTGAAATGCGTTTTCATGGTGGGAAGGTAAACGATCTTGTCAAATTCCTGAAGCTCCACAGGGTAGGCTGCATGATCCCAGTAATCCGTTTGAAGCGGGATATCCTGGTAGGAGGATTCATCAAAATTCAGGAGAGGAACCTTTAGCCCGGCCATCTTTTGTGAAAGGCCCGTGTTTTGAAAGACTTTCTGGGTGGGCACCCAGGGCCTCCCTGCACTTTCTCCCACAGAGAGCTTTGTGCAACCGTGTTCTCTGAAAAGCTCTATTACGGCTGTGAGGAACTCCAAGCAGGTGGAGCCTGGAGGTGGGTCGTCGCTGTTGAAATTGGGTTTCAGGAGCACACGCTCGTAGGGCTTTACACTGAGCTCCAGGCCCCCCAAGAGCTCCAAAGCCTTTGAAATATCGGATCTTAGATCGCCTGAGCAGGCTACAAAGGAGACCAGGGCTCTTCCCCCTCGCACGTAAGGATTGGGAAGCCTGTGTTCCCATGGGCCCCTGGCCACGGTCTTTTTGACCAAGAGGGGCTCGTAATTCTTGGGCCTCATTCGGGCCAGATGCTCCAAGTATTGCTCCCTGTGGAAGACCACATCTTCTTTCCTGAAGTCGATTCCCATTTCCCCTTTCCCCCTTGTGCGATTGGACCGCTAAAGGTAATTTTATGCCTGTAACCCCCTTAAGATCCAGAAGCCACTTTTCTAGGAAAAAAGCTTCAAGCCATGATCACTCACGAGGGAGACCAGGTCATGAGGGCAAAGCAGGACCCGTATGAGGAGTTCTGGAAGAGCTTTATCACCACCGGCCGCCTCCCAAGGGGCTCTCTCAGACGGGAGATTTTAGAGTCCTGGAAGCGCTGCAAGCTGCAATACGCATTGGATCCTTACGCTACTCCAAGACCCGTGAAGCTCTCTGAGCAGGAGCTTTTCCAAAGAAAGCAGGAGAACGAAATCCTTTTGGAAGCAGCAAAGCCGTTCCTACGAGTGCTTAGCAGCTCGGTGCGGGGCTCCGGCTTTATCATTACCCTGGCGGACAGGGATGGATACGTACTGGAGATATCAGGGGATGATGAGATTCTGGAGATGGCCAGAGCCAACAATTACCTGCCGGGCTGCAGAAGAAGCGAAGACGAGGTGGGAACCAACGCCATTGGCCTTAGCCTGATTCTACGCCGCCCTGTTCAGGTGACCGGTTACGAGCACTACAACGTAAACCATCACCCCTGGACCTGTTCTTCCTCTCCCATATTCTCCCCTGAGAAAGAGCTGATAGGCAGCATAACCCTCTCGGGCAGGTCAGGAGGCATTCACCAACACACCTTGGGCATGGTGGTCTCGGCAGCAAAGGCCATGGAAAAACAGCTCAGGGAAGAGCAACTGGCCAGGGAAAAGGCTGGCTTGAGCTCTTATCTGGATGCGCTTTTGGATTCCGTATCAGAAGGTATAGTGGCCATAGGGGAGAGCGGCCGGGTGACCCACCTGAATCGCGTGGCTGAGAAGATGCTGGGGGTTTCGGGGAAGCAGCTTCTGGGGAAAAATTTCGGGGAAACCGCAGGGGTGGAGGCGAAACTGTGGGAGAAGATACTTTCGGAGAAAGATTTGAAGGATTGCGAGCTCAACTTGAATCTTTGGGGTAGAGCTGCTTTCTTTCTGCTTTCTGTGAGGCCTGTGGAAGCCCACGGCCGGCTGCTGGGCAAGATCCTGATCCTCACGGAGAAACGCAGGGTACATGAGCTTATTCAGCGTTTTGGTGGAAGACAGGCCCGCTTCACCTTCTCGGACATAAAGGGTGAGGACCCCAAATTAAAGCGCCAGATAGAACTGGCAAAGATAGCGGCCAAGACAGGCTCCAGGGTGCTGTTGGTGGGAGAGAGCGGGACAGGCAAGGAGCTCTTTGCCCAGGCCATACACAACGAGAGCCCCAGGAGGGCCGGCCCCTTTGTGGCTGTCAGCTGTGCGGCGGTGCCCAGGGAGCTTATAGAGGCGGAGCTATTTGGATACAGGGAGGGGGCCTTCACAGGAGCCAGGCGGG
>CAYPWF010000086.1:0-13994 GCA_964414345.1 uncultured Desulfarculaceae bacterium
CGGTGATATACTCCATGCAGAAATCGTCTTTACCCATGACCACTTGCGCGGCTTTCAGCGCTCCGTAGAGTTGCTTGTCTGTAGGATCCAGTATGGCCGAGTCCAAGCCCTTGGTTATGGCAGCCACCAGGAAGGTCCGGTTCACGAGCTTTCTGTTGGGAAGCCCGTGGGAGACATTGGTAAGGCCGCAGGTGGTGTGAACCCCCGGGAACTGAGCCATGATCTGCTCTATGGCATCCAGGGTGGCAACTGCTGATTGCGGATTTGTGGCAAGGGGGTAAACCAGGGGATCTATGAAGAGGTCCTCCAGGGGCACACCTGCGGCCGAGACCTTCTCCACAAGTTGCCCGGCCATCCTCACCTTGGCCTCTGTGGTCTCGGCTATCTCCTCCTCGGCCTGGCAAAGGGCTATGAGCTTGGTTGACTGTTCGGCCGCCAGGGGGAGGATACCATTTAGTCTCCCAGGCTCCAAGGTTATGGAATTGATAATGGGCTTGGATCGCACCAGCGGCAAGACAGCCTTTATGACAGCCGGATCAGGGCTGTCGATGCAAAGAGGGAGGTCAGTTACCTCCTGAACCGTCTCTATGACCCAGGCCAGATGTTTTGCCTCTTCACCCAGAAAGGTCCCGGCGTTCACATCTATGTAATGGGCCCCAGCCTGCGCCTGGGCCTTGGCTTCGCTTTGGATGAAGCCTGCGTTTCGCGTAGCTATGGCCTGGGCTATGTGCTTGCGGGAAGCGTTAATCCGCTCAGCTATGATTACCACGTGAGGACCTCCGCGTGGAGCGAATTGGCTTGCCAATCAGAGAAAGCAATCTTCATGCCTGAAAAATGGGCGATTCCCTTCAAGGGAAAGATATGGAATTTATTGAGTTAACTACCAGGAACACAGGGTGGGGTCACAAAGGCGCACCCTATGGTGCACCTGAAGGTGCAGCATGCCCCACCCGGTGCATATCAGCGGGACTCTCTCATTCGCTTCAAGTGCCCCTGGATCGCCCTTCTAGACATGCCCAGGTATTGGGCAGTCCTGGTCTGGTTACCACCGAACCTCTCCAGGGCTCTCTTTATTATTTGACGATTCAGGGCTTCCAGATCCAGGCTTCCCTCGGGCAAATCGAAATCGTGCAGCCCCAGCACAGCTCGATGCTCCCCGCGAGCCTCCTGGTCCTTTTGCTCCCCTTCCAGGAAGCCCAGCTCCCCCCTGCTCACCTTCTCCCAGGAGCCCAGCACGGCCAGCCGCTCCATGGCGTTTTTCAGCTGCCGCACATTGCCGGGCCACTTGAGGGAAGAGAGGAATTCCTCGGCCTCCCTGCTGAAGCCTGGAAAACGCACACCCCTTTTGGAGAAGGCTCTTTGAGCAAAATGCTGAGCCAGGGGCACTATGCTCTCCCTGCGCTCCCTCAGAGGTGGAATCCTTATGAAGCCCACGTTGATCCTGTAATAAAGATCCGGCCTGAATCTGCCTTGGGAAGCCTCCTGTTGCAGATCTTTGTTGGTGGCGCTTATGATGCGCACATCCACCGGGATCTCTTTTATGCCGCCTACTCGATAGAAGCGCTTTTGTTCCAAAGCTCTTAAGAGCTTCACCTGCGAGGCCGGGGGCATCTCGCCTATCTCGTCCAAGAATATGCTGCCTCCATGGGCCGCCTCCAGTTTTCCCATCCTGCCTGTGGAGGTGGCCCCTGTGTACGCACCCGGCTCATGGCCGAAAAGCTCCGCCTCAAAAAGATCCTGTGAGATGGCCCCGCAGTTGAGGGCCACAAAGGGGGTCTGGGCTCCGGCATAATAATGGATGTACCTGGCTACCAGTTCCTTTCCTGTGCCAGTTTCCCCTTCAATGAGCACCGGGATGCTTCTGTCCAGGCTGTACCTCTCGGCCAGCTCCACCACCTTTCTCATGGCCTCGGAGAAGACCGCCAGATCCCCCAGGCCCAGCTCTTTCAGGTAAGCCTGTCTTAACTGCTCGGCCGCACCCCTGTAGGCTCTTGTTTCCTGGTCCACCCTCTCATGGAATTCCTGTTTCAGACGGCTGTAATTCTCCCTTAGAATCCTGTATTGCTCCGCCCTTTCCAGGGTGATGGCCAGCTCTCGCACGTTGATGGGTTTTTGGAGGTAGTCGAAGGCCCCATACTTGAGGGCCTTGATGGCGTTGTCCATGTCCCCGTGCCCGGTCACCACAATCACGTCCACGGCAGAGCGCTCTATCTCCTTTATCCTGCGAAGTAGCTCAAGGCCGTCCATGCCCGGCATCTTTATATCGGTTATGACCAGGTCAAACTCGCAGGAGTGGAAATCCCTCAGGCCGTCCAGGCCGCTGGCAGCAGTGGCCACCTTGTGCCCCAGTTTCTCGAGAAACTGCGAGAGGCTTTTCCTGACGTCCGGCTCATCGTCCACAAGCAAGAGATTCAACATCTTTCCCCTTTGACTGGAAGCTTCACCAAAAAAGTGGCGCCCCCCTGCTCGTTGTTGAAGACCTCCATGCAGCCTCCCATCTCGGCTACTATGGACTGGCTTATGGTGAGCCCCAGCCCGGTGCCCTTGCCCACCTCCTTGGTGGTAAAAAACGGGTCGAAGATCTTGCTCATGATGCTAGGCTCTATGCCTGTGGCGTTATCCCCAACCTGGATGCAGACACATCCGTCCAGGGAAAAGGTTTGGACCCGAAGCTCCCGATCCTCTTTCCCGCAGTCGTCCAGGGCTTGTCTGGCATTCACTATCATGTTCATCACCACCTGCTCCAGACGGCTCAACCTGCCCCTGACATCGGGAATTGCCCTGTCCAGGAGCTTCTGAACCTTTATTCCGTGAGCCTCCAGTTGCCGGCCTATCATGGAGAAGACCCCCTCCACAGCCTGGTTGGGGTTGACCTCCTCTTCCGACTGAACCCTGTCCTCCCTGGCAAAGTCCCTTATGTTTCTTATCACCTCGGACATCCTCATGACCTGCCTTGAGACCATTTCCAGGTTCTCGTAGAGCTCTTCCTGCTCCAGGCTCCAACCCTCGTCCCGGCCGAAGAGAAGCCCCTCGGTTATGACCCGGATGGTGTTGAGGGGCTGGTTCAACTCGTGGGCTATTCCGGCTGCCATTACTCCCAAGGCGGTGAGGCGGTCCTCGTGGTACATGCGAAGCTCATTCAACCTGGCCTTATGGGCCAGCTCCTTCTGTTCTGTTATGTCGTCCATGATGAAGTAGACCGTAGGCTGCTCCTCGTACTCCAGGACCTGGGCAAAACACTGGTAATGCCTGATGCGGCCTTCCTGCTCGGCCCTGATCTCCAACCTCAAGGATTCCTGCCCCCCTTCCAGGAGTCTCTCAAGAGAGCGCCTCAGAGTCCCCCTGTCCTCGGGATGGATACGAGCCAGGAACTCCTCAGGGCCCATTAGCCCCTGGGTGGTGCCCGCGAATCGGGACATCTGCTCGTTGTAGTAGATGACCTTCCACTTCTGCAGCAGCATCATACCTATGCCCGCAAAATCCGTTATGGCACGATACATGGACTCTGACCTGTGAAGGCTCTTCTCTATCTGTCTCTCCCTGGTCACATCCCGCACCGTGTGTATGGCTCCCCAGAGCCTTCCGGTGAGATCGAAGATCTTGGAGGTCTTGGTGGTGAGGTAAGCCCCACCTTCCGGCAGTGCAGGGCAGAAAGAAAGGGTGTAAAGGTCGTTGCCTACTCTATGGAACTCAGGGTAAGTGCTCTCCCAGTATGGGTCGGGATTCAGGATCAAGTTGCACAGTATGGGTCTTCTGGTGCCGTAGTAAGGAATGGCGTGCTCATAGTCGCCCTTGTTTAGAATCCGCTCAGCCTCCCATCCGGTCATCTCCTCTGTGGCGCGGTTCCAGGCAGTGATGTGACCTGCCTTGTGCATCACAAAGGTCGGGTTGGGCATGAACTGGATGAAGTCCTCTAGCCGTTTCTTCTGGTTCAGCCACCCAAGCCAAAGCTCAAAAACAACTCTAAAGGTCTTGAGAAACACCTCCAAGAAGCCCTCTGAAGCCTCCTCATAGTCTCCCAGGCAGAGAAGCCCTGAGAGCTCACCCTCCAGGCGCAAAGGGCAAACGCACAGCCTTTCCCAGGCCCCAAAAACCGTCTTGCCTGGCTGCCTCTCCCAAATTGCCTGACCTGACTCCAGCATCTCTAGCCATTTTCCTGGAATCCCGGAAATCTCAGGCGATCCGTGTGGCCAAAGGGCTTCTTTTCCAGCCCTCCTTTCTCTGGGGTACTCAGCCAGAAGCTCCAGATGACCTCCCCTTTCGTCCTGAAATCGCAACAGCATCAAAGCAGCCCAGCCCTTTGACTCTTGGGCCAGGGGTTTCAAGGCCCTTTCCAGTTCGTGACCCCCACAGGGACAACCCGCCAGGGATTCCCCAAGGGCCCCTAGGACATCAATCCACTGCCGAAAGCCCAATCCCTGCTCATCCAACATTTTTCACCCTCTTCTGATAAGGAAAGGTGAGATGACCCCCGTACCAGCCCAGCCCCACAACACAAAGGGCCATCACAGCCACACACCCCGAGTAAATCACCTCAAGGAGCCCCCCCTCAATGGGCCCCCTGAACCTTAGGAGCAAAGAAACCAGTTCCCCTAAGCCCAAGACCACGGCCAACTGAAGCTTCCGCTTCACAGCAAGCATGGGCCTTGCCCCATAGTTAACCCGCCATGTAATGAGCCCTGTGATGATGGCAGGCGGGGTAAAAAGGATTGCCATGACCAGCATAACAAAGGCCGTCTTTTCCAACACAACCCAGGAGGGCAAGGCCTTTTGCACCAGAAGCAGCAAGACAGCCCCCACCAGGTAAGCCATGGGGAAGTGCACCATCATGGGGTGGGGATGCCTTCGCAAAATGGGAAACCTCTGGAAAAGATTTTCCAGGAATGCCGGGATCTGCCCGCCTGGAGCCTCCTCAGCCAGGACTCCCACCTTCCCCACAACCTCCCTTTGGAGGACCTCCAAGCCATGGGGAGCAGCCAAGATCTCTGAGCTTAAATCCCCCCCGGCCTGGTGACGCTTCATGTGTTCTCCATCTTTCCAAAGCCTGCTGCCAGAAAGATCATACACCTCCCCTTTCACGGCCACCCATGACGGCCTCCCTTGCTTGCCGTTGTTTTTCAACAGCTCTTCCCGACTCAGCTTTCTTTTCTCCACTGGGACACCCCCCTTGGGTCTGCTCGGTTATTCTTCTTCCCACCGGAAGGTCCCGCCTGGCTTGGGACCGTCCTTTCTAAGATTAACATAAAGAGTTGCCGGAGATGATCTCCAAGGGACTGTTGGCAGACCTCCAGGGGTTCTGCTAAATTCAAAAAAAGGCCTTGCAGGAGGTGAGAGATGGCTTTCTCAGATCTGGCGGGGAAACCGGCCCCCTCTTCCATCTTGGTGGATGTGGGAAAGTTGGTGGATGCATATTACAGTGGTGTTCCGGACCCCGGAATACCTGCACAGAGGGTCTCTTTCGGCACATCCGGACACAGAGGCTCTTCTTTCCAGCTCAGCTTCAACGAGGCCCACATCTTGGCCATCTCCCAAGCAATATGCGAGCACAGAAAAGCCAGGCATGTGACAGGGCCTCTTTTCCTAGGCATGGACACCCACGCCCTATCAAGACCCGCATTTCAGACCGCCTTGGAGGTTTTCTGCGGTAACGGTGTGCAGGTGATAATTCAGAAAGGCTTTGAGGTCACTCCCACTCCTGTCATCTCCCGGGCCATCCTCTCATACAATCGGGCTCGTACAGAGGCCCTGGCCGACGGGGTTGTGGTCACACCCTCCCACAACCCTCCTGAAGACGGGGGCTTCAAGTACAATCCGCCTCACGGCGGACCTGCTGAAACCGAGGTGACCCGCTCCATAGAGCAGACCGCCAACCTGATCTTAAAGCAAGGGAACCGGGCTGTGCGCAGGATCAAATGGGAGGAGGCCTTGCGCTCTCCCAACACAATTCAGCAGGATCTGCTTGGCCCTTACGTGAGGGACCTGGAACTTGTGCTGGACATGAAGGCTATTGCCTCCTCTGGTATAAGGATAGGGGTGGACCCCATGGGTGGGGCCACTCTACCTCTGTGGGGGCTCATCTGCGAAACCTACGGCCTGCAAGTCCAGGTTGTAAACCAGAGCCTGGATCCAACCTTTGGCTTCATGCACCTGGACCACGACGGAAAGATCCGCATGGACTGTTCCTCCCCTTACGCCATGGCCGGTCTTATAAGGCTCAAGGAGCGCTTTGACATAGCCTTCGGAAACGACCCCGACGGGGACCGCCACGGAATTGTGGACCCAAAGGGAGGACTCTTGAATCCTAACCGATATCTGGCCGCGGCAGCCTGGTACCTGTTTCAGAACCGTCCGGCTTGGAGTTCCACGGCCATGGTGGGCAAGACCGTGGTCACAAGCTCAATGCTAGACAGGGTGGCATCCAGCCTGGGCAGGGGGCTGGCCGAGGTGGCCGTGGGATTCAAGTGGTTTGTGGAGGGGCTCCTGGGGGGCTCCCTGGGATTTGGGGGGGAGGAAAGCGCAGGGGCCTCCTTCCTTTGCATGGAAGGAACCCCCTGGACAACTGACAAGGACGGGGTGATCGTGGGCCTTCTGGCCGCAGAGATGATGGCCAGGACGGGCAAGAGCCCCCATGAGACCTACGTTCAGATAGAGTCCTTGCTCGGCAGGTCCTTTTACGAGCGCATAGACACACCCGTGGATCCTGAAAAAAAGGAGAAGCTGGGGAAACTCTCCTCAGAGAGAGTCAAGTCCAAGCAGCTGGGCGGAGAGGTTGTGCTGTGCGTCCTGGACAGGGCCCCGGTGAAAAGTGCTCCCATAGGGGGGATCAAGGTGGTTGCACCCAACGGCTGGTTTGCGGCCAGGCCTTCGGGCACAGAGGACATCTACAAGCTCTATGCCGAGAGTTTCATAAGCCCTGAGCACCTAAAGAAAATACAGCAAGAGGCCCTACTCATAATCCAAGAGGCTCTTGAGCCCCATCAAGGAGAATAGTCTTATTTAAGCCCTTCCCCATGCTCCCCTTCCTGTGGAGCATGGGGTCTTTCCCCTAAGGGAGACCAGGGATCCCCAAGTTTTCCTTGACTTTTTGGGAGATTCAGCATATAAGAATCAGCCACCGGTCAAAAGGCCTGTCTGAATGCCCCAGGCTCTTAGGTGTCTCCAGCTTTGCTTTGGGCTCATTGGAGAGGGGTTATAGCAGGCTTGAGGCCTTTTTAAGCAGTGAGATAATGGAAGGACTTAAATGTTCTCCCGGATCCTTTGGTTTCCGAATCGTTTGGAAAGGAGGTGAGGCCAAGATTTTTCGCTCAAGAAGTTTTTTCGTGATCTCAGGGAATGAGTCATCGGGAAAGGGGGGCATCATGAGGAAGATTCTGGTTTTGACCATCTCTCTTGTGTTGGTGATCGGTTTGGCCTCGGGGCTCGCCCTGGCTGCCAAAGAGAAGGCTAAGGAGGCCAAGAAGGAGGCTTTCAAGTACGAGGATCCCATAGGTGTTGTGAAAATA
The DNA here is from genome assembly GCA_964414345.1 of uncultured Desulfarculaceae bacterium. Classification (GTDB taxonomy): domain Bacteria; phylum Desulfobacterota; class Desulfocorpusculales; order Desulfocorpusculum; family Desulfocorpusculum; genus Desulfocorpusculum. The sequence continues at coordinate 7,503 of CAYPWF010000086.1, forward strand.
AAACCGGGCCAACCCATACATATCGCGTACTGGTTCGTGGTGGCCGGACCCGACGCCTCATTGGGCACAGACACCAAGAGGGGTGTGGAGATAGCCATCCAGGACAAGGGGGGGAAACTTCTGGGGCACCCCATAAAACTCACGGGCCAGGATACTGGATGCAATGCCGAGGGAGGCCAGGCAGCTGCCACCAAGCTGGCCTCAGATCCGACCATAGTGGCCGCCATCGGCTCCAACTGCTCCAGCGAGGCCAGGCCTGGAGCGCCCATCCTGTGGAAGGCAGGCATTCCCACAGTGTCGCCCTCCAACACAGCTCCATATCTTACAGACCCTAAACGGGGTCCAGAGTACGAAGGTTACCTTCGCACTGCCCACAATGACAAAGTTCAGGGGGCCGTGGCTGCCGAGTTTGCTGTGAAGAAGCTTGGGGTTACAAAGGCAGCCACCATTCATGACGGAAGCGTGTACGCTGAGCAACTCCAAGCGGTATTCGCAGAGACCTTCAAGAAGCTTGGGGGCACCATCACGGCCCAGGAGGCGGTGGCCCCTACCGACACGGACATGAGGCCTGTTCTTACCAAGATAGCAACAGGTAAACCGGAGTTCATCTATTATCCCATCTTCATAGCTGCAGGCGGGCACATCACAAGGCAGGTCAAGGAAGTGGCAGGGTTGGAGAAGGTATATCTCATGGGCGCCGACGGCATGTTCTCGCCGGACTTTTACAAAGCAGCCGGGGAAGCGGCCGTGGGCATGTTCCACTCCAGCCCGGACTTTTCGGCCTTTGCAGCAGGGTACAAGGATTTCCTGGACAAGCACCAGAAAAAGTACGGTGAAAAACCCCTGGCCCCCTTCCACGCCCACGCCTATGACGCGGCCATGATGGTCTTTGCGGCCATAGAAAAAGTGGCCAAGAAAGCTCCTGACGGCACCCTGTACATCGGCCGCAAGGCCCTTCGGGATGCTCTTTACGCCACCAATAACTTCAAGGGCATAACCGGCACCCTCAGCTGTGACCAGTATGGAGACTGCGCTGATCCCAGGATCGCCGTTTACCAGACCACCGAAGAGAACGTTAAGAAACTGGTCATGCCCGACAAGCCCTTCTGGAAGCCCTATTGAGTAAGGCTGCAAAGGACCCGGTGGGTGGAGCTGAGACGGCATCAGGCCCGCCCCCGGGTCTTCAGCGCAAGCACGGGGAAGGTATGCTCAGAAAACTGCTGGACCGATTCACACCCACAGACCTAATCATGTGGCTCATAGGAGGGGGGATCCTGACCCTGATCCTGGCCGGATCCGCGGCCACCCTCTCGGCCGGGAAGTACACCATCAAGCATTGGATGGACTTTATGGTCTTCGGAATGGCCCAAGGCAGCATATACGCCCTAATAGCCTTGGGCTATACCATGGTTTACGGGGTCTTGCGCATGATCAACTTCGCCCACAGCGAGGTTTTCATGAGCGGCCCTTACACCGCTTATTTTGTGGCGGCTTTCTTCCACAGGAGCGGTCTTTTGGAATCCCACCCTGTGTTGAGCATGTTCATGGTCCTATTGGTCTCCATGGCTGCATCCACATTGGTGGCTTACCTTCTGGAAAGGATAGCCTATAGACCCCTGCGTGGAGCCCCCAGGCTGGTTCCGTTGATCACAGCCATAGGAGCCTCTTTTTTTCTGCAGTATACATTCCGCGGGCTTTACGGATCGGGCTTCCAGGCTTATCCAGTGGTCAAAGCCCTTGAACGGCAGTGGGACATCCTGGGAATCAGGGTCCTGGGGTTTCAAGTGGTGGTGATAGCGGCTGCCGCCCTCATGATGGGGGCCCTGTATTTATTTGTGCAAAAGACCAAGATGGGCAAGGCCTTGAGGGCTGTCTCAGAGGACAAGGAAAGCGCCGCCCTCATGGGGATAGATGTGGACAGAATGATCTCCATGACCTTCATCATAGGCGGAATGGCTGCAGGGGCTGCAGGGGTGCTCTATGCCCTCATGTTCAAGCAGGTGCACTTTTTCATGGGATTCATACCGGGCATCAAGGCCTTTACCGCAGCGGTTCTGGGGGGCATAGGAAATATCCCTGGGGCTATGCTGGGAGGTATATTCTTGGGATTCATAGAGTCTCTGGGGCCCAGCCTTTTTTTGGACGGCCTGGGCATAGTGGCCCCTTACCAGCTCAAGGATGCCATAGCCTTCACCATGCTGGTGCTCGTCCTAATATTCAGGCCCACTGGCATCTTAGGGGAAAGGCTCGCAGTGAAAAAGGCTTGAGGGGAGAGGCTGTTTGGCTCGCAAGCGGTCTGCATATGGATGGAGAAGATCAGTCAAGCTCGGCTTGGTGACCGGGGCCGTGGCCGTGTTGGTGGCCCTCATAGGCATGGTGGAGGCCTTCAGTCAGCGGGATATAGTGGCCGAGCTTCTCTCCATGGGGCACGCCCTCATCCTCTTTGTGCTGCTCTTCGGGGCTCTCCTGGCGGCCAGAGGAGCCTCCAGCGCCAAAGGCTTGGCCTGGGGAGGTCTGGCTGCTCTGGTGGCAAGTCTTATGCTTGGGGGCTTGGTTCTCCTGGGCAGCCTGATACCACTTAGGCAGGTTTTCATAAACGCATCCCCGGTTCTTTTCCAGTTGCTGAGTTTTGGAGAGGAGCCCTGGCCGGGGATCCCGCTGCTTTGCGGGATAGGTTTTTTGGCCGGAGTTTTGGGAGGAGGCATTCAGATGCTCCCCCATTCCCTTAAGTCTGCGTTGAGCAGATCCGTAGGGGCAGTTGTGGGAGCCGGGGTTCTACAGGACATGCTGCGTCCCATCTTGGCTGCCTGGGGGCCCCTCTCGGAACTGAGCGACATGGTATTTGAGGCCAGCGGGCTCACTTACGAGGGAGCTCTGGGGATCCTGCTGGCAGTGGCCGGGGGGTCACTGGCCTGGGAAAAAAGGGGCCGGAAACTCTTGGAGGGCATCCAGAATCTTCCCCAAGGAGCCGCAAAGGCCCTCAAAACGGGCTGGGTGAGCCTCCTTGTGGCCTTACTTTTGCTCTTACCCCAAATCTTGGGCCTTTTCCTGAGCGAGGTCCTTACCATAGTGGGCCTTTACGTGCTTTTGGGCCTGGGGCTAAACATAGTAGTGGGCTTTGCGGGCCTATTGGACCTGGGCTATGTGGCCTTCTTCGCCATAGGCTCTTACACTGTGGCCATCCTCACCTCTCCTGAGCTGGGCTTCTTCCACCTCTCCTTCTGGAGTGCCTTGCCCGTAGCAGTGCTTTTGGGGGCCCTCTCTGGGGTGCTTCTGGGCATCCCGGTGCTAAAGATGAGGGGCGACTATCTTGCCATAGCCACCTTGGGCTTCGGGGAAATAATCAGGATACTGGTCTTGTCCGACTTCCTGCGGCCCTGGCTCGGGGGAGCCCAGGGTATAGGCAAGATCCCCAAGGCAGGATTGGGCGGATTCGAATTCGGCACTCCCCAGGAGCTCTACTACCTCATCCTGGCAGGCTGCCTGCTTGTGGGGTTTGTCTCCTGGCGGCTCAGGGATAGCCGTATCGGCAGGGCCTGGATGGCGGTAAGGGAAGACGAGGATGTGGCCCAGGCCATGGGCATCAACTTGGTGGCCACAAAGCTTCTGGCCTTTGCCACAGGAGCGGCCTTCTCGGCCTTGAGCGGGGCCATCTTTGCCACCAAGCTGGGCTCGGTTTACCCCCACAGCTTCAACGTGATGATTTCCATAAACATCCTGTGCCTAATCATAGTGGGGGGGATGGGGAGCATTCCTGGGGTGATCGTGGGGGCTGCAGCCTTGGTGGGCCTCCCTGAGCTGCTCAGGGAATTCGCCGAGTACCGGCTTCTGGTTTACGGGGCGGCGCTGGTGGCCATGATGCTTTTGAAGCCCGAGGGGCTCTGGCCCGAGGCCGTGCGCAAAAGGGAGCTCCACGAGGGGCAGGAAGCTACCGGCCGGTCCTTGCCGGCAGAGGGGAGTAGCTAGTTGGCGACCCAGATGAGTCTTCTTACTTGCAGGAAGCTCACAAAGCTCTTCGGGGGCTTGGTGGCCCTTCAAGAGCTGGATCTAGAGGTGTGCAAGGAGAGCATCCACAGTGTAATCGGGCCCAACGGGGCCGGTAAGACCACCCTTTTCAACTGCATCACAGGTTTCTATCCCCCGGAGAGAGGGGACATCCTCCTGGATGGGCGTTCCATCAAAGGGCTCCTGCCCGACAGGATCGTACATCTGGGCATAGCCCGAACCTACCAGAACATTCGCCTTTTCCCCAACCTCACGGTCATGGAGAACGTCTTGGTGGGCCTTCACCCCCACCTGAGGGCAGGCTTCCTGGGAATTGTGCTGGGGCTCCCTTCCACCAGGAAGGAAGAACGGCAGGCCGTAGAGGAGGCCAGGAGGCTGCTAAAGTTCGTGAACCTCTCCGGCAAGGGGGACCTTCTGGCCAAGAACCTGCCTTACGGGGACCAAAGAAGACTTGAGGTGGCAAGGGCTTTGGCAACCCGCCCGAGGCTTCTTCTTCTGGATGAGCCCACAGCCGGGATGAACCCAAAAGAGACCCAGGAGATGACAGATTTCATCCTGCGGCTCAGAGACGAGCTGGGCATCACCATCTTGCTCATAGAGCATCAGATGAGGGTGGTCATGGGCATCTCCGAGAGGGTCACGGTTCTTGACTATGGAGAGAAGATAGCCGAGGGGCCACCCGTGGAGATCCAGAGAAATCCCAGGGTCATAGAGGCATATCTGGGCAAGGGAAGCTGCGAGGAGCTCTCGGCTGGGAAGATGGGCTGAGGGATTGCAGGGAAAGGGCCCATGAGCGCAATTCTCCAGGTTCAAAACCTGAACACCTACTATGGGCACATCCACGCCCTCAAGGATGTGTGTGTGGAGGTGGGTGGGGGGGAGATAGTCACCATCATAGGAGCCAACGGAGCTGGCAAGAGCACCCTTCTAAAGACCATAAGCGGACTCGTCCGCCCCAGGAGCGGCTCGGTCAGCCTCCAAGGGGAGGAGCTCACGGATCTTGCAGCCCACGAGATCGTAATCAGGGGTGTGGTGCAGGTACCTGAGGGAAGGAGGATCTTCGGACAGCTCACCGTCACGGAGAACTTGGAGATGGGAGCCTTCACCCGCTCTGACAGAAAGCGAAACCGCTTTAATTTGGAGAGGGTCTTTAGGCTTTTCCCAAGGCTGGAGGAAAGGCGTAAACAGGTGGCGGGTACCCTAAGCGGTGGGGAACAGCAGATGCTGGCCATGGGGAGGGCTCTTATGGCAGAGCCCAAGGTTCTGCTCCTGGATGAACCCTCCATGGGATTAGCCCCGGTCCTGGTGGAGAGCATTTTCGATACCATAAGGCAACTCCACCGGGAAGGCACCACCATACTCCTGGTGGAGCAAAACGCCCGCATGGCCCTTCAGGTGGCAAGCAGAGGTTATGTTCTCCAAACCGGGTGCGTTGTGCTCACAGACACAGCCCAACACCTCTCCAAAAACGAGATGGTTCGGGCAGCCTACCTGGGAGAGGGCTGATCTTTCCCTTCTAGATTCCCCCAAAGCCCCCCAGCCGCTGCATCTCATTCTAGGGCGTGCCCATCCTTCCCCACCCCCCAGCCCGCATCATTGTGCCGGTCGGAGAATGGGAGAAAAACCATTGCCTTTGGCCCGCATTGTTCAGGATCAGTGGGTAATGCGGGCTGTCTTGAAGATACGGTAGGAAGAAAAGGTCCATGCTTAAGAACACCCTGATGTTAGGTTCCAGATTTGGGGTGGTTGCTCACCCGGGTGATCGCTTCCTTATTGCTTATAGCAATTGGCTGGTCAAAAGGAGGGAGGCCTCCCGTAGGGATGGGGCAAAAGGTGAGTGGTTCCTGAAGTCCTTTAACTTCAGGGCCCTTGAGGAAAGCGGAGGATCCCGCCTCTTTTTGGGGAGGATGCTGTGATGTCAATCCAGATGGAGCGTATTGATCACATAGTCTTGACGGTTAGAGACATAGAGGCCACCTGCCGGTTTTATGAAGAGGCGCTTGGCATGAAAGGGGTCAGCTTCGCAGGGGGTCGAAAGGCCCTTACATTTGGTGCCCAGAAAATCAATCTGCATAAGGCTGGAGAGGAGTTCGAGCCCAAGGCGGCTAACCCCACTCCGGGCTCGGCAGACCTTTGCCTCATAGCCTCGGTGGGGCTGGCGGAGTTCATGGCACATTTGAAGGCGCTTGGGATAAAAATTCTTGAGGGGCCGGTGCTTCGCATGGGAGCCATGGGCCCTCTTCGCTCCGTGTACCTGCGGGACCCCGACGGGAACCTCATCGAAGTTGGAAGCTATGATTAAAGGGCAAGATTGTATTGGTGCCAGGCACTACAAATAGTGCAAGCAGTTGATATCACAGTAGTGACAATCTAATTCTTCACCATTTGCTGCCTGACACCAAATAAATTCTCTTTTGACCAGAGCGGGAAGAGCCTTTCGGAGCATGAAAAGCCCCTTGGCCGAGCGGCCCATCTTTCACCAGCTGA
>CAYPWF010000087.1:0-13971 GCA_964414345.1 uncultured Desulfarculaceae bacterium
TTGCAGCCCTTCTTCACTCCTCACTCTTAACTCTTCCTTCACTCTTCATTCTTCACTCTTAACTCTTCACTCTCCGCTCTCCCTCCTTCGCCCTCTTCCCCTCCCTTGACCCTGAAGCCACCCATCTGGTAGTCTCCAGGAGATTTTGTCGAGGAGGCATCCCTCGACATGGAGCTCCAAGGGGGATGCCCGACCTTTCAATCCATCATAGGGGAGGTGTGGCCATGGGAAACAGGAAGTGGTTGCTAGTTTTGGCACTGGGGATCGCGCTTCTGGCAGGCCAGGCGGAGGCTCAGGACAAGCAGATCACCCTCACCTGGACAGCCGGCGGTGTGGGAGGCGGATGGTACGGCATGGCAGGCGGCTTCGCCGAGGTGATCCATGGGGCCGAGCCCAATATCGTGATAAAGGTGATCCCGGGTGGTGGCACCGTGAACCCGGCTCTTGTGAACAAGAAGGAGTGCGAGCTGGGCTGGGGCCTTCCCTTCATGAACGCCGCCGCCTTCAATGGTGAGGAGCCCTTCAAGGAAAAGCTCACCAACCTGAGGGCCATAGCGGGCGGCATGAGCATGAACTACTTCCATTTCTTCGTTGCCGCTGACTCCCCGATCCAGACCATGGACGAGGTATTCGGCCAGAAAAAGGCCATTCGCATAGCCCTTTCACCTGCCGGGACTTCCGAGGAATGGGTATTCCAGAAGGTGCTGGACCATTACAAGACCTCTTACAAGGAACTGGAGAAGGCCGGGTTCACCTTCTTCCACGGCAACTACGCCCAGCAGGCAAGCCAGTTCAAGGACCAGAACGTGGATGCGGTATTCACCTTCCTGGCGCTGCCGGGCGCCTCGGTCACCGAGGCTTCTGTAGGCCGCAAGATGAGGCTTTTGCCATTTCCCCAGCCCCTTCTCCAGAGCCTTGCCAAGTACGGTATAGTGGAAGGGAAGATCCCTGCCAACACCTACCCCAAGGCGGCCAACGCGGACAAGGACATAGTCACAGCCAGCGCGGGAAGCGTGATCACCACCCACAAGGATCTCCCGGATGACGTGGCCTACCGCATCACCAAGGCCATCCACGAGAACCTGGACAAGGTGAGGAAAATCCATGGAAGCCTGGAGCCTTACAAGCTGGCCGACGGCCCAACAGGCACGGGAGTGCCGCTTCATCCGGCAGCCGAGAGATACTTCAAGGAGAAGGGCGTCCTGAAGTGAGAAATGGGTTTGCAATCGCCCGGCTGGCCCTCTGGATAGGCGGCCGGGCTTCTATTTGGGGGGCATGGCAGGGGCTTGCTCCTGCCTGCCCCCAGCTCCGGCATGTAATGTCATGATGCGTGAGCTAAAAGGTTGGTGGAGGCTGCCTGTTTTGCTCTTGGGGGTTTCGGCGGCTCTCTTTCACTTTTACACATCCGGGTTCGGGACTCCCGGCCCAAGGCAGATGAGGGGGCTTCACCTCTTCATGCTTCTGCCCTTGGTGTACCTGCTTTTCCCTGCCAGATCCAGCTCCCCCAAAAACAGGCCGTCACTTATGGATTTGGCAGCCTCTCTTCTTTGCATAGCTGCATCAGGCTTCACCATCTTGGAAGCCGACAGGCTGAACAGGAGGTTTCTTGGGTTTCATGAGGTGATGCCCCTGGAGGTGATCCTAGGCGGCCTCATGGTCTTGGCCGTTATCGAGGCCTGCAGGAGAGCCCTATCCAAGTGGATGGCCTTGACCATATCAGTGGCCCTGGTTTACCTGATGACGTGCCAGTTCTGGCCGGGCATGTTCCACTTCAAGGGTTTCACGCTGGACAGGGCAGTGGAGATCCTCTATCTCTCGGGGGATGACGGCATATTCGGGTTTCTCACTGGCATATCGGCCGAGATCCTTTTCATCTATATCCTCTTTGCCACGGTGATGACAGCGGCCGGGGTAGGGGATTTCTTGGTGGATTTCGCTGTCTGGATAGCAGGCTGGGCCAGGGGAGGGGCAGCCAAGATAGCGGTCATAGCCAGCGCCCTTTACGGGAGCGTGAGCGGAAGCACAGTTGCCAACGTGTACGCCACGGGGAGTTTTACCATCCCGCTTATGAAGCGCCACGGGTACACCCCCAAGCAGGCGGCGGCCATAGAGGCCATCTCGGGCACAGGCGGCCAGATCATGCCCCCCATAATGGGGGCCGGGGTCTTCATAATGTCCGAGATGACAGGGGTCCCCTACTTCAAGATCATCCAGATGGCGGTGCTGCCCGCAGTGCTCTATTATCTGGGGGTCTTCTCCATGGTGCACCTTTTGGCCCTGAAAGGAGGGCTGGAGCCCCTCCCCAAAGAGGAGCGCCCCCCGGCCAAGGCCATGCTCCGTCATGCTTATTTCTTCACCCCCTTTGCCCTCATCCTCCTGCTAATGGCATACGGTTACTCGCCTGCCAAGGCGGCCTTCCACACGGTCTGGTTCACCTTCCTGCTCAGCTTCCTGGACAGAAAGACCTGGATCACGCCCAAGAAGCTGCTGGAGGCCCTCTTGCGGGCCTCAATAAATGCCGGGCTCATAGCAGCGGCCCTGGCAGGCTCGGGCATGGTGGTTGGGATCCTGACCCGAACAGGGGTGGCCCTCTCCTTTGGGAGCCTCATAATGGGCGCTTCCCAGGGGAGCCTTTTTCTGTGCATGCTCCTGATCTTCCTGGTGGTGAGCGTGCTTGGGACAGGGATTCCCACCACCGCCGCCTATATCATAGCCGTCACAGTGGGGGCCCAGGCCCTGGGGAATTTGGGTGTGGCGGTTCTAACGGCTCATTTGTTCGTTTTTTATTATGCGGTGCTCTCTGACCTGACCCCGCCCGACGCTGTGACGGCTTTTGCCGCAGCAAACCTGGCCGGCTCGGAGATGATGGCCACGGGCATAGAGGCTTTCAGGCTTGGTTTTGCCGGTTTCCTGGTGCCCTTTGTATTTGTTTACCAGCCCGCCTTGCTTGTGACCGGGGATTTCTTGGCCACCTCCATCAGCTTCGCCCTGGCCGGCCTAGGGGTCATCTGCCTGGCCGCAGCCACCATAGGGCATTTGGGCTCACCCCTAGGCTGGGTGGAAAGGGGCCTCTTGGTGGGCACAGCCTTCCTGCTGGTTTTCCCCAGCAGGGGGCTTGAGGTGGCGGGGATCGGCGCAGCCTTGGCTCTGGGATTGTGGTCCTGGGCAAGGGGGAGGAAGCAGGCTAGGGACCAAGCCCAAATGGGGTCTGGGGGAAGCTTGGAGGGGTAGGAAAGGTGAGTCAGGATCTGCCGAGCAGGGCCGATGTGGTCATAGTGGGTGGGGGCATCATCGGGGTGAGCGTGGCCTATTACCTGGCCCTCAAGGGGGTCTCGCAGGTGCTCCTTCTGGAGCGGGGAATGATGGGGCAGGGCTCCACCGGTAAATGCGCAGGCGGGATCCGGAGCCAGTTCTCCACGGAGATCAACGTGAAGTTCTCGCTGCTCAGCAGGTCGGTGTTCGATAAGTTTCAGGAGACCTTCGGGGTGGACCCGGAGTTTCGTCGTGTGGGGTACCTTTTCCTGGCCTCCACAGCCGGTCAGTGGGCCCAGCTAAGGCGTAACGCCCAGCTCCTGGAAGCTCACGGAGTGGCCCCGGAACTCTTGGAACCAGATGAAATATCCCGCAAGTGGCCTTTCCTGGAAGTACATGACTTGCTGGGAGGGTCCTACTCGCCGGACGACGGGTACGCCGGCCCCTACGAGGTGCTCCAAGGCTTTGCCAAAGGGGCCAGGAGCCTGGGGGCCAGGTTGGCGGAGGGGGTGGAGGTCAAATCCATCCGGGTCTCAGGCGGGAGGGTCTTGGGGGTCCAGACATCCCAAGGCCGTTTGGTGGCCACAGAGCAGGTGGTCAATGCCGCAGGCCCCCAAGCGGGCCTTGTAGCCTCTATGGCCGGGCTGGATCTGCCGGTCAAACCTTATAGGAGGCAGCTCTTCTTCACAGACCCCTTCCCCCATCTGCCAGAGCAGTTCCCCTTGACCATAGACCTGGAGCTGGGCTGGTACATGAGGCGGGAGGGCAAAGGGCTGCTTCTCTCAGGCCCGCAGGACCAGGAGAGTTCCTTCAACGAGAATGTGGATTTCGACTCCAAGGAGTGGACCGCCGAGAGGTCCCTTCATCGCTGCCCTGTTCTTGAAAAGGCCCGCATAGCCAGGGGTTGGGCGGGGCTCTACGAGGTCTCCCCCGACCACCACGCCATCATAGGGGAGTTCCCGGAGCTAAAGGGCTTTTTGTGCGTGAACGGCTTTAGCGGCCACGGCTTCCAGCACAGCCCCGCAGCGGGAATGGTAGCGGCCGAGTTCATAGTGGATGGGAAAGCAAGCAGCATAGACATCCATCCTTTGCGGCCCACCAGGTTCCGGGAGGGGGATCTGATTCACGAACCCCTAACAGCCATAAGGGACTGAAAGGGGTGTCTCGTCTCTCTCTCCTCCATCTGGTCTGTGTCTGATGGGTCTGTTTGCTTTACAGGGTCCTAGCAAGGGAGGGGTTCATCCCCTCCTGTCTGATTTTGGGTTTGCCCGGTTCTTACCACACCCGACAGCTTGCGCCTCAGGCCGAACAAAACACCTCATGCTTTACGTCCAACAGTTCTATGCTATCTTGGCTTTAGGGGCATGCGGGCCAAGGGGTCTTTCCAAATCCCACAGGGAGGTGAAACCATGGCAGCCCAGGACCGTGTGGCGAGGGTTACGGAGATAATAGCTTCTTCTCCCAAGAGCTTCGATGATGCCATAAAGGTGGGCTTCAAGAGGGCCACCAAGACCCTCAGAGGGATCACCGGGCTTAGGGTCATTGAGCAGAGGGTGGCCGTGGAGGCCGACCAGATCAAGGAGTACAGGGTCAGGATGGAGGTCATTTTCGTGCTTGAGGACTAAAGAGAGCATACAGATGCAAATTGAATAGCCCGTTTGCCCCTATTTCCCCGCCTTGGGATTTTCTCTCCACGCCGAAGGTTCAACACCGAAGGCTTCCTGCCCCCAGCCCTGCCGGGTCTTGACAATCGGAGCTCAAGGGATCACGCTTCGGCGTGACCAAATACTCGGCTCTTAAGGAGGTGAACCATGGCGGGAAAAGTGATGGCGGGTATCTTCTTCTTTTGCCTATCTCTTTTGGGGGCGGATTCCTGGGGTGGCCCCAACGTTAAAGAAGGCATGTGGGAGTACACGGTGGAGACTGAGATCCCGGGCATGAGTATGAAAATGCCCGCCCAGAAGCATACCTATTGCCTCACCAAGGAGAATCTGGTTCCCCAGGCCTCTGACCCGGGCTCGCAGTGCAAGACGGTTAGCCAGAAGATTCAGGGGGACACGGTCATTTGGAAGGTGGAGTGCCAAACCAACCAAGGAAAGGCGGTCATGGACGGCACCATTACCTATAAAGGGGATACCTTCACCGGGCTGAGCAAGTTCAGCCAGGCCGGCATGCAGATGGAGCAAAGATTCTCTGGGAGGCGCGTTGGGCCCTGCAGGTGAAGGGGGATTGCACCTTGCGCAACCGCTCCTACTGGGGATAGACTATTTTGCATCCATCGGGTGTTTGAGAGTTTGAAAATCCCGCGCCTGTAGCTCAGCAGGATAGAGCAACGGACTTCTAATCCGTAGGCCGAGGGTTCGAATCCCCCCAGGCGCGCCAGCAAGAAAAAGAAAGGCGGGGTTTATCCCGGCCCAAGCAATCCCGCTCATTCCCTCTGCCTTATGGTTTCCGACTTGGGCGGAACTCCTCACGCCTCCCAGCTTCCGGTCATTGCTTCTCGCCCAACTGCCTACGCTGAACTCTGAACCAGATACTCTCCTCGGCATGATATTTGCTTTTCCCTTGATTGACCGACAAGAGGAGGCCCAAATGGTGCCTGATAAGATAGGAGAACAACCAGCCTTCCGCTGCGAAAAGAGAAGCCAGTGCAGCTTCTACAAGAGCCTTTCCAAGAAGATAGGCTTGGCCTTCCACTTCATTTCTCTCTATTGCGAAGGGCCCGGATTCAAACGTTGCGCCCGTTACAAACTGATCAGTAGAGGGCAGGATGTGCCGGAAGGCCTCTTTCCCAATGGGCGATGTTAACCAGCGCGCATTCCCCAAAACCCCCTTATTTTCAATTTCAGATTTGCTGCTGGCTTGAATCCGAATATGTCAGAGTTGGGGGCTTAAGCCCCCAAAATCAAAGGTTTTGGAGAGTAATCCGGGCTAGGTGACAGAGTCTGATCCCGGGGTTTCTGGCAGCTCTTGGACCTTGCCAGCTTGGGTCCACAAGGACCTCATTGCCATCTAATCTGCCTCGTCTACCTGCTCTATCTTGTGTTTTGCGTCTATTCGGTCTATTTGGTCTGTGGCGCCCCCCCCTGGTTTTTTGTGTTTTGTTTCTAACCTGCAACCAGTAACTTGTAACCAGCAACTGTTTTTAACCAGTAACCAGTAACCAGTAACCAGTAACTAGTAACTAGTAACTAGTAACCAGTAACCAGTAACCAGTAACTTGTAACCAGCCCTAACATTGACTCCACCTCCTGGATGTCGTATCTAGAGTTGGGCAATCATACCAGGGGAGGATTCCCATGGCCTCATGGATCCAGGAGGGGGCTTTTTGGCCTTGGCTCGCAGGTCTTCTAGGGCTGGCTCTGGTGGCGGTGGTTCTGGTTTTTTTTGTTTACCACCGCCGATGGACAAAAGAGATTAAGAGTGAGATGGGGGAGCTGAAATGGTTGTGCCAGCAGGCCATGGACTTTGCGGCCTGGCAGGAGAGGTCCAAGGAGTGGGCAGGGCTTGCAGAACCTCTAGACAGGGGCCAAGAGGTCCTGGATCTTCCCAGAAGCGGCTCAACGCAGGCCGCTTCCGGGGGGGCACAGGCAGGGGAAAACCAGGCTCGCACAAGCTTTCCCTCTTTGGGGGAGAGAAACGGCGGCAGGGCCTTTGTGTGGGCTGCAGGCTTCTCCAGGGGGCCACAGGGCCCTGCCTGTTTTGGAGCCGTGGTCAAGAACTCCAAGGGTGAGCTCCTGGCCCGAATGCAAAAGCCCGTAGGGAGGCTGGATCGGCGAAACGCCATGTATCAAGGGGTGGCCGAGGCCTTGGCCAAGGCCAGGCAGTTCGGCATAGAGAAGGTGGTTGTTTTCACAAGCCCCATCGGGGGCCCCAAAGGGAGTAGGGGTGCCCAGAACCTGCCAGGCATAAAGGAGCCCATCAGAAAACGCCTTGAAGAGGTGCGGGCAGATTTCGCCCAGTTCGAGTGGATCATAGTGGAGCCCCCCAAGAACCGGGAGGCTGAGGCCTTGGCCAGGGAAGGCTTGCTGACCGGGTCACGCCGAAAGGGGGAGTCCCCAGGGGATAAGTGAGAGCCTCAGTAAAAAAGACCTTGATTTTGTAAGCGATCCCCCCCTGACCAAGTACCCCTGATTATTCGTTTCAAATTTGGTCCTGCTTTGAGTCGGAATATGTCGAAGTGTACCGGGGGCTTGGGGGCTTGAGCCTCCAAAGTCACAGGCTTCGGAGAATTATCCGGGCTGGCGCTTACTCCTTATGGTCATGGCCAATTGTTCATGCTCAACTCTTCCCCCCGGCCTTACAGCGTGCATCAGGAATTTCCTTAGGCTAAAATCAGGAAAAATTAGGATTGCCAGGTAAGGACTCCTGGAGCAAGCTACAGGTCTACCTATTCGGTAAGACCCATTTACTTGAGGGGCTGACGAGATGGGATTTGCCTCCTAGGACGCAGTCTGGGAAAAGGGCTTCTGGCTTGGCTGCGCAGGATTTGCCCGGGACCGGTCAGGAGGCTTTAAGTTTTGGAAGGCATTATTCAGGATGAGTGGATGATGTGGGCCATCTTAGGGATATCTTGATGGAAGTAATCCAAGGTCAAAATCCCCCTGATTTTTGTTTTCAGGTTTTGCCCGGGTTTGATTGGGAATAGGTGGAGGTGTAACGAGGGCTTGGGGGCTTAGCCCCCCAGAGTTACGGGCTTTGGAGAACAATCCGGGCTGGGCACGTTTTTGGCAAGCAAGACTTGAGCCCCTGGGCAGGCTGAAAGGGCTACAGGGAAAGGCTCTTGGGAGAACAAGGGCAAAAGTTGGCTTCAAGGCTTTATGGGCTGTGAGCCAAAAAATGTAAGAATAATAGGTACTTCGAAAGATCCGAGGGGCTCTTTAACGGGCGGAGCCTACCCGGAGTTCCCAAAAAGTCTTGCTCCCAGTTCCCGCTCCCAAAGCCTAAAGCCAGAAGTGGAACGCGGAAGCTTCCCGACTAACTGCCCCTCCTAGTCAATGGACTGACAAAAATGGGCATACCCTCTGGTAGCTTTCAGGCAGGCTCTTCCTCCCCCAAGGTCCTCATCGTGGATGACGATGAGGGGATTTTGAAGCTCCTTTCCTCCTTTTTGGAGTCCAAGGGATTCCAGGTCACACAATGCAGGAACCTGAGCGAAGCCAGAGAGAGAGTCTCCCTGGGTCTTCCGGATCTAATTTTGCTGGACTACCAGCTTCCCGACGGGGTGGGGATGGAGTTGCTAAAGGAGCTGGGGGAGCGCTCCACGCTTTGCTCCGTGGTGATGATGACCGGTGTTGCCAAGGACGATGTAGGTTTGGCCACCGACGCCATGCGCCTAGGGGCTGTGGACTACCTTACCAAGCCTTTCTCCCTGACCGCTTTGGAGAGCAAGGTAGTGGCCTCCCTGGCCGAGCGGGAGCTCAGGCGGCAAAGGAGAGAGGAACTCCTCCGCAAGAGGATCTTTTCCAGGCAAATCCTGGCCGCAGTGGAAAGGGAGCGCCAGCGCCTAAGCGCAGAGCTCCACGACGAGATCGGCCAAACCCTCACAACGCTAAAGATTCAGGCCGAGTTGCTCCTAGAAGATTTCCAGGGCCCCCATGAGCAATTGGAGAGACTCAAGAGCCTGTCAGAAGGGCTTTCCAAATCCATCGAAAAGCTGCGGGAGATCGCCCAAGGTTTGAGGCCCTCGGTTTTGGACAAGATCGGCCTGGAGGCCGCCCTCACGAGGCTTCTGGAGGAGTGTGAGAGCAAGGGTCGGGTGCGCATAAGGTCCTTTTTCCGGGGACTCCAAGACAGGTTCCCCCCGGAGTTGGAGCTGGGGGTTTACCGGATCGTGCAGGAAGCAGTGACCAATGCTCTCAAGCACGCCCAGGCCCGGGAGCTGGCCGTGAACGTGATCCGAGGGCCCAGCAGCATATCCATCAGCGTGGAAGACGACGGAACAGGCTTTTCAAGCTCGGGGGAGTTGGGCACAGCAGGCGTGGGGCTTTTGACCATGAGGGAGAGGGCCGAGAGCCTCAAAGGAACCCTCTGGGTGGATTCTTCGGTGGGCTCTGGCACCTGCGTTTCCGCGGAGCTCCCCCTGGGTGGGGACTGAGGTTGCTGGCGTGAAGACGAGAGTCTTACTTATAGACGATCACGAGGTTGTTCTTCATGGGATTGCCGCAGCTTTGGGCAAGCAAGAGGACTTGGAGATAGTGGGGATGGTCTCTGAGCCCCGCCACGCCCTGCGGGTCTTTGAGGAGACTCTCCCGGACATAGTCATATTGGATCTGGCCATGCCCCATTTCAATGGGGTGGAGTGCACGTACCAGATAAAGAAGATCTCCCCCAAAACCAAGATCATAATCTACACCATGCACTCTTATAGGGAGTTTCTGGTGCACCTTCTAAAGGCCGGCATCTCCGCCTACGTTCTGAAAAGCAGCCCCATCTCTGACCTCTACATGGCCGTGCAGGTGGTGCGAAAAGACGGCACCTTCTTTAGCGAGAACGCCCCGGAGTTTCTGGCCCGCCACCTGGAGGAAGTCCTTGATCGCAATGACAAGGTGGACCCCTTTGAGCTTCTCAGCCCCAGGGAAAGACAAGTCTTCCAGCTGCTGGCCGAGGGCAACTCTGTGAGAAAGGCTGCGGATTACCTTTGCATAAGCCCCAAGACCGTGGAGACCCACAAGTACCACATCATGGAAAAGCTCAACATGAGAAGCGTTGCCGAGTGGACAAAAGAGGCCATTAGAAGGGGGATCGTGCATGTCTGATCTGGAATTCCTTCGGCCCCGCAAACCCACAGGAGCTGATAAGAATGCATCCCATGAGGGTCAAGGCAATAGGGAATCGGCAACCAGGTCACAGAGGCGGTATCCCCGTGGCCGGTCTATTCAGTCTGTCTGGTCTGTTTGGTCTGTTGGGGTTTCGTCGGGGCGGGGTTTACCCCCGCCCGCAAAACGGGCCAAACCAAAAATAACCTGGGCGGGGATGAACCCCGCCCCTACACCGACCGTTGTTATTTCAACGGCTTAGTGGTTTGGGGTCCTCGGGGCGGATTTCACATCCGCCCGTTAAACGGGTTAAACCCAAAAACCCAACGGGCGGGGATAAATCCTAGCCGGTCTGTTTGGTCTGTTGGGGTTTCGTCGGGGCGGGGTTTACCCCCGCCCGCAAAACGGGCCAAACCAAAAATAACCTGGGCGGGGATGAACCCCGCCCCTACACCGACCGTTGTTATTTCAACGGCTTAGTGGTTTGGGGTCCTCGGGGCGGATTTCACATCCGCCCGTTAAACGGGTTAAACCCAAAAACCCAACGGGCGGGGATAAATCCTAGCCGGTCTGTTTGGTCTGTTGGGGTTTCGTCGGGGCGGGGTTTACCCCCGCCCGCAATGGCATTGGTCTTTGGTTTGGTAGTGGCGCATTTCATATGCGCCCGCAAAACGGGCAAGCCCAAACTCGCAGGCTTTGGAGAATGATCCGGGCTAGGCAAAGAGTTCGGCGGGAAAGGGAAATGAAAAATGGAAGGTTCTCCCATGAGGTACGAAACGGCGCGGCCGGCTCCTCACCCCGGCAACTTGGGGGCAGGGGATGGGTCCGGTTCGCAAAGAACTCAGGTCCCTTTAGAGGGCCCTGGCAGAGCACCTTTCTTATCCGCCGGCCGCAGAATCTTGGGCGGGATGCGTTGGAGAAGCACTAAGAATCAAGAGGTCTTGGCTCCTAGGGCCATCTTCGGTAGGGAGCAGTTTCTTCAGCGACTCAGGGAAGAGAGAAGCCGCTCCGATCGAAGCGGGAGGCCCTTTGCCCTGCTGCTGATTTCAGTAGAGCAGGCTCAGCGGACCGGGGTAGAGGTGGGTTTCCTGGTCCAGGCCTTAAGGAGTTTTTCCCGAAGCACCAGGCTTTCTGACCTTCTCGGCTGGTACAGCCAGGTGGAGCTGGGGCTGCTGCTTCCAGAGACCAGTGAGCAGGAGGCCCAAAAGGTCTTGGAGCGGCTAAGGGGGTTCTTGGGGGGCATGGAGCGCTGCAGCTTGGGGGTCATGGCCTCCAAGCAGGAGGCCTTTCGGATCCTGGAGTACCCAAGGACGCTCACCCAAAACATCCTGGGAAATGGCTCAGAAAGGGATTCCCTTTCCATGCAGCCGGATTCCCAAGGCAACCCCCAGGGGAGGGGCTTTGGGGAATGCGCGGCGGAATGGAATTTTTTAAGCTGCACTAGCCCTTGCGAAGGCCGTTTGAGGTCAGGGGCCTGGGCACGGCTGGATAGGGCTGCCCGGAGGTGCCTGGATCTTGTGGCCGGCTCAGCAGGCCTGGTGCTGCTGGCACCCCTGATGTTGGCCATAGCAGCTGGAATAAAGTTCACATCGCCTGGGCCCGTGTTTTTCCGCCAGAAGCGCATGGGGCAAAAGGGCCATCTTTTCACCTTCTTGAAGTTCCGCACCATGTACCATAACTGCGACCAGAGCCTTCACCGGGAGTACGTGACCAGGCTCATAGAGAACAGGGCCGAGACCCATGAGATTGGGGGAAAGAGCTTCTTCAAACTGGCCCATGACCCCAGGGTGACCCCCTTGGGCAGGATCCTTCGCATCACCAGCCTGGATGAGCTTCCCCAGCTTTTCAACGTGCTCAAAGGGGAGATGAGCCTGGTGGGCCCGAGGCCCCCAATTCCTTACGAGGTGGAGCGCTACAAGAGCTGGCAACTGAGAAGGCTCCTGGAGGCCAAGCCCGGCATCACAGGCCTTTGGCAGGTATGCGGCCGGGCCACCACCACCTTCGACGAGCAGGTGAGGCTGGACCTGCGCTATGTGGAGAACCAGTCCCTGTGGCTGGATCTCTTGATCATACTGAAGACATTCAAGGCTGTTTTCACTACCAGGGGGGCCTGCTGAGGTTTTGGGCCGTCCGAATGAGGCAGGCTGCAGCGGCAAATCGGCAATCCTTTTTGGTCAGCCTTCCTGGCCGGACCCAAATTGCATGCGCTCAGTTGTCCTAACCAGTAACCAGTAACCAGTAACCAGTAACTGGTAACCAGTAACCGGTAACCAGCAACCAGTACGGAGGCCACCATGAAAGTCGGGGTAATAGGATGCGGGTACTGGGGTCCCAATCTTATTAGGAACTTCCTTCAACTCCCGGACGTGACTTCCGTGGCCTGCTGCGATATGGACCAGGCCAAGCTGGCCCGGGTGGGCAGGCTCTTCCCCACGGTGGAGCTCACCACCCACGTGGAGGATCTCCTCCAGGACCAGCGCATAGAGGCCATAGCAGTGGCTACCCCTGTACACACTCACCACGTCTTGGGCGAGATGGTTCTAAGGCATGGAAAGCACCTGATGGTTGAGAAACCCATGGCCAACTCCTCCAAGAGGTGCCTGGAATTAATCGAGCTGGCCTCTGAGGTGGACAGGCTCATCATGGTGGGGCACACCTTCGAGTACACTGCAGCGGTGAACAAGATAAAGGAGATCGTGGCCAGCGGAGATCTGGGGGAGATTCTCTATGTGAGCAGCACAAGGGTGAACCTGGGGCTTTTCCAGCAGGACATAAATGTGGTCTGGGACCTGGCCCCCCATGACATTTCGATAATCAACTATGTGTTGGACAAAAGCCCCCTGGGTGTGAACGCCCAGGGCACTTCCCACTACAAGAAGGGCATTGAGGATGTGGCCACGGTCACCTTGAACTATGACAACGGCATGATCGCCTTTGTGCATGTGAGCTGGCTGGATCCCAACAAGATAAGAAAAACCACCTTTGTGGGCACCAAGAAGATGCTTGTTTATGACGACATTTCGGCCCAGGAGAAGATAAAAATTTACGATAAGGGCGTGGACGCCCCTCCCTACTACGAGACCTTTGGAGAGTTCCATTTTGCATACCGCTACGGGGACATCTTTAGCCCCCGCATAGAGGACTACGAGCCCCTCAAGGTGGAGCTGCAGCACTTTGTGGACTGTATCAAGCACTCCAAGATCCCCAGAAGCGATGGCTTCAGCGGCCTGAAAGTGGTCTCCATCCTGGAGGCGGCCCAGAGATCCATCAAGTCCCAGGGGCGTTTCATGCCGGTGGTTTACAGGGGCCTGGCCAACCACGGTGCCACGCACCCCATAAACGGCAAAGAGATGGCCACAGTGAGGCTCGGTTGATCGGGATGAATGAGCCCAAAATCCTCAAGAGCCGCATCCGGGATGTGCTCTTCGGCTCCAATGTGACCGTGGTGGAGCCTGTTAACCTCTACGAGTGCGAGATAGGGGAGGGGAGCTTCATAGGCCCCTTTGTGGAGATCCAGAAAGGGGTGCGCATAGGGAAGCGCTGCCGCATACAGTCCCATGCCTTTATATGCGAGTTGGTCACCATCGGGGATGATTGCTTTATTTCCCACGGAGCCATGTTCGTAAACGACCTTTTCCGGGAAGGGGGCCCTGCAGGCAAAGACCCTAGTCTTTGGCATGAAACCCTCATTGGGAACCGGGTTTCCATAGGCACCAACGCCACGATTCTGCCGGTTAAAATCTGCGATGGGGTTGTGATAGGCGCCGGGTCTGTTGTGACCAAGGACATCACCTGTCCCGGCATCTATTGCGGCAACCCAGCCCGCCTGCTTCGCAGGCTTTGAGACACCGTGGGCACTCATTGGTCTATCTGGTCTGTTCCGTCCTTTGCGCTCTTTGCGTCTTGGCGCGAGTAATGGTGTTTCATGCCGGCGCAAGCCGGGGCGAGTTGCGCGGGAACT
>CAYPWF010000088.1:0-13872 GCA_964414345.1 uncultured Desulfarculaceae bacterium
GGCCAAATCCTTTGGAAAATCAAGCGCCGAAGACTTGAAGCGAAGAGAAATGCCATCACCCCCGGGATCAACTACCTTGGCTGAAGGGGCAGGGTGATGGAGGTCAAGGTCTGCGGCATAACCCGGTTGGAGGATGCCCTGGCTGCCGTGGAATGCGGCGTGGATGCCCTGGGGTTCGTTTTTTATTCCCAGAGTCCCAGGTGCATCACCCCCCAACGGGCTCTCGGGATAATCCAGAGGCTGCCCCCTGGGGTGAGCTTGGTCGGGGTCTTCGTGGATGAGAGGCCAGAGACTGTGCGCGCCATGGCTCAATACCTTGGGCTCGACATGGTGCAGCTCCACGGGCAGGAGAGCCCTGGCTGCTGCCAGGAATTAGAGGACATGAGGGTCATCAAGGCCTTGAGGATTCGGGGGCCAGAGGATCTGCCGGTCCTCGAGCAGTACAGGGGGATTTGGGCGGTCCTGTTGGACGGCTTCGATCCGGCCAGACACTCCTGCACAGGGCAGATGGCCAACTGGGATATGGGCCCCGTGATAGGAGCCAGGCATCCTCTTGTCCTGGCAGGGGGACTCGGGGAGGAGAACCTGGCTCAGGCAGTGGCGAGAGCCCTGCCGGATGCGCTGGACGTGAGCAGTTCGGTGGAGAGGAGC
This sequence comes from uncultured Desulfarculaceae bacterium, assembly GCA_964414345.1. GTDB lineage: Bacteria > Desulfobacterota > Desulfocorpusculales > Desulfocorpusculum > Desulfocorpusculum > Desulfocorpusculum. The sequence goes on from CAYPWF010000088.1 coordinate 652, forward strand.
GCTGGCCAGAAGGACCACAGGAAGTTACGGCGTTTCTTGGAGTTGGCAAGGGGTCTTAGATCGCCCCGTCCTGGCAGGGGTGTCTTCTCTGTCTCTGACAGGAGACCCCTGCCAAGCCGCTCAGAGAGGGGAATGGTGACATGAGGGTGCGGATGCCGGATAAGAGGGGGCATTTCGGCATGTTCGGGGGGAGATACGTGGGGGAGACCCTTGTGCCTGCCCTGGTAGAGGTGGAGGAAGCCTATAAGGCTGCCAGAAAGCACAAAGAATTTCAGGGGGAGTTGAGGGAGCTTCTTGCCAACTTTGCAGGAAGGCCAACACCTCTTTACCTGGCAAGGAGACTCTCGGAGGAGTTGGGCGGGCTTAGGCTTTATCTCAAGAGGGAGGACCTCAATCACACAGGCTCCCACAAGATCACCAACGCCCTCGGCCAGTGCTTGCTGGCCAGGTGGATGGGCAAGAGGAGGGTTCTGGCAGAGACAGGGGCTGGCCAACACGGGGTTGCCACTGCCACTGCCTCTGCCCTTCTGGGGCTGGAGTGCACTGTTGTCATGGGCAAGACCGACATGGAAAGGCAGGCCCCCAATGTTTCCAGAATGCGCCTCCTGGGGGCAGAGGTGATCCCGGTCAGCTCCGGGAGTGCCACCCTCAAGGAGGCCATGAGCCAGGCCATGAGGGAATGGGTGGCCAGGGTGAGGGACACCTTCTACGTCATAGGGAGCACAGCCGGTCCCCATCCATATCCCATGATGGTGAGGGATTTCCAAAGCGTGATAGGAAGGGAGACCAAAAAGCAGATCCTGCACAGGGAGGGGCGGCTCCCGGATGCTCTGGTGGCATGTGTGGGAGGTGGGAGCAACTCCTTGGGACTCTTTTACCCTTTTCTGGGCCACCAAGAGGTGGCCATGTACGGGGTGGAGGCAGGGGGGGAAGGGCCTTGGTCTGGCCGACATGCAGCCAGCCTCTGTGCTGGTTCCGTAGGGGTCCTGCATGGGGCCAAGACCTATCTCCTGCAGGATGAACACGGCCAGGTCCTGAATGCCCACTCCATCGCACCTGGGCTGGACTACCCTGGAGTGGGCCCCGAGCACAGTCACCTCCATCGCACCGGACGGGTCAAGTATGTGTGTGCGGGAGACCGGGAGGCGGTGGAGGCTTTCCAGATGCTGAGCAAGCTGGAGGGGATCATCCCTGCCCTGGAGAGCGCCCATGCCCTGGCATGGGTCATGAGGGTTGCCCCTGAAATGGGCAGGGGGAAAACTCTGGTGGTGAATCTCTCCGGGAGGGGAGACAAGGACCTTGACAGGATTTCCGGTGGTATGGAGGAGTTCCGGACATGGGAAGGATCCAGAGCACTTTCAGGGAGTTGAGGGCAAGGGGGGGGAAAGCCCTCATAGCCTACATCACCGCAGGAGATCCGAGCCTGGAGGAGACAGGCAGGATCCTCCTGGAGCTGCAGGCCGCCGGCGTGGATCTGGTGGAGATAGGCATCCCCTTTTCAGACCCCACAGCCGACGGGCCGGTCATACAGGCCGCCTCCCAGAGGGCCCTGGCCAAGGGCACGACCCTGGGAGGAGTCCTGGAGTTGATCTCCAGGATCAGGGCCTCTGTGGAGATTCCCCTGGTCCTGTTCAGTTATTACAACCCTATCCTGGCGTACGGGGCCCGGCAGTTCGCCAGGCAGGCGCGGGAAGTGGAGCTGGACGGCCTGCTGGTTGTTGATCTTCCACGGGAGGAATGGGGTGAGCTCAGGCAGTATACGGACCAGACCGGGGTGGATTTCATCCCTTTGGTGGCTCCCACAACCCCTCCGGATCGAATGGAGCGCATCCTGGCTGGGGCCGGAGGGTTCGTGTACTGCATATCCACCACCGCGGTCACGGGGACCATCAAGCCCCGGCTGGATGAGGTGCGGGGGCTGGTGGCGCGCGTCAGGGCCTTGAGCTCTCTTCCGGTGGCAGTGGGTTTTGGAGTCTGTGGCCCCCAGGAGGCCAGGGAAGTCTCCAGTGTTGCGGATGGGGTGGTGGTGGGAAGCGCACTGGTGGAGCTGATTCACAGGGAATGTTGCGGCTCCCGAGGCCTGGTTCCACTCGGCAAAAAGGTCAAGGAGCTCAAAAGATCGCTCTTATCCGCCCAGTCCCCAATCCCCAAGCCTCGATCCTAAGAGATCCTGCCTAGCAAAGCCGAAAAATAAAGGGCTCTACAGCCCTTTATTTCCTAGCCCGCATTATTCACGATGAGTGGACAATGCGGGCTAGCTTTATGACATGTTTGTACAAACCAAACCCTAACTTTTGGCTTCAGGTTTTAGTCGGGGTTGAGTCGGAATATGTCGAAATGTACCGGGGGTTTGGGGGCTTGAGCCCCCAAACTTATTGGTCTTGTAGAACAATCCGGGTTAGGAGAAAACCCTTTCTCAGTGTGACCCCAGCCCGGGATCAAAGGGGAGATCCCTTTCCCTCACCCTGGAACCGCTTAATTTAGCTCCTCCGTAAAAGCGGTTTTTTCCGTCCAGGGATCCGCTGTAGACCTCAGCGCCCAGACTCTTGATGGATGCCTGGACCACCTTGTCACTGGCGTTGGTCTCTATGGTGAAAAGGCATGTGGCGTAAAGGGAGACGAAGACTCCGTCCGGTTTCCTGAAAGTCATGTTCATATCCGGCCAAAAGCGCTCTTTTTTCCCGTCAGGAACTATTTCATCCGAGAAATAAGTGGGCTCCCATTGCCCTGGTCCCACCTTGTTCCATATTTCATAGATGTAACTATCCCCTATCCAATGAAACCTGATGAATCCGCGGCCCTCGAAAGAGGCCTTTTCCCAATTCAGATTACTTGCCTTCACCTCATATCCCTTTGCCTTGACCGTAACCTCGAACCACTCTCCGTCAAGAAGCTGAGCTTGAACCTCTGCCCCACCCACACTCAGCAAAACGCAAAGAAAGAATGCTGCACCCGCTTTCCAGACAAACCGCCCCATGGAGTCCCTCCTTTAAGATGATTCCTGGGTTGGAAAGAATACATCAGAACAGCTCAGGGGGGCAAGTCCCTACGGCCCACGATTTCCTAGAACCTGACCTGAAGCCTTGAGGAGGACCATATTTCTGAAGCTTTTTCCCGGAAACCTGGAGAGCCTTTGGGGAATTTTTTTTCTAGGTTGACAGGGAAGGCTCGGATCCGTATAATCGCCGCAACTTGTCTTGGGCCGGGGGAGGATTATGGCCAAGCTCAGGACAACCTATGTTTGTCAGGCTTGCGCGTACCGTGCCCCCAAGTGGATGGGCCGCTGTCCTGACTGTGGGGAGTGGAACAGCCTGGTGGAGGAGACGGCCCAGCCGGAGCGCCCCCAGCGCAGGGCCTGGTTCGGTCCCACAGAACAGGTCTCCCCTCTTCCCCTTTCCCAGGTTCCCCCAGAGACCACCCGAAGACTCAGCACTGGCTGGCCCGAGCTGGACCGGGTTTTGGGAGGGGGCTTGGTGGACGGCTCTGTGGTTCTGCTTGGCGGGGACCCCGGGATAGGGAAATCCACGTTGCTTCTCCAGATGTGTCAGAGGCTGGCAGCCGGGGGGGCCAAAACCGTTTATCTAAGCGGAGAGGAGTCACCTCATCAACTCAAGATAAGGGCGGACAGGCTGGGCCTTGACACAGATTCCGTCTGGGTTCTGGCAGAGCCCAATCTGGAACGTGCCCTGGATGGAGCCCTTCCTTTGGAGCCGCGTCTGATTGTGGTGGATTCCATCCAGACTCTTTACACAGATCAGTATCCCTCCCTCCCAGGAAGCGTGGGGCAGCTAAGGGAGACCACCTCTGCCCTGACCTCGGTGGCAAAGGGCCGGGGCATCACGGTGGTACTTGTGGGTCACGTCACCAAAGAGGGGGTTTTGGCAGGGCCCAGGGTCCTGGAGCACATGGTGGACTTGGTGCTTTACCTGGAAGGGGACAGGGGACACCCCTTCAGGATCCTGCGTTCAGTGAAAAATCGTTTCGGATCCACAGACGAGATCTGCATCTTGGAGATGCGGGAGAGCGGCCTGGAAGAGGTGCTCAACCCCTCGGAGAGGTTTCTCAGCGAGAGACCCAAAGGTGTGCCTGGCTCGGTGGTTCTGGCCAGCATGGAAGGCAACAGGCCCCTTTTGGTGGAACTCCAGGCCCTCGTCTCACGAACCGGTTACGGCATGCCCAGAAGGGCCGCCATGGGGGTTGACGGGCAAAGGGTGGCGCTTCTCACCGCAGTGCTGGAGAAACACGGCGGCATGCATCTTTCCGATCAGGACATGTACGTGAATGTGGTGGGGGGCATGAGGGTGGAGGAGCCTGCTGTGGATCTGGGCATAGCATCCGCCATAGCTTCAAGCTATCTAAACAGAGCCGTGGATCCTCTTCTGGTTTTGTTCGGGGAGATAGGCCTTACCGGAGAGGTGCGGGGGATTCAGAGGGTTGCTCCAAGATTGCGGGAAGCCCAAAGAATGGGTTTCCGCAAGTGTCTTTTGCCCAAGGGAAATCTGGCCCAGGCCAGGCAGGAGGTTCCCATGGAGGTTCTTGGGGTTGCCTCGGTGGGTCAGATGATGGAGGTGTTGTTTTGAGAGACGTAAGGGGTTTTGTGGAGAGATCAAGCCCGCCCAAGCATTTCTGCAGGGAAAGGCTTCGCAGGGCTTTGTTGAGAGGCAGAAAGGCGGAGTGGGTTCTTTGCCGCGTGGCGGGATTGGCTGCAACGGGAGTAGCCATGGCCGTGGTGGTGGCATGGCTGATGGATGGCGCGGCCTTCTCCCTCCCACCCCCCAAGTTGCTGGAAGAGCAACTTTCAATGGCACGGGGGCTAAAGGACTTCTCAGAATCCCCTGTCTTGCAAGAAGGGGAGCTGCAGGAGGAAAACCAGGAACAGTCCAGGGAAATAGTCCTCAGAAAGGGAGAAGGCTTTGAAGATGCCCTCAAAAAAGCAGGACTCCCCCAGTCTCAGGTAAAGGAGATCGTGGAGGCGGTGAGGGCCGTCCAGGATCTGAGGCGTTTGAAGGAGGGCACCAAGTTCCTGGTGAGCCTGGACGATCAGGACAACAAGGTGATGCAAGTGGAAGCTGAGCTGGACTCCCAGTGCATGCTTTTGGTGGAGCGCTCAGGGGAAAGGCTTCAGGCTAGAAAGGAGATGAAGCCTCTGGAGGTGCGCCAGAGGGTTGTCTCGGGAACCATACAGGGATCCCTCTTCGGTGCCATGGAGAGGGCCGGGATGCCGGCGTCGGTGACCCTTGCTCTGGCCAATATCTTCGATTACGACATTGATTTCCATACTGATCTTAGAGCAGGGGATCAGTTCCAGCTGCTTTTGGAAGAGAAATGGATAGGGGATAAAAGAGTTGGCTATGGGAGAATCCTGGCGGCCAGGTTCGTGAACAAGGGGAGGACCTACTGGGCTTTTTATTTCAAGGGCAAGGCCACCCAGGAAGGGTATTTCGACAACCAGGGCAAGTCCCTGAGAAAGGCTTTTCTCAGATCGCCTCTGAAATTCACCCGGATCACCTCAGGGTTCACCCAAGCCAGGTTCCATCCCATACTGGAGGTCTATAGACCTCACCTGGGAGTGGACTATGCAGCCCCCACAGGCACCCCTGTTAGGGCAGTGGCTGATGGGAGGGTGGTATCTGCAGGCTGGGATGGTGGATTCGGCAATTGTGTGAAGATCCAGCACGGCCAGAGTTATGTGTCCATGTACGGGCACCTGAGCCGCTTTGGAGCCGGGATCCGCTCCGGCACAAGCGTCAGGCAGGGCCAGCTGATAGGTTACGTCGGAAGCACGGGCTTGGCCACAGGGCCTCATTTGGATTTCCGACTCATGAAAGCCGGGCAGTTCATAAACCCGCTTAAAGTCAACTTCATAAACGCGGACCCGGTGAGCCCTGCCGACTCGGGGGTTTTTAATCAGCTGGTGGCAAAGAGGGTGAGAGACCTGCAAGCAGGGCCTACAATCATGGCAGCCAAGGCTCCCGCCGCGGTGAAGACCCCCTAAGACTAAAGTCGTGCACCACCTTGTTGGAGTTGTTCGGGAGGGGACTGGCCCCTCCCGTTGTGTTTTGGTTTGGCCTTGGTGTTGGGGGCGGGGATGAACGCAGCCCCGCAAGAGCTAACCCGCATTATTCAGAATCAGTTGATAATAAGGGCTATTCAAAAGACATGTCTGGAGGAACCGGTCCAGACTCAAAAACACTCTGATTTTCGGTATCAGATTTGGTCCTGCTTTGAGTCAGAATATGCCAAGGCGCAACCCGAGACTTGGGAGGGTAGCCCCCAAACTCATAGGCTTTGGAGAATAGTACGGGCTAACCTTTTGTGATCAATGACTGGCTTTGTTAAGGAGTGACCGAACCGTAATCAAAGGACTAAGACTTGCTATATAGCGACCTGGGTGCGGCCCCTGGCTTATCATCAGCAGGGGCCCTTTCCAGGATCTCCTGAAGAGTGAGCCCGTCCAGGGCCCTTTCTATTATGTGGTGCAGGTCAGACCAAATAGTTCTGGCTTGGCACCTGCTTACCCGGTCACAGTGGCGGGCGTCTTGAAGGCACTCCACAGGCTCCATAGGCTCTTGAAGGGCTCTTATGAGCTCCCCAACCCGAATCTCCTGGGGAGGCCGAGTGAGTTTGTAGCCACCCCCTGCTCCTCTTGTGGCCTCCACCATTCCAGCCCGACGAAGGGGAGTCATTATTTGCTCAAGATACTTCAGGGAGATACCCTGGCTTCGTGCTATGTGGGAAAGGGAGACCACCCCTCGGCCATAGTGCAGGGCCAACTCCAGCATGGCCCTGGTGCCGCACTGGGCCTTCTTGGAGACGCGCATGGGGCTATAGCCGCTTGCCGCAGGCCCGGCAATATGCTAGGTCCTCAGGGTTCTCCACGTCGCAGTACGGGCAGTGGCGGAATTTGTGCTCCTCGTGCTCATGCTGCGGGGCCTCGGGCATGGGGGTCCCGAACTTCTTGTGCCTGTAGTCGTGGATGGCCCGATGGAGGGCATCGGAGCCGAGGTTGGAACAATGCAGCTTGTTCTTTGGGAGCCCCCCCAAGGCATCGGCCACCTGGTCCCTGGTTATCTGGAGAGCTTCATCCAGGGTCTTGCCTTTGGCCAGTTCGCTCACCATACTGCTTACCGCTATCGCAGCCCCACAACCGAAAGTGAGGAATTTCACATCCTCGATAACATTGTCTCGAACACGGATGAAAAACTTCATCATGTCCCCGCAAACAGGATTTCCCACTTCACCTACCCCGTCGGGATTCTCCATCTCCCCAACGTTGCGCGGATTCTGGAAATGATCCATAACTGTCTCCGAGTACATATCCTCCTCCAGATGCAGACTTGGCCCAAGCAGGCTAATGTCTTGGGCGGACTCATATCCTATTGCCGGAGTATGATTTTCCTTCCATGGTGCGCTCTTGTCAAGAGGGCTATGAAGAAAGGGGGAACACTTGGGTGAGCCATGAGCCTTACAACAGGTCCTATTTCCTGGAGGCTTGCGGGGGGCATGAGCTTTACAAGGAAAGCGGTGGAGCACTGCTGGATGAGAGGCTCTCAATAGTTTTTGAATTGGCCCAGATCAGCTCCGGGATGAGGGTATTGGATTTGGGTTGCGGTCGCGGGGAACTGGTACGCCATTCGGCTGAGGCCGGGGCCCTGACTTGGGGTGTGGATTTGTCCCAAGAGGCGATACGGATCTCAAAAGAAACCCTCTTAGGCTCTTGCCAGGATAAAATCCTTCAAAGGGCAGGACTCTGCAAGGCCAAAGGAAGCTGCCTTCCGTTCCCCCCCGGTTCTTTTCACAGGGTGTTACTCTCGGACATTTTGGAACACCTGAGCAAAGAAGAACTCAAAAGAACCCTTAAGGAGGTGCACCGAGTTCTAAGTCCCGACGGGATGGTCGTGTTTCACACTTTTCCCAACAAATGGTTTTACAGCCTCTTTTATCCTCTCAAAAGGCTTTTTGGGGACAAGATTAAGGGGCAGGCAGGTCCGCGTAATCCTAGGACCTATTATGAGAGGCTCCTCCATCTTCAGGAACTCTCTCCATGGTCAGTTTGGAGGAGTTTTAGGGGGGGCTTCAAAATAAAGCTTTGGTGCAGCCACAGAAGCAGGTGGGATAGCCGAAAGAGGAAATTTCGAAGCAGGGGAGGGCCGCTGGGGCTTTTGAGGGAGCCGGAACTCTGGGGTATGGCATGGAAAAGGTAGGGGCCTGAGGCCTCCAGCAGAAATGAATAGCCTCCGGGCGGGTGTCCGCGGATCTCAAACTCAAAGAGGCGGACTGGCTGGCTTGGCCCAATGGCTCGTTGACAGAGGGGTTTCACCCCTCCTATGCTTGTGCCATGACCTTGGATGGATTTGTGGGAGAAGCTCCGGGAAACTGTGGGACGGGTGGCCAAGTCTCATTAGGGGCGAGCCCATTGAGCCCCGACCCTGGGAGTTTGGGTTCTGCCACACATTTCTCGCTCCTCCTCAAGCCAGCCTCCGCGGACTGCAACCTGAGCTGCAGTTACTGCTTCTACAGGGGCCACACTCCCGGACGCGGCGCGGAAGGGCGCCGTATGTCCCCCGCCGTTCTGGAGCAGATCATCCGCAGTTATATGGCAACCGATCAGCCAGCCTATATTTTTGCCTGGCAGGGGGGAGAACCTGCGCTTATGGGAATGGATTTCTACCGCCGGGTGGTGGAACTCCAAAAGATTCACTGCCGCAGGGGAGCGGTTGTGACCAACTCCTTGCAGACCAACGGCACCTTGATCGAGGATGAGCTGGCCCGTCACCTTTCCGAGCATGGATTCCTGGTTGGTGTGAGTCTGGACGGTCCTGAGTACATGCATGACCGGTATCGCCGGAGCCGGGGCGGGGAAGGATCCTTTAAGGGGGTCATGCGCGGAATCCAGCGCCTAAGACAGAACAGGGTGGAGATGAACGTACTCACCGTCGTCACCGACGTTCAAGTGCACAAGGCGACGGAGCTCTACCGCTTCCTCAGGGACCAGCACGTGACTTATCACCAGTACATCCCTTGTGTGGAGTTTCGGGACGACGGGAAACCCCAGCCCTTCACCATAAGAGGTGAGGAGTGGGGCGATTTCCTGTGCGAGATCTACGACGAGTGGTCGAAGTGGGACATACACAGGGTCTCGATTCGTCTATTCGACTCAATCATAGGTCGGCTGGTGGATGGGAGACTCAGCGTTTGTGACATGGGCCCGACTGCCGCCATTACTTCGTGGTGGAGCACAATGGGGATGTGTATCCGTGCGATTTCTATGTTCGCCCAGAGTTCAGGCTGGGAAACGTGATGGCGAGCTCATGGGAACGGATTTACCATTCTCGGGTGTACGCCCTCTTCGGGGCGCGGAAGGCGTCTTTGCCGGCGTTTTGCAACCGTTGCGAGTTCTTGGAGCTTTGTTTCGGTGACTGCCCCAGACACCGGGCGGGAGCCGGGGAAGGGCAAGACCGGGTGAGCTGGCTTTGCCCAGGATACCGGCAATTCTTCAGCCACGCACTTCCTGGTCTGCGGGCCATCGCGGATGAACTGAGGGGGGAGAGCCTTCTCCACGAACCGGAGCCCGGGCAGCGGGTCTCCCGGCGGAAAACGGCCCGCAACGCCCCCTGTCCATGCGGCAGTGGGTTGAAATACAAGAGGTGTTGCGGTCGCTAAGACTGGTATTGGATAAACCCTCCAATAAGGAGGCAGCATTTAAGCTTTGTGGGAAACCCCACCTGCAGTCCCAGGTTCCAGGAATTTGATTCCGAATCTTCTCTGGATCCTTTCCCTCAACAGTGAAGTGACCTTTTCGTATCCTGATCCCCCTATCAGGTTTCTTTTCTCGCCGGGATCGCTTTCCAGATCGAAGAGCTCCTCCCTGTCTTCCGGGTAATAGCAATACTTCCACTGATCCTTTCGGACCATGTATCCTCGTTCGAGATCCGAGTAACCCTTGGTTTCCGTGAAAGCTACATCCTCCCACCCAGCATAAGAGGTCAGCTCGACCAGAGGAAGCAAGCTCTTGCCCTGTTCTGTTCCAAATTTGGGAATTCCGGCATAGTCCAGGAGCGTGGGAAAGATGTCGATACTCTCTGTGACGCGGCGCACTACCGTTCCAGGCGGGATATGACCGGGGCACCGCATGAGGCAAGGAACGCGAACCGAGGGTTCGTACAGGCATCGCTTGAAGAAAGTGCCGTGGTCTCCCAGCATCTCTCCATGATCGGAGGTGTACACCACGACGGTCTCCTCGGCCAAGCCATAGGAATCCAACATGTTCAGGGCCATGCCCACGCAATTGTCCATGAATTCCACACAGGCATAGTAGGCCTTAACGCTGTTAGCTATTTCGGCCTGGGTCAGACCGTTTATCCCCTTCTCCAAGTTCTCCGCCCTTTTTAGCAACGGCAACCTCTCTAGGAGTTCCGGGCTTGGTGGTGGAGGAACCGGCAAAGATAGGTGCTTGTATTTTTCGTAGAATCTAAGTGGAGGGGTCCACGGCATGTGAGGGCGCAAGAAGCTTAACCACAAGAGAAAAGGTTCTCTCCTGTGTTGCTCCAGAATCCTAGAGGCCAGTTTGGTAAAAAGCGTCTCCTCGAAGAGTTCCTCTGCTAAAGGGTAGGCATGATACATTGCGTTTACTTCCATCCTCAACAGGCTGGCCCCGCTGTAATACGCCTCGTATTCCTCACGCGCTTTGGCCCTTTGCCGCACCGTTGCTTCATCAAGCTGCAGATTCAGATTTTCATGGTCGTAAACCAGGTCAAATTCTTTGGTAGTCATGTGACTCTTACCAACCAGGTAAGTCCTGAAGCCTCCCGAGCGGCGGAATTGCTGGATCAGGGTGTTCTTCTTGGAAGGGACAATGTTCTCAATGGTGCCGTGCATGTACGGATACTGAGAGGTGATCAGGCTCATACGCGAAGGAACGCAAAGAGGATGCTGGCAGTAGTGGTTGTCGAAGCGAACACCCTCCCGGGCCAGCCTATCAATATTAGGAGTTGCAACATACTGATTCCCTCTGTGACCGACCACATCGAATCTGTGCTCGTCCGATATTATGAAGAGTATATTCTTGGGCTTCCCCCTACCCAAGCTTCTCGACCGCAGGAAAAAAGGGGCGGCTGCCGTTGCAACAGCCCCTGTCTTCAGAAAGGACCTTCGCGTCACCATAGGCGGCTTACCCGGCTTGACGCATGGGCTCTTCTGGAGCTTCCGACTCCTTTCTCGCTCCATCAATGACTCCTCTTTCAACCCCGATTTTACCCTGAGGATGTTTTGAGCGCTGCTATAGCATAATTGGTTCCTGTGCCACTGCCCAAAAAATTCTATGCTAATTCAACTTGGTGCCACTGGGGAAGCCCCTACACGCCCTTGGGCTCCCTAAGATTTGGAATGGAAGCCCGTTCATGAAACACACAGCCTATGCATATTTTGTAGCACTCCAGGCCAGAGGGGATTAGTGATTTTATGACTAAAAGGCAGGCCGCGTAGTTCCTCAACTGTGCGGTTCCCCAATAATGTCATGATGCCAGGCTGGAGCCATATACTGACCCGGCTTTGCGGAACAGGTTCCCCACCGCCTGAGTTGCATACTTTGAAGGCAGCGCATGACCCGGGCTAGATTTGCCTGGGGCTTGGGGAGTAACCCCCAAAACCAAAATGTTTTACGGACTTGCCCACAGCCAAAGCATATTGAGATCGGGGTCAAATTTGTGCTCAAAACCAAGAGGTGAACCTGGTTTCCCCACCCACAGTCACCCCTGAGAATCAAGAGCGCGGACCAGACCGCATTATCCGCTTATCGTGAATAATGCGCACTAAAATAGCTTGGAGGGAAGCCAGGTGGCCAGGGCCGGGAAGGCCATCACCAGAGCCAGGCCCGCCAGCTCCACCAAAGTATAGGGGATCACCGAGCGGTAAATGTCCGCCATGCTAATGGAAGGGGGAACTATGCCCTTCAGATAAAAAAGGTTGAAGCCAAAGGGTGGGGTCATGTACCCGATCTCCATGTTGATGGTGAAAAGGATCCCGAACCAGACAGGGTCAAAGCCGTGGGCCTTCACCACCGGGAGGAATATGGGGGCCGTGATCATCATTATGCCGGCCGGGTCCAGGAACATGCCCAGCACAAAGAGCACCGCTTGGATGAATACCATACTCCCCCAGGCCCCCCCGGGGATGTGCTTCATGAGGTCCTGCACCAGGGCCGGGGCCCCCATGCCGTGATATGCGGCACTGAAGCAATAGGCCCCGAAAAGAATCCACATGATCATCCCAGTGAGCCTGAAGGTGCGAAGGGAGGCCTCCTTGACAAGCCCCCAGGTAAGGCGCCTGTGCACCAGCCCTGAGATGAGAGCTCCCAAGACTCCCATGGAGGCTGACTCTGTGGGGGTGGTGATCCCTCCCATCATGGAGCCAAGCACCATGACCACTATCATCAAGGGTAGGATCACGGCTCTTATTGCCAAGAGTTTCCTTGCCAGGTTGCCTCTTTGCTCTTTGGGGAGAGCAGGGCCCAGGTGAGGCTGGAGAAAGCAGCGGATGGCAATGTAAAGGCTAAGAAGAAAGGCTATGAGCAGACCCGGGACCACGCCTCCTGCAAAGAGCTTCCCAACGGACTCGCCTGATATGATGGCATAGATGATCATGATCACGCTGGGGGGTATCAGGATCCCCAGGCTTCCTCCGGCGTTTATGCAACCCAGGGCCAGCTCCTTGTCGTAGTTGTATCTCAGCATGGAGGGAAGAGCTATGACCCCCATGCTCACCACAGCAGCCCCGCTTATCCCGCACATGGCTGCGAATATGGCGCAGATGGCCACGGTCCCAATGGCCAGCCCTCCCCTCAAGGGGCCGAACCAAAGATACATCATCTCATACAGGTCCTCGGCCACCCCCGCCCTCTCCAAGATCATGGCCATGAAGATAAAAAGCGGTATCGCCACAAGGGTGAACTTGTTCATGGCCCCCCAGGTCTGGGCCGCCACCATGTAAAAAGATTGAGGTCCCCAGGTGAAATAGAGGAAGACCACGGAGACCCCGCCCAGGACAAATGAGAGAGGAAGGCCGAGGAGCAGCACCAGGAGCAAGGTGGAGAAGAACAGGATCGTTAGCAGCTCTATATTCATCCGTGACTCCTCAATGGGACTTGGGGGCCACTGGCTCCCTTCTGCCCGTGAGAACCAATATGTCCCTGGCGAGCTTGGCCATCCCCTGCAGGAGCACCAG
>CAYPWF010000089.1:0-13852 GCA_964414345.1 uncultured Desulfarculaceae bacterium
TCCAGCGTTTTGAGTGTTCCAGGAGGCCCGCCCAGTCCTTTGCCTCAAAGAGTGCGCTTGCCCGGTCCTTCCAGTCTTCGGATGATTCTTGTGAGGGCCGCACAGGAGGAGAGGTTGGTTTCGGCGTTGCCTTCGGGCTCTTTGCCTCGGGTGGCGCTTCGGCCTTCTCGCTTTGCGCTATAAGCCCCCCCAGCCATTCTACAGGAACCGCAAAGTTGAGCCCCTGGGCTTCTTTGAAGTAAAAGGTCGTGATCCCCACAAGCTGGCCCTGCTCGTTGAAAAGCCCTCCCCCGCTTGAGCCTGGGGAAATCGCCGCCGTGGTCTGTATGATGGGGGGTTTCCCACCCCTTAGCTGCGAGACGATCCCCTCAGAAAGAGAAAGCTCCAACCCGTATGGCGCACCCACCGCGAAGACCTTCTGCCCCACCTTCAGGCCCCCGGCCCGGCCCAGTTGCGCTGGTCGGGCATCAAGCCCCGGCGCGAGGAGAAGAGCTAGGTCCCGATCCGCGTTCTTTGCCACTACAACTGCAGATACCGCTTGCCCTTTGGCCACAACCTGAAACCTCACCCCCTGCTCTACCACATGATTGTTGGTTGCCACCTGCCCGGAGGGGAGCACAACCCCACTGCCCTGGCCCACTTCCTGGCCATCCAGGTCAATGGCTTTGACCACCACAACCGCATCTTTGACCTTCTCGAAAACCTCGCTGGCACCGGCACCAAGGGCCAATCCAGGCAATGCCAGAAGCCATACCACTATAGCAAGCCGTTGCATGTCAAAGAAGAGTGCTCTTGCCCCACGCTTCATAGCGCGCCCCCCTCACGAAAAACCGCAACCAGCAGCCCCCTACCAGAAAGCCTCCTAGCCCATGCCGAATGATCCCCTTTGCCCCAAAAACCGCCCCAAGTGAAGCGAGGTGATTTTATCTCTTCATCCCAGACTGAGTCCAGACACTCAGCCCTGCCCGACTCAAAAAATACCCTTGCCGCTTTTATGCTCTCGGCAGGGGCTCATGTAATCATCCCCTTTTGATGCGCTTCAAGTGTCGGGCCCCCGTCAGCCCAGCAGAGCACCTTGCACCCCCCATGCCAACCCCCCATCAAAAAAATTTGCCGGTAGAATTGCCGGTATCAGGCGGTTTTCTTGGAGATAACATATAGGGTTATCAACTATTTATAGACATATGATGGTGGACCCCGCCTCCACCAGATGCAACAAAAAAATTTCTAGAACCAGCGCAGACTGTTCAAACCTCCGCAGAGTGGCTCCGAGATTAAGAGACGGTCTTGACTTGAACCAGAGTCTCCTGGGCACAGTTGCTCATTGGGGTGATGACACTTCTCTTCGCTGACATATTCCCACCCAAAGCAAGATAAACTCTGGAACCGAGAAGCAGGGTGCTTTTGAGCATGGAGCGGTTTCTCCAAATATGTCATAAGAACGACCCGCATCATCCGCTGATCGTGAGTAATGGGGGTAAGAGCAGCATGGTGGGATTTTACACATCGGGCATGGGTTTCTGGTCTGGGATGGGCAAGGGCGTCATGCCCTAAGCCCAATTGGGAAACCGGGGGAAGATTTCCCGGCTGAGATCTCCAGCAGCTCCAGCAAGGGCCTCCATCCGCTGCACCAGCCCACCGCAGCCAGAAGGCCAGCCAGATCCATGTCCGTGTCTGTGCCACGGAACTCCCAGCGGAAGGAACGACAGTACCTGCTCACACGCTCAAGGATTTCCGAGACCAGCTGCATATGAGCCTGGTGCCGGCCCCTAGCCCGGCTTGTCTCCGAAACCAAATGGTGCCGGCAGCGCACCGGCGAGTCGTCTCCCAGACACTTCCCGCATAGCATGTGCCTCCAGTGAGGCAAGGTGCGCAGGGCAATGTCTCGCATGAGACCCCAGTCCTTACCCCTTTCCACCAATTGAGAGCTGGCCATGCCCTGGGAATGGGGCCCCAAACCCATCTCGCACATGGGACAGGGGCCACGTTCTCGGAGCCCGTGGATGGCCCTTGGAAGCCTCCCCGGGCCACGGCTTTGGAAGGAGGCCAGGGCCCTGCTCATGAGATCCTCGTACAGGACCGAAGGCCCGTGCAGGTAACCGTGTCGAAAGGAGCTCTCCACGAAGATTGCCCCCCAGGCGTGCCGCTCGCACATGCCCCATGCCCTCCGGAGCTTCTCGCGCACAAAGGGGCTCATGATGCTGCCCTGTATGTACCACCACAGATAGTGGATCTCCCCGTTTGAGAGATCCATCATCCTTGTCCCCTCATTTTTAGCAGGATAAAGGCTGCCAGCAGTTGGAGCCCTGTGGAGAGCGCAACCAGTCCTCCCAGGGAGACATCGTACAGGAGGCCCATGGCTGCACTTCCCAAGAACCAGCTCACCCCGAAGACCGCATGAAATATCCCGTCAGCCGTGGCCCTTCGATCCGGTGGCACCATCTGTGCGATGGCGGCCCTCACCACCGATTCCTGGGCTCCCATTCCGACCCCCCAAATGACCATGCCAGCAACCACCAACGCCTCTCCGCCCCAGAAGACCAGAACTGGAAATATGGACGTGATCACGCAGACCCCTGCCAGGACCAATATGCCCAGGCGGTCGTACAGTTTTCCCAGTGCCATGGCCGAGAGGCCGTCTGCGGCCATGCAGCGGCGTAAATAACCGGGATCCACTTCTCGGCCATGATCCCAGTTTGCTTCATGTGGTACGCTATCAACGGGAAATCCGCATAGCCCGCGCCGATGGCCGCTGCAGCTCCAAGATAGAGCCAGAAAACCTTTCTCATCCCTCTCTTGTCCAGGCTGGGGAGGGGGATCTCCAGGTCCTGGGGCCTGGGGTATTGGGCCCTGGTGAGAAATAGCATGCCCAGGCTCATGAGTGCCGGGACCAAAAGCATCCCGAAAGCGGTTCTATATCCGCCCTGAAGGAACATGACAAGGGAGACCGCCAGGGGTCCCACAAAAGCCCCTAACTGATCCATGGCCTCGTGGAGGCCGAAGGCCCATCCTCGGCTGGTCTCTGAAGCTGCATGGGAGAGCATGGCGTCTCTGGCGGGTACCCTAACCGCCTTCCCGAGCCTTTCGAGGATTATCAAGATCGCGGCCGCCTCCCAGCTCCCCGCCAGGGCCAGGGCCGGCACCGCCAGGAGGTTGAGACAGTACCCGGAGATGGTGATGGGCCAATAGGCCTTGGTCCTGTCAGCCAGATGGCCCGACAGGAGCCTGAACCCATAGCCCATGAGCTCTCCCAGGCCTGCCACAACCCCCACCGCCGCCGCCCCGGCTCCCAGAAGGGCCAAGAAAGGGCCTGTTATGCTTCTGGCCCCCTCGTAAGTGGTGTCGCTCAGAAGGCTCACCATGCTGATCATAACCACGAAGCGCCAGGCAGTGGTCTTAGAGCCCGTCCCAGAGGCCTTTGCAGCTTTGGGCCCCTGTTCCCCTCTCGAGATCTCCGGATTCAACATTTCGCTTCCCCACATGCCCTTTCGGAACCAAGTATAGAGAGGCTTCTGGGAGCTTGTTCTGCCATCTGCCCCAAGACCCTTAACTCAATCTGCTCCCTCCACGGCTCGCAGGCATTGCTGGAGTTCCCTCCCTATGGCCTCCAGCCTAGAGCGATCAGCCTCCAACAGGGCTCTCCTATCGGCCACCGCCTGCTGGCTTTTTTGCTTGAGTTCCATGGTGTTGCGAATGGCGGACTCTATCCCCTCCCTGGTGGCGTCTATCTTGAGCCCCAGTTCCCATCTGAACTGGAGATGGCTGTTTTGGAGCCTCTGGGCGAAATCGGCCCTCACCCTCCCGCAGTTTCGGTCTATTATCTCCGGGAGCTTTTTCTTTAGGTCCCTGAGGATCATCTTCTGGGAGACGTTCTTGGGCAGCAGGGAACGGGACAGGAAGCGAAGGGTGCCCTCCAGATCGAAGAACTTGGGGGGATCCCCCACCATATAGTAAAGGGATGTCTCGGAGTCCAAAGACTCTTGGGCCTGGAACCTCTCCAGGGAGAGCTCGAAGAGTCCCGAGGAGATCTCCAGGATTTCCTGTATGATTTGGTTGATCCTGCTCGAGAAACGCGAGGCCACCCGGGCATATTGCTCATCCAGCTTGACATTTTCTTTCTCGAGCCACTCATCGAAGCCCCGCACGATGCCTTCCTGCACGTATCGCTCCATGGCCTCTGTGTACCGCGACAGGGGTAGCTCCCTGTTTTCCTGATGGGCCTTGTCCAGCCCCTGCATCATCCTGGCCACTTCCGTGCGATGGAATCTCTCCAGGTCCAGATCCAGCTCCTGAATCAGCCGCTTGATCTCGCCCTCGAAAAGCACCCTGGCATCAAAGGCATCCTGGTCCACTCGCTTCATCTCCTCCTGAAACCTCCCCAGCCTTTCCTCCAAGACCTGAAGCGGGGTCTCAAGGGCCTTGAGCTCGATCTCAGCGGCAAACTTCTCCTCGTTAAATGCTCTGAGGGCTTGGTCTGCGCCAGAGCGTATGACCTCCCGGCCTTTCTCGCGCATCAAAAAGCTGCCGAGCAGGGCCTCAAGCCTGGGTAGATAGCTTTCTTGGAGTTTAGCCGAATCATTCTCTTGCTTGGCCTTGAGGGCGAGCTTGGCCGAGAGGGGATGCACCTCCACACTGTCCACCCCCAGCACCTTTTCTATGATGCTTCGGCTGAACTCCATGGACTCGATGCGCTCATCCTGGTCCAGGCGGTCCACCTTGTTCTGGACGAAGAACACCTTGCGGATGGACTGGCGAACGTCTTTGAGGAAAGCCAGCTCGGACTGGCTTATGGGGGGGTCTGCGGCCAAGAGGAAAATGGCGGCGTCGGCCTTGGGCATGAAGCTATAGGTCACCTCGGTGTTATTGGCGAAGACCGATCCCACCCCTGGGGTGTCCACCAGGTACACCCCATCCTGCAAGAACGGGGAGGGGTAGGACACCTCAACCCTCTTCACACCTTTTTCGTTGCCTGGGTTTCCTCTCTCGGTCACAAACAGATGAAGCTCCTGCATGGAGATCCTCTCTATGCGGCCGTCCTCGAAGATCACCTCCACGCGTTCCTCGGGCCCATATCTCATCATGGTCACGATGGATGTGAGGGGCACAACGGCCGTGGGCAGGAGGGGTTCCCCTAGAAGCGCGTTGATGAAGGTGGTCTTGCCCCTCTTGAACTCGCCCAAAACCACCAGGTAAAATCGGTTCTCCCTGATCTTCTGGGAGATCTCCGCCAGGGACTCGGCGGCTCTTGAGTTGCCCCTGTTCAGGGTGAAATTCCTGAGTTCCTCGATGCCGAGAAGCAGGTTCTTGCGCAGCCCTTTGTACTCATCCAGCATGATGAAGCACCCTCCCAATCCTCCTGGAGCCCAACGGGGAGAACCAAAAAATCAAAAGCCCCCACCCTCCGGTGGGGGCCCAAAACAAAACCCCACCCGGTGGCGGACCCGGTGTGGGGTAGGTTCCTCTCTGACTCCTACCCCGGACTCATGCCTTTTCGGGTAGAAGTCATCAGCCCGCTTAAGTGCGGACGATTCACGGCGGACTTCATCGCCTTTTGGTGCCTTCTTTGTAGCATGGCGGGCCGAAAGATGTCAAGCTCCGAGCGCCTCAACCTGCCCTGGATCGCTGCCAGGCCTATGGGAGACCTACGGCCTTCTCTCGCTCGAATATCTCACGATACAGATCCATGCCATAACTGGTCGGCAAGGGCACCCCTTCCAGGAGTTTGAAGGTGCGCTTCCCGTCAGGCTCCCTTTGAGCTCTCAGAAACAAGACGCTGGGGGATCCTTTTTGGCAGAATCGCCGTGCTAGCTCATAGAGGTGCGTGACGAAGAAGACCCTCACACGACTCTCCAAAAGGGCATTGAGGATCCCCCAGGCAATCTCCGAGCCTTCGTGCTCGTTGGTGGCCCCGAAGGACTCGTTGAACAGGACCATGGAATTCCCGGTGAGGGCATCCACGATACCGCTCATTCGCTCCAGTTCCTCATCCAGTTTCCCGCTTTTCATTGTGGGATCTTCTTCGCGCTTGTAATGGGTGAAAAGCCGTGTGCAGAGCTCCCCTGAAAAGGACTCAGCAGGCACAAACATGCCACTTTGCATCATCAGCTGCGCCAATCCCACGCTGCGCAGGAAAGTGGATTTGCCTCCCTGATTCGCCCCGGTGATGATCACCAAGTCCTTGCCGTCAGCAACCAGTTCATTGCCCACCACCCTCTGACCCATGGTGAGGGCCAAGGCCACGTCGTAGAGGCCCTCAGCGCTCATGCGTCGAGCCCCGGCAGGCGCCGGCACCGGGAAGGTGGTGGGCTCTCCCATCTCGGATAATGCCTCAGACAAATTAAGGCACCCCACATAGAAGGCCAACTCCCTGTGCAGTGTTTTCCAAAAACCTTCTACATGATCGGCTGACTGGGCCACTGCGTTTGCAACCCGGCTGATTCCCTTGTTCCTGATCTCCTCCAAAGCCCTGGCCCCTGCATCGTCACGAGGATGAAGAGAATAGGAGTAAACCCGGGATTTCCATCTAGAGGCCACGCGCGTGACCCAACTCCAGTCTTTTTGGCTGGGTTTTCTCAGCACGTAATTGCAGGCTTCGTTGCCAGGGCCCAACTCAGCACTAACCAGGATCCCGGCACGGAACTTGAGCATGTCCAGATGGCGGCCTATGGTGTCCAGGTAAGCCTCCTCCAGCTCACTCTTGAGCATTGAAAAAAAACGCCCGAACCCCTGGGACTCAAAGAGATCCCCGTACAAGGCAGCAATGCGTCTCAACTCCCTGAGGTATTCCAGGTAGCACTCCAGCATTGACCTCGCCCCGCTCAGGATGCTGCTTGGGAAGGAGCCATATCTGCCCAGCCACAGCCTTCTCTTGCCCTCCACTGCCTGGACAGCGATCCCGTAAATTTCCCTCACGATCCCAGGGTTTTTCAGACAATCCCTTAGCACGGCTTGACGGTAAAGGATCTCCTGCGGGTCTGTCAGACTGGACAGGAGCACCTGCCTGACCACTTTGAATAGGAACTCATCGCCCCTGGCCATGGCATTGAAGACCGTATCCAAGCCCAGGTCCTGTTCCAATTCCCCGGCCCAAGGGGCTAAGGCCTTCTCGGTGTGGAGGTCCCTATCAGGGTACATAAGAAAGACCCTCATGGTTCCACCCGTTCTTTGATCTGCTGGTATGTGAGACGGTGCTTGCGGGCGATGGAAAGGGCGTAGGCGAGTCCGTCAGCCGGCCTTCTCAGGATCTTGAAAGTCCGGACATTGGGGTTGTCAGGATCCACAGTGCCCACCATGCTCACGGTCTCCCGGCCAAGGCAGGACAGCTCGTCAATGAAGGTCACCCAAACACACAAGGCCCCCAGATCCACCACTCTCTCCATGATGTGCCGGCTCAGGAACACCGCGTCTTCCAAGGTGGTGGAGGCGAAGATCTCGTTCACGATGAGAACACTTTCGGGCCTGGCATTCAGCAAGATGTCCCTCATCCTCAAGAGATCATTTTGAAGCCTGCCTCGCAAGTCGCTGACACTTTCCTCCCTCTCGAAGTGGGTGAAGATCCGGTCGCAGATGAAAAGCCTGGCTTTTCTGGCCGGAACCGGACATCCCAGTGCAGCCAGGTAGTGCAATTGTCCAAACATCCTGGCGAAGGTGGTCTTGCCTCCCTGGTTTGGACCTGTGACAACCAGTATCCGTTCCGGACCTTCCAGGAAGAAGTCGTTGCGCACCACAATGCCATTGCTCTGACGAAGGGCAGCGGCCAGGGCCAGGTCAAAGCCGTCCCTCACCTCCTCTTCTTTGCTAAGAGCGCTTACTTCAGGATAGCAGAAGGGCAACCCCTGGCGCTTGAAATGATCCAGGAACTCCAGATAGGCCACGTAGAACTGGATCTCGCGATGAAAACGGCGGATCACATCATCTATGAATGGGTTGCGGCGGGTAAAGAATTGCCCCAAAGCGGCAAAGGGCTCTGGGTGCAGGCGGGCCACGAACTCCAGGATCTTGGCCTCGATATGATTCATGCCACCATTGTCCCTCACGCCGCAGACGTATTGCTTGACAGTGCCCTCTCTGAATTTCTGGAAAGTCCGCTCTATCTCCACCGTGTAATCCAACTCCCCTTCGTAGGCTCGGACACTGAATTTCCCAGGATGGATAACCAGGGAATATTTGATCCCACCCAAAGCCTTCTTGACCTCACAGGCCTCGGTGAAGAGAAGTTGGAACTCGGGGGAGTGGACGTAATTGCCGAGATATTCGCGGAACTCCCCAAGTCCTCTAGAGGAAACGCGCCCGTCGGAGAGACCCTGCTCCAGCTCCCTCACTGCCTCACAGTAGGCAAGGACCGCCTCCAGGAACCAGCCTTTCCTGTGATGCTCAAAAGAAAGCTTCTCTATCATTCTCTCATAACGAGTCACCCGGCTCATCTGCATTGTAAATAGAACGATATGCCTCATCACATTGGGGTCTTCAAGATCCCTGAAGACCTCCTGACGATATCTAATGCACTCCTCGTTGCGAACAGTGGAGTAGTAGTATGGCCTCAGATCGTAATCCTTCTTTGGATAGGTGATAGCCTCCACCAATTGATCCAAATTGAGATCACTGAAAAAGGCAGGTTCTTCCCTTTTTTCCTGAAATGGACCCTCTGGCGACAAGATACTCCAGAAACTCAACGCCTGATCATCCTTTCAATAACACGTTACTCCCAAAAAAAGAGCTCCTGCCCAGCCGCAGCACTGGCAGGAGCTCTTTAGTGTCCAGCCCAGGAGACCCCTGCCGCAAACCCAGCAGGAGTCATCAGCCCGTCCTGGCGGGCGATTCCCTGGCGGACTCCATCGCCTTTTGCTAACCGAATCTGGGAGGATTCTATTAGGCTGAGCTTTTGCGGTCAACCTGCCGCGTCCGGGGCCCAGCGCAGAGCCCGCAAACCGGTTTCTCTTTTTTTTGCTGTTGGGTCTCCAGAGTAGACCGCTTTCCAAGGTTTTGCAGGCCGTTGGGGCAACTGCCTGGTTTGCAGCTCTGTGCAATGCAGGACCGGCCTTCATGGGCAAGATGTCGGCCGAGAGTCTTCTCGGATTGGTGCCTGAGACCGAATGAGGGCTGGCCCACGCCCGGGCAAGGAAGACTGGGTGCACCTGGAGCCTTTCACCACCTGATGGTGCGCGGGATTAAGAAGCGCCTGATCGTGGTCATTTTTTTTGTGGCCCGGGTCATTCTCCAAAGCCCGTGAGTTTGGGGGTCGAAGCCCCCAAACCCCCGGTACGCCGTAGCCTCTTCCGACTCAAACCAGGATCACATCTCAAACCGAAAGGCATGGCGATTTCTAAGTTTGGACCGGTTTGCACAAACAGGTCATGAAGGTGGCTGGCACTATCCGCTGGTCTTGAATAATGCGGGCTAGATGTTGAGGGGAGCATTCTCAACGCAAATTTGCTTTCGCAGCTGATGCAAATCCAGGCAAGCCCATCTGATCCCTGTTCTGAGAGGCTTTGGGCAGTCCTATCCTCCACTTGGGAGTAGAGATGGATCAGGGAAGGCGTATTTACCGAGTGGGTTCGCAAGGTGTATACTCCCCCATCTTTAAGCTAAGGGGAAAGATAGTTGGAACCGGAGGGGAAGGAGCCATGAGCGAGGAGAAGACGACCACCAAGAAGAAGGCGGCCAAGAGCACAAAGCAAGAGACCATGGAGGCCTATAAGGAGGCTCTGGAAAGGACTCAGGAAAAAGAGGAAAAGGAACTCAGCCCAGAGAAGAAGTTGCAGGAGAAGAAGGCCAAAGAGGTGGTGCAGGTGGCGGAGGCCGTGTCTGCCGAAGGGGTGGTGGTTGAGCTGAATGCTTTGAAGATGGAGATAGGAAGGCTTCTCTCTCGTATTGCAACGGGGCTCGAGGAGGAAGTGGCCAAGTACGAGAAGATCAAGAGAGCCATTGAGGTGAAGGAACAGGAGCTCAAGGAGCTTTTTGAGATAGAGCGCAATGCTTCGAGTCTGGCGGCGCTCATCGAGGCGCAGAATCAGAAGCGGGAGCGTTTCGAGGAGGAGATGGCGCTTCGCAAGGAAGAACTCACAAGAGAGATTGAAGAGACCAGGGCAAGATGGGAGAAGGAAAGAAAAGAGCATGAGGCGGCCTGGAAGGAGATGCTGGCCTCGGAGCAAAAAAAGCGTGAAAGGGAAAGGGAGGAGTTCCTGTATGCTTTCACGAGGGAGCAGCAGTTGGCCAGAGATCAATTCGAGGACGAGAAAGCGCGCCTGGAGAAGGAGATTCTCCTTAAGAGGGAGCAGCTGAGTAAGGAGCTGGCAGAGAGGGAGAAAGCAGTGGCCGAGCAGGAGAGGGAGCTCAAAGAACTTCGTGACAGAGCCGCGGCTTTTCAACAGGAATTGGAGACAGCGGTGGGCAAAGCTGTAAAAGAGACAACCGAAAGGCTCAAGATGGAAGCCAAAAGCAGGGAAGATCTACTCAAGAAGGAATTCGAAGGCGAAAGAAACGTGCTTGCAACCCGTATTGAATCTTTGGAGAAGACCGTTAAAGAGCAGGCCGACCAGATTGCACGCCTCTCACAACAATTGGAGCAGTCATACCAGAAAGTGCAGGATATAGCGGTCAAAGCCATAGAGGGATCCTCGGAATCCAAGTCTATCACAACACTTCAGCAGCTTCTGGCCGAGCAGACGAGGAAAAGCTCTTCAGAGAAGTGAGCCATTAAGGGAGTTGGGCGGAAGAAAGCCGCTCAAGGAGGAGCAGGAAGGGAAAATTCCAGGAAAGGGGTTTCAAGCCCTGTTACTCGTCAGCCCTGCCTATTAGGTCCGGAAACTTTCACCCGAGGGCCAGTGTTTTTCTTGGGGGGACAAACCTTGCCTTAAGAGAATCCACTATAAGCCCTAGGAAGTAGTCCCCCGCAGCCACATCCGCGCCTATGCGAACGTTCTTGGTCTTGGTGACACAAGCCCCTGGGGGCGGCTTGGGCATCCGCCGGTCGCCCAGGAACATATCGGTCAGGTCAATCGTGCTATCAGGAGAAAGGACAAAGGGAACTTTCTCGCTCATGGGGAGAACCTGAAGAATTGTCTGCCCAAGGAGGACGAGAGATGTGGAAAACGAGAGTCACGGAGCTTCTTGGCATAGATCTACCCATAATCGGAGGGGCTCTTCAGTGGCTTTCAAGAGCATCCCTTGTGGCGTCCATCTCCAATGCGGAGGGCCTGGGAGTTCTCGCATCCGCCAGCTTTTCCTCGCCAGAGGAGCTAAGGGAGGAGATCCGGAGCGTGCGCCGCATGACGGATCGTCCCTTTGCCGTGAACATAAACCTGTTTCCCACAATGAGGCCCTTCCCCATAGTTCTCTTGCTCAGGTCCGAGGGCGCGCCCATGAGGGCCCTCAGGAACCAAACGGCCCAGGAGATCCTGGAGATGGAGGCCAGGGGAGCCTCCTTGGAGGAGCTCTTGCCAAAGCTTTCGGGTCTCAGGGGGGAGGCGGCCTACGAAAAAGGGGATGTGAATGGAGGAGTCTTCCCCTGTGGCCAGGCAGCGGGCCTGGTAAAGGAGGTACTCCCAGGAAAAAGGGGCCCGAGGGATATGTCCTCTGCACCTCCTGGTGGCTCCACCCTCGTGAGCTCTGCCTCCGGGTCGGCAAGAATCATCCCCCCATAGGGCCCGGCCACATACCTGGAGAAATCCAGGAGCCTTATGCCATCCCGTGCTCCTGCAACAGGCAGCCCTCAGAGATCCGCGATACCGAGCTCCACGAGCCTCTCCCTCGTAGGGGCCCCTGTCCTGGGATCCCAGCCCTGCTCCCGGTAGTAGTCATCCACCATGGCCTCCACTTCCTGTGGGCTCAAGGGTTTGTCCGAGAGGTAATCCTTGAACCCCTCCAGACCGAACCACTGAGCCGGTGGGGAGTCCTGGGCCCTGTGGAAGCCCTCTCGAACGTTGAGCATGCGAAGAAGGGTCCAGACTCTGTCGGCCTTGAACCTAAGTTCCTCCAGTGGAGTGACGAGGCCAGTTACAGCCTCGTACAGCCTGGCGCACAGCCCGGCATCGTAGAAGCGGTTCACCTGAGCCCTGGCGCATATTCCCAGACAGGCCAGGATGGTGAACCAGCGATGAGAGTACTTGAGGAGCCTTCCCACGCGGATCTGCGCTTGCCCAGTCTCCAAGCCGGGAAGAATCCCCTCCAGGGCCTCTGGAGGGACCCCCATCCTGGTCAGGTGCTTGGGAAAGACCTCCAAAGGCCTCCTGGCAAAATAAGTGGGAGAGCCGCTTGTGGCTACATGGGGCCCTCTTGGCTCCAGCAACTGGCCCAGCTCCATGGTCCCTAAAAGGCTCCAGCGCAGCGGGGCCTGCGGGCCCACATAGGGGAGCATGCCCTTGACCACGGGAGGCGCGCCCCGGCGAGCCCTCTCACCGAACTCCTGCACCAGCCCATTGAGGCCCTCAGCCAGGATCTGGCCTAGGCCCTCCCGGCGGCTTATCTTCCCTGCCCACGCCTCCAGAGAGGGAAGCGAATCGAGGAGGATGTCAGGCTCTGCCTCACTCCTTGGGATGATGGAGTTGTCCAGAAGGGTTCTTGCGAACCCCAGCACTGCGAAAAACTCAAACATGTCCATGCCAAGCCCATCCAACACCGATACGATTCGAGCTGCCTCCCAGGGGTCTCGCAGGCCCATAGAGGAGGGCGTGAAGAGATTGACCGCGGAAGTGGAACAGATAATCTGCCCGGCATGAGGTCCCTGGGGGATCTCCACTATGTCCTTGTCCCCTAGTGGACAGGATACACAGGCCACGCGTCTCTTCTTGATCCTGCGGTATAACTCCGGAGGTACCACCTCCAGGGATTTCATTAAGCCCATCTCCTGCCATTCCTTGAGGTAGGGGTAATCCCGGATCCTGCCCATGAGGCCCTGTAATAGTTCTTTGTAATGCTTCCTATGCGAAACACTTACCCCTTTGGTGCCCTGTACGAAAATGGCCTTGAGGTTCTTGGATCCCATGACAGCCCCAAAGCCGCCTCGGCCAAGGGTGGAGAATCCATCGATGTAGGCCATGGAGAAGCTCACCAGGTTTTCGCCGGCCTGGCCTATGCATATGACCCCTGCCGGTCTTCCGAACCTCGCCCAGAGGGCCTCGCAGGTCTCCTCCACCCCTTTTCCCCAGAAATCGCGAGCATCGGCAATTTCCACATGGTCATCTAGGATCCTCAGGATCACGGCCTCGGATGCGCGTCCCTCTATCACCACGTGGTCGTACCCGGCACATTTGAGCAGGCAGCCAAATGTCATCCCTCCACCACCGCACCATCCTATGGCACCGTTGGATGGGAACTTGCTCACGGCATACACCCTGGATGAGGCAGGGACGTTGGTGCCTACCAAGGGCCCAACACCCACTATGATGGGATTCTCGGCGGACAGGGCCCCGATCCCGGGCTTGATGCGCTCGCGGGCGAGCCTCAAGCTTATGCCCAGGCCTCCTAGGAAGTCCTCTGCGAAGCCCGGATCCAGGGGCTCAGTTCGGACAAGCCGGCTCGAAAGATCAACCAGTAGAATCCTCCCAGCAAACCCCCCAAGGTTCATCTCTCATCCTCCGCCCGGACCTTGCGCAGGGCCCCATAGAGGCAGTTTTCCGCGCAAACCCCGCACTTGTTGCACTCTTCAGTGAAATGGACCTCGCAGTTGAGCCCTCCCGACATGATCCTTATCCTGGCTTGGGAGGGCGCAAAGGCGCCAGTGTACAGCTCCGAACAGCTAAGTTGACACCTGAGGCAACCTGTACAGAACTCAGGAAAGACTTCTATCTCGAATTTTTCCATGGGGGGGGGGGGGGGGGGGGGGGGGGGGGGGGGGGGGGGGGGGGGGGGGGGG
>CAYPWF010000090.1:0-13672 GCA_964414345.1 uncultured Desulfarculaceae bacterium
GCGGGGGGGCGGCAGGGGATGCTATTGGTGGATATGTCCACGGTGGCGCCCTCCACCTCCCTCAAGCTCCACAGGGCCATGGCAGAGAGGCGGGTGCAGGCCCTGGATGCGCCCGTGTCCGGGGGCGAGATCGGAGCCAGGGAAGCCACCCTCTCCATAATGGTTGGGGGGGATGAGGGGGCCTTCCAGAGGGCGCTACCCATCCTCCAGGCCATGGGAAAGAACATCGTGAGGGTGGGAGGCCCCGGGGCAGGGCAGGTGGCCAAGGCTTGCAACCAGGTTATAGTGGCTCTCACCATCCAGGCGGTGGCAGAGGCCCTTACCCTGGCTCGCAAGTGCGGGGTTGACCCCGGCAAGGTGAGGGAGGCTCTCCTGGGTGGGTTTGCCCAGAGCCGGATCCTGGAGGTGCACGGCAAGAGAATGATAGATCGAGCCTTCCAACCCGGCTTCAGGATGCGGCTTCACAGGAAGGACCTGGCCATAGCGCTTCAGACCGGGAAGGAGCAGGGGGTGGCGCTCCTGGCCACGGCCCAGGCCGCAGAGCTCATGGATTCGCTCCTGGCCCAGGGGAAGGGGGAGCTGGATCACTCGGGTCTGGCCCTCTTGGTGGAGCAGATGGCCGGGCTGGCTTTGGATGGCTGAGCCTGCTCATTTGGAGATTTTTTTTCTTGACAGGGTGAGGGGAGTCGCTCACCATGGGGAGCCAAAAGGGACGGCTTGACCGATAGGGGAAAGGAGCTCTCTTAAAACGGGGGAGAGGCCCAGATGAACCGAAAGGCTTGGTGGGTGGGAAGTGCGGGGCTGCTGGGTTTGGCCCTGCTGGCCGGGGCGCTCGTAGTGGCTAGTCTTAGTGCTGCCGCAGGATCAGAGGGGCAGGGATACGTGGGCTCCGAGGTATGCCAGGGATGCCATCAGGAGCTGTACTCAGGCTTCCAGAAGCAGGATCCCCACTGGAAAGCAGTAGGTGATCCGAAAGTCCCCTCGCAGATGCAGGGATGCGAGTCCTGCCACGGTCCAGGCCAGAAACATGTGGACAGCGGGGACCCGAGGGCGGTTCTCTCTTTCAAAGAGGCCAGCGGGCTGGACCGCTCGGAAGCGTGTCTTAAGTGCCACTCAGGCCAGAAGGAGCTCTTCCAGTTCGGAAGAAGCCCCCACAAGCTCACCAGCGTTGCATGCAATGACTGCCACCAGGTCCACTCTGCAGGCCAGGCGGCTCACCTGCTCAAGGCCAAGGAGACTGAGCTTTGCCTTTCCTGCCACCAGGAGGTGAGGGGCAAGTTCCACTTGCCCAGCCGCCACAAGGTCCTGGAGGGGGCAATAAAGTGCACGGATTGCCACACCCCACACGGCACCCGTACCAGAGCCAGTCTTCGCAAGTGGAACAAGTTCAATGAGGATGTGTGCTTCGAGTGCCATGCGGAGAAGCGTGGGCCCTGGGTCTTCGAGCACTTGGCCGTAAAGGTGGAGGGCTGCATGGCCTGCCACGAACCCCACGGTTCCCCCAACAGGTTCATGCTGGCCCGGAGGGATGTGAGGCGCCTCTGCGTGGAATGCCACGGGGTGGTGCACTTCGCCCCGGCCTCCTGCATCAACTGCCACACCCAGATACACGGCTCCAATTTCAGCCGACGTTTCTTCCAGTGAGAGGGGGTGTAGGGATGAAAAGACTGACTCGACTCATGGCCCTGATCGCACTGGCTGCATGTCTGCTCTGGGGCGTTTGGCCGGGGAGGGTGTGGGCAGAAGAACAGGGAAGCCTTTCAATAGCCGGCTTTCAAGTCGGTGGGAGTGTGGAGGCAGGCTGGCGCCTGGTGGACATAGACGGCTCCAGGGATCGGTACAAGGAGGTGGTTAACCTCTTTGACGGGCCGAGGCTCTTTGATCTCAATCTCTGGGGCCGCTCGGCGGGCGGTGGGCCGGTGGACTACTTCAGCCTCACGGCCAACGGCATTGGGGACCCATTCCCCTTTGCCAGGCTTCAAGTAAAGAAGGACAAGGCCTACGACCTGAGCGGCACCTACAGGGAATACCGCTGGTCCTTCAACCGGGAGGACGACGGGCTTCTCACGGACAACCACGACTTCCACAGCATCAGGCGCTCAGGCAGCGTAAACCTGGCCGTGCTCCCCAGTGATGATCTGAGGCTGAGCATGGGTTACCGCCATGCTGACCGGGAAGGGGATGGCATGGTGCCCCGGCCGTTTTTGGTGGTGGACTCCCAGATCCAGGATTTCCATGAAAGACTGGATGAGGTGTTCGCCGCGGCTGACCTGCGGGCAGGGGCCTGGAACTTCCACCTCAAGCAATCTTACTGGACCTATAAGAGCACGGACGACATAGACGGGCCGGCCCAGATAGAGGGCAGGGATCAGAGGGTGGACACCTACGTGACAACACTCAAGGCCCATACCAAGCTGGGGGAGAGGCTGGATCTGGATGCGGGCTACATCTACGCCCACTCGGAGACCAACGCTAGCCTCTTCACCAACCCGGTGATCCTGGTCAACCCCGGGGATGCTCACCTGTTGTTCAACACCCATGTGGGGGAAATGGGCCTGAGCTTTCTTCTGATCCCCAAGGTGATCCTGCACCTGGACTACCGTTTCCACACCCTGTCCCAGGCCGGCAGGAGCAACACAGATGAGCCTCCCTTCACCAACAACGTGGATGTGGACTTCCGCCAGTTCGCCCACACTGGTACCTTCCAGGTGGAATATCTGCCCTTGGAGAACCTGACCTTGAGAGCGGGTTACAGGGCCCAGTACAGGAACGTGGACACCGACGGACAAGAGCCCACAGATCCCAAGGCCGGGGAAGACACTCTAAGCAACCAGCAGTGGGTGCACGGCTGGATCGGGTCGGCCGAGTGGAAGCCTGTGAAGAGCTTGAGCATCCTGGGTGAGTATCAGGGTGCTGATTTCAGCAACCCTTACACCTGGATCTCTCCCGAGAGCGAGAACATAGCCAAGGCGCGCATACGCTGGAAGACCCCCCTGGAGAGCCTTTCCTTGTACGGGACTTTTCTGTGGCGGCGAAGGTCCAACCCGGACCAGGAATACCGGGTGGACACCAAGGATTACATCTTCGGGGCAGCATACCAGCCCAAGTTCGCCCCAGGTCTTTCCCTGGATGCATCCATCACCTACGAAAAGCTCCAGGACAAGAAGGATTTCCTGCTGACCCCCCCGACCCCATTCACCCGCTTCAGCTTTGATTCCGATGCCATCATATACACGGGCTCCATAGGCTATGAGGGAATCTTCAAAGGGCTGGGGGCCAGGCTCTACGGAAGCTATGCCCAAAGCCGCGGGGAGAACGACGAGAGGCTGGCTGACCTGGCCCTGAGAATCTGGTACAAGAACCCCTATGTGACCCCTGTGGTCACCCTGGAGCGCACTTACCTGGTGGACCACACAAGACCCAAGGACGGCTTTGACGCCAATATGGTCACCTTTTCCCTCAGAAAGGAGTTCTGAGCCTCTCCTCCTAATAACCCGAGGAAGCCGGGGGCCCTGCAGGAAGGTTTTTAAGCCCGCCTGCGGGGCCCTGCCGTGTACAAATAGCGCACTTCGGGGCCAGAATTGTAACCAGCTAGGTCAAAATTTTGTTTCCCGCCCCAAAAAATACCTCATGATTCAAATAACTTGAGGTGGCTACCACATTGTGGCATCAAAATAGCATAGCCTCATGGGAGGCAGCCAATTGCTGGCCTATGTTGAGGCATGGCCGTGCGAATTTCATTGCCAGGGCTTGGCAGGTCCTGGAGAATCTCACCAAGAAAAGGAGGGGCTTATGAAAAGAGCGGTGATCTTGATGTGTTTGGCAGTGGCCATAACGGCCGCCTGGGTCATGGAGGCAGGCGCGGTTGGTTCTTATTTGACCCAGCTCAACACCCGTTATGGGTCCTCTTACAGTTGCACGGTGTGCCACACCAGCACTTCGGGTACTGCTCCCCGGAACGTTTACGGACAGGCCTTTGGGGCGGCCAACCACGACTTGGCGGCCATAGAGGGCCAGGACTCCGACGGGGATGGTTTCACCAACCTGCAGGAGCTCCAGGCCGGCACTCTTCCAGGGGACCCCTCCAGCAAGCCCTCAGGGCCGGGGCCTGGGCCAGTGGATCTTTCGAGCTATGAGAACCAGTGGTTCCAGCTAAAGATGGTGACCAAGGGGCGCTCCTCGGGAGGCTCCAAATTGGTTTTGGAGAGAGGGACTCGTCAGGCATACCTTCACCTGGGGACCCTCACTGATCCAGATCCCACAACAGAGGGCGACGAGTTCTTTGACGGGACGGTCCTGTGGGTGCTGAATTCCGCCACCGGTTCCTGGGAGCAGTGGGCCACCGGAGAGCTGCACGTGAGCCCTGGAAACGCGCTGGCCTTCCTGTTCTGGATGCACGGGGACACACCTCCCGGGGGGGTGGATGGAGGCGATGGCATGAGGGTGAGCTTCACAGGGCAGGTGCTTGCCAGGGAGGCCAGAGGAGGTGGCCTGGGCCTTGTGAGGATGAGCAGCCTGGGGGGTTACCTGGTGGATGTGACCCCTGGCGGAGACCACAGGGTGGCGGGTCTCAAGCTGGTGGGGAAGATGGTGCCTGAGTCGAGCGTGCCAAGCCCACCGAAATGATGAGAGAGGGTTTCAAGGGGAGGGGGCCCCCCCTCCCCTTCTTTCAGGTACCGGCAATTTATTCCCATCCGCGGCACCTCCCGGCACCTTCCGAGGCAAGAGCCCAGAGCCACGTCCTACCAGATTGGTGAACCATTTTGAACTCCAAGTTACGATTTTAGACGGCCCTGAAATACTTCCCAGGGATACTTGCACCAAGCAAAGCTCAATCAAAACAAATAATTGAGGTCGATACCACACAGTGGTACGAGAATTGCTGGTAGAAGAAGGCGTCTCTGGGTGGCCTGGCCTTATCCCGGGAAAAAAGACAACAGGAGGGAGATTGCACCATGAGGAGAAAAACGGTTTTCTTTCTGACCATCGCTTTGATAGGGGCTCTGGGTTGGATTCCACAGGTCACGGCCAAGAGTCAATACCTAACCCAGTTCACCTCCAAGTACGGATCCTCTTCCATCAGCACCTGCGCCGTCTGCCATCAAGGTTCCCCCCCGGCACTGAACCCCTTCGGGTCCGATTTTGCCAGCGCTTCCATTGGCAATCACACCTTCAACTCGGCCCTCGAGTCCAGGGACTCAGACGGGGATGGTTTTTCCAACCTGGCAGAGATTAATGCCCACACCTTCCCTGGGGATCCCTCCAGCAAGCCTGCCGCCACTGACACCACACCCCCCACCGTGACCAGTTTCAGCATACCCTCCACATCCAGTTCCCTGACTGTGCCCATCACCTCTTTTGTGGCCACGGACAATGTGGGGGTGACAGGCTATGCCTTAAGCGAGTCCGGCTCGGCGCCGGCCTCTGGATGGAGCGGCTCTGCACCATCCAGCCATACCTTCTCTTCCGCCGGTAACAAGACCCTTTATGCCTGGGCGAGAGATGCGGCCGGGAACCTCTCTTCCCCCAAAAGCGCCCAGGTGAGCATAACTTTGAATCCAACTCCTCCCCCTTCGCCAGAGCCTGACCCGGTTCCTGGAACAGGGGCAGAGGACTGGGTGGGTCGTTGGATTCGCCTTACCATTTTCCTGAAGAAGGGGCACGACTGGAGCGAGCTGGGTCTACTGGGGGAGGAGAAGAAGCTCACCACTTATCTCCACCTTGAGAGCTGGGACCCGCAAGGGCAGATCCTGAGCGGCCTCCTTTACCTGGAGCCCGAAAGCAGTGAGGAAAATCTGGAGAAAGACGCCCCCATGGTGCTGCCCTTGGACTTCCTGGTTCTCTCCTCCGGAGAGAAGGAGTTTTGGGCTACATCTGAGTTCACGGAGGATCCATCCACAGCCTTCACCGCCAGGTTTAAGGGCAAGCTTGTCAAGGGTGAGCTCAAGCCGGGCATCTTGCAGAGCAAGCACAAACAGGAAGGCGAACAGGAGACCAAAGCCTGGTTCTGGCTCAAAGGCAAGCTCATCGACGAGAGCCAGGTGCCGGAAGACATCCTCACTCTCTCAGCGGAGCAGAAAAGCCTTCCCGCCGCGGAACAAAGGGAGTTTCCCATGAACTTTGGTGGCAACTTCGACTGATTCTCTTGGGACCGGGGGCTGGGAGCAATTCCCAGCCCCCATTTCCCTCGATCCCCAGCCTCACCCCTCGTTTCTCACGACCAGGGCCACACCTTGACCTCCGCCCAGGCACATGGTGGCCAAGCCCAGCTCCAAGCCCCTTCGGCGCATCTCGTAAATCAATTTAGTGAGGATGACCCCGCCGGTGGCGCTTATTGGATGCCCCAGAGCGATGGCCCCGCCGTTTACATTCACCTTCCCGGGATCCAGCCCCAACTCTCTGATACAGGCGATGCTTTGGGAGGCAAAGGCCTCGTTCAATTCTATGAGATCTATGTCCCCCAAGGACAGCCCCGTCTTTTCCAAGACCTTGCGGGTGGCCGCCACCGGGCCTATCCCCATGATGGCCGGCTCAACCCCCACAGAGGCATAGCCTACGATGGACACCAGGGGCTTCAAGCCCAGGGCCTTGGCCTTTTCCCTTGAGGCCACCACCAGAGCAGCAGCCCCGTCATTCATGCCGCTGGAGTTGCCTGGAGTGACCGTGCCCCCTTCCCTGAAAACCGGCTTAAGCTTGGCAAGCCCCTCCAAGGTGGTGTCAGGTCTGGGATGCTCGTCCTGGCTGAAAAGCACCGGCTCACCCTTTGCCCGAGGAATGGGCACTGCAACTATCTGCTCCTTGAAAAGCCCCTGGCTAAGGGCGGCCCCGGCCCGCTTCTGGCTCTCGAGGGCGAAGAGGTCTTGGTCCTCCCTGCTTATCTTGAACCTCTCGGCCACGTTCTCGGCCGTCTCCCCCATGGTGTTTCTGCTTATGGGATCATAGAGCACCAGCTGGTCCATGAGCTGGCCGTGACCCAGCCGGTAGCCCCAGCGGGCCTTGGTCAGGAGATATGCCGCGTTGGACATGGACTCCACACCCCCTGCCACAAGTAACTGGGCGTCTCCTGCCTTTATGGCTTGAGCAGCCAGGAAGACGGTCTTGAGGGATCCCCCGCAAGCCTTGGCCACCGTGTACTGAGGCACCTCAATGGGTATGCCAGCATCTATGGCCACAGGACGGGCCATGTTAGCCGGAAGCTCGCCTGTGCGATACTGCTGGGAGAAGACCACCTCTTCCACCTTGTCGGCTTCCACTCCGGCACGGGCCATGGCCTCTTTTATGACCAAAGAGGCCATGGCGCGGTCTGTCACATCCTTCAAGGTGCCCCCAAACCTGCCCACCGGAGTTCTCACAGCACTCAGTATCACTGCCTCGTTCATGGAAGACTCCTCCCTTCCCTCTTGGATTTCAGTTTTTAGTTTACTGTCGGGAACGGCCTGGGATTATACCCAGGCAGCCGACATTGCGCAAGCACAGGTGTGCTTTGCTCAATTGGCCCATGTCATTTGGCAGGACCGGTTAGAGTGGGGGTTACCTCCCTACAACCCCATGGTACATTAATTATTTCTGGGTTTAGATCCGGGCCTGGCAAAAAAAAAATCAAGGTGTTCTTGCCTACAGAAGTTTATCCCAAAATCACCAAGAGGTTCAGCATATGATCCACAGCTTCTGAATGACTATGGCCGGCATGCCTTTGCCCGGTTGCCTTGCAAAGAAGCTTAGTGGATCATAGTAGAGCTAAGGGAGGAACCAAGGGAATGTGGGGGGATCCCCGCTATGATTTCTTCATTGTAGGTGCAGGGCCTGCTGGAACCCAGTTCGTAGTGGGAGAGGCCCGGGCAGTAAAACTGCTGCCCAGGGGGGTCTCCAGGGTCAGGGGGTATCTCTACCTGGAACGGGGAGGGGAGAGGGAGCTGATACTCCCCACTGCCATGCTATGGAGAAAGCTCACCATTGATCCATGGACCGAGGCCGTGCAGGCTGACTGAAGGAATTTGACTCCAGCCTGAAAAAGGGTTTATGATAAAAACTCCTTGCTTGTACCCCAAGGGGCTGAGGGGCGCCTTGGGGGTTTGCAGGCTTAGCAGAATCGAACGGTCAGCCTATAAAGGGACTTAGATCCCGTTCTTTAAAACATAACCAGGTCGGTTCCAACCTGAACCGGCGGCTGACCCTTCCCCACACCGGGAGACCCTTTGATGGAGGGTTTCCTGATGGAAAGGAGTGGGCCATGTTGGGCCGGGTAATAAGATTTGTTTTCCGCAGCACCCCTTTCAGGGTTCTCTGGCTTGGCAGCTTCACAATTTTAAGTTGCGTGGCTGTGGGGATTGGCTTGGCTGTTTGGCTTGCCGGGATTTCCGAGCCTCTCCCGGGCACCTCCGGCCCTAGGCAGGCCTCATCTCCATGGGGTCGAGAAATACGCTTGGCCCAGAAGGCCTTCCAGAGTGAAGGGGTTCAGGAACCTTGGGGCATAGAAGACATAAGATGGTTTGTCTCGGCGACTTTCCGCACCCTTACCCCATCGGAGAAGCGAGATTTGGTAAAAGCCATCTACGAGTCCTCCAAAGACTACGGCCTCGCCCCACAGCTCATAATTTCGGTGATCCTGGTGGAGAGTGACGGTAACCCCAACTTAGAGTCTTCCAAGGGAGCCATGGGCCTCATGCAGATCATGCCCGAGGTGGGCCAAGAGCTGGCCTCCCAGGTCTCGGTTCCCTGGAAAAACCGAGAAACCCTGGCGCATCCGGCAATCAACGTGAGGCTTGGAACCCACTATCTTTTCCAGATGCTCCAGAGATACCGAGATCTACCTCTGGCCTTGTGCGCCTACTGGCTGGGCCCTAACCGCCTGGACCGAATCCTGGAGCGGGCTGAGGAGCCTCCCTGGCATTATGCCCAAAAGGTTATGGAGATTTTTGAAAACCTCTGATCAGTCTTTGCCGGATTTGATCCGCTCTACTTTCTCCTCCATCTCCTTTTCCAGACGAGAAAGCTCCCTGGGGAGATTTTCGTCCTCCTTGAGAAGAATTTTGGCCTCGGCCATTTTGGCTTGATAGACTCTTCGGATCTCCGCGATTTGCTTCTTTTGTTCCTCACTCAGGGGGACAGGCTCGTCCTTGCCCCCGAAGCGCTCCATGATGATATCCAGAGTGCTCTTGAGTTCCCCGGCCAAACTCCCACCTCCTCCCGCGTTCCAAGTCTTTTGAGAAAACGTCTCTTCCTGGACCTTGAATCAAAGGCTTAGCGCAAAGCATCCTATCTGAGAAGACCTTGACTCCCAAGAAGAAGGCTTTTGCACGATCAAGTATCTCTCACGCCAGCCATAACCTGTCAATAGAAACTCCACTTGGCTCCACTGTCAGCTTGGGAAAGTTACGCTCAAGATCCCAGGGCACGAAAAAGGTGAGATCTTCTATTTCAGCTTTTATGTGCGAGGCCTGAGCTTTGCCCAGCCAATCCTTCACCGAGCGAACCACTCTCAAAATAGAGCCGTCTATACGGGCCATGTTGTTCATTTGCAGGAGTCTTTGATCACTGCTTAGCTGATCCAAGGCTTCCTCCAGATGGATTCCCTCCAGTTTCTTCCTCAGGATATACAGGTTTCCTTTGTGGGAGAAAAGGGCAAGGGGTGGATTCACCTCCAACTGAGCCCCTTGGAAGCGCAAAGAGGAAGCCTCAAGGCCCATCCGGCTCAACCACTGGCCTCTTTGCTTGAGGTGGGCCTCGAACCTGGGCCATGAGCGCTCGAACACGAAGCGGCCTGAGCCTGTGTCCCACTCCCTCAAACGGGTGGGATCAAACCCCAAAAGAAGCAAGTCTCTTATCCTGAAGTTTTCATGGGCATCCTGCCCGATGCAATCCAAACCTTTTCCAAGAT
The DNA here is from genome assembly GCA_964414345.1 of uncultured Desulfarculaceae bacterium. GTDB lineage: Bacteria > Desulfobacterota > Desulfocorpusculales > Desulfocorpusculum > Desulfocorpusculum > Desulfocorpusculum. Next base: position 9,878 of record CAYPWF010000090.1, read on the forward strand.
ACGGCCTTCCATAAACCGGGAGGCCTTCTATAAAGTCTGTGGGATTCTCTTGCAGAGCAGGGGGCAATTCCGGTACAGAGGGATCCAGGATTTCCACCCGGCTTTCCTTGGGGCCCCAGAGGGACCAGGGCTGGGCCTGGAGATCTCCAACGGTCTCGGCGATCCTTATCTGCTCCAGGGATTCTCCGCCCGTGTATCCGAGAAGTGTGGATATACGCCTTTTGAAGCCCAAGAGTTTGGTGGTGAATTTGGTAAACATGAACCTCATGAGAGGCGTGGACCTGCCTTGTGCCAGCTCTGCCTGAAACATGGATGCAAGGGCCTTGTAAACACCACGGAATTCCTCTATGGTGCGCTCCACCATGGACTCGTTGTCCTTCATGTCGATCACTGCCCGCTTGCGCTGAAGATTGAAAAGCAGCTTTAAAAGCCCTTCGCGGAGATCTGTTCCCTGCAGGCAGGAGGGGATCCAGACCATATAGTGGTTGTCCCTGAGCATGGCCTGTATTCCGATTATCTCTTCGACAGGCCTGTATCCCAGGTGGGTGTAAATAGAGAATGTGGGGTCCCCCGGAGGTATGATGTTGTCCAGCAGTCCCAAACAACCCTTTTCTTCCAAAAAGAGCCTGTAGGCCTCCAGAATCCGGCTTCCCAGCCCCTGACGTCGAAAAGGGGCCATCACCTCCACGTACACCAGGTAATAACAGGGCAAGGGCTTCCTGAGGTACATCATGTTGAGATAACCCAAAAGGTGACCTTCAGAGGCTTTGATTTCAAACACGTGAAATGAGGACCTCTTCCCGGAAGGTCTGAATCTCTCAATTTTTGCTCCCCGCACAGTTTTGTCCATAAGGGAGTGAAGCCCTTGGAACATGCCCTCCGGCAAAGGTCCGGCAAGCTCTTCCTGATCCCCCAGGGTCATGTGGAGCAAAGCCATGGCGTCTTTGACACCCAGGCCTGCCTGCATCATCTTTTCCCTTATATGTTGCACCTCAAAGATCATCATATACCCCCGGGTATTTTTTGCTCCTGTGCCCGAGTACTGGGCCTCAAAATCAAAAAGGGCCATGGGCTTGGCCCATGACCCTTTTGCCTTTGCAGCCATGGGCGGCCCTTTGTCCGCCCATGGCATCCGGATCAACTCTCACCCGGAGCGAAGGGCAGACCCCTTCCTAAAAATAAAATAAAAGCAGTATATTCGGCTCTGTGTCATGTTCTTACTCATAGAGAACATCCTATTTCCCCTGCCATCAATCAAAGCTTCTTTAACATCAATACATAATTCCCTGCCGGCTGTCAACAAGAATCAGAAGGAGCGCGCCCCCCAAAAAAGAGGGCGGCTTAGAGCCGCCCCCGGGATGGCCTTGCATTGGAGAGAGCTACTTCAGAATTGTAAGATCCACCCTTCGGTTCTTGGCGCGTCCCTGTTCGGTGTTGTTGGGCGCAGTCGGCTTGGACTCCCCGTAGCTTACAACCTTGAGACGGTTGGCTGCCACGCCCTTGGCCTTCAAGTAATCAAAGACTGCCTTTGCCCGCCTCTCCCCCAAGGCCTTATTGTAAGCATCCGTTCCAATGGCGTCGGTGTGCCCCTGCAGCTCCAGGGTCAGATCCTTGTTCTCCAGCAGGATCTTGGCCGCGCGGTCCAGCTCGGCCTTGGCCTCAGGCTTCAAAGTGGCTTTGTCGAAGTCAAAGTAAACAGAATGGAAGCTCACAGGCTCCTTCTTGGGCGGCGGCGGAGGCGGAGTGGGAGCCGGTTTGGGGGCAGGGGGCGGCGGTGGAGGCTGGCAACCTTCGGCCTCCTTGGCAAGGGCACGGGCTTCGGCTAGAAGCTTCATGGCCTCTGCGGTCCTGCAAGCCCAGTAAGTCTCCACTCCCTTTTTGGCCAGCTCCTTTGCCTTGGCCAGCTTGTCGGGGCAATGCTTGGCACCGGGGGATTTTTCGGCCGCAGCTATGGCCGCCTCGGTCTGAGCAAATTCCGCAGGCACTATCATGGCCCTGTCAGGAACCCCCATGTGAGATGGTGCGCAGCCCGCAACCAGAAAGAGTGCCGCAACACCAAACCAAACCCATCTTTTCATCTCCCGCACCTCCTTTCGATTTTTGTTCCAGAAAAAGGCCATCCCTGATCCATAGATTATCTTGGCACAGAGAGTCCATCGTGCCAAGCAAAAAAATCACCATGAATTCCAAATTACAATCGGGTTTCACTTTGGCAAAGCTGAATCCGCTGTTTTCTGCAATCCTTGGGGGCAAGAACGGATATGCACATCCCTTTGGGGAAAGGGGATCTCAACCCCGGCCTCACCAAAGAGTCTTTGGATCTCAAGGCCTATCTCGCTTTGGGCCAAGAGCCTCTCTTTCACGTCAGCCACCCAGGCATGCAGCTCCAGCTCCACTGCGCTGTCCCCGAACCTACTGAAGTACACGGCCGGGGGGGGGTCTCTCAACACCCTGGGATTGTTTTCAGCCGCCTCTCGCAAAAGTTTCAAAGCCAAGCCAAGGTCTGTGCCGTAGGCCACTCCCACTTGCAGCCTGACCCTGGCCATGGGATTACTCAGGGTCCAATTGGTGACCGTATTGGAGACCAGATGGGAGTTGGGGACTATGAGTTCCGAGCGGTCGAAGGTCTCTATGATAGTGGAGCGAAGCCCTATACGCTTCACCCGACCCCACTCCTTGTCCACCACAACGGTGTCTCCCACTTTCACAGGGCGCTCAAAAAGCAAAATGAGGCCGCTTATGAAGTTGTTGGCAACATGCTGAAGGCCGAAACCTATTCCAACCCCCAGGGCTCCGCCCAGCACAAGGAAACTCTCCAACCTTATCCCCACCAGGTTTAAAGCCACCAGCAAACCCACCAAGACCAGGAAGTAATGGATCAACCTGCCCACAGCATGGCGGGCGCCGGGATCCACCTCCAGGCTCGTGAAGACCCGTGCCTCCAGCAAACCGTTGAGAAGCCAGGAGAGCCCCAGGGATGCATAAAGAGCCGCCAAGGCCAGAAAGAGAAGTCCGAGGCTGATCCGGATCTCCCCAAGACCCAACTCCAGGCTCCAGAGGGAATTCCAGGTCTCTGCGGCAGAGGGGTAGATCCCCCAAACCGGGAACAACCTCACCAGGATCACAACCCAGATCAGGCCTGCTATCAACTTGCAAATCCGGCTTTGCAAAGGCCTTCCAAGCCTTTCCACCAGTTGGTGGCCTCTCACCTGGGGAAGAGCCATGGCTCGGGCCACCCCTGTGCAGGCCATTCTCACAAGCAAAGAGCCCGTGAGAATTAGTATCACGCTCCAGGAAAAGGCGAAAAAGAGCCTGTCGGAGAGATTAGCGTATCCTGCTGCCTGGCCCAGAAAGACCACCGCAAGCACAACGGCTCCCAAGCGCAGTGTCTTGGATAAGGCCTGCTCTTTATACTTTCCCGATGCGACCCAAAAAACTCCCAGCAATGAGATAAGAGTCAGGCAAAGCCTGTACCAGCCAGTGGGCAGGCCGATGGTTTTTAGAACATCCAAGCAGCTCACAGCTCCGGCCAGAGCCAAAAGAAGCCCCCTGGCAGCTCTTGCCTTGTCCTGTGCAGCCCAGAGGATTACCACCGAAAACAAAAAAGTGCACCTGGAGAGGACTCTGAGAGGCCCGGTTGTATCCCGCAGAAACACGGAAGAAAAGATCCCCACCAGAAATACAGCCAACACCCACGGACGGCCCCAAAGCAACTCGGGGGACCCCCTTTTTTCCCCCCTTGCTTTTTGCCAGCTTCCCAGAGCCCCCAGCACCAGGAGAAGGGCTATTTGAAGC
>CAYPWF010000091.1:0-12965 GCA_964414345.1 uncultured Desulfarculaceae bacterium
TGGTCCAGCGGGAGCACCACCTACCTGATGCTTCCAGGAGCCAAGAAGGACGAGGGAATCAGGGGAAGGGGCGGGCTTGTAGCCCGACCCCTGTTCCTGGATCGGCGAGCCCCAGCTCCCAAGGCAGGTCCCTGCCCGGAGGAGAGGGGGCTATGTTTCGAGGTGGAGTTGTGGCTGCAACGTGCCCTGGCCTAATAGTGGCCGGCCCGAGGGGGGGTTCTGGGAAGACCTTCCTTACCATGTCCCTTGTTTCCTGCTGGAGGGCCATGGGCAGGTGGGTGGTTCCTTTCAAGAAAGGCCCAGATTACATTGATGCCGCCTGGCTGGGCATGGCCTCGGGGAGGCCCTGTTATAATTTGGACCCCTACCTCATGAGCCCCCAGCAGATCCTGGCAAGCTACGCGCGTCGCACAGAGGCCGCCCAAGTAGCAGTGGTGGAAGGTAACAGGGGGCTTTTCGACGGGGTGGATGAGCATGGCACTTACTCCACCGCGGAGCTGGCCAAGCTTTTGGGGCTTCCAGTGGTGGTGGTCCTGGATGTCACCAAGACCACACGTACGGCTGCTGCCATGGTGCTGGGGCTAAGGGCCCTGGATCCGGAGCTGCCCATAGCCGGCGTGGTTCTGAACCAAGTGGGCAACCCTAGGCACGAGTCGATTTTGAGAAAAAGTGTGGAGCAGTATGGGGGGGTTACGGTCCTTGGAGCCTTGCCCAGATTAAGGGACCCGGGGCTTCCGGAGAGGCACTTGGGCTTGGTGCCTCCGCCTGAGAGCCGGGACGCTAAAGGAATCCTGGAGAGGGCAGCAGAGCTCGTCTCCCATTACGTGGATGTGGAGGCCTTGTGGGAGCTGGCTCTGAAACAGACCAGATGCATCCCGCAGGTGCACCTCTACCGGGCCAAGAGACAAGCTTCAAAGTCTGGAGCCAAACTGGGCGTGATAAGAGACTCTGCGTTTCATTTTTACTACCCCGAGAATCTGGAAGCTCTTGCCGATGAAGGGCTTGAACTGGTGGAGATAGACTCCTTAAAGGATTCCCGACTCCCGGAAGTGGATGGCCTTTACATGGGGGGTGGGTTCCCTGAAATGTTTGCCTCGGCTTTGGCGGACAACCAGGGGCTCAGGCGGGAAATAAGGTCAATGGTTTTGGATGGGTTGCCAGTTTACGCCGAGTGCGGAGGGCTCATGTACTTAGGGGAAGGCATAAGGGCCCAGGGAAGATCCTATCCCATGGTGGGAGCTTTACCCCTTTGGACCGAGTTCACCGACAGGCCCCAGGGTCACGGCTATACGGCTTTGGAGGCGGTAGAGGAAAATCCTTTCATCCCCAAAGGGGATCTCCTGAAAGGGCACGAGTTCCATTATTCCAGGGTGGTAAGCCTGGATGAGTCCAAGGTGAGATTCGCCTTTTCGGTGAAAAGGGGAAGAGGCCTGGACGGGCACAGAGACGGGATATTGAAAGAAAATGTTTTGGCGTCGTACACTCATCTGCATGCTGCAAGTTGCGAAAACTGGGCCTGTCGGGTGGCTGAGTGTGCGACCGCAAGGAAAGCCTTGGCAGAGCGCTTAGCCTTGAAAGCACTTCCCTGAGAGGAAGGAATACCTAGAGTTGCAAGTCCCTGACGGGACAATTACCAGATCATGAGAGTCTGGAAAACAAAGGGGTAAGGAGGACAAAAGATGGCCACGATTGAGTTGGCAGGCAAGGCTTATGAAGTGGATGAGGATGGTTTCCTACAGGAGCTGGACAAGTGGAGCCCTGAGTTTGCGCAGGCATTGGCTCCGGCAGAGGGTATCGAGGGTTCGCTCACGGAGGAGCACTGGAAGGTGATCAATTACCTGAGGGATTACTACAAGGAGTACGGGATCGCCCCCATGATCCGCAAGCTTTGCAAGGACACCGGTTTCAACCTTAAGAAGATCTACGAGCTTTTCCCCACTGGCCCGGCCAAGGGGGCCTGCAAGCTGGCAGGATTGGCCAAGCCCACAGGGTGCGTCTGAGAGAGAGCTCAAGCGGAGCCTCCGGCTAGGAACTTTCCGGGCCGGGGTGCTCCGCTCTCTTGGGGCTTGTGGGGGTTGAAAAAATCAAAGTCAGTCTTTGCCAGCCCCACCCGAAGCGGTTTCCCCTTGACAAAGGAGACAGGATGGGCTACATGGTGCAACCTGATCCTGCTCCAACAGCATAGGTCAGGCTGCGGAAGGGAGTCGCCTGGAGGCTCTGGGGAAGGCAAATTACCCCAAAGGCTTCCATCCAGCGGAGAGCGGATAGGTTCTATGTTGCAGAGGCTGTTGGCTGAAAAAAGAGAGGCGATCCTGAAACGGTGGCTGGATCTGGCTCTGGATGTTTATCCGGCTGATACCCGGAACTTCTTGAGGTCTCCCAAGAATCAGTTCACCAATCCCGTAGGTCACACCATCACCGAAGGCCTGGTTTCTTTGTACAGCCAGCTTATGGGGGAAGATGAGCAGTTGGGGGTTGCCCAAGCAGTGGATCGGCTGGTGCGTGTCAGGGCAGTTCAGGACATGACAGCTTCCCAGGCTTTGGGCTTCATCCCTGCCTTGAAAACAATTCTGAGGGATGAGTTGAGGGAGCTCCTGAAGGGGGATCCTGAGGCCCTCAGAACACTCGAGGATAAGATAGACCGGCTGACTCTTTCGGCCTTCGACATATACTGCGGTTGCAAGGAGAGGCTCTATCAGATCCGGGTGGAGGAGATCCGCACCCGCACGGAGCGACTTCTTAAGATGGCCAACCTGGTCTTCGATTGGCCCGGGGAGGAAGGGCAGGAAGCTGCCCAGGAGCCTCAGGCCCCGTGAGTCGGGTGGTGAAGCGAGTTTAGCGGCGCTAGTGAGGGAATTCGAGTCCAAGCGAGGTGAGGATCCATGGGAATGGGGTTTTCGCTTTTCGCCGTAGTGATTTTGACGTGTGTGGCCTTGGCCGGGGTCGGGGCCGCAGGTTTTCATTACTTCTTCGCGGTCGTAGTGCCCTATGTGTCCATCGCACTGTTCATAGCGGGTTTCCTTTACAGAGTTGTGCGTTGGGGGGCCTCCCCGGTTCCTTTCAGAATAACCACAACCTGCGGGCAGCAGAAATCCCTGCCTTGGATCAAGGCCAATCCTCTTGAGAACCCCACCAACACAATCGGGGTGGTGCTCAGGATGGCCTTGGAGGTTTTGCTTTTCAGAAGTCTTTTCCGAAACACCAAGACCCAGCTTCAGGGCCAGAAGGCCGGCTACGCCAGCGCCAAGTGGCTTTGGCTGGCAGGTCTCACATTTCATTACGCCTTTTTAACGGTTATTGTGCGACACACTCGCTTTTTTACAGAGCCCATCCCGTTTTTTGTGCGTTGGATAGAGGAGCTGGACGGGCTGTTTGCCATAGCCGTGCCAACGGTCTACCTTACGGATCTAGCCTTGGTGGGGGCGGTCACCTTTCTTTTTCTTCGCAGGGTGGTTATCCCACAGGTGCGCTACATTTCTCTTCCTGCTGACTACTTCCCACTTTTTCTGATCCTAGGGATAGCCGTGTCGGGCATCATCACACGCCACATAACCAAAGTGGATCTGCTAGGGGTCAAGAGCCTAGCCCTGGGGCTTTTCACTTTCAGACCGGTAGTGCCGGAGGGAATAGGCCTTTCTTTCTATGTGCACCTCTTCTTGGTCTGCGCGCTTTTGGTGTATTTCCCCATGAGCAAACTAATGCACATGGGTGGGGTCTTCCTTAGTCCTACACGCAATCTGACAGGTGACAGCCGCAGAAGGCGGCACGTGAATCCCTGGAACTACCCGGTTAAGGTTCACACATACGAGGAGTACGAAGATGATTTCAGGGACAAGATGATCCAGGCTGGATTGCCGGTGGAGAAGAGGGAGTAGCCATGTTGAAGACAAAGCCTCAAGAGCTGCTGAATATCGATTACAAGCCTCCCAAGACCGGGTGGATGAAGACTCCGGTGGATTTCAGGCCCGGCACCTGGTGCTACAGTGCGCTGCCCAAAAACCTCAGGGTGCTGGGGCTCCCAAACCCCAGGGATTGGCAGCCTTCTGATGAGGACTGGAAACTGCCCCCCAACTGGAAGGATACCATCATAAGGGGATTCAAGGAGAGGCTGGATCGCTTCCGCTCTTTCAAGCTTTTCCTGGATATTTGTGTGCGCTGCGGGGCCTGCGCCGACAAGTGTCATTTCTACATCGGCTCAGGGGATCCCAAGAACATGCCTGTGTTGAGGGCTGAGCTGATAAGGTCCGTTTACAGGCGTTATTTCACGGCTGCGGGGAAGATCTTGGGGGAGCTTTGCGGTGCCAGGGACTTGACCGAGGATGTGCTTAAGGAGTGGTTCTACTATTTCTACCAGTGCACTGAGTGCAGGCGCTGCTCGGTTTTCTGCCCTTACGGGATCGACCAGGCCGAGATCACCATGATGGGAAGGGAACTCCTTAACCTGGTAGGCTGCAATATCAACTGGATCCTGGAGCCAGCGGCCAACTGTTACAGGACAGGCAACCACCTGGGGATCCAGCCCCACACCTTCAAAGACATGATAGAGTTCTTCCTGGACGACATCGAGAACATAACAGGCATAAGGATTCAGCCCAGCTTCAACAGGAAGGGCGCGGAGATCCTCTTTGTGACCCCCTCGGGGGACGTGTTTGCGGATCCCGGCACCTATACCCTCATGGGATATCTTATGCTTTTTCACGAGATAGGCTTGGATTACACCTGGAGCACCTACGCCTCGGAGGGGGGCAATTTCGGACTTTTCTCCTCCCACGAGCTCATGAAGAGGCTAAACGCCAAGATGTATGCCGAGGCCAAGAGGCTCGGGGTGAAGTGGATTCTGGGAGGGGAGTGCGGCCACATGTGGAGGGTCATAAACCAGTACATGGACACCATGAACGGCCCTGCAGATTTCCTGGAAGAGCCAGTCTCCCCCATAACAGGCACCAAGTTCGAGAATGCCAAGTCCACCAAGATGGTGCATATCATGGAGTTCACGGCGGATCTGATCCGCAACAACAAGCTCAAACTGGACCCCAGCCGCAACGACCACCTGAGGGTGACCTTTCACGACTCCTGTAACCCGGCCAGAGCCATGGGCTTTTTCGAGGAGCCTAGGTATGTGCTCAAGCACGTTTGCAACAACTTCTTCGAAATGCCTGAGGAGACCATCAGGGAGAAAACTTTCTGCTGCGGAGGGGGAGCCGGGCTGGGCACGGACGAGAACCTGGAGATGAGGATGCGGGGGGGCTTTCCCAGGGCAAACGCGGTTCAACACGTGCACGAGAAGCACGGGGTGAATCGGCTGGCCTGTATATGCGCCATAGACAGGGCCACGCTCCACTCCCTCATGGATTACTGGGTGCCGGAAGTTCAGGTGACCGGTATCCATGAGCTTGTGGGCAATGCCCTGGTGATGAAGGGGGAGAAGCCTCGTGAGTTGGATCTGCGCGGGGAGCCTCTGACGGGAACGGAGGGCGGCGGGGATGTATAACGCAGAAAAGATCATAATCGGACTTGTGGTCTTTGTGGCTCTCATGACTTTCCCTTTCTGGTACAACGCCGGGAGGGCGGCGGTGACTCCTGAGCTGGTGCTGCCCGAAAAAGAGCGAGAATGCGTGGAGTCTACCCCTTTCATGAGGGCCAAGCACATGGAGCTCATAGATGATTGGCGCAATGCGGTGGTGAGGGAAGGCCAAAGGGTTTATGTGGGCCTGGGTGGAAAGAAGTTCGACATGAGCCTCCAGAACACCTGCATGAGCTGCCACAACCAGAAGGACAAGTTCTGTGATCGTTGTCATACCTACGTGGCGGTCTCACCCAATTGCTGGAACTGCCACCTAGAGCCCAAGGAGATGAGGTGATGGAGCGGAGCCGACGCAGCTTCCTTAAGATCGCCGGGATCTCGGTCCTGGGGGTGGGGGCCAAGCCCTTGGCCGATGCGCTGGCAGCAGGTCAAGGCTCCAAAACAGGTCCGGATCCCAGGGCGCTTCCCGCAAAACGTTGGGCCATGGTCGTGGATCTCAAGAAACCTTGCCCCGACAACTGCCGGGACTGCTTCGAGGCCTGTCACAAGACCCACAACGTGCCTTCCATGCCCAACCCCAAGGATGAGGTTAAGTGGATCTGGAGCGAGAGCTTTCCACATGCCTTCCCGGGTCAGGAGCATGATTTTCTGGACGAGGCCCTTAAGAAACACCCGGTCATAGTGCTTTGCAACCATTGCGATAACCCCCCTTGTGTGAGGGTGTGCCCCACCAAGGCCACTTTCAAGCGGGAAGACGGCATAGTAATGATGGACTACCATCGCTGTATAGGCTGCCGTTTCTGTATGGCAGGCTGCCCTTTTGGCGCCAGGAGCCTCAACTGGAGGGATCCCAGGCCTTTTATAAAGGAAGTTAACAAGGAGTTCCCTACCCGCACCAGGGGTGTTGTGGAGAAGTGCAACTTCTGCGAGGAGAGGCTGGCCAAGGGGAAGAGGCCTGCGTGCGTAGAGGCCTGCAAGGAAAAGGTTCTCTTTTTTGGGGACTTGGAGGACGCTGAAAGCGAAGTGAGAAAAATCCTCAGGGTGCGCACGGCCATCCGCCGCAAGCCCCAACTGGGCACCATGCCCCAGGTGTACTATCTAGTGTGAGGTGACCATGCTGGAGAAGGCGCTAGTCGGAAGCAGGAAATACTACGGATGGGTGGGCTTTCTGCTCCTCTTCATAGGGGTGGGTTTCCTTTGCTACCTGCTCCAGCTCATGGAAGGCTTGGGCATCACGGGGATGAGCAGGGATGTCTCATGGGGTCTTTACATAGCCCAGTTCACCTTCCTGGTCGGGGTGGCTGCCTCGGCCGTGATGCTGGTCTTGCCCTATTATCTTCATCATTACAAAACCTTTGGCAAGATAACCATACTGGGGGAGTTCCTGGCGGTCTCGGCGGTCACCATGTGTTTGACCTTCATAATAGTGGACCTTGGGCAGCCGGCCAGGGCCTTCAACGTGCTGCTGTATCCTACCCCCAACTCCATCCTGTTTTGGGACATGGTGGTGCTAAACGGATATCTTCTTCTGAATATCCTGGTGGGCTGGACGGTGCTAAGTGCTGAAAAAAAAGGATTGGCGCCCCCGGGATGGATCAAACCATTCATCTACATATCCATACCTTGGGCCATAAGCATCCATACGGTCACGGCCTTCATCTACGCGGGTCTGCCTGGGAGAGGATTCTGGCTGACGGCCATCATGGCACCTCGGTTTCTCTCCTCGGCCTTTGCCTCTGGGCCCGCGCTCCTTATTCTGTTCTGCCTCATAATAAGGCGGCTTACCAAGTTTGACCCGGGCAAGGAGGCCATCCAGACCCTGGCCAAGATCGTAACTTACGCGATGCTTGTGAGTATATTCTTCGTGTTGATGGAGCTCTTCACAGCCTTCTACAGCAAGATCCCCGAGCACACACACCACTTCCAGTATCTGTTTGTGGGCCTCCACGGCCACACCACCTTGGTTCCCTGGTGGTGGGCTTTCATGATCATGGCTGTAGTGGCCGCCTATCTGCTGGTAAATCCCCGTACCCGCAACGACGAGAGGCTTCTAGCTGCGGCCTGCGCCATGGTCTTCATCTCCCTTTGGATAGAGAAGGGGCTGGGCTTGGTGGTGACAGGTTTTATCCCCAACCCCCTGGACAAGGTCTTCGAATACTCCCCCACATGGCCTGAAGTTTTTATCACCTTGGGTGTCTGGGCCATGGGATTCCTTATCCTGACAGTGCTTTACAAGATAGCCATATCGATAAAAGAGGAAAAGGGGGTTTGAGGGCACCCCGGGCCCTTGGGGCCCAATGAAGGCGGCCATAATAGGGAAAGACCGGAAAAGAAGTCTGGGACATGAGGGAGGGTAGCTGGTATGAAGGAAATCAAGAAGATATTGTGGCCTACTGATTTGTCGGAAAACTCGGCAGTGGCATTGCCCTTGGTCACCTCCCTTTCCCAGAAATACGGGGCGGAGATCCACCTGGTTTTTGTGGCTGAAGACATAGAGCAGGTGGTGAACTTCTATGGACAGGACCATCCAGGGCCTGTGAAAGAGTTTAGAGACTGGGTCATAAAGAAGGCCCAACAGCGCATGGAACAGATTTGCCACTCAGAGCTGGGGGGATGTCCTCTTTATCATAAACGGATTCTTGTGGGGGATCCCGCCCAGGAGATTCTCAAGTATGTGGAGCAGCAGGGAATAGATTTGGTGGTCATGGCTACCCATGGTCATGGTTCCTCTAGCCATGAGCACCTCCCTGGTCAGGCTGTTTTTGGAAGTGTGAGCGAGGAGGTGGTCAAGAACTCCCCTGTTCCGGTGTTGACCGTGACTCCTCCAAGAAATAGATGAGGCACTGGGCAGCGGGTTCAAAGCTTCTTGACAGGTTCCAGATGGTTCTCTAAAGTGCTTGGAAAGGCAAGGCCATAGGCCTCGAGGGCCGGAGAGAGGAATTGGAGCCGGTCTTCGGACCGAAAATTAGCGAGGAGGAAAGGGAGATGCCGTATCGTGTAACTGTGAACAAGGAAACGTGTGACGGCGATGGAGAGTGCGTGGAGATTTGCCCGGTGGACGTGTATGAACTGGACGCCAATGGAAAGGCGGAGCCGGTGAACATGGACGAATGCATCGGGTGCGAAAGCTGTATAGAGGTCTGCCCCACGGATTCCATTACCGTGGAGGAGATCTGATCGGCCCTGGGCCTTCTAAAGAGGCCCACAGATCCGCGCAAGTTGACCTGGGGGGACATGGCAACATGTCCCCCCTTTTTTGCAGAGTTGGGGGCCTTTTCGAGGTGCTTACCCGCGAGATCTGCCTTGCTTGGGGCGAGGGTAGTTTGATCGTGGTGGCTCATGGGGGTGATGGTTTGCGTCTAATAAGTAAGAGTGGATAAGGCGGGTCATGTATGGGATATCATCAGTAACAAGAAACAGGCTGACTTTTTGTTTCATGTTCGTGACGAATTCTTTCGGAACACCTCAAAGTTTACCCTGGGCTTGAAGGCGCAGTGCCCAGGGTGGGTAATAAAAAGTAATCCTGGTTAAGCGCATGGCCGGTAAATACTTCAGCACTAACGACATTGCCCGGATGTGCAGTGTCACACGCCAGACAGTGATCAATTGGATAAAGAGGGGGAAACTCAAAGCTGTTTCCACTCCCGGTGGACACAGGCGGGTGCCTAGGCAACAGCTCTTGGATTTTTTCTTGGAGAACGGCATGGACACCGCCTTGGTGTGGCAGTTTGAGGAGGAAAGACGCAAAGAGATCCCGTACTGCTGGGAGTATTTTGGGATGGGGTTTACACGGCGATGGTCCGATCATGACTGTGAGAAGTGCTTGGTAAAGCATGTGAGGGCCCTCAGGTGCTATCTGCTCAGAGGCCTCTCGGCGCCTGCTCCAGAAGAGTGCCATGTGAGCTGTGAGCAGTGTCTCTATATGAGGCGTTACGGACACCTCTTGCAAGAGGCTGAGCTGTGAAGCCAAAAGTTTTTTCCATATAGGTCAGGGGGGCTGAGGCTTGAAGGAGGTTTTCACCCAAGACCGTCGGAGGGGTCAAAATGAGAACCCAAGCTCCTGAAAAAAGCAGCTCCATGGACCGGGTGGGTGTGGTGCTTCACCGTCCTCGTTTCCCTGAGAACATAGGAGCTTCTGCCAGGGCCATGTGGAATATGGGGCTTTCCAGGTTAGTGGTGGTGGGGCCTTTAAGGTGGGACCAAGAGGCCATGCAAAGAATGGCTACAAGGGAAGCCGCACACTTGATAAAAGGGATACAGATCCACGATTCCCTGGAAGGGGCCTTGGCTTCTTTCCATGTGGTGGTGGGAAGTACGGCAAGACAGGGTGGACTGAGGGGCCCTCTCTGGAGTCCCTGGAAGGCCGCGGAGCGCATTGTGGCCTTGGGACCTCAGGATCAGGTGGCACTGGTTTTCGGGCCCGAGGACCGGGGCCTCTCAAACGAGGAGTTGAAGCTCTGCCACATGGTGGTTCGGATCCCCACGGCCGGATTTGCCTCCCTGAACCTGGCCCAGGCCGTCTTGGTAATCTCTTATGAGCTTCGTAAGGCCTTCTTGCAGAAAGGAGAAGTGCAGCCCGTCCACAAGGAGCGCTTGGCCACCGTCTCCCAAATGGAGGGGATGTACAAACACCTGGAGGAGACCCTTTTGAAAATTTGTGCCATCCCGGCCAGCAACCCCCAGCTCGGGATGAGGAAGGTGAGAAAGTTTCTCTCCAGGGCGGCTCTTAGGCCCCATGAGGTGAAGATGATCAGAGGGCTTTGCAGACAGATAGATTGGTACGTTGCCCAGAGAGTCAGGAAAGCCCTGGAGGAGGCCTCTTGTGAAGGAGCCTCCGGGTCCTGTAGGGGGAAGCCCTCCGGGAGCAAGCAGTAAGATGTGAGGCTTCGGCCAGGACAGAGGCCGAATTTAATCTCTCGGGAGCGGGTAGGGGGGATTCCATGGGGAGTAAGTCTATGGAAAAGCATAGAGAAAAGCAGGAGATTTTTGAGCTCTTGGAGGGTTTCCTAAATCCCAGGAGCGTGGCTGTGGTAGGGGCCACCCCAGATGTCAAAAAGGGCGGCTATGCCTTGGTGGCCAACCTTCTGGGCTATTGTGGGGAGAGATTGTACCCTGTGAATCCCAAATACAAAGAAATCTGTGGAACGCCCTGCTATCCATCGGTGGAAGAGCTTCCAGAGGTGGTGGATTTGGCCATCTTGTTTGTGCCTGCAAGGGAAGTGCCCGAGCTCATAACCAGGTGCGGTAGAAAAGGTGTTTCCAGGGTGATGATCCAAAGTGCGGGATTTGCCGAGACAGGGGAGCAAGGCAGGAGGCTCCAGGAGAGGTGTTTGGCCGAGGCCCGTGGTTTGGGAATTCGCACCTGGGGCCCTAACTGCATGGGGGCGGTCAACGGCCGTACCCGTATGGTGGCTTCCTTTATGAGGCCTCATGTTTGGGAGGAGATATTGAGGCCAGGGGACGTCTCAGTAATTGTCCAAAGCGGCATGGCCTCAGCAGGCTTTCTCATGCAAGTTATGAGCGAGGGTTATTTTGGGCTCAGCAAGGCCTGCTCAATAGGGAACCGAAGCGACATCAATGAGTGCGATCTTTTGGAGTACTTTGCCTGGGATCCGGACACGGCAGTGGTGGCCATGTACTTGGAGTCTGTATCGGATCCGCCTAGATTCAGAAAGGCAGTGGAGAATCTTGGGAAACCCCTCATACTTCTGAGAGGCGGGATCAGCCGAGGCGGGGCCATGGCCGCCCTGAGCCACACCGGAAGCCTGGCCGGCAATGTGGGGGTTGCTGAGGGGTTCTTCAGACAGCTGGGGATCCTGCGGGCCTACGATTTTCTGGAGCTCATGGACCTGACCAAGGCTCTCTCAACCTGGAAGGGGAAGAAAGGCGGCAAGCGGGTTGCGGTGGTGACCTTCAGCGGGGCGGCCGGGATAGTGGCTTCTGATCATCTCGAGAGTTGTGGGATGGCTTTGGCCGAACTTTCCCCTATTACCATGAACAGGCTTCAAGAGGTCTTCCCCCCATGGATGGAGCCCTCCAATCCGGTGGATATCTGGCCTGCCATAGAAAGAAGGGGTAGGCAAAGAGCCTATCAGGAGTCGCTCGGTGCTTTGGTGCAAGACCCCGGGGTAGAGGCCGTTCATGTACACATGTACGTGGATCGGCCCCTTTTGGAAGGCTCCTGGGAACTCTTGGAACCCCTTTTTTCATGGCAAGGCAGGGCTGCGCTTTGGCTGATCGGCGATACCAGATGTTTCCGGGAGCTCAGGGAGAAGGTGGAGCCTATGGGAATACCTGTGTACGGAGAGATTCAAAGGGGTATCAGGGCGCTATCATTGAACTTTTAGCCTGCATTATTCACGATCAGTGGATAATGCAGGCTATGTTAATGACATGTTTGAACAAACCGGTCCATACTCAAAAGCACCCTGCCTTTGTATTTCAAATTTGGTATTGTTTTGAGTCGGAACATATAGAAGTGCATCGGGGGTTTGGGGGCGTAGCCCCCAAAGTTATGGGCTTTGGAGAATGATCCGGGTTACATCAATAGGAGGGCCCTTGTGCGCGTCTGAAAAGGGAGGCCTGACCAATGCCCAAGCCAACCCTCAAGGTCGGGCAGAAGCCTGTCCCTACGGTCATGGACGGTGCGGTTTGAGGGCTGCACTTTTGGAGAAAACTAAAGACTTGGCGGCATCAAAGGGAAGCCCCCTCTTTTATAGATGAACGCAATTCGAGGTCTGCTTTGAAGCCCAAGCTCTCGGACCTGTCCAGGTGATATGAGGCCTCCTTGCTCCTTCCTAACTTGTGCAGAGCCAGGGCCAGATGGTGATGCACCACGGCCGATTCAGGGTTGGCTTCCAGGGCACGCCTGCCATAATCCAGAGCTTGCTCCCACATTCCTTTTTGGAGCAGGGCGAAGCAAAGGTTGGAAAGGGCTTGGAAGGACCCGGGGGAAATCTCCAAAGCCTTCTGGTTAGCCTGGATGCACTCATCCAGTTTTCCCTGGCGGAAGAATATGCCTCCCATGTTTATATAAGCCTCCGCCAAAGTAGGGCGCAGATCCAAAGCCCTTTGAAACTGCAGGAGGGCTTCCTCCAGCTGCCCGGCCTGGAGGTAAGCCAGGCCCAGGTTGTAGTTGGCCTCCACTGAATTGGGGTAGAAATGCAGGTACTCCAAATGCCTGCGGATAAGATCCGTCTTGGGATGATTTTTCCCCTGCATGCTTCCTCCTGGAGATGAGACATGGCCGTGAGAAGGCTTTCAGGTTATAATAATTTACAGTAATATCAGCTCACGGGCTAGCCTGCATTGGTTGGCCCGGATTCTCGGGAAAGAGTGTATTTGAACAGTCGTTCCCCTATAAAATCTCCTCTGTGCCCCTTTTGCCAGGCAGAACTTCCGAGGTGTAGACCGGGAGGCATCGGAACGGGAAGCCAATTTG
>CAYPWF010000092.1:0-12120 GCA_964414345.1 uncultured Desulfarculaceae bacterium
TCCCTCGGTCGGCCTCAGCTGCGCTTCGGCCGAGAGGGCTTCCCCCAGGTCCAAATCCTGGAAAATCAAAGCGCCTCCGCCAAGCCGCTCCGAGAAACGCCGTCACCCTGTGATCACTTACGAGTTGATTATGCAGGCTGTCTTGAGGGGATGTTAGGACAAAAACGGTCCACGCTCGGAAACACCCGGGGGTCGTTCTTAGATCTGGCCCTGGTTTGAGTCGGAATATGCCAAGGTGTGAGCAGGGTTTGAGCCCCCAAAGTGGCAGGCTTTGGGGAATAATTGGGGTTAGGACACACCCCTTGACCCTCTCAGGCTTTTTGGCATAGAGTCATTTTGTCTCAACAAGATGTAAAATGTCCTTCCCTTCCAGTGCCTCTGAACAAAGGAGGCCTCCATGAATAGGCTTGCCATACTCTTGGCTGGAGCGGCCGTGTGGGGAGCTTGCCACTCGTGGCTTTGGGATGGGGGCTCCTCATGGGCCCAATCTACAGAGCCGGTGCTGGCTCTTGAGACAGGCCACCATACCGGCCGGATAACCAGAATTGCAGTAGATTCCCTTGACCGCCTGCTTGTGACGGCAGGCACTGATAAGACAGCCAGGGTGTGGGACATCTCCTCGGGCAGAGAACCACTTCTTCTGCGAACTCTTCGCCCGCCCGTAGCTGCGGGTCATGAGGGAAAGCTTTATGCCCTGGCCATTTCTGCGGACGGGAAAACCGTGGCCTGTGCAGGACAGACGGGCAAAAGCTGGGAGGGGGAGTCCTTCGTTTACCTGTTCGATACCTCTACCGGGGAGCTTGTATCACGCACCGAGGGGCAGCCCTCCAGCATACATCACCTGGCCTATTCTCCGGACGGGAAGTGGCTGGCTGCAACGCTTTACAAGGGAGGGATCAGGCTTTTCCGTGCAGGGGAAAAAGAAGCAACCGGTTTGGACCAGCAATACGGCGCAGCAGCCCTGGGGGCAGACTTCCATAGAGGGGGTAAGCTTCTGGCCACCACCTGCCTGGACGGTTCGGTGAGGCTCTACGATCTCTCGGATATGGAAAAGGCCCGGGAAAAGCACGTGAGGCTGGCACCTGTGAGCAGTTTCAGTCTACAGGGAGGCAGCCATCCTTTGGGCATAGCCTTCTCCCCTGATGGAACCAAGCTGGCCGTGGGCTTCAGAGAGGATTCCAGGGTGGAGGTCCTGGAACTCAAGGGGCATGTCTTGTCCCACTCCTTTTCCCCGGATACCTCCGGAGTGCCCAGGAATCATGGATTGCAGCTTGTGGCATGGTCCTGGGACGGAACTCGCCTTTACGCCGCCGGAGCGTTCGGGGCCAAGGGGGTCTGGAAGATCAGAAGATGGGACAAGGCCGGCAAAGGCTCTTACGAGGACATACCTGCTGCAAAAGCCCCCGTATCGCATATGCTTCCCATGAAATCCGGTGGGATCGCCTTCTCCACAACCGAGCCTGCCTCTTTCGGCCTACTGGACGCAGGAGACAAGATCAGATTTCTGAAAGAGGCCCCCACCCCCAACCACAGGTTCAATGCAGAGAAACTCTTGATCTCGGATGACGGGTGGACCGTGGGGTTCTGCTTGGAGAGCATGGGAAGGGAACCCGCCGTCTTCTCGGTAAGCGAAAGAAGCCTCTTTGATCCTACTGAGAGCATCTTTAGGAGCATAAAGACTTCCCTTAGCCTTGCGCCCCCCTCCACAGAGGGAACGGAGGTGAAGGACTGGAAAAACTCCCCCTCTCCCAAGTTTGGTGAGAAACCGCTCCCAGTCCCTGGAGGCGGGCTTTCTAGATCCCTGGCCGTGCTCCCGGATCGCTCAGGGTTCGTTCTGGGATCCGACTGGGCCGTATCCCTATTTGACAAACTGGGCCGGATGATTTGGACAGTTCCCACCCAGGCGGCCTTTGCGGTTAACACAAACGGCAAACTGATTGTGGCTGCCATGGGCGACGGGACAATCCGCTGGTTCAGAGGCTCCGACGGCAAGGAGCTTCTGGCCCTGTTCCCCCACAAGGACCGCAAGAGATGGATTCTCTGGACCCCTTCGGGTTACTACCACGCCTCCCCGGGCGGAGAGGACCTCATAGGTTGGCATGTGAATCGCAGCCGGGACAGGGAAGGGGATTTTTTCCCTGCTTCTCGTTTCAGGTCTGTTTACTCCCGGCCGGACGTTGTTGACAAGCTGATGGTTTCCTTGGATGAAAAAGAAGCCTTGCTGGCAGCCAACAGGGATTCTGACAGAAAGCTCACGGAGCAGGTCTCCATAGAGGAAAAACTCCCACCCGTTGTGCGCATACTCTCTCCTGCGGAGAACACGGAGGTTTCCACCGCCTCGGTTACTGTCCGCTATTCTGTCAGGAGCCGAGATCCCCTGACCGGTCTTAGGGCCCTAGTAGACGGTAGGCCTGTCTTGAAGCTGGAAGACCCCTCGAAGCTTGGGGAAAAGGGGGAGCTCTCCCTCTCCATCCCGCCCAGGGACTGTGAGATCTCCCTTGTGGCGGAAAACCGCCATGCAGCAAGCGAGCCTGCCACCTTGAGACTCAAATGGCGGGGAGCTGCAGCTAAGGAGGAGTTCCGCATAAGACCAAAGCTCTACGTGCTGGCCGTGGGTGTGGCCAACTACCAGGACCAGGGGTTGCGCCTGGGCCTCTCGGCAAAGGACGCCATGGATTTCGGGGAGATCTGGAAAAGGCAGCAAAGCTCCCTCTATGAAGGCGTTCAGGCCAGGATCCTCACGGATGCCCAGGCCACCAAAGGGAACATACTGGACGGCCTGGAATGGCTCCAAAGAGAGGTCACCCAGAAGGACGTGGCGATTCTCTTTCTTGCGGGCCACGGCATCAATGATCCCAACGGCATGTTCTACTTTCTCCCTGTGGATGCGGATCTGGAAAAACTCAAACGCACAGGCATTTCCCAGGCGGACATAACCTCCACGGTGGCGGCCATAGCCGGGAAGGTCTTGGTCTTCATAGATGCCTGTCACTCAGGCAACATAATGGGCAAGATGAAAAGGAGGGCGGCACTGGATGTGGGCACAGTGGTCAACGAACTGGCCAGCGCCGAAAACGGGGCAATAGTCTTCTCTTCTGCCACAGGGAGGCAGTATTCCTTGGAGAACCCGCAGTGGGGGAACGGGGCCTTTACCCGGGCCCTGGTGGAGGGCATAGGAGGAAAAGCGGACTTCAGGGGAACCGGGAGGATCACAGTGAACATGCTGGACCTTTACGTTTCCGAGAGGGTCAAGGAGCTAACCGAAGGCCAACAGACCCCGACCACGGTCAAACCCCCCAATGTGCCAGATTTCCCAGTGGCAGTGAGGAAGTGAGAGGCAGGAACCGCCTTCACTGGAATGCACAGGTGGGGAAACCGGTCCATACTCAAAATCAGCCTGCTTTACGGTTTCAGAGTTTATCCTGCTTCGAGTCGCAATATGTCCAAGTGTACAGGGGGCTTGGGGGCTTGAGCCCCAAAGTTAAGGGCTTTGGAGAGTAATCCGGGTTAGCAGGTTTTTGAGCCCCTCCGAATCCCGGGCTCCCACAAGAGGACTAAGTGCGGCCAAGACCCTTGAGTAATCCTCCAGGATCTCTGCGGAATAGGGGTTTAGGGCCACTATGCTGCAGTAAAGATCAGGGTTTTCATGAAACACTTTTCGCACCATGGCCATTTTTTTTCTGAAAACCGGGGTGGCCAGCCGGGAGAGTTCCTCATGGCCAATGCCCCGGCTTTTCATCACCAGACCCATGCTCATGGTGTTCAGATGGGTCAGAACCTGCACCACGGCCATGGCCCTGTCATGCTCCTGAGGGTCCATCTCCACCAGCCTGGCCCCCTGGCTCTGCAGCAGCCCCCTGACCCAAGAGAACCACTTGGTTCCCCTCCCCCTGCAAACCACCACCCCTTTGCCCTTCAGGGAGCGAACCCTTGGGCCGAAAAGAGGGTGGAGCCCCACCACATCCGAGGAGCTGCATGAGAGCATCTCCTTGAGGGGCTCTGCCTTCAGGGAGCTCAGGTCCATGAGCCCGGCCTCCGGCCCAACCAGGGGCCCCACCCTCTGGATGACCTCCCGGGTCACGCCCAGCGGCACGCTCACGAATATGACCTGGCAGCCAGGGATGAGCCTCTCCATCTGGGAGGCAGAGGCCTTCCCCCAGGCATGCACCCTGTGGCCCTCCCCGGCAAGGAGCCTTGCCATCCAAAGCCCCATGCCCCGCGTGCCACCGACTATGCCTATCTGGAGACTCCTCATGGGCTGAGAGCCCTCTGTCTGAGAAGATGGTCCGCCAGGACCAGGCACACCATGGCTTCGCACACAGGCAGAATGCGCGGGATCACGCACACATCGTGTCTGCCTCCGAGGGTCAATGTCACGGGATTCCCCTCCTTGTCCACACTCCTCTGCTCCCTTCGGATGGAGGGAACCGGCTTGCATGCAGCCCTGATCAGTATCTCTTCCCCGCTTGTGATACCAGCCAGGATCCCTCCGGCATGGTTGCTCAAGAACCCTCCAGGAGCCATTGGATCGTTGCACTGGGAGCCTCTCATTCGGGCGGCCTGGAAGCCCGCCCCTATCTCCACCCCCTTGACCGAGCCGATGCTCATGAGAGCCTTGGCCAGATCCGCATCCATCTTGTCGAACACAGGCTCCCCGAGCCCCGCCTCACAGCCCTTGACCCTTATCTCCACTATGCCCCCGAGGGTGTCTCCCTCTGCCATGGCCTGCTCCAGAAGCTTTAGCATTTGGGATGCAGCCTCAGGATCCGGGCACCTCAAGGGGTTGCGCTCCATTTCCTCCCAGATCTCCCCCCTGGCAAGTATCCCCCCCAACTCCCGGGTGAGGGCCAGGACCCGGATCCCAGCCCTTCCTATCACCTTTCGGGCCACGGCCCCGGCCGCCACCCTGGCCACGGTCTCTCGGGCAGAGGCCCTGCCTCCACCTCTATGCTCCCTTATGCCATACTTGCGAAAGTATGTGTAATCCCCGTGACCTGGCCGGAAAACATCTCTGATCGATTGGTAGTCCGAGCCTCGGGGATCGGCGTTTCTCACCAGAAGCGATATGGGGGTTCCCAGGGTTCTCCCCTCCATGAGCCCCGAGAGGATCTCCACCCGGTCCGATTCCCTTCGAGGAGTGCTCCACGGAAGCTCAGAGGGCTTCCGGCGATCCAACTCCCTCTGGATCTCCTCCTCGCTCAGCTTTATTCCCGGCGGACAGCCGTCTATGACTGCACCCATTGCAGGTCCGTGAGACTCCCCCCAGGTCGTGACCCGAAAAACCACTCCCATTGTGTTACCCGCCATCTCTAAGTCCCCCTGGCAGAGGGGGTCTCTGCCACGGCCCGCCCCAGGAGCTCCAGGATCTCCCTCACCAGCTTCTCCACAGGCCGATGGTCCGTGTAAACCCGAACGTGAGCCACCTCCCTGTAGAGAGGCTCTCTCTCACGCAGGAGGCTTCGCACCTCCTCCTCAGGCCCCAAGGAAGTAAGAGCCGGCCTTCGAAGGGGGCTTTCTGGATCTTGGGCCATTCTTTCCAAGATGGTCTGAGCACTGGCCACAAGCCACACGTTCAGCCCTTGTTGGCGAAGGGCCAGCCGGTTGATGGGATCCAGGACCGCTCCTCCCCCCAAGGCCAGTACCGCCGGCTCCATCTCCAGAAGCTCCATCAGTACCTCTCGCTCCATGGCACGAAAGGATTCCCACCCCTCATATGCCACCATATCCTGAATGCTCTTTCCTACCCGCGATTCAAGGACACGGTCCGTGTCCCAGAAAGGCACGCCGAGATCCAGGGCAAGGGCCCTTCCCACAGAGCTCTTCCCGCTGCACCTGTAGCCCATGAGCCTGATCTTCATGATCTGATGAGCCTCCCAAGATCCTCCCAGAAACCCGGGTATGACTTGGCCACGCACCCGGGGTCTTGGATCCTGATCCCTCCCACCCTGAGCCCCAGGAGCGCAAAGCTCATGGCGATCCTATGGTCTCCATGAGGATCTATCTGGCCCCCGTGGGGCTTTCCCCCGTGAATGACGAGCCCATCCTCGAGCTGCTCCACCTGCACCCCAAGCTTCTCGAGCTCCCGGGCCAGCACGGCAAGCCTGTCGCTCTCCTTGAACCTCAGGTGGGCCACCCGCGCAATTCTTGTCCTACCAGGACGAACCGCCGCCACCACTGCAACTGTCGGGACCAGATCAGGAGCGTCTCCAAGATCCACCACCAGCTCACCTTGGGCCAAGGCTCTGCCTTCCACCTGGACCCAGGACTCCCCAACGCTGACCCTGGAGCCCATCTCCTCAAGCACCTGGCAGATCCGTATGTCACCCTGGAGCGTGCCTGCCCCCACCCCTTCAATTCGCACCCGCCCCCCGCAGAGCACGGCCGCAGCCAGAAAGTAGGAGCCGCTCGAGAGGTCTCCCTCTATCTCCAAGGAGCAACCCGTGTAAGTCCCAGCTCCTGGCACGCGCAACCTGCTGGGGGACTCCTCCATCACATTTACCCCGAAGGCCCTCATGATCTGGATGGTCATCCCGAGGTAGGGTCTGGAAACCACCTTCCCCTCCAGCTCCAGCACCAGACCCCCTCTCATCAAGGCCCCACATATGAGCAGCGAGGAGCCGTATTGGCTGCTCTCGGAAGCGGGAAGCCTGACAAGCCCTCCTTCAAGGCCGCCTGTGGCATGCACGAGAATAGGCGCACAGCCGTTCCCACTCTCGCTTAGCACCTGCGCCCCCAGCTGACCCAGGCTCCCAAGCAAGGGGCCCATGGGTCGCTCGCACAATCTCGGTAACCCCGTGAGCTTGTATGTCCCTTGACCCAGGCAGACCGCCGAGGTGAGAAACCTCAATCCAGTCCCGTTGTTGCCAAGGAAGAGCTCTTTGCCTGGGTTCCTGAGCCTTCCACCTGTTCCCTGAACCCTAAGGGCATGCCCTTCTTCCCGGATGGAGGCTCCCAGCTCCCTAAGAGCGCGGATCAGGTGCATTGTGTCCTCGCAAAGCAGGGCACCCCTAAGCTGGCTCTCTCCCTGGGCCAGGGCCGCCATAAGCAGGGCCCTCTGGGTGAGGCTCTTGGAACCCGGGACCCGCACCACTGCCTCTGCGGGCCCGCAAGGTTCAATCTCCATGGTCTTGTTCCAAGTGTCCAAGCACCACCTGCCTCATGACCTCCAAAGGGGGCTCCATGTGGGTCCAGAGACGGATCTGATCGGCCCCCTGCTGCACGAACATCTCAACCCCTGTTATGGTCAAGGCCCCCTCTTCCTGGGCCTCCCGCAGCAACCTTGTGCGGACAGGGTTGTACACCACGTCCATTACCAATTTGAATTTTCTAAGAATTTCTCGAGAAACAGGGCTCTCACCCTCCCTGGGGCTCATGCCCACGGGGGTCGTGTTGATCAGGACCTGGGCCTGAACCTCTCCAAGCCTCTCCAGAGGATGGCACAGGCACCCAAGCTCCCGGCCCACCTTTCTGGCCCTCTGTGGGTCCCTGTTAAGGATTATGGCCCTGCCCCCTGAGCTCATGATCCCATAAGCAGCCGCTCGGGCTGCGCCCCCTCCACCCAGTATGGCGAAGGATTCCCCCCGAATCTCCACCTGGCTGGAAAGAGCGTTTAGGAACCCTACCCAGTCCGTATTGTGCCCGGTTAGCCTTCCGCCGCTGCTGAGGATTGTGTTGACGGCCCCGATCTTCACAGCCACTTCATCCACCTGGTCCAGCAGGGGAATAACCTGTTCTTTGAAGGGAATGGTGACGCTCGCCCCGCGCAAGCCCAGGCCCCGCAGCCCTGCTATTGCAGAGGGCAGATCCACCACCTGGAAGGCCACATACTCGGCCTCGAGCCCCATGGCCTG
Organism: uncultured Desulfarculaceae bacterium; assembly: GCA_964414345.1. Classification (GTDB taxonomy): domain Bacteria; phylum Desulfobacterota; class Desulfocorpusculales; order Desulfocorpusculum; family Desulfocorpusculum; genus Desulfocorpusculum. Next base: position 7,851 of record CAYPWF010000092.1, read on the forward strand.
GAAGGCTGCCCGATGCATGGCAGGAGAGAGGCTGTGGGCCACGGGGTTTCCAAGAAGCCCGAATACTTGCGGGGGTTCCTGCCACCTGTTCCTAGCCTTCTTGTCCAAGGCCTCCTCCCAGGATTCGCAAGGTTTCTCCAAGCTCCTCCAGTGTCACCTGGCCTGGTGCCACTTCTTTCTCTGGGGACAAGCAACCGTAGGTGAATGGGGCACCCAGAAGCGGAGCCATGACCCTGCTTGGTTTCCCAAGCTCCCCCATACAGAAGGAAATGACGGGTATGCCGTGGGTCTTCCCCCAACACACGAGCTGGAGCGCTGTCAGGTTGTGCTCGGGTCTCAAGGCCGTTGTAACGATCTTGGCTATATCCGCTCCTGCACTCATACACCTCTTGGCAACAGTCCTGAGGGTTCGGACCGGGGGGGTGCTCTCCCAGTTGTGCCATGAGAGGATCAGTCGGGTGGCACACCCCTTGCCTTTGAGAAGCTCCCGCAAGCTCTCAAGGAGCCGGCCCTCTGTGCTCAATTCCACATCCACGAAATCCGCTCCCAGCTTGACAGCCTCCCCAAGAAGCCCGATTCTCTCTTGCTCGCTACCTCTGAAGCCCCCACCCTCTCGTCCGCTTCGGGCCGTGATCACAACCGGCCCCTTCCTTCGAGCAAGCAGAAGCTTGAGGTCCCACTCCTCCATCAGATCCAGCCTGAGCTCCACCAGGTCGGCCAGGCCAAAGGCAAGCTCCATCTCGCAGAGGGCCTCCCTTGTGTCACGCGCCCTTATGGAAGCGCATATCATTGCGGCTCCAATCCCTTGGGGTAAGACCCAAGGACTCGAAGCAATGTCACCTCTTGCTGCATCCTCTCCAAGGCTGTACATACTGGGACATCGGCCTGGTGTCCCTGGATGTCGGCGAAAAAGAGGTACTCCCACGCTCGATCCCTAATGGGGTAGGACTCTATGCGCAGAAGATTCAAGCCCTGCCGGGCCAGGGGTGAAAGGGCCATGCACAAGGCCCCTGGAACATGCCTGGTTGCAAAGAGGATGGAGGTCTTGTCATTGCCCGTGGGGCAGCTCTGTCCCCTTCCCAGGATCAGAAAACGCGTCATATTGGCTGAAGAGCCCTGGATGGCCTCGGCCAAGACTTGGAGGCCATGAAGCTCAGCGCTCAGGCGACTTGCAACGGCAGCTCCATCTGGATCTCCTGCCGCCCGCGCAGCCCCCTGGGAAGTGCTCGATACTTCCACCAGCTCCCTTCCAGGGAGATGCTCCCTCAGCCAGCTTTGGCACTGGGCCAGGCCCTGTGGGTGAGAGTATACGCGATGGATTCTGTCCAGAGAGGATGCCTTGGAGAGAAGGCAATGAACTATGGGCACCAAGACCTCCCCCCTGACGCTCAACGTGGTTGAGACCAACCCGTCCAGGGTGGCCTTCACCGAACCCTCGGCCGAGTTCTCTATGGGCACCACAGCCCATTGCGCCTGGCCCCTCTCGGCTGCTCTGATTACCTCCTGGATCGTGGCCAGGGGCAGGAATTCGGCTGATCGGCCGAAACCGCACAGTGCTGCCCAATGGCTGAAGGAGCCTGGGGGCCCCAGGAAACTTACCCGCACTCGTTCCTGGATAGCCCTGCAGCAGGAGAGGATCTCCTTGAAGATCTCCACGAGGGCCTGGAGAGGCAGGGGGCCATGGTTGAAATCCCCCAGCCGCCTCAGAACGCGAGCCTCCTGGGCAGGGTCGTACACCTGGCTGCCCAAAGATCGCTTGAGATCTCCTATGGAGAGGGCCAAACGCGCCCGCTGGTTAAGAAGACCAACTATGGCCTCGTCCACCTCTCCCAGCTGTAGCCTAAGCATTTCCAAAGACGGCCCTGTCATGTCTTGAGCTCCTCCAGGACCTGCCTCACGCAATCCCCCGGCACCCAGTCCTGGATGAAAGGCAACCCCGGCCTCTTCAGTAAAACCAGGGGGACTCCCTTGCCCTCTCTCTTCTTGTCTCTCTCCATGCACTCCAGGACTCCCGAGGTTGGGATCCGCTGTGGGATCCGCGTGGGCAGGCCCAAGCGCCCCAGAAGACCCTCCAGGCGGGAGACCTCCTCGCCTGGGAGGCCTGCCAGCCTGGCAGAGAGCCGGGCGGCAGCCACCATCCCCAGAGCCACCCCTTCCCCATGGGAGAGGCTGTAACCCGAGGCCGCCTCCAGGGCGTGGCCCACGGTGTGGCCGAAATTCAGGATCCGGCGAACCCCACGGTCCCTCTCGTCCATCTCCACGAAGCGTTTCTTGATAAGGCAGCAGCGTTCCACCAGAGCCTCCATCCAGGCGGGGTCAGGGCTCCCGTGGGGGTTCAATCCGGAGTCCAGCTCGGCCAGGAGCTCCGGCTCCTCGATGAGCCCATACTTGACCACCTCTGAGAGACCTTCTTTGATCTGGGCCTCTGGGAGCGTCTCCAGGAAGGCCAGGTCCACGAATACAGCCCTGGGTTGATAGAAGGTGCCTAAGAGGTTCTTGCCCTCCTCAAGATCCACCCCTGTCTTCCCGCCGATAGAGCTGTCCACCTGAGCCAGAAGGGTGGTTGGCACCTGAATGTAGGCAATTCCCCTCATGTAGATTGAGGCCAAGAACCCAGTGAGGTCTCCCACGACCCCTCCGCCTAGGGCCACAAGACAAAAGCCTCGGTCAACACCTAGCCGCACGAGCCTCTTGGCGAGATCCAGACACGTTGGAACGTCCTTGGAGCTCTCCCCCGGGGGTATCTCCAAGAGGTCCACCATCAGGCCTGCCCCACGCATGGCCCCGAGAACCCCAGGCCCATGGATAGCTGCCACCTGCTGGTCGCTTACCACCACGTACCTGCAGGCCCAACGAGACCGGAGGATCACGAGGGCCATGCGATCCAGTATGTCCCTCCCTATATGTATCTGGTGGGAGCTCTCCCCAGTGGATCCCAGCTTGACATCAATGCTCTTCATGGAAGTTCCCACCTGCTTCTCTCCAGGGTCCTGACCTGGTCCATGAGGCGGTAGAAGTTCTCCGGTTTGAGGGATTGGCCCCCATCGCACAGGGCCTCCTCTGGACGCGGGTGGACCTCCACCAAGATTCCGTCCGCCCCAACGGCCACGGCTGCCCTGGCCAGGGGCAAAACGTATTTCCAGTTGCCGGCCGCATGACTTGGATCCACTATCACGGGCAGGTGAGTGAGTTCTCTGAGCACAGGCACAGCGCTCAGATCCAGGGTGGAGCGGGTGGCGGTCTCGAAGGTGCGGATACCCCGCTCGCACAGGATCACCTGATCGTTTCCGGCCGAGAGGATATACTCCGCGGACATGAGGAGCTCCTCCACCGTGAGCATCATGCCCCGTTTTAGGAGCACCGGTTTGGAGCTCCGCCCCACTCTCTTGAGCAGGGGAAAGTTCTGCACGTTTCGGGCCCCAATCTGGAGGATATCGGCATACTCCTCCACCATGGGCACCTCCTCGGTGTTCATCACTTCCGTAACCACAGGGAGGCCCACACCGTCTGCTGCCCTGCGCAGGAGCCTCAAGCCCTCCTCCCCCAACCCCTGGAAGCTGTAGGGTGAGGTCCTGGGCTTGAAGGCCCCACCCCTGAGCACCTGGGCGCCGGCCTTCTTCACCAGGTAAGCGGCCTCCATAAGCTGCTCCTCGCTCTCCACCGAGCAAGGCCCGGCCATGACCACCAGGCCTCCCCCACCGATCCCCAGGCTGCCCACCCGGATCACGCTCCTACAGTCCCGCGCCTCCAGGCTGGCCAGAGGATAGGGCTTGGCTCGACCCACTATCCTCTCTACCCCACCGAATCGCTCCCTGGCGGTCTCCCCCAGGGGGCCCATGGCAGGGTCGTCCCCCAGCACCCCGATGATGGTGCGGCCCTCATTGGTCGCCACGCGGGCACGGTATCCAACCGACTCCACCCAGTTGGCAATCTGCTGGACCTGGGTCCCCGTAGCCTGCCTTGACATGACGATGAGCATGGCAGCCTCCTGTCCTGGGGGGACAAACGAGAAGGGCCATGGGGTCTGTGCCCGTCCCCCATGGCCCTCCAAAAATAAAGAGCCATGGGGGACCTGATCTGGCCCACCCATGGCTCTGATCGAATCGCGTTGTCCCTACCCTAGCGTTTCAACCTCCGAGCCGACGGGCAGACCAGGGCCCAAACCAATAATAAAAGTAAAAGCCCCGGTAATATCTTCTGCCGACCATCGGCTCCCTCCTCAATTGTCTCCGGATTAGAACACGCCGGCCCGGCCCTGTCAAGCCCTTTC
>CAYPWF010000093.1:0-1956 GCA_964414345.1 uncultured Desulfarculaceae bacterium
GCCCGTATATCTTTGGAACAGTGGAATGAGCAGGTCGTCCTCCCAAATGAGGAAGCGCTCCTTCCTGTCTCTCGAGAGGGGGATCCCTAGCGTTCGGCAGACACGGCCCACCCAGACCGATGAGATTTTCGGATCATCGCTTTCTGCCTCTCGATTGATTTCCTCGGTTACAATGCGAATGCTGAGCCGGCCGTCTGTGACTTGCTCTCGGAGGGAGTAGAGAGCCCGCACAACCCTCCCTTCTCGGGATTCCTCCTCGTTCCTAGCACGCTCGGCCAACAAGCCCCGAATCAACTTGGCCAGTGCCTGGCCGTACTCTGGGGGCATAAGGGCGGCCACTCGTGCAAGGATCTGTGTCGTATCGCCAAGCCTTCCATCGCAAAGCTTCTCGGCCTGCGGCAAGGGGCGATAAAGCCACAAGGCGCGCCACTTAAGAAGCCTGGCCCTAAGCCCAAGAATTCTGTCGGGGGTCAGATCTTGGAAGTTCCGGCCTCGGGCTTCAGGGGGGATTATTTGGATGAATCGGGTGGCCAAGGGATGCCCTTGGGGAACTGCCTTGTTTAGGGCCATTGCACAGGGGGCGAAGGGCTCAAAGTATTGGGTATCCTCAAACGCGGGGGCATCCGGCTTGGTAACTCGCGCAACCTTGGTGCCTTTCTCGGGAAGGGCAAGAAGGATATCTATTGCCCCTGTGTGGTCAAGCTTTGACATTACGTCATACAGGTCCAGCAAAAGGGTTCCATGAACTCGCTCTGTGAACCGGAAGATGTCGGACTCGTTAAGCGTCTCGGTCTTCCAAGCTCTGTAACACAAGGCGGCAAGGGCCTTGAGCAGCCTTGATTTGCCTCTCTCAGGGGGGCCTAGAAATAGCAACCCTATGAAATAACGGGTGTTTTCTAGCATGTAGGTGGCCAACGTCCAAAGCACAAGCAGCTTGTAATGCTCATCACTTGGCAGAACGGCCGCATCCTTGAAGGCTTTCTCCAGCTCTTGGGCCAGTTCTCCAATATCCACATCCTCAAGGGGGCCCTGGATCATCTGCGCCGGCACAAGGCTGAAGGGGATCCGATCGGTTGGAGGCGGCTTCAAGGGCTCGTTGCCCTGGCCGATCCATTCTTTGTGAATTTCTACTTGATCATCTATGGCGATTGCAAAGGCCGGTTCGCCGTTGTCGTCTTCAACCAAGTCCACCAGGCCTGGAAAAACGGCTGAGTAACAAGGCCTTGGCTCCTTGCCGTTGGTGGGGGTGGCCTCTGGCTCGGGCTTTGGGGGGCTCGCCATTTTTAGAAACTCTTTCTTAGAGAGTATTTTGGCCTTGGCCAGCAAACCCCCTATTACATTTCGGGTTGAATCAGGAAGGTGCCGGCTCTGGAATGCTAGTGATCCCAGCCTCTTATCTTGATCAGGCGGGGGAAGGCTCACCCAGTCACTCACCAGGGCCTCGGCAAAGGCGATGACGGCTTGGCGGGCTTGGTCTTGGGCTTCCTGCAAGCATTTGTCTTTTGTGGATCGGTGCATTCATAACTCCTTAAACTATTTTCCCCGGAGGCTGACCCTGCCTCTCGGACCCCTTCTAACCGCATCTCCCCACCGGATTAGTTAGTTCGGCCTTTCCCCTCCACGGCCTTCAGGCGGCCTGCCCGGCTCTCCTGGCCTCTTGGCCTATCCCCATGCCACCCACCTGGGCCCCTGGGGGAAGGCACCTCACCTCACTTAGCACTTATCTTTTCTTCTGTCCGGGCTATCTACGCTTGAGCCAACCCGGGGTTAGTCCGATGGCTGCAAACTCGCCATCCATTCGTCGATCTCACTGCGCCGCCATCCCACGCTCCGGGGGCCGAGCCGAACCGAAGCAGGGAACTCCCCGGCCTTAGAGAGTCGCCACACTGTTACCCGCGACAGGCCGGTCACCCGAACCACATCTTTGGGTCTCAGGATCTCTTCGTTTTTGACCAA
>CAYPWF010000093.1:2056-11568 GCA_964414345.1 uncultured Desulfarculaceae bacterium
ATAGATGCCTCTCTCTCGCACCAGGGGGCCCGTAGAGCCACGATCTCCTCGGGCCCCTATACAATATCCCTGCTGTTGGGGAAAGGCACAACCTTGCTCTCCTGCCCTGTCCTAAGGCGGTCCAGGTAGTCGGCCCAGCGCTGCATCATCATGCGCCTTTCCTCCAAGAACCTGGTTCTGTTGTAGGCCTGGCCTAAGCGGTCTGGAACACGGTGAGCGAGTTGGTGCTCAATCACGTCGGGGTTGCACTTCAGGTGCTCGTGAAGCAGGGTCCTTGCTGCGGACCTGAAGCCATGAGAGGTGATCTCGTCCTTGGTGGAGAAGCCCATGGTCTGAAGGGCCCTGTTCATGGTCATGTTGCTGATAGGCCTCCCCCTTCGCGTTAGGCTTGCGAACACATAGGGGCTGCTACCTGTGAGGGGCCGCAAGCCTTCAATCACTTCAAGGGCCTGTTTTGAGAGGGGGACCAGGTGCTCGGTCTTGGTCTTGCTCACGGTGAAGCGCCACTGTTTGGCCTCAAGGTCAAGCTCACCCCACTTCATGTGCCTTACTTCCCCAGGCCTCTGGAAGGTGAGGGCCAGGATTTGCAAGGCGGCCTTGACCACAACGCCCCCCTCGTAGGACCAGATAGCCTTGAGCACCTCGGCCAGGGCATCGGGGGTGGTAGGTGCGGGGTAGTGCTTCTTAGGGGAGGGCATGAGGGCCCCTCTAAGGGCCGGGGTGGGGTCGCTCTCCGCCCTGCCTGTCGCCATTGCGTAGCGAATGATCTGGCCTGCTATCTGAACAACCCTGTGTGCTGTCTCCAGCCTGCCTGTCTGTTCGGCCTTCCTTGCACATTCAAGGATAAGGGGGGCTGTGACCTGTCGAATAGGGATGCCCTTAAGCCAGGGGAGGAGCCAATTGTCCAACCTGCTCTTGATCTTATCTGCATGGCCTGGGGCCCAAGCGCCTTTCTTTGCCTCAAACCACTCACCAGCCAGGGCCCCAAAGGTGTCACTCATGGCCTTCTTCTCTGCTTTCTTCTTGAGCGAGGGGTCTATGCCCTGGGCCAAATCCATCTTGGCGTTCTCATGCCTCCTCCTGGCCAGGGACAGGGACACGTAGGGGTACTCACCTAAGGCCATCGTCTTGCGTTTGCCTCTGAACCTGTAGTCGAACCGCCAGAGCTTGGAGTCTGAAGGGGTCACGAGCAGATAAAGGCCTCCGCCGTCTGCTACCTTGTAGGGCTTATCCCGGGGTTTGAGGGCCTTGATGCGGGTGTCGGACAAGGACCTTTTGCTTGGTGCGCTCATGGCTTCCTCCTGTGGTCACTGGTTCGATTCCTACCCCCCTAAAAAAATGGTATCCAAAGGTTAGCTGAACAATTTCAACGTCTTGTACGCTTTTGACGGCATCACATCTCCAAGCCCGGAGGACCACGTCAAAGATACCGCCAAATTGACGGGATGTAAAGCAATTTTTTGAAACGTCAGCAAACTACCAATGGGCTTGAAGTGCTTGAAGTAACGTGCCTTATGGGAGGTAATGAAACAAAAAAGAATTAATGGGATGGTGGAGGCGGGGGGAATCGAACCCCCGTCCGGAAACCTTCAGCCAAAGCGTCTACGTGCGTATCTCCCGTTTTGTTCTCATCCCTTGAGACTCCCGGGAGAGAGATTCCCAAGGGACCAGCCTGATTGAGTCTCGCCTCCTCCCCCTCAGGCGGGAAGGATTCGGCCAGCCCGCTGATCGACGCCCCTTCCGGCCCTGCGGGCCTGACCAGAGGGACGTGGCCTTAGGCGGCCAGGGCGTAGTCGTAGTTGTCGGCGACTATCGTTGAACCCTACCTGTTTTACGAGGAAGTAGGAACCTCGGCACGCAACTTTGACCTCAACTGTCCCCGTCGAACCCTTTTCGCCCCCCTCTCGGGTTACTTTGAAATCTCTATGAATAATCTATCACCCGGCAGCACCCGATGCAACGCTTCAGGCCCGCCGCCCCCCAAAAAAACCCTAGCCAACGGCCCCCGAGCCTCGTTTAGCCCCCTTGGTTCCCATATACGGCCTTAGGACAATGGCTGAGAAACGGGGAGCCACCACCCTACCGGCCCTTCAGCTCCCTCTGGAGATCCCTCCTCTCGTCCCTCTTCTTGATGGCCGCCCTTTTGTCGTAGAGCCTCTTGCCCTTGGCCAGGGCCAGCTCCACCTTGGCCCTTCCGGCCTTGAAGTAGATCTGAAGGGGGATCAGGGTGAGGCCCCTTTCCTGCACCTTCCCGGCCAGCCTCCTGATCTCCCGCTTGTGGAGCAGGAGCTTGCGCGGCCTCAGGGGATCATGATTCATGATGTTCCCGTGGGAATATGGGGATATGTGGGCATCCACCAGGAACACCTCTTCCCCCTCCACTTTGGCGTAGGAGTCCTTGAGATTGACACGCCCCTCTCTCAGGCTCTTCACCTCGGTGCCCACAAGGGCCATCCCCGCCTCCACGGTCTCCAGGATCTCGTACTCGTGCCAGGCGCGGCGGTTCTTGCACACCACCTTCCTGTTTCCTTCATCTCCCTTAGGGCCTTTGGCCCCCATCTCTCACCCCTTTGGCAAATCACCGGCGCCCATGACAGGACTAAAGCCGTGCTTCCCGCAAGCGGCGCTGGAGCACCTTAAATGAACAGGGGCGGCGCATCCAGCCCCTCACCCTCAGGGAAGCCCATCATGAGGTTCATGCACTGGACCGCCTGGCCGGAGGCCCCCTTCACCAGGTTGTCTATGGCCACCACAACAATGAGCTTACCTGTGCGGGGGTCCACCCGCAGGCCCACGTCGCAGAGGTTGCTCCCCCTGACATCCCTCACATTGGGGAAAACCCCTTTGGGAAGGACCCTCACAAAGGGCTCAGCCTTGTAAAAGTTTTCATATGCGGCCAGGATATCTTCCTCCCCCACAGCCTCCTTGGGGCCAATATAGATGGTGGTGAGGATCCCCCTGCTTATGGGCAGAAGGTGCGGCACAAATATAACACGCACCTCCCGGCCGGCCAGGCCCGAGATCTCCTGCTCCATCTCCGGGGTATGCCTGTGCTGGGCCACTTTATACGCCTTCATACCCTCGTTCACCTCGCAGAAGAGACTTCCTAGATCCAAGGAACGGCCTGCCCCCGTCACTCCGGAGGCCGAGTTCACGATTATTGGCTCTGGCCCCAGCAGGCCCGCCCTGACCAGGGGGGCCAACCCCAATATGGCCGAGGTGGGATAGCAGCCAGGCACGGCCACCAACCTGGCCCTTCTTATCTTTTCCCTGTGCAGCTCCGGCAGGCCGTAGGCCGAGCTCTCCAGCAGGTGAGAGGCACTGTGGGGCGCGTACCATTGCTCGTAGACATTCCTGTCCCTAAGACGAAAATCAGCACTCATGTCCAGGACCTTCTTCCCGAGTTGAAGGAAGCGGGGCACACACTCCATGGACTTACTGTGGGGAAGGGCCGTGAAGATCACTTCTGCGGCCTCTGCCACCTTGTCCGGATCCAGGGGCTGGCACTTGGCCTCCACCTTCCTTGCCAAGGCAGGGTAGACTTTGGAGTAGGCAAGCCCCCCGTAAGACTCGGATGTGAGCACGGAAAGCTACACGCCCGGGTGAGCGGAGAGAATCCTTACCAGTTCCGCACCAGTATAGCCGGTTGCCCCAACAATCCCAACTTTCACCATGACCCATCCTCCTGTTTACGAGGCCTGATCAACCCGAAAAGACTCCCAACATTCCATAACAAAAAAGCCCCACGAGGGGGCTTTGCAAAGAACTTCCAATCCAAACCCCTCAGCGTTTGGAGAACTGGAATCTGGCCCTGGCGCCCCTCTGCCCGTATTTTTTCCTCTCCTTTTCTCGGGCATCCCTGCGGATCAAGCCGGCCTTCTTGAGCACGGTTCTAAGCTCTGGGCTGACCTGCAACAAAGCTCTGGCAATCCCATGGGTCACGGCGTCTGCCTGCCCTGCTATGCCTCCGCCGCAAACATTGGCCCTAACATCGAAACGCTCCAGGCTGCCGGTGAGCACCAAAGGCCTGACCATGCTTCTCAGCAAAGTGATGCGTGGGAAATATTCCTGGGCAGGCCTTTTGTTGACTGTGATCTGACCGCTGCCTGGAAGAAGCCATACCCGCGCCACGGCCGTCTTTCTCTTGCCTGTTGCATAATACCTCTCGGAAATCATTTGCTTTTCCTCTCTCCAGGATCAAAGAACCGCAGAATTTGCATGACCCACAAACTTCAAGAAGCCAACACTTTAGGCTTTTGGGCCTCATGGGGATGTGTCGGCCCGCCGTAAACCTTGAGCTTTCTTAGCATCTGCCTTCCCAAGCTGTTCTTGGGCAACATACCCCTGACCGCCATCCTAAAAACCTCTTCCGGCTTACGGGTCAACATTTCCCCCAAAGGAGTGCCTTTCAGACCGCCAGGATAGCCGCTGTGCCTGTAATAAATCTTTTGAAGTCTTTTTCGATCCTGCACATACACCTTTTGGGCGTTTATCACCACAACGAAATCCCCTGTGTCCATGTGAGGCTCATAAACTGGTTTATGCTTTCCCATGAGGAGCCTTGCTACCTGACTGGCCACCCTCCCGAGAGGCCTCTCCTGGGCGTCCACAAGGTGCCAAGCCCTCTGGATCTCCGATGCCCTTGTGCGAGGTGTCTTCATGAACTCCTTGATCCCCCTTGCGCCATTCAGATCTATGAAATTTCAATTATCCACCCCAATAGGCCTTGTGTCAAGGAATTTGGCGGCCCGGAAGAAAACTCCTCGGCCCTATTCTTGAAAAAACAAGGCTCACCCCACGCTCCCCAGGGTTTAATTCAACCCGGATTATTCTGCAATGCCCGTAACTTTGGGGACTAGGCCCCCAAGCCGCCGTCACACTTCTGCATATCCCGCCTCAAACCCCGGCAAAATCTAAAACCAAGACTCAAAGTGTTTTTGACCCTGGAGCCTTTTCATAAGATATCCATAAGATAGTCCGTATCATCCACTGATCGTGAATGATGCGGGTTAGTTTGGACATTACGTGCTAGAAGCTGGCCACCCTATCGAAGCCCAGCAGGTAGACCTGAAGCCTGAATGAATGGTCCGTCTCCCTTCCACCAGAACCGGGCTCTATGATATGGCTGAACCTTACAGCCCAACAGGAAGGGTGCAGAATGAACCCATAACCGTAGCGCGCAAAGCGTTCGTCGTCTTGGTTGTACCAGGTATGGCCCAGCAGATCCAAGAAGGGCAGGGTCCTCACTCCTATGTTGGCCTGAACAAACTTTACCCTCTCCTCTTTTCCAGTAAGACGCCTGCCCCAGCCGTAAGAGAGCGACATCTCGTCCCCTCGGCCGTCCCCTCCTCTCAGGGTCACGGACAAGTCATCGAACTCCCTCTCATACCAGTCGAACTCTTGCCTGAATTTCAGGCTCAGGTACTGTTTTGGTTCAGCCCAAATGCCTTTTCTTATATCTGATTGGAGTCTTCCATAATCTTCCCCTGCGAGTCTGAGGTCCAGTTCCGCCAGCAAGGGGCGCCAAGCTCTGCGCTCCTGGTCCGGATCATCCAGATCCTTGAACTGCTCCCTCAGGCTGAAGGGCTGAACCACCCGCAGACGGGCCCATTCCCTGTAAAGGGAGGAGCCGTCCGGTTTCTGAGCCTTGCCGGTCAGAAACTGGGTCATCACCATGGAGATCAACCTGTCGGAAGGCACTCTTTGAAAAAACTCATCCGGAAAATCGCCTGATGTGGAATGCCCCAGGGCATCATAGCGCAGTTCCGGCTGAATTGTATGCTTCACGGCGCTTACCCTTTCCCCGCCGTATTGGTAGATTCTGGAAAGCTCGCTTGAGACTGAGACACCGTAATGGTAAGTGCCCATGTGCCCGTCTGTCGAATCAGAAAACCTCTCCTGTGTCGAAAAGAGCTGCTCCTGCCAACCAGCAAAGGGCACAACGCTCAGGTAAGGGCTCCACTGCAACGGCAAAGACACAACCGGAGCAAAGCTCACTGTCTCAGCCCGGCTTCCCTCTGGCCTCCAAACATGGTCCAACCCGCTTGCCCATCCCATGGTGAGAGGAAGCCCCATGAAGGGTAGATTCATCTTGCTGAACGTGAGGCTGGGAAGCTTTTGGGGAGTGGAATCAATGTCATTGTGGGGTGCCTCCAAGCTTCTGAAATACCTTACTTCGCCTGCCAACAGGTACTGGTCCCAGCGCTTGGTGGCATTCACAATAGAGGGAAGATATCTCAGATACCTCTCATCATGATCGACCGAAAACTCCTCCAGGTAGTAATTGTCGCTTACCAAATCCACGTTGGCCCTGGACACCACATTCCAGGGAAGCTTGGCCTCTTGCTCCATGCGGACCCGCCACCTGTCCCTGTCTTCCCGCATCCCCCCCCTGTGGACTATGGCTGGATCCGGATCCTCTTGGTCATGGATGAACTCCCCTTGAATCGTGCCTTTGAGGGATTCCCAGGGGGCATATCGAAATTCTACCCCTTGTTGAAATCCCCGCTTGCTGTAATAGGATTCCGTGAAGGTGGCGTCGTAACTTCTGCTAATGGCCCAGAAAAAGGGAAGTGAAAACCCGTAACCAACTCTGGAATCGGATCTGTATTCGGGAAGCAGGAAACCGGTTCTCCTGTCCCTGGCCGTAGGATAGAGCAAGTAAGGGAAATAAAAGACCGGCACATTTCGCACTTGGAAGGTGGCCCCTTTTGCAACAGCATCTCCAGACACCTTTATCTCCACCTCGTCTGCAGCAAAACGCCAGTCAGGCACTCTCCCTGAGCAAGAGCTAAGGGTGGCCCCTCTTATCATGTAATGGTCCTCACCGAGCCTTTGGATCTCCTCCCCGGTTACGGTCATTTCATAGGGCTCGAAATAAAGGGTGGCGTTCACCAGACGTCCGGTCTGCTCGTCTATATGGAGCTCCATCTTGTCGCTCCAAATCCGGGTGGTCTCCTGGAACACCTGAACTTTGCCTTCGGCTGTGGCCAGTCTGGTACGGTTGTCTATCACCACCTTGTCGGCACGAAGGGTCATTCCACCCCTTACTATCTCCACATTTCCCTCAGCTATGTATTGATCGGCCTGGCGGTCGTAGGTAAGGGAATCCGCTTCAATGTGAAGAGGGGCCTCCTCAGACATGTTCAACTGGGGCATCTTGTCTTTCCCCAGAGTAACACATAACCCGCTGGTTGCGGCAACCAGGTTGAGCCCCACAAACAATATGAGCCATCTGGTCCAGTTCCACCATCCCATTGCTGAAATCTCCAGATTCCTCCGGGTCCAGAAGCTCCTAACCTAAGGCCGCATTTACTCTACGCCGATTGTTGTCTCCAAGGCAAGTTGTTTTTTTCAAAATGGGCGATTACTTCCCCCACCACGAACAAAGAACCGGTTACACAGATCAAATCATCACAGCAGGCCCTCTCAACCAGATCCTGAAACCCCTGTGCAACAGACTCCACCACCGTGGCTCTCGCCCCTAGGGCCAAGGCCTCGGACTGGAGAAGCCAAGGATCCTCGGCCCGATCCATTTGGGGACGACAGAAAACGATTTCGTAAGCCATGGGAGCCAACATCCTGAGCATCTTACGGTGGTCTTTGTCCTTCATCACACCCATTAGGACTCTGAGCCTATCGTAATTGTATTCTTTTGCCAGGGAAAAACAAAGGCTGCGCATGGACTCGGGATTGTGGGCTCCGTCCAGCAACACCCTGGGAGGGCCAGGCAGGTATTGCTGCCTTCCCGGCCATTGGACGTCCTGAAGCCCCTTGCGGATGGCTTGCTCATCCACAGAAATACCCTTTTCTCCCAAAAGTTCCACTGCGGCTATTGCCATGGCAGCATTTCTGACCTGATGGCGCCCTCTCATGTTGGTGCTGAGCCCCTTGTAGGAGCGCTTAAGCCCTCTGTAGGCAAACCCCCCGGGAGTTCCGTGGGCTGCTATCTCCTTGCCCAGCCTGTACAAGGGACTTTCTTTCTCCTTACAAGTATCCGCGACAACCTTTTGGGCCGTGGGGTGAACCACTCCCGATACGGTGGGGACTCCCTGCTTCACAATTCCAGCTTTTTCCCTTGCAATTTGGACCAAGGTGCGGCCGAGGTAATCCTGGTGTTCTAAGGATACCGAGGTTATTATGGCAACCATGGGAACACACACATTGGTGGCGTCCAGGCGACCTCCCATGCCCACTTCCAAGATCGCCAGATCCACCCCTTTTTCGGCAAAATAACCCAGCGCCAAGGCAGTGGTGAACTCGAAGAAGGTTATGGGAAGAGTCTGTCCTTGCCAGCCTTTGGGGGCCAACTCAGGAACCTTTTGGAGAATTCTTCTTGTCCACTCCACCACCTCAAGCTCGGTGATCTCTTTACGGTTGAGCCTTATTCTCTCTGTGAAACTCAGAAAATGAGGGCTTGTATAAAGGCCCACCCTCATCCCGGTCTGCAACAAGAAAGACTCCAGGTGGGCCGCTGTGGATCCTTTCCCGTTGGAGCCGGCCACATGCACCACCTTGAGCCTCTCCTGAGGGTTCCCCATGGCCCGCAGCACCCGCGTTATGTTTTCGAGACCCAGCTTGATCCCCATTTTCTGCAATCCAAAGAGGTAATCTATGGTCTCGGAGTAAGTTTTTGGAATTCCCTCTGAGTCAGCCATCTCCCATCCCCACAGGATCCGTTAGAAGACCCAGAATCTGCACCAAAGTTTCCCTCATCCGGTCTCTAGAGACAATCCCGTCTATAAGCCCATGCTCCAGCAGATACTCGGCCCTTTGGAAGCCGGGGGGGAGCTTTTCCCCCACTGTATTCTGTATTACCCGCGGACCTGCGAATCCCACCCTTGCCCTGGGCTCGGCCAGAATCACATCCGCCTGCAATGCAAAACTGGCTGCAACCCCTCCGGTGGTGGGATCGGTGAGAACCGATATCACCGGGATTCCGGCCTCCTTAAGGGAAGCCAAGGCCACAGAGGTGCGGGCCATCTGCATCAAAGAGAGCAGCCCCTCCTGCATCCTGGCCCCGCCTGAGGCTGGAAACAGGATAAGGGGAGTCCGGCTTTTAAGGGCCTCTTCGGCCAAACAACAGACCCTCTCCCCAACGGCCGAGCCCATGCTCCCCCCCATGAAGCCGAAGTCCTGCACGCCCAGTAGCACCTCTCTGTTCATCATGCAGGCCCTGCCACATGCCATGGCCTCACCCCAGGGAGAGGCTTTGCGAGCCTCCTGGAGCCTTTGGCTGTAACGTTTCTCGTCTTTGAAGTTCAGGGGATCTGCTGAGCCTATCTCTGTGAACAGAGGTTGGAAACTCCCCTCATCCGCCACCATGTGGACCCGTTGTTCCACGGACAAAGGGTGATGGTAGTTGCACTCAGGGCATGCCCAGAGGTGGCGCTCCAGCTCCTTTTGAAAGCTTATCTGACCGCAAAAGGGGCATTCTACCCAAAGGGATTCCTCCCCCCGCCGTCGCCTGCCCCGTGCCCAACTCGATCGCCTGCGACCGGATCGGGATCGCC
>CAYPWF010000094.1:0-11511 GCA_964414345.1 uncultured Desulfarculaceae bacterium
GTCAGGAGTCGCTGGCCCGAAAGAAAGCCCCCGACAAGGTCGGGGGTAGTTTACTTGGGACTCGCGCTTAGGGCAGCATGAGGGGCCGGCTCCCAGCCTGGGAATGGCAGGCTCGAGGGGGCAGGCTTGTCTCATGTGGTGCAAGGGCAGTAAGAACTAATGCTTCAATACACCATAAGACGCCTTATCTCCACAATACCGGTCCTCATCGGCATATCCCTATTGTTGTTTGTAATGCTTAGGGCTCTGCCCGGGGATCCGGCCCTGGTCCTGGCAGGCCAGATGGCGAGCCCAGAGGACATAGAGCTCATAAGGGTGCAGCTGGGCCTGGATCAGCCCATTCACGTCCAGTACGTTAAGTTCATGAGCAGGCTGGCCGTGCTGGACCTGGGCCGCTCAGCCCGCACCCAGAACCCGGTCATGGAGGAGATATGGGCTAGGCTTCCCAACACCTTTCTTCTGGCCACCACAGCTATAACGCTGGCTTGTCTTTTGGGGATCCCGGCGGGCATAGTGGCTGCTGTAAAACCCTATACCAGGGTGGACTATCTTGTAACCTCCTTCTCCTTGTTCGGCATATCCATGCCGGTCTTCTGGCTGGGCCTTATGCTGGTGGTGGTCTTCTCGGTGACCCTTCACTGGCTTCCGGCAGGGGGCATAGGCACCTGGAAGCATGTTGTGCTTCCCACTGTAACATTGGCCTCCTTCGTGGTGGCTTTCATAGCCAGGATGACCAGATCCAGCATGATGGAGGTGCTTTCTCAGGATTATATCACCACCGCCCGCTCCAAGGGTCTGATGGAAAAGGTGGTGATAGTAAAGCACGCCTTGCGAAATGCCCTCATTCCCATCATTACGGTGGTGGGGCTCCAGTTCGGCTCTCTCCTGGGGGGTGCTGTCCTAACAGAGACGGTCTTCGCATGGCCGGGCATGGGCAGGCTGATAGTGGATTCGATCTTGGCCAGGGACTATCCCATGATCCAGGGCTCCATACTGATCTTCGGGCTGCTTTATATCATGGTGAATCTCATCGTGGATCTCATCTACGCTTACGTGGACCCCAGAATCCACTATGACTGAGGTAGGAAGGCCTTGGAGGGTGGCCTTCCCGAGTTCAAAGGAGGAGCTTAGGAAAGAGAAAATGCAAGATTCTGACCGCCAGCCAAACGGTACAAAAGGAGCCTCGGAAAGCCAGTTCCGCAAGGGATTTGCCAAGCTCCTGCGAAACCGTATGGCCGTCTTTGGGGGGATTCTGATCCTGGGCTATCTTGTTACAGCCCTTCTGGCCCCGGTGCTCTATCCTGGAAACCCCTCGGCGCCCAACCTCATGCGCTCCCTGGAGCGGCCTTCTCTGGAGCATCCCCTGGGCACCGATGAGCTGGGCCGCTCCATCTTGGGAAGGGTGATCTACGGCTCCAGGGTCTCCCTTATGATCTCCATAGGGGTGGTTTGTGTGGGCTTGCTTGTCGGGGTGCCCCTGGGTTTGGTCTCAGGTTACTACGGGGGGAAGGTGGATTTTGTCTTGCAGAGGATCACGGACATGCTCCTGGCCTTCCCTGGATTCCTCTTGGCCCTGGCCCTGGTGGCCATCTTGGGGGTGGGTATCAACAACACGGTGATCTCCATCGGGATAAGCATGGTTCCCATATACATAAGACTGGTCAGAGGCTGCGTTCTTTCGGTGCGTGAGCAGGTTTACGTTGAGGCTGCAAGGGCCGTGGGCACAAGGGATCTTAAGATCCTGAAGCGTCACATCCTGCCCAATGTGATGGTCCCCATCATAGTTCAGACAAGCCTGGGCATGGGCACAGCCATATTGTTTGCAGCCGGACTTGGGTTTCTGGGCATAGGGGTACAGCCTCCCACACCCGAGTGGGGAGCCATGCTGGGCTCTGGACGGGGCTACATCTTCAATTCCCCACACGTGGCCACCTTTCCCGGAATTGCCATTTTCCTGGCGGTCCTGGGCTTCAACCTCCTGGGCGACGGATTGAGGGACGCTCTGGATCCGAGGTCAAAGATATGAGCGGGGGAGCGCTGCTTTCCATCCGGGACCTGCGGGTTTGGTTCCGCGTATATGAGGGGGTAGCTGCCGCCGTTGACGGTGTGGACCTGGAGGTGGGCAGGGGGGAAACCCTGGGTCTTGTGGGTGAGAGCGGCTGCGGCAAGAGCGTTACGGCCATGTCCATCCTCAGGCTTCTTCCCAGCCCACCGGCCCAGATCCAGGGCATTGTTCAGTTTCAGGGGGTGAACCTCCTGGAGCTCACTGCAGAGGAGATCCGCAAGATCAGGGGTGGGTCCATATCCATGATCTTCCAGGAGCCCATGACCTCCCTGAACCCTCTTCTGACCATAGGGGAACAGATATCGGAGGCAATAGTGCTTCATCAGGGGCTGGATCGCCAAGAGGCCTGGCAAAGGGCAGTGGACATGTTGAGCCGGGTGCAGATACCGTCACCTGAGGCCAGGGCCAGGGAATACCCCCACAAGCTAAGCGGCGGAATGCGCCAGCGGGCCATGATAGCCATGGCTCTCTCCTGCCATCCCCAGCTGCTTCTGGCAGATGAGCCCACCACAGCGCTGGATGTGACCATCCAGGCCCAGATCATGGACCTCATGCAAAAACTTCGAGAGGAGATGCATACCTCCATCCTTTTGATAACCCACAACCTGGGCCTAATAGCCGAGATGGCCAAGAGGGTGGTGGTCATGTACGCAGGCAAGGTGGTGGAGGAGGCTCCAGTGGAGGATCTCTTCCGGGAGCCTTTGCACCCCTACACCCAGGGCCTGCTGGGCTCTGTGCCCGTGATAGGGAGCAAGTTCAAGGAAGGGAGGAGGCAGCTCCAGGAGATTCCGGGCATAGTGCCCAGCATCTTCCAGATGCCCAGGGGATGCAGGTTCCATCCCAGGTGCCCCAGGGTGATGGACATTTGCAGCGGGGAAGAACCACCCATGGTGCGGGTGGGTGATACGCGGAGGGTGCTCTGTTGGCTATGGCATTGAATCCTTCGCAGACCCCTCTTCTTCGGGTCAGAGGGCTCAAGAAGCATTTTCCGGTGCGCAAAGGTCTTTTTTCGCGCACCGTGGGTTGGGTGAAGGCCGTAGACGGGGTGAGCTTCAGCCTCGGGGAAGGTGAGTCTCTGGGTTTCGTGGGTGAGAGCGGCTGTGGCAAGACCACTGTGGGCCGTTGCCTGCTGAGGCTCATTGAACCCACTGAAGGGGAGATCCTTTTTGAGGACAGGGACCTCTCCAGCCTGGATGGGGAAGAAATGCGGCTGGTGAGGGCCAGGCTGCAAATAATCTTCCAGGACCCTTACTCCTCCTTGAACCCGCGCATGACCGTGGGTGAGATCATAGCCGAGCCTTTGAGGAACCACGAGAAGCTCTCGGCTCTGGAAATCAGGGAGCGTGTGGCTCATCTGATGGAGCGGGTGGGGCTCAGGCCTGAGCAGGCCAGGCGCTATCCCCACGAGTTCAGCGGGGGCCAGAGGCAGCGCATAGGCATCGCCAGGGCCCTGGCCCTGAACCCCAGGGTCATTGTCTGCGATGAGCCTGTCTCGGCCCTGGATGTCTCCATCCAGGCCCAGGTCATAAACCTGCTGGTTCAACTGCAGGACGAAATGGGCCTTTCCTACCTGTTTATCGCCCATGACCTGAGCGTGGTGGAGCACATAAGCGACCGGGTGGCGGTCATGTACCTGGGGAAGATAGTGGAGATGGCTTCGGACAAAGAACTCTACCAGTCCCCCCAGCATCCTTACACCCAAGCGCTTCTTTCTGCGGTGCCGGTTCCAGACCCCAATTTCAAAAAGCGCAGGATTCTTCTAGAAGGGGATGTACCGAGCCCTTTGAACCCTCCAAGCGGTTGCAGGTTCCACACTCGCTGCCCCGAGGCCATTGCTCTTTGCCGGAATGAGGAGCCAGCGTTCCGTGATTTGGGCGGGGGGCACTGGGTGGCGTGCCATAGAAGGGGAGGGGGGAGTTAGGAGTGAAGAATGAAAAATGAAGAGTTAAGAGTGAAGAGTGAAGAGTTAAGAGTGAAGAGTGGGGGATTGGAGCGTGATGTGACAATTGCAGGGGAGTCGGCAAGGGAGAGCTTCTGGTGGGGCGAGAGATCCCCTCTTGTGGCCGCGTAGAACGGAACAGGAGCATGGGCGATCTAGACATGGACTTGGAAAAATGGGTGGTGGGGCTCAGGCGGGAGTTCCACATGTACCCGGAGCTTTCTGGGCAGGAGATTCGAACCACAGGCCGCGTCCTGGAGATCCTCGAGGATCTGGGTGTGGAAGCGAGAGCCATGGAGGGCATGACAGGGGCTGTGGGTCTCATCAAGGGATGCCCAGGAGGATTTACCCTTGCCCTTAGGGCCGACATGGACGGCTTACCCATCCAAGAGATGAACCAGACCGATTACAGATCCAGGACCCCTGGGGTCATGCACGCCTGCGGCCACGACGCCCACACGGCCGTGCTCCTAGGAGTTGCCAGAGCGGTTGTGGAGTCCTCCTGGGCGGGCTTCATGAAGGGGAATCTCCTGCTCGTGTTCCAGCCTTCAGAAGAAAGGGTGAGTGGGGCCAGGGAGATGATCTCCAGGGGGGTGCTGGAGAAGCCCAGGGTGGACTGGGTCATGGCCGCCCATGTGGTCCCGGACCTTAAGGCAGGTACTGTGGGGCTTTTCAGAGGGGCCAGTCACGCCTCTGCCGATTCCTTCAGCCTTTTTATCCGGGGAAAGGGTACTCATGGAGGAAGGCCCAACGAGGGGGTGGACCCCATACTGGCAGGGGCCCATTTTGTGACAGGAGTCCAGTCCATTGTGAGTCGGAATGTCAAGCCTACGGAGCCGGCCGTGGTGACTGTGGGGAAATTCCATGCGGGGAGTGTTGGAAACGTAATTCCGGAGACTGCCCAGCTGGAGGGCACTGTGAGGGCTCTTTCCCAAGAGACCCGTTCCCAGATAATGGAGCGCTTGGAACAGCTCAGAGTGGGTATGGACCGCTCTTTCGGGGTGCAAAGTAATCTGGAGTTCCAGGAAGGAGTGCCTGTTTGTATGAACAACCCCGAGGTTTCCGGATTCCTTTACCAGGTGGCTTTGGATCTTTTGGGCCCAGAGCGGGTCCTTTACCTCCAGCCGGCCATGGGAGCAGAGGATTTTGCCTTGTTCGCCAGGGAGCGCCCAGGAGCCATATTCAGGCTGGGCTGCGGTAAAGGGGAAACGGACTCCTATGCCCCTCTTCATTCACCTTACTTCGATCTGGATGAATCCTGTCTCATGGTCGGGGTGAGGGTTTTCACAGAAGCAGCCAGAAGGCTTCTTGCCTCGTAAGTCCCATACCAAGCCCGCATTATCCGCTGATGGTGAGTAATGCCGGCTAGGTTTGCTCCAGGAAGGGGAGGGTGGTGCCTTTTCGGTATGCCAACGCCTGACAAGATGCCACGAGCTGACCTTTTTCGTCCCGCACCTCGATGAGATAGTTCCCTGTGCGGCGCCCCAAGTGGATCTCTTTGGCTTCTGCAACAAGCCTGCTGCCGATTGATGGGGGTAAGTGGTAGGAGATCCCCACATGGAGAGCCACAGCAAGGCTGCCGTGGGAATTGCACGCCAACTGGAAAGCCTCGTCCATTAAGGAGAAGATGGCCCCTCCGTGACAAGATCCGAAAATATTGCAAAGCCCTGGCAAGATCTTCATCCCAACCTTGGCATAACCTTTCCTCACCTCCAGGGGCTCCATCCCCAATGTCTTGGCATAGGGCTCAGCTCTGGCTTGGGTCAGAAGCATATCCTCAACCGGCCTCTCCATAGATTTCCTTCAGCCTCCTTGTCTTGCTTCTTTGCTGCTTGACAACAGTTCCCGCTCAAGGGGAAGTCTTTGGAGACAAGAGATCTTGCAGCGCCTCCTCCAGCCTTGGGTATCTAAAGACAAAACCGGCATCAAGAAGCCTTTTTGGCAATACTCGCTGCCCCTGAAGGAGCACTGCCCCGAACTCCCCCAAGACCAGACGGATCATGAATCCGGGGGCAGGAAGCCAGGAAGGTCTCCCCAAGACCTTACCCAGCGTCTTTGATAAATCCTTGTTCCGGACGGGGTTGGGGGAGGTGAAGTTGAAAGGGCCCGATAGATCTGAACGGCCCAGCAGGAAAAGCATTGCTTCCACCAAATCCTGCACGTGGATCCAGGAAAACCACTGGAGCCCGCTTCCCAAAGGGCCTCCTACAAACCATTTGAAAGGGGTGAGCATCTGTTGAAGCGCCCCGCCTGCACGTCCCAGCACTATGCCAAAGCGACTGATCACCACCCTGACCCCCTTCTCTGAGGCCTTCAGAGCTTCTGCTTCCCAGTCTGAAGCCAGAAGCGCCAAAAAATCCCGACCACCAGGTGAGGTTTCGTCAAGCTCCTCGTCTTGGTGAAAACCGTAGTACCCAGCGCCTGATGCACTAATAAGGCTCATCCCGGCCCCCTGGGGGATGGCCTCCACCAAGTTGCGGGTGGTAAGGATTCTGCTCAAGCGAAGCTCCTCTTTGTAGTCTTGGGTCCATCTCCCGAAAATGGAAGTACCTGCCAGGTTTATGAGCACATCCTGTTGGGAGACAGCCTCCTGCCATTTCCCCGGGACCAAAGGGTCTCCTTGCAGGAATTCCGCAGTATGAGCCTCCCTTGGCCTGGCTTTTCCCCTCGTAAGCACAGTGACTTGGTGCCCCTCTTTCAGGAGACGGTCCGAGAGGTGCCTTCCCACAAAACCCGTACCGCCAGTTATTAGAATTCTCATGGGATCACCTCCTTGTGCCTCTGCAGGATGCTTAATATGTTTAAGCTCACGCTTTTAAAGAGGATCGGCACCCTCTCAAAGTGCCTGTTTACTCTTTAAGATATCCGCTTCCTGCCAATGAGGCAGGCCTAGGGGTAAGAAACCTCCACAGCTCAACGGGTGTGCCCCGGTAAGGTCAAGGATCCGCAGGTGCCGCTGGAGCAGGATCTGGTGGTGACCTCTGCTCCCGGGCCTGAGGAGGAGCCCACAGTATGGCTTACCCTGCTTAGGACCCGCTCTGCGTTTTGCTGGCCGCAGTGGGGGCAGTCTATACCCCCCATGGTCTCGCCAGGCCTAAGCAAGAGCTCGAAAAGCTCTCCACATCCCATACACCTAAACTCGTAGATGGGCATGAATTCCCCCTTTTAGATTTCTTCTCCAAAGCCCGTGACTCTGCAAGCTCAAGCCCCCAAGCTCCCGGCAGGAGTTGGCACATTCTTACCCAAACCAAGGCCGTATCCAAAACTGAAGATCAGTGTGTTTTTGAACATGGGCCTGTTCGTCCTAACATGTCCTCAAGTCAGCTAGCATCATCCACCAGTGGTAATGGGTGGCGGAGCCCAAGCAAGGTTTTAGAGAACCCCAAAGAGCCCCTTATGAAGAACCTGCCTCTCTTGGAGCTGCAGCCTGGACTGTAGAGGGTTCCTCCTGGGCAGACTTCCTTTTCCTGGGTTTCCTCCCCTTGCTTCTCACTGGAGGTGATTCTTGAGAGTTTTCCCTTCCAGGATCAGGTATTCTAGGACCTGACTCACGCTTTTTGCCCCCCATCATTTTGGGCCTATCAGATCCAGATCTTCTCTCTCTTTTCTGCCGTGCCTGAGCGTATGGCTCTTTTCTGGGGATACGGACTCTGCCGGCTTTGTCTTGCTCTAGCCAATCCTCTCCGAACCAAACCACAGGGATTTTTTTGCCCAGGAAGTTCTCTATGGGTTCCAGGTACCAGACATTTCTCTCATCAGCCAGGCTGATGGCCTTGCCTGTTTTTCCGGCCCGCGCGGTTCTCCCTATGCGGTGAACATAGTCCTCGCGGTCCTGCGGGAGGTCGTAGTTGATCACGTGGGTTATATCCTCAACGTGGATGCCGCGGGAGGCCACATCCGTGGCAACCAAGATCTTTAGCTCGCCGGACTTGAACCTCTCCATGAGACGAAGTCTCTTCCTTTGGGGCAGATCACCCGTGATCCCCTCGGCCGGATAGCCGTTTCCCCTCAGCTTGGCGGCCAAAAACTCCACCCCGGCCTTTGTGTTGCAAAATATCAGAAGCCTCTCCCAGTTTTCTCTCTTGAGCAGACCCAGCAGCAGTGGAAGTTTCTGCTCCAGCCCCACATGGAAGACGCACTGTTCCACGGTCTCCACTGTGCGCTCCTGGGGCTCTATGTAGATCTCCTCAGGAGCGTTCATGTGCTCGTAAGCCAGCTCCAGCACCCTGTAGTTCAGAGTGGCGGAAAAGAGCATGGATTGCCGCTTCTCATAAGGCGGAAGGCGCCTCAGCAAATATCTGAGGTCTTTGATGAAACCCATGTCGAACATGCGATCCGCCTCGTCTATGACCAGCACCTGCACACCGTTGAGCACCAGAACCTTCTGCTTAAGGAAATCTATCAAGCGGCCAGGGGTGCCAATAACAATGTCCGTTCCCTCTTTGAGCTGCCGAGCCTGTTTCTCATAATCCACCCCGCCGAAGACGGCTGTCATTCGAAGAGGTGTGTGCCCGCCCAGCACCTTGGCGTCTTCATAGATCTGCAAAGCCAGTTCTCTTGTGGGGGCCACTATGAGGGCCGAGGGATTGGTGCCTGACTTGGGTCCTGATCTAATCAACCGATCCAGAACCGTGATCAGAAAGGCCGCCGTCTTACCGGTGCCTGTCTGGGCTTGTCCTGCCACATCCCTGCCCTTGAGGCTAAGGGGGAGACATCTCTCCTGTATGGGGGTGCATCTTTCGAAGCCCGCATCCCGGATCCCAAGAAGTATGGCCTCTGGCAGATCCAAGCTTGTAAAAGGAGGTCCTGAGGCTGCTGCGGCTGGCGGCCGACACTGAAGGCCTGAGCCGGGGGAGGGATCTCTTTCCAATACTTCCCCAGCCTTGGCCTCCTTTTGCTCAAAGTATCCAAAGATACGTTTCCCAATTTTTCTAAAAACATCCAGTAGGCTCGCCCAAGGGCGCTCCGAGTGTTGACCCATGACCAAAGATCGTTCCTCCAGCATTTTCAATAATATATCGAAAGGCGACCGGGATTACAAGCCGGGGTCTTCTTCCATACCGCCTGCCCCACAAGAAAATCCCAAGGCCTTGTAGATTTGCGTTGACCTGGATGTGCGAAACCCTTAATGTTTGTTGGGAAACAGGGGGGCCTGCCGGGAGGGATTCTTGAGGCCGACCGCTCAGGCAGACTCCATACGGGAGTGGGGATGGGGGGGCTGCGAGCAAGAATCATAAGGATGTTCAGGCTTGTGGCCTGGGGGTTTGTAGAGGACCGATGCCTGCTTCGCGCCTCGGCTCTTACTTATACAACCTTGCTTTCCCTGGTGCCTTTTCTCACCATCGCATTCGCCATCCTGAAGGGGCTGGGTTTCCAAGACAGGCTGGAACTGCTTCTTTTGGAGCAGTTCACCCCTGCCTCCAAGGAAGTCATAGGCAGGATCATGGATTACGTGGATCGCACCAATGCCAGCTCCTTGGGGGTGGCCGGCACAGTGGGCCTCTTGCTTACGGCAGTGATGACCATGCGCAACATGGAGGCCGCCTTCAACAGGATATGGCAGGTGGCCAAGGGTCGAGGGTGGGTAAGCACGCTTACCAACTACGTGAGCGTGTTGGTCATAGCCCCGGTGTGCGGGCTTGTGGCCTTGAGCCTGACCACCTACTTCAACAGCCCTGCTGTCATGGAGAGAATGGACTCCATCTGGCTTGTGGCCGGGTTTTACCGTCTGGCAATAAGATGGAGCCCTCTGCTGATACTGTGGGTTGCCTTCACTGCGTGCTATGCCCTTGTCCCCAACACCAAGGTGCGCATCAGCTCCGCCATGCTGGGGGGGCTTGTGGCAGCGGTGCTCTGGCAGTTGGCCCAGTGGGCCTATGTTCGCTACCAGTTCGGGGTTGCACGGTATCACGCCATTTACGGGGCATTGTCTCAGCTCCCAATCCTAATGGTCTGGATATACGCGAGCTGGGTGATAGTGCTTGTGGGGGCCGAGCTGGCCCGCGCCCATCAGGAGAGCACCCAGCCTGAGCCTCGCAGGGAGCCTCTTGCCTATCCCGAGGCCATGCTGGAGGTGTTGGGGGCGGTGGCCGGGAGATTCGCCTCAGGCCTGCAACCCTTTGCTCTCGGGGAGCTTCTGCAGCACTTGCCCATGGACCCGGGCCTTGCCATGGTCTGCCTTATAGAGCTCCAAGTCATGGGCTGGCTTGCCCCATGCAGGGAGGAGTCGGACCTAGTTGTGTTCCAGAGAGATCCTTCCAGGATGGAGCTCTCCCTCTTGATCAAGGAGAGGAAGGCCGAAGAAGGCGAGCAGGGGGCTCTTGGTATTAAGAGAAAGCTTGATACGGCCTTGGCAGAGGCCCTAAGAGAACATACTGTGGCGGATCTCATGGGCAACAAGGCAGCCAAGGGCAAAGGGGAGGCACCTCCTGGAGGGGAAGGGAGGGAAGTCGGGTAAGGCCTGGCTGGGGTAGAGGAGGCGGCTTGGGCAAGATAGGCGTCAATGTCTGCGGGCAGGGGCAGGGCCCCATAGTGGCTGTGGGAGGGGGCTCGGGTCCCTCTTTGGTGGCCAGGGCTCTCTCCTCGGAGCTGGAGCGGTTGGCGGCAGTGGTGTGTACCACGGACAGGGGGAGTTCCACCGGGGCCTGCCGCAGGCTCTTCCATATGCCGGCCCCAGGGGACATGAGAGCCACGCTTTCCACCATGGCTGAATTGAGCGGCCAGGAGGCTTGGGCTTTAGTGTTGGAGAGGAGACTTCGATGCGAGGGTAATTCAGACCTGGATGGAATGGCTCTGGGAAACCTGATTCTGGCAGGACTTTTCCAAGAGGAAAAGGACCTGGGCCGGGCAGTATTCAGATTGGCCTCGCTCCTTGGAGTTTGCGGGAGAGTGCTGCCCGTGACGGCGGAGAGCTCGGACCTGGCAGCTCGTCTGGAGGACGGCAGCGTGGTGAGGGGAGAGGTTGAGGTGCGAAGGGTGGGCAAGCCCCCCATAGTGGAACTGGGTTGGGTCGGGGAGCCCCCCAGGCCAGCCCCAGGGGTCTTGGAGTCCCTCGGGCAGGCGGATCTGATCCTGTTGGGGCCAGGGTGCCTGTATACCAGCCTCCTTCCCTGTCTCCTGGTCAAGGGGGTGGCCGAGGCCATCAGGCACAGGAGAGGCACCTGTATTTACATATGCAATACAACCACCACTCCGGGCCAGACCGATGGGTTCTCCGCAGCGAGACATGTCCGTGAAGTGGTGAGGGTGTTGGGGCAGGGCGGTCTGGACGGGGTGCTTCTCCACCAGGGGGCTGTGCCTCGGGAGACCATTGCCTCTTATGAGCCCCTAGGGGTCCTGCCCCTGGAGGTAACCCAAGAGGATCTGAAGGAGATCCGCTCCATGGGTGTCCGCCACTGGCTTTTCCCTCTCACCGAGTCTCCTTCAGCAAGCCCCAGAATTCTCCACAAGGTGGATACCATCCGGCACGACCCGCTCAAGCTGGGCCAGGCCTTAAGAGAAATCTGCC
>CAYPWF010000095.1:0-11216 GCA_964414345.1 uncultured Desulfarculaceae bacterium
TCTACTACTGTGGTACCTATGTGGATTTTCCTTTTCAGGCCAATCTTTGGCAGGTCCCTGAATCGGATCGCGTACTGTTTCTGGAAAGTCTGAAGCGAGAAAGGAACGCTCCCAGGGAGATCCGCACGTACAAGGATTGGCTTATAGCCTCTTTCGGCCCTGCCATGGCCCAAGCCTTCATGATTCCTTACAACGAGAAGAAATACGGAGTGGATCTGGCCCGTTTGGACGCAAGCGAGTTTCAATTGAAAAACCCGGTTCCTTCAGTGGAAGAAATGGAGGCCGGGAGCAAGGCGTCCCCAGGAAAAATTTACGGGCACAATCCCCGCTGGAGGTACCCTAAAAATGGGGGATTCCAGTCCCTCGTTGATGCCTTGGCTGCACGAGTGGAGAAAAAGGCAAGGATCCATCTTTCGGCCAAGGCCCTCAAGATCGACCCCAGTGAAAGGCTTGTTTTTTTCCAAGGCGGGAAGATCGTTCGTTATGACCTGCTGGTATCCACCATTCCCTTGGATTCCTTGCTGAGGATGACTCCGAGGCTTCCGGAAGGGATGAGGCGCAATCGAAAGTTACTTCAGAAACAAGGTGTGAGGATCATGAGCTTTGGAGTCAGGGGAGAGCCTCAAGCAGCTTTTCACTGGGCCTACTTCCCCCAGAGGGAGATACCATTCCTGCGTGTCTCGATCCCCTCTTTCTTCGCAGCGGATGTGGCCCCTGAGGGACATCATCTCATCCAAGCCGAGGTGACCCAACCTCAGGCAGATCTGGCGGCGGTGGAAGAAAAACTCCAAGATGTGGGGATTTTGAGTTCTCTGGAAGGGGTGGTTTTTCGCCATGTGGCCAACCTGGCCTATGCATACCCACTACCCACAATCGGTTTGGAATCAAAACGCAGGGCCGTGTTGGAGGAGCTCGAGAGCCTAGGGATCTATTCCATAGGGAGATTTGGATCCTGGCGTTATCAAGATGCCGACAAATGCCTCATGGAAGGCAGGGATCTGGCATGGCGATTGGGGGTGTAGGCTGAATGGGGTGCGGCTTGGCTGGCCCGGTCTGCTGGCATATGGGCAATGGCTCTCTGTGACGCATGGCTTGTGTGCGGGCTGGAGACTTTAGTTTTGCAAGGCATTGAAAGAGTTTCTTAGCTGCATCGAGGGCCCGTCGCGCCTCCTCAAGCCTTGGCTCGCCTTTGGGCAAGAGCCCCTCCTCCATCTCCAAGTCGGGTTCCCATCCCAACTCTCGTGTTCTATTGAGAAGCTGGATTATGTCGTGCGTTCTTGGGGGCCTCTCGCCCTTTTCCAGTAGGAGTGCCTTGAGAGCCTTCTCTGCGCATTGCTGGGCATAATAGCAGGCCCCCCTGTACTTTCCGTGCTCCTGGAGGATGAGAGCTGACTCCAGTTCTTCCCTGGCATCTTCCAACCACCGCTCAGTTGCCTTTCTCATGTAGAGCAACCTCCCGGATTCCATTATCTCCTCGATGAATGGGCTGCCCATGGAAAAAAGCGTCCTGACTTCCCCGGGTGTGTAAACCAGGATATCCAGGGGGACCGCTCTGTCTTGGAGCAGCCTTTCTACTGCTGCGCGTCTGGAGGCTGGATCATCATCGGTTTCTTTTACGATCAGGAGGTCAATGTCTGAGTCCCACTTGTCCCCCTCTGAAGCCATGGAGCCAAAAAGAATTATGCTATCAGGCTCGAAGCCCTCTACGATACGTTCAGTCACGGCCTCTATGGTTGAGAGCATATGGCTTGTCCGGTCCATTTTTGGAGCTTCCCAGCCAATTCTACCCCATGGAACCAGACAGATCAAAAAAGTTTGAAAAGATAAGTCCCGGTCTCTGTTTCAGCGCGGCGGTGAAAGGCCGGTGTTTCAGCTGGAGAAGGTCGTCCGGGCTAAAGTTTTTTCAGGTGTTTCCGAAAAGACTCTCAGAGCCGGGAAAGCTCGGGGAAGGAGGTGAGGGGGCGAAAGGCCCAAAAGAGCGAGCGGGTAGTCCGCAAGAGGCTCCCAAAGCACCGGGCAAGGAAGCCCGGGAAAACCCATCAGGGAGGATAAAACATGGGACTTAGGATCAACACCAACATCGCGGCACTCAACGCCCACAGGAACTTGGAGCTGACAGACGCCAGAATGGCCAAGAACATGGAGAGGCTCTCATCCGGCCTTAGGATCAACAGGGCCGCGGATGACGCCGCAGGCTTGGCCATCGCCCAGAAACTGAGCGCGCAGGTGCGCTCCTTCACGGTGGCAAGCAGAAACGCCTCCCAGGCCTCAAGCTTGCTGCAGGTGGCAGAAGGCGGTGCGGACCAGATCCACTCCATGCTGCTTCGCCTAAAGGAACTTGCCACCCAGGCTGCCTCCTACAACAATAACGCCAACCTCTCTGACATAGATGCCGAGGCCACAAAACTCAAGGAGGAGATCAACCGTATCGCCAATGCTACCAAGTATCTGAGTACCAACCTCCTGACCGGCTTCGGTGTCAAGAGCGCAGGCACTCTGACGGCAGCCAACACCTATGGCTTCGACGTCTCAGGTGCCGCCGAGGGGACCTACACCATCTCTGCCCCGGCCGCCGGCGGTTCCCTCACCATCACCAACAGCGCCAATGTAAGCCAGACCCTGAGCGTTGTAAACGGGGCCCAGACCCTCAACTTCAGCACCTTCGGCATAAGCCTAAAGACAACTGAGGCCTTCTCCTTGACCGCCGCCGGGGAGATTGCCACTGCCTTCAGCGGATCGATAACCGTCTCCGGCACGACCGCCGCCTTCCAGGTGGGGGACAGGAATGACACGTACAGTCAGGTCTCCTTCTCGATCAGCAGCATCGATTACGATGACATAGGCACGGATTCTGGCACACAGATAAACGGGATTTCTCTTGCCACCCAAAGCGGTGCCCAAGCTGCGCTCACGGTCATAGACGATGCTATCACGGATGTCAACAACGTGAGGGCCGCAATGGGGGCCATAGCCAACAAGCTGGAGTACACCTACGCCAACCTGCAGGTCTCCATCGAGAACCTCTCCGCATCCGAGTCGGTCATCAGGGATGCGGACATGGCCATAGAGATGGTGAGCTTCACCAAGAGCCAGATCCTGCTCCAGAGCGGCACGGCCATGCTGGCCCAGGCCAACATGGCGCCCCAGAACATCTTGTCGCTCCTGGGTCGGTAAGGGTTTCCGGGAGGAGGGTCCCCTCCTCCCTCTTTCCCCTCCCCCGGGAGGCTCCCGGGGTGAGGGCTTTAGCTAGTCCGGGCTTAGCCCGGGAAAGGAGAGGGTCATGGAAGTGAGGCCCGTCTCTGGATTGACTACAGATCCCAGGTCAGCCCCAGCCAGGGAAGAGGCAAGGGCCCAGGTGTCGTCCATTTCAGGGCAGGGGCCTGCTGCCTCTGATGTTTCGCACTTGCAGTGGGTCAAGCCTGTGGATCACTCTTCGGACATCCAGGCCTTCAGCGAGCATCTGGCGGAGGCGGTGAACCAGGCCCTTCGCAACATGAGGTACTCGCTGCAGTTCGTGGTCAACGGAAAAGGGAAAGATCTAACGGTCAGGGTGCTGGACGCAGAGGGGGAGGTGGTCAGGGAGATCCCCCCGGAGGAGATCCAGAAGATGCAGGAGAGGCTCCTGGAGATGATGGGGCTGCTCTTCGACCGCAAGGAGGGCTGAGAAGCTCATGAGCCTTGGTTCGGTCTCCTTCAGCGGGCTGTCCTCCGGGGTGGACTGGCGCAGCATGATCGACCAGCTCATCAAGGTGGACCACAAGAGGGTGGAGCTGGTCTCGAGCAGGAAGAGCACCCAGGAAAGCAAGCTCAAGGCCTGGCAGGACCTGACAGGGAAGCTCCAGGCTCTCAAGTCCTCGGCAGAGGAGCTTAGGAAAGCCCAAGCCTTCAACGTGTTCAAGACCTCTTTGAGCTCCTCTTCCTCCACGAGCGCCTCTGAGATCCTGGTTGCAAGCACCGATCAGTACGCAGTGCCCGGAACCCACGAGATCCAGGTTCTGCAGACAGCCCAGGCCCAGAAGCTCTCAAGCCAAAGCTTCACAAGCCGCAAGGAGGCCCTGGGTGAGTCCTACGCCGGGAGCCTTCTCATAGGCGGGAAGCTTCTCACCATAGAGGCCCAAGACACCCTCGAGAGCGTCAGGGACAAGATCAACTCCTTGAACCGAGGCTCCAACGCAAGCGGGGTTTGGGCCTCCATAGTCTCGTACTCCTCCACGGACCATAGGCTCATACTCACAAGCCAAAACCAGGGCTCCCAAGGTGTGGACCTAAGGCCTGTGGGGGAAACGGATCTTCTGGCAGCACTGGGTTTCACGACCTCCAGCTCTCAAATAAAAAACCCAACAAGCAGCGGGGCCCGCTCTGCAAACTTTTCCAGTTCCACAAGCTCTATTTCGGGCCTTTTGGGCCTCACAGGCACTCATCAGGGAACCGTGAGCATAGGGGGCGAGGGAATCACACTGGATCTCTCCTCCAGCCTAAGCCAAATAGCCTCCCAGATAGACGCCCTCAGCGGTGTGAGCGCCCAGGTTGTAAGCCAAACGGGCGAGGACGGCCTTACAACGTACCGGCTGGAGATAACCGGCACCACTTCCTTTGTGGATCAAAACAACGTGCTCCATGCCTTGGGGGTCCTCTCCAACAGCTTTGGAAGCCTTCAGGAGATCCAAAGAAGCGACACCGCGCTTTCCAAAGTAGGGGGAGGTACGGTCACAGCTTCCAGCACCTGGTCAGAGGTGGACACAGGCGGCGGGGCCAACAACATCACAGACGGTGACACCATAACCATAACCGGCACCAAGCACGACGGCACCCAGGTGAGCGCCACCTATACAATACAGGACAAGGGCACCGAGACCCTCCAGGGACTTCTGGATGCCATTGAGGCCGCCTTCGGAGATGTGACGGCATCCATCACAGCCGAAGGAAAGATACAGGTCACGGACAACCTCACAGGCGCTAGCGCCCTTGCAGTGACCCTCAGATCCAACAACGAAGGGGGAGGGGACCTGGACCTGGGCAGTTTCTCAGCCGCGCAAAAAGGCTACAGCATGGAGGTGACAACAGGCCGCGATGCCCTGCTCAGCATAGACGGCGGGTACGTGACCCAAAGCTCCAACACAGTGGATGGGGTGATCCCGGGGGTTACCCTGGATCTCTTGAAGCCAGAGCAGGGCACCACCATAACCCTCAGGGTGGAGAGGGACCTGGACTCCCTGGTGAAGAAGTTCGAGGATTTCACAGAAAAGTACAACGCAGTCATGGATTTCATCACAGCCCAGACCAAGTACGACGAGGAGACCCAAAAAACAGGAGGAGTGCTTTTCGGAGACGGGACTCTCTCCTCTGTGAAAAGCGAGCTCATGGCCAACCTGGTCTCTCAGATTTGGGGGGTCTCAGAGGAATTCTCCATCCCGGCCATGGTGGGCATCAAGCTGGACAACAAGGGGAAGCTCTCCATAGAGGAGAGCACCCTCCGGGGGTATCTCTCCACCAATTTCCAGGATGTGCAAAGCCTCTTCGGGGCAAGCGGCACAACCAGCACCGGCAGCTTGAGCTACGTCTCTTACGGCATCAAAACCAAGCCAGGCACCTACAGCGTGAACATAACCCAGGCCGCTGCCAGGGCTTCGGTCACTGGCACAACAGACCTAAGCGGGGGCCTCTCTGGAGACGAATCGCTCACCATAAGCACTGGAGGCTCTTCTGCCAGGGTAACCCTGTCTTCTGGGATGAGCCTGGCAGAGATGGTGGCAGCCATAAATGAGGAGCTTGAGGCCACATACGCTGAGGTGCTGGTGGGGGATGCCAGTCTCTACAGGGATGCGGCCGCCACCCAGCCCCTCACCGACACAACCACCTGGGCAGAGGTCTACGACAGCTCGGGTCAGTCCGCAGGGCTTCAAAGCGGGGATGTGATAAGTTTCAGCGGCACGGATCGCAGGGGCAGGATCATAAACGGCACCTACACCATCTCTGATGTGAACACCGATACGGTGAGGGGGCTTCTCTCCGCCATAGAGAATGCCTACGGGAACCAGGTAGTGGCCGCCATGGACTCATCGGGCCGCATCACCCTCACTGACCGGACAGTGGGCCCAAGCAGCCTCTCCTTGTCCGTGACTGGCCCCTCAGGCCGCAACCTCAGCTTTGGAACCATAGACGTGGATCCCACAGGAGCGGATGGAAGCAAAGAGGGGAGATACGCTTTGCCCATAGAGGCTTCGGCCTCAGCAGACGGGCGCAACCTGGTCATCACGCACAGCAATTACGGCAGCGCCGAGTCCTTCAGCCTTGAGCAGGAAAACGACCTGGTCCTGGGCGCCGGCCTGGACGGGGATTACGCCGGCACGGATGTTTCGGGCACCATCAACGGGGAGGCCGCCACAGGTAAAGGCAGGACCCTCACAGGCAATTCCGGCCAGGCCAATGTGGATGGTCTCACCTTGATCTACACAGGCACTGAGACAGGAGAGGTGGGAAGCGTGACCCTCACCTTGGGGGTGGCAGAGGGGTTCTACAGGAGCCTCTTCAGGATGGTGGACGCC
This sequence comes from uncultured Desulfarculaceae bacterium, assembly GCA_964414345.1. Classification (GTDB taxonomy): domain Bacteria; phylum Desulfobacterota; class Desulfocorpusculales; order Desulfocorpusculum; family Desulfocorpusculum; genus Desulfocorpusculum. Next base: position 6,546 of record CAYPWF010000095.1, read on the forward strand.
TTCGAGGGATACCTCACCAACAAACAGGATTCCCTGCAAAGCTACATAGAGCGCCTCGGCGAGCAGATCCAGAGCATGGAGGAGCAACTGGAGAGAAGGCGGGTCGCCATGACCAGCCAATTCATACAGATGGAAAAGGTCATAAGCAAACTCCAAAGCCAAATGAGCTGGCTTGGCCAGCAGATAAGCGCCCTTGGAAAGTAAGGAGGGGCCTCAAATGATGTTTCAGCAGGCCGTTGAAGTCTATCGGAATGTGGCAGTGGAGACAGCTCATCCCCTCAAACTGGTCATAATGGCCTATCAGGGGGCCGTGGCAGCCTTGGATAGGGCTATCTCGGCCCTTGAGCAAAGGGATTACAGGCGCAAGTCAGAGGAAATCCAAAAGGCAGTGGCCTTGGTCTCAGAGCTGCTTGCAGCTCTGGACGTGGAAAGGGGAGGGCAGATAGCCAAGGCCTTCTCCTCCCTTTACGCCTACTTCCTTAAAAGGCTCCTTGAGGCGGATGTGCACAAGGATATGAAGGCCCTAAAAGAAGTCAGATCGCATCTTGCCCAGCTTCAAGAGGCCTGGGAGGAGTTGTGCGAGGGGAAAGCCCAGGTTTCTCCCAAGCCAGAGCGCAACTCCACGGCTTCTTGGCAGGGAATAAGGCCATGAAGGGACTCCCAGCCCCGCAGCTTCTGGAAGAGTACGCTTTTGCCACAAGGGATCTGGCACAGGCCGTTGCCTCTGAGGACTGGGAAGCTGCCCTTGAGGCCCTGGAGAGAAGGGAGAAAGTTCTCCCTGAGCTTGGGAGGGCTTTTGGGGGCGCGCAGGCCTCCAGCTTGGTTTTGAGGCTGGAAGAGATCCTGAGAACGGATGAGCACTCCCGGGCCGGCCTCCTGGAGGCAAGATCCAGGATCACGGGCCGGCTCCGGGAGATGGATCGCATTGCCCAGTGGGGTCGCTCGGCCCGCTTTGCAGAGGATATGAATGGGGCTCGGCTGGCAGACCTTGAGGGTTGAACGTAAAGCCAGAAGTTCTTTCCCCAAAAGCCATAGGCTCCCTCCTGCAACCCACTTCAGCCTTTGCGGGATGAAACCTAAAGTTTTGGCTCTGGCTGCCGATAAGAAGATTGAGACCCTATTGGGATCCAAGGCATTAAGCAAAGGGAATCGGGCTTGCAGGCCCGGTTGATTCCAGGGGCGGCAAGCTGGATTCCAGGCAGATAGAGGTCCTCTTAAGGCCGAGAGGTGAAAGAGCCCATGGCTATCACCATAGACCAAATCCACAATCTGCTCAGCACCTATCATCGCCAGCAGGTTCAGTCCAAGCTGGCTGAGGTGAGGGGCCGCCAGGGAAGCTCCTCTGAAAATGGGGAGGACAGGGTGGTCATATCCGCCGAGGCCAAGAGGCTGGAGATCTACCAAAGGACGGCCGAGGAGGTGCTTCGAAGGCTCAGGCAGGACTCCTTCCCTGAGGCTGAGTCAAAACCTGAGCCCGGAGCTTCTGAGGCATGAGCAGCCAAGAGCCCATCCGCATCCTCATAGCGGATGACGAGGTTGGTTTCCTCAAGGCGCTGGCGACCTATCTTAGCAAGCCTTGGAGGGAGATTCTGACCGCCAGAAACGGCGCCGAGGCCGTGTCGGTTCTGGAGTCCTCCAAGGTGGATGTGGTGATCACGGATTTGGTGATGCCAAGGGTGGACGGTCTGGGAGTGCTCCAGAAGGTCGTGCAGTCAGGCTCCCGGAGCTTGGTGATCCTCATGACAGGGTACGGATCCATAGAGACGGCGGTTCGGGCCATGAGCCAGGGGGCCTTTGATTACAAGACCAAGCCCTTTCTATTGGAAGAGATGGGGCTTGCAGTGGCCAGGGCAGAGGCTCACTTGAGGCTTCTCAGGGAAAAAGAAGCCTTGAGAATGGAGCGAGACTCCTTGCTGAAGGAACTGGAGCAACTGCGAAACCTGGTGATGAGCCGGGACGCCCCCGAAGTCGCCCAGCCCAAGAGATCTCCAAACCTGAATGTCTTGGAAAAGACCCCCAATCTCCAAACGGCCTTTTCCTGGTACAAGAGGTGGCGGCCTGAAAACTCCATGGAGGAAGAACTGGAACTCTTGAGGGAACTGAGGGAGCAGGGCCTTTTGACTCAGGAGCAATGGATGAAACTGCAGCGCAGGATCGAATCCACCTCAGGGTGAGAAGGGTTAAGGCCCGGCGGGGGCGCCTCACCCTTCCTGCAAAAAAAAGGAATCCCATGAGCCAGCAAGCACATGAAGTCCCCAAAGTCCTCATCGCGGATGATGAGCCCAACCTGCGCAAGGTTCTCAGGGACATGGCCAAAAGAGTGCTTCGCTCTGAGACCTGGGAGGCGGCTGACGGGCAGGAAGCCCTGGAGCTTTTCCGGGAGATAAAACCCGACGTGGTGCTCTCTGACATAAGAATGCCGGGAATGGACGGGATTTCACTGCTCAAGGCCATGAAACAGGAGCAGCCCAATGTCCCTGTCATACTCATCACAGGCTATCCCTCTTTGGAGGTGGCCATTCAGGGAATGAAGGAGGGGGCATCTGATTTCATAACCAAGCCCTTTCGCCTCGACCAGTTACAGGTGATCTTGGAGAAGGCCCTTAGAGAGAAAAGACTCCTGGAGGACAACGAGGGCCTGAAACAACAGGTTCAGCACAAGAAAGCCCTGGAAAAGCTCAACGAGGAGTTGAACAGAAAAGTAAGGGAGATGTCCGCCCTGTGTTCCCTGGGCCAGACCATTGCAGCCTTTCCTTTGAACAGGGACGCCATCCTGCGTTCCCTGGTGAACGAGACTCGCTCAGCAGTCCAGGCCATGTGGGTCCAGTTCCTCACGCCCCACGAGGGTGGAGTCATGACCCTTGCCCGAAGCCCGGACCAGCCCGAAGGGACTGATGTGTCCCGTGCACCTGAGCTTCCCAAAAACCTCCTGGATCGGGCTGTGCGGCTTAGAACCCCCATCCTGGGCCCGAGGCTTTTCCTGCCCAGTGATCCTTCGGCTGCAGGAGGACTCTCCAGGGAGAACTTCTCCCAGATGGTGGTGCCTTTGGTGATAAAAGGCGAAGTCATAGGCGTGCTTCATGCTGCCGGGAAATTGGAAGGCAGGGAGTTCGACCGCCATGACCTGCTGCTGGTCTCGGAGCTGGCAAAGCGGGCCGCCTTGGGACTTGAGAATAAGTATCTTTACGAAAGCGTCTTTGACGTGCTCATGTCCACGCTGCGTTCCCTGGTCTCCACGGTGGAAGCCAGGGATCTTTACACTAAACAGCATTCCCAAAGAGTTACCGACATCGCAGTCATAATAGCAGGGCACATGGGTTGCACCCCAGAGCAGATAGACACCTTGAGGGTGGCGGGTTATCTGCACGACCTGGGGAAGTTGGGGGTCAAGGATTCGGTGCTGCTCAAGCCCGGACCTCTCACGCCAGAGGAATTCGATCAAATAAAGGCCCATCCGGTTATCGGAGAGGAGATTCTGGCCCCCATAGGATTTCTTCCCGAAGAGAGGGCCCTTGTACGGCACCATCACGAAAGGTGGGATGGAAAAGGCTATCCTGATGGGCTTAGGGAGGAGAAGATCCCGCTTCTGGCAAGGATTCTCACCGTGGCGGACGTTTTCGATGCCCTTACCTCGGACCGGCCCTACCGGCCCGCCATGAGTGTGGAGAAAGGCGCGGCCGAGATAGTGGCCTGCCGCGGCACCCAGTTCGACCCGGCGGTTGTGACTGCTTTTACGCAAGTCCTAGGGGAGTGCGCCGAAAAAGTGGTGAACCGCTACAATGGGGCCAAGAGGGAGAAAAAAGAGATTTCCAATGGGTGAAATAAGCCTAAAGAGCATTGTTCAGAAGCAGTTGCCAATGCGGGCTTGCTTGAATACATCCTGGGATAGGGTGATCTCTCGTGAAAGGGAGTTGGATTCTCTCTGCGAGCACGGTTCTAAGTGTGGCCAAGTGTACCCGGGGCATGGGGGCGTGCCCGCCCAAATAAGAGGTTTTGGGGAGTAATTAGGGCTAACCATATGTTTCGAGACGGTATCCAGGGGGAAAGAAGGGAATATTTCAGGGTGGAGGGCCAGGTCCGGCTTTACTACAGAAAGCTGGAGGAGCCAGAAGACTCCCAGGCCTCTAAGGAGCTTTGCGATCTGTGGGAGGAGGCCTCTCTTAGATGCGGCAATGACTCGCAGGAAGAGACCTTTTGCTCTTTGGAGCTTTCTGAGAAGGAACTTCTCTTGGAGATCATAAGAAAACTGGCTGGCTTTGAGAAAAGGCTGGAGAAGATGCAGGAGCTGCTAAGCCGCAGCCTCCCAGGGCCTGGGGTGCCCCTAAGACCCTGCTTTGTGAACATAAGCGGATGCGGCATGCGGTTTCCCACCAAGGAGCGATTTCAGGTGGGGGACCAGATAGAAGTCTCGGTGGAACTTCCCATGACCCCCAACCATCTCATCCGGATGGTGGGTGAGGTGGTGCACGTGCTGGAGACCCCGGAGCAAGGCGAGAACCCGCCTTCTTACCAGACGGCCGTGCGATTCATCTCGGTAAATGATACAGACCGGGAGCGCATAGTAAGGTATACCATTCACAGGCAATACGACCTTATAAACCAAGCCAGAAAAAGCGGTTAGAGTGAAACCCCAATCGGGCCTTGGGCAGGATTTACTCAACCATCGTTATT
>CAYPWF010000096.1:0-11143 GCA_964414345.1 uncultured Desulfarculaceae bacterium
AAGACTGGCTGGATGATGAGACCTGCAGCGCCGCAGATGCCACCTGCTCGGAGCCGGTGCCAAGGGCTGAGCTCACCTTTCTCAGGCTTCGAGTAAGGCTGCGTGCAATTAGGAAGCCCAGAGCCATGGCGAGAATCACTCCTCCTGCCAAGGCCCCCAGGCTGAGAGCCTTGGTAAAGGATGCATCAGCGGAAGCATCTTGAGCCTCCCTCGCTGCGATCCTGGAGTTGAACTCCACCAGCTTCTCCAAGATCTCGAAGGCTTCCTTTTGGACTTCGATGACCACAGCCATTTGCTGGTGTTCCATTGCTTCGAAGAGTCCTTTGGCCTCATTGGCCGCAGTGAGGAGTCTGTCGAGGCCTTTGAAGACGTTATCCATCTCCCTCAGGATCCCGCTGGCTATGAGCCTCTCTGCCTCTACGAGATCACCTGACTCCCATATTTTCTTGGCCTCCTTTATCCCCGTATGAAAGGCCTGGTGATGCGGGGTAATCTCAGAGAGGATAGCCTTTATCTCGGCGTTCCCTGTTTGGAAAGAGGCCAACCATCTGCCAAAGCGACAAGTGGTGTGATCCTCTCCTCCCTCGAATCTGTCACCGCTGACCAGAAGCCTCTGGATCATTGCCGCCAGTCTATAGTGGTCTTCCCTGAACATGTGGATATGTCCGGCGAACTCGGATGGGTCACCGATATCGAGGGCCTCGAGCTTTCGAGACATGTCCAGAAATTTTTTGTTCTCCTCCAGCCACCTCTCCCAGACAGGTTTGAACTGCTTCCAGAGCTCGGCTTCCTCGGAAGTGTGCGGAAGGGTCTCATACAAGTCCCATGCCTTCTGAATGTTCTCCTGGCTCCTGGCTATGCTCTCGTATTGTGCTCTCCTCAGGTTTGGATCCAGTTTCGCATTCAGAAGGGTGCGGCTTGAGGCCTTTATCTGGTTGGCCTCCTTCGCCATCAGCAACAGGTTCTCTAGAGATGGAAGCCTCACAGAGGCCACTTCCCTCATCTGGCCCTCGTTTTTTCTGGCACTGTGGTAGCCGAGAACCCCTAGCGCTGCCGTGATGGCAGCCATGCAGCCGAAGCCTAGCAAGAGCCTTGTCGCAATCCTCCAGTTGGAGATCATGGCTCACCCCCTTGGGGAAAGTTGTCCATGTGTCTTATCGGAAAAGGATCCTTCCTTCTTAAGCAGGGGGAATTAACAACAAGGGTGTGCGAAAATGAACCTGGGAGGCGTTTTTGGGGCCTTGGCTTATATGGCCTCAAGTGCTAGAGGCTTTGAGGGGTTATATCGGGCCCAGGGCTGCTTCACCGTGGAAGGGAATCATTGTTTTTTTTGATTGGAGGGAGGATTAAGTGTAGGGGTGAGGGTCATGGACCAGTACCAGGAAAGAGTGGTCTTTCTGGTCAATAAGCTTTTCCAGGCCATGCAGGCCGGCAAAGGATCTCAGGGCAATGAAGAGATGCCCCCAGGCCTTGTGGATTGCACCAGGTCTCATTTCCGGAAAGAAAAAAGATTTCATGCAAGCCCAGAAGTACCTGGATTTCTGGGCTTACAAGAAAGAGCATTAGGATCTTACAGAGACCATGCGGTGGAACTCGAAGAAGGGAGACTCACCTTGGGCCTGGACACCAGCCGATTTATCAATGATTGGCTCGGCGCCCAGATGCCGGGAATCGAGAAGAGACTCAAAGAATATCTCCCCAGAAAAGGCGTGCTCCGAGAGAGCAGAGGGATCTTTTTCCCTGAAAAGAGATATAATTGAAAAAAGGAATCCAGCCTGCATAGCTGATCAGTGAATGATCCAGGCTGGGGGGCTCAGACCAAGCGGTCGGACAATGTGGGCACGGGCGGTGTATGTGTTTTTGCTGCCTGGAGCTGACAGCGGGCTCCAAGCAGTGCAGTTCTTCCGGCATCCCGCCGGCTCTGGTTCCTTCAACCCCAAAGACGGAATTTCCGGGATGCTTAGAGGGTTCGAACCATGGCCGTAAGTGCTGCCTTCATGAGAAAGCTAGAGGGGCTTCAGCCGGAGCTCAAGGAGGCATTCCTGGCCTTGTTGGATGAGCTGGACAGAAGCGTGAAGAGGGAGGACTTCCTGGAGCTGAAGGTTGTGGTGCAGGAGCTTGCCCAGGGGCAAAGGGATCTGGTCACGGCTCAAAGCCGGACTGAGAAGCGCTTGGAGGAGCTGGCCCGAGCCCAAGGCCTAACCGAGAAACGCCTGGAGGAGCTGGCCCAAGCCCAAGGCCTAACCGAGAAGCGCTTGGAGGAGCTGGCAGAGGCTCAGAAACAGGCGCAATGGGAGATCGCCAAATTGGCCCAGGGCTTGGGGAGGACCCGGGAGGAAGTGGGTGGGCTTTCTCGCAGCGTAGCATATGCGCTCGAGAACGAGGCATACAGGAATCTGCCTCGTTTTCTCAAGGAACGCCACGGCCTGGAGATCGAGGAGCGCATGATCCGCACGGAGATGCAGGGAGAGGAGATCAATCTCTTTGGCAAGGCGAGAAAAGATGGCCGGGAGGTGATCCTTCTGGGCGAGTCCATGCTCCGACTGGACGACATGTCCAAGCTGCGAAGCGTAAAGAGAAAGCTCAAGCTTATCCAGGATTGTTACGCAAAGGAAGTGGTCCCCATAGTGGTTACACACTTTGCCAAGGAGAAAATCCTGCGGCGGGCGCAAGAGGCTGGCTTCATAGTGGTTCAGAGCTTCGAGTGGTGAGAAGATGGGAGGACATGCGCTCTCAGGAGGCAGTGGCAAGCTTCAGGATGCAGCTTGGGGTTCCGAGGAGTTGGTCTTGGGAGGAAGGCTCCTGAGCACCCGTTTCAGCTCTGCCAGAAGCCTCTCCAGTGGGCTGCCCCCGCATGGGGAGCCCTCCCCGAGGCCTTGCCTCTGAAAGGCCTCTACGGCCTCTGTTAAACGTTGAGCTCCGAACAGGGATGCAGCCTCCAGAAGCCTGCCTGTGGCCAAAAGCAAAGTTTTGTCTTGGGGATCAACGCCCCTGTTGAGGGTCTCAGAGATCTCTTCCAGTAGGGTTCGGAACTTCTCCTCTATCTCATCGTAAGTTGCCTTGTCCAGCCCGAATTGCTCCATGACCTCCTTGGGGGATTTGATGATGGGCTTGAGCTCCCTGAGGATGCTCGAGACCTTCTCCATGAGCAGGGCTGGCTGGACGGGTTTGACCAGGTAGTGCCTGCAGCCCAGTTGTGCCGCCCTTCGCACGTTTTCCTCATCTGCCGTGGAGGAGCACAGCACAACAGGTATGTCCGAGAAATCCGCAGAACAGCGGATCCTTTGTAGGAGCTCCAGGCCATCCATCTCCGGCATGACTATGTCCGTGATAACCATCTGGATGTCCCCTCTGGACTCAAGCATCTCCAAGGCCTCTTTCCCGTTGGAGGCATAGATAGTCTCGAGCTTCTTCTTCCGAAGGTTGACCTCTATTATCTTGGCTGAGAGTTCGCTGTCATCCACAATCAGGATGCTCATGAATCAGCACCTCCAAACCCGAACCTGATCCCAGGCCAAGGAATTGCCCCCTTTGGCTCAGGAAAAGCTTTCTTAAAATCAAACTATACTCTCGGCTCATCCAAACCCTCATCCAAGGCATCCCTTACTGTTTTTAGCAGCAATTCCAATTCAAAGGGCTTTTCCAGCACCCCCACCGATCTTTGCAATTCCATTCCCAAATTCTCTCTTGTAAGAGCTGCCCCGGTAGAGACCAGCACTTTTGCCTTGGGGTCTATCTCCAGGATGCGGGACAGGAACTGGCTTCCATCCATAACCGGCATGGCCATATCGAGGATCACCAGCAGGTACGGATCCCCCTCTTGCAAGCCCTTAGCGTACATGGCCAACCCCTCCCTGCCTTGGGAAGCGGTGTCCACCCTGTAGTTGTGGGAGGCCAGCATCTTTTTCCCAATATCCAAGAGTTGAGGTTCGTCGTCTACAAGCAGGATCCGCTCCCCCCTGCCCTTGGGCGCTTCTTGTTTTTCCTCTTTTTCCTGTTGCAGTGCCATTTCCTGTTCTTGGAGCACCGGCAGGAACACAGTGAAACTGGAACCTCTTCCACAGGGAGCAGGGCTTTCGGCCAAGATGTACCCCTTGTGGGATTTCACTATTGAGTAAGCTATGGTGAGCCCCAGCCCTGTTCCCCTACCAGGCTCCTTGGTGGTGAAAAAAGGCTCGAAAATACGATCCAGCACCTCAGGTCCCATCCCCAGCCCGTTGTCTTGGACCTGCAGCTTCACGTAGTGCCCTGGCCTGGCCCATGGGTGAGAGCGGCAAAAGCTCTCCTCCAGAAAACAAAGGGATGTGCACAATCTTATTTCCCCGCCCTCTGGGAGAGCGTCTTTGGCGTTCAAACAAAGATTCAGAACCACCTGTTCCAGCTGGGCGTATTCCCCGGACACAAAAGGAAGTCCGGACTGAAGGTCCAAAATGATTTGGATCTTAGGCGGAAGGGTTTGCCTGAGCATCTGTGCCACCCCCTCCACCACCTGATTGAGCTTGACCGGGAGTTTTTCGCTCTGATCCATCCTGGAGAAGGCCAGCATTTTTCTTATGAGACCTGCGGCCCTTTGACAGCTGGCCTCTATTTCCTTGAGATAATTCTCGTTTGCGTTCCCTGGGGGGATATTGAACCCCATGAGCTGGGCATAGCCCTGGATGGCAGCCAGGATGTTGTTGAATTCATGGGCCATACCTGCGGCCAAGGTGCCTACAGCCTGCATTTTCTGGGCATGCTGAAGGTGTTTTTGGAGCTCCTCCCTCTCGGTGATGTCCTCAAGTGTTTCTATAGCGCCCAGAAGTCCGCCTTCTGAATCCGTGATTCTGGCAGCAAGGAAATGCAAGCTCCTGGGCTTCCCTCTCAAAAGAAAAGTTCCTGTGCCCTCCAAAGCCTCTGGAAAGACGGGATGGGTTGATATGGCGCCTGGTCCATAAAGTTGCTCAACAGCCTCAAGGTCCATGTCCAGGACCAGATCCAGCAAGAGGGGACGGAGAGGGCCAGGGTAAAAGATCGAGGAGTCCGCAGGCTTACCTAAAACCTTGTCTCTGTTTACCCCCGTAAGCACTTCCATGGCCCGGTTCCATAGAGTCACCCTGTGTTGTGTATCTATCATGAAGGCCGGAAGGGGGGCCTTATCCAGCGTGTGTTCCAGAAGCTCCGCAGTTCTATGAATTGCCGTGACATCCGATAGGATCAGCATCCCCCCCGATCCATTGGCCCTAAAGGGCAAACATTCGGCCTCAAGCTTCCTGTTACCTATTCGAAGCGGGCCTGCGGCCCGAACCGGCTTTTTTTTCTGGAGGCCGTCCTCCAGCAGTCTTTGAACTCTATCTGCCGCCTCCTTTTCCATCAACTCCAATAAGTTTTTCCCCAGGAGATTCAGCTCAGAAACCCCAACCATCCGGGCCGCACCGGGATTGGCGAATACTATCTTGCCCTCGCCGCTTAACTCCAAAATCCCCTCGGACATGTGCTCCAGAATAAGCTCCAAATGGCGCCTTGTGGCCAAGAGCTCCTTGGTGATCTCTCTTGGGTGAATGGTCTCTGCGCCCAGCACCAGGGGAGGGTGTGAGTTCCATGGCACACGGTCCTCCAAGACCGCCTGCACGTGAAGGCTCATCTCGGGTAGGGGGCCTTTGGCTATGCAAAGGTCTGCCCCTAGGGAATCTAAGTTGGGCGCCTCCTCTGAGGCTATGGCCGAAAGGATAACCACTTTGGTTTCCCTGAGCCGGGGGTCGCTTCTGAGGATTCTACAGAGTTTCTGCCCGTCTATATTGGGCATGACCAGATCCAGGAACACCAAATCCGGCTTCACCCTTTGAAGGGCTTCCAGAGCCTCCAGGCCGCTTGAGGCCAGCACAGGCCTGTGGCCCTGTTTTTCTATGAGCTCCTCCATAAACTTCAGGATGAGGGGTTGATTGTCCACAACCAGAACCGTCTTCATGGCTTTACCTGCGGGGCTCCCTCTTCTTGGAGCAGACCTTGCTCCTGGAAACAACTTCTTAGCTTCTCCAGCTCCCTGGCCAGGGAGTCTATTCCCCTTAGGACCTTCTCTCTAGCACCAGCCCTGGCCTCTATCTCCAGGGACTTTGCTACACTGGAGATCCAATCCAGCTCCAAAGTTAGAGCCGCTCCTTTTATGGAATGAGCGGCCTCGGCCACAACGGCCAGGTCCTCCTCAGCCAGAGCTTCTTTCATTCGAGTCAAATCCGTGAAAGCCACATCCAGAAATAAAGATGCGAACTGGGAGAACTGCTCCCTGTCCAATCCCAGCTCTTCGCACAGGGCCTCCAAGTCCATGGCTATGTTCCCTTGTTGTGAGTCCACTTGGCCACCATCTCCAGTAGCAAATCCTTCCTGATGGGCTTGCTCAGGTAGTCGTTCATGCCAGACTCCAAACACCTTTCCTTGTCCTCCTTTAGGGCGTGAGCCGTCATGGCCACAATTGGCACATCCGCATGGCCCAGGGAGCGGATTCTTTTGGTGGCCCGAGGTCCGTCCATGCCGGGCATTTCCACGTCCATCAAGATCATGTCGAATTCCCTGGATTTGGCCGTGAAAAGCTTCAAGGCCTCCCAGCCGTCCTTGGCGGTCTCCACGCTGTGGCCTGCCTTGGTAAGAATGAGTCTGGCAAGCTCTGAATTCACCGGGTTGTCCTCCACTAAGAGGATCCTGGCAGGCCTTGGGCTTGCGGCCTCGGGGTGGGCGGATCGGTGCCGCTCTGCTTGGGTTGAAGAGGGTCTCCTCGAATCTTTCGCAGCCCGGCCAGGCAAAAAGGCCTGGGGAGCTTCTTGAAACCAGGCCTTGAAAAAGAAAGTGCTCCCAACCCCCTCGATGCTGGAAGCCCAGACATCTCCTTGCATCAGACGGGCCAGTTGTTTACAAATGGTAAGGCCAAGCCCTGTGCCACCGTGAAGGCGGCTAAAGGAATCCTCGGCTTGACGGAAAGGCTCAAAGATGATCCGCAGCTTGTGCTGGGGTATTCCTATCCCGGTGTCCCTCACGCTGAAGAGCAGTTGAACGTTCTGGTCTTGCCTGCTGGCCGTATCCACTTTGAGGCATATCTCTCCTTTGTTTGTGAACTTGGCCGCGTTGCTAAGCAGATTCAAAAGCACCTGCCTGGTGCGAACAGGGTCTCCAAAGAGGGATTCCGGCACATCATGGGCCACCTGGTAGGAGAGCTCCACCGGCTTTCCCTGAAGCCTGGGTCTTATTATCTCGCAGACTTCCTGCAAGAGCTCCGGGAGACAAAAGCCCACCGACTCCAGGTGCATCTCTCCTGCCTCTATTTTGGAGAAATCCAGGATGTCCTCAATGAGGGCCAGGAGGGCCTGGCCGCTTCGGTGCACAAGCCTGACATAGGCTTTTTGCTCCTCCTTTAGATCCTCTTCTAAGAGCATCTCGGTATAGCCCAGCACGCTGTTGAGGGGGGTTCTTATTTCGTGGCTCATGCGGGCCAGAAAAGCGCTCTTGGCTATGTTGGCTGCTTCGGCCTGGAAGGCCAGCACATTGGCCTTCTCGATGGCCGAGGTCAACTGGCTGTTGGCGTCTTCCAAGTGGGTGTTCAACTCCTCCAGTTTTCTCTCTATTGTTTTCTCTTGTGTCACGTCTTCCCAAGTCAGAAGGCAAAGCGGATCTCCCATTAGAAAATAGGGTAGGGGAGTAACCCAAAAGCGAAGATATTTAATAGCAACCCCTGTGGGCGGCCATGGGAGCTCCAGAGGGCCTGAAGGGCTGGCCGAGCTGAAAGATCCGGCTACAAATGAGGCCAGGTGGCACTCAGGGCAAGAGCTTGTGCCGCAGCGCCCAGAAGCCAGAGCCGTGCAGCCCAAGGCAGCCCCCAAGGGCATAGGGGCCTGCGGTTCCGCCTGTCCTGGTGAATCCAAAGTGGTATTGCAATAGAGGGCCTGCATGTCAGGGGTCACAATGATTACACCTACTTTCACAGCTTGGAGAAATGTCCGCACCAAGTCCATCTGGTGGGCGATTTCAGATCCAAGACCTGGACTGATAGGCTCGGCCGGATCCATTGCTTTTGTCCCGGCAAGCAAATCAGGCATCTGCTTCTGGAAAAAGCTCTCTTTGAGTTCAACAAAGCGCAAACTGGCGCTTCCTATGCGGATCCAATCCCCTGGCTTAAGCACCTGGGATGAGACGCGCCTTCCGTTTACAAAACTGCCATTTTTGCTCTCCAGATCCTGGAGGATCCATTTCCCGTTTCTAGGAGTTATCTTGGCATGGAAACGGGAGACCCCTGGCCTGGAAATACTCAGGGTGTTGCTCTTGCTTCTACCTAGGCTAACTTCTCCCAGCAGTCCCATCACCTTTCGCCTTAGCACCCCGGGGAAGTATTCAATACCGTACAACTTCATGCCTTAAGGCTCTCCTGGGGCCGCCAGCCTCGGGGGGCAGGCGGCCCGGAATGCAGGCAAGACTGCATTTTTTAGAATTCTCTGAAGTGCTCCTCCTCCTCATCTAGAGGAATCACATCCTTGGGCGAGGTTCGTGGCCTTTCTTGGCCATTGCCCCTCTCCTTGCTTTTTGATGTGGCGGAGCTTGCAGGCCCTCCAGAGAGCTCCAGGTGTTGGGCTGAGGGCTGGGCTGCGGAAATGCCCGCTTCTTTCTTAGAGCTTGGCTTCTTTACCATTAATTTTGGGCCTTCCCTTTTGAACTCGCTAGAGCCCTCCACCAGGCTCACGAGTTCTTTCACAACTCCCTCCAGAACCTCAGCCTGAGCCTGAAGTTGCTGGGCTGCAGAGGCGCTCTCCTCCGCATTGGCGGCGTTTTGCTGTACAACCCGGTCCATCTGGGCCACGGCCTGGTTCAGCTGCTCTATACCCTGAGCCTGTTCCTGTGAGGCCGCCGAGATCTCTCCCAGGAGCTCCTCCACCTTGCCGGTGCCCTGGGCCACACGCTGAAAGGCCTCGTTGGTGTTGCCCACCATTGAGGATCCCTCTTTGATCTTCTTGACCGTCTCCTCAATGAGGTTGGCCGTGTTTTTTGCTGCCTCTGCGGCCCTCTGGGCCAGGTTTCTGACCTCGTCGGCCACAACCGCAAAGCCTGCCCCTGCCTCCCCGGCGCGGGCAGCCTCTACAGCGGCGTTAAGAGCCAATAGGTTGGTCTGGAAGGCTATCTCGTCTATGGTTTTGATAATTTTTGCAGTCTGGTCGCTGGCCCTGGATATCTCCCCCATGGCTTGGGTGAGCCCCTCCATGGCCTCCCTGGCTTCTAAAACCACCTTGGCTGTTTCTTTCATGAGGTTGTTGGCCTGCCGGGCATTCTCCGCATTTTGTCTTGTCATGGAGGCCATTTCCTCCAAAGAAGAAGAGGTTTCCTCCAAGGATGCGGCTTGCTCGGAGGCTCCTTCAGCCAGGGATTGACTGGCCGAGGCCACCTGGCTGGAGGCAGAAGCACTTTGCGAGGCGGCCTCTGCAAGCCCTCCAGCCACCTTTCGGAGGGGACCTGCTATGGAGCGTGCCACAAAGAATCCGCACATTCCCACCAGGAGAGCGGCCAGGGCCACACTAAAGAGGGACACGTTTCTCATGCCCACAAGCTGGGCCATTGCCTGGGATTCTTCCTGCTCGGCCAAAAGGCCGTAGAAGTTCTCTCCTATCTTGAGCACGGCATAGCTTGTAAGGAGGTTTCGGCCTTCTTTGTCTGAGGCCACCATGACACCCGAAAAATCCGCCTTGCCCTGTTTCACCCCCTGCTCTAAAAGGAGCTTCACAGGCTCTGTATCCAGCTGGGTCTTGAGAATATCGTTTTCTTTGAACTTCCTGGAGCTGCTAACAAGCATGCCTGATTGGTTCACCAGATATGTGTCTCCACCCTGACCCAAGCGCTCTACACCTTGGAGCAGCATCTCCGAAATGGGTTTGGAGGGAAGGGTCACCAGGAAAACCCCTATGACCTCGCCCTTGTCTCCTTGCCTCAGCACAGGGCCTGCTAGGACCATAACCGGTTCGTTCAGTATGGGAGACTGAAATATGGGGCTTAGGGCCACCTTGCCCTGGGAAGCCTCCTTAAAATAGGGCCTGTCCGCTATGGACTTGCCCTCCCCGGAACGCTCCCCTTTGGTGCTGTCATAAATCACTGTCCCGTCCATCTTCACCACAGCTGCGTTGCTGTAGCCCTTTTCCTTTATGAAGTTGACCAGCAGTCGTTCCAGGGCCATGTATTTCATGGTAAAGACGGCATCCCCCATGTCCTTTTGCATCAGGCTCATGGCGTAAACGCTTTCATAGAGGACTGGGATGCGTAGCATCATCTGGACCTCAGAGGCCTTTTGGGCCATCCAGTCCTGCAGTATCCTGGCCTTTTGCTCCACGTACAGGCTGTTCTCGTTGAGTACCCTCTCCTTGAAGGCAGTCTGTGTTTGAAGGTAGTTGTAAAGACCTGTTGCAAGCATAGGCAGAAGCCCTGCAGCTAGAAAAACCGCCACCAACTTTGTCCCCAACCCAACACGCCTGACCATGGTCCCCCTCCCTTTAATCAGTTCCGGTGATTCCGTACCCTGCGAACGTTGGTCTTCAAGCTGCCCTTTGTACTGCCAGGATTTCCTGGCTGTTTAGCACCCTGTCTATGTCCAATAGGATCTTTATGCCACCGTCCATCTTCCCGATGCCCAGAATGTACTCTGCCCTGAGGTTCCCGCCCAAGTTTGGGGTTTGCTCTATGTCCGAGGACTTCAGATTGAGGACCTCTGAGACGGCGTCCACCACTATTCCCATGGGGATCTGGGAGCCGCTTCCATTGATCTCCACAACTATGATGCAGGTGCGCTCAGTCACCTGCGCTTCCTCCATCCCGAACTTGCGCCTGAGATCCACCACCGGAATGACTTTCCCCCTGAGATTGATGACTCCTTTTAAGAATTCGGGGGCCAAAGGCACTGGGGTGATGGGCATCATCCCGATGATCTCCCTAACCTTCAGGATCCCGATTCCGTATTCCTCACCTGCCAGGGAGAAGGTGAGGTACTTTCCGTCCCGGGCCACCCCGCCTCCGGACTCAGGGGAATTTCTTGTGCCAGCCATGTCTCTACCCCTCCTTAGTTTTATGAGACCCGCTTTTTGGGAGAGGTCTCCCTCGGCCAGGTCTGCTCACAAGGTATGTTTCGGCAGACAGGCCGCTCTACTTG
>CAYPWF010000097.1:0-6878 GCA_964414345.1 uncultured Desulfarculaceae bacterium
GGGTACGGGCGCTGCTTGCCACGAAGCGATCTCCGCCTCGAAAAGTACTCCTGTTTCTGAAGCCTATGTAGCCGTCCGTGGAAAGACAAGTGCATACCTGGCAACCCCTCCGTCGGGATCGTCCCAAAAGTGCACGAATGAGGGTCTGAAATCAGCAAGAGTGGATGAGGCGGTGGGGAGCTGGAAAAGGATCTGGGGGATGGCCGGGCGGGCGTGGAGGAGAAAAAGGTACAGGGCAGCCGCTTTCATAGCCGATGAAAGCAGAGAGAAAACCCCAGAAGAGGAGGTGCCCTGTGCCTTATTCATCGGCAGAAAAGCGGCTGGAGTTGTGTCGATTTCGGACGGAATTGAGCCGGTATCACCGTGAAAGCGGGTGTGGGCCAGGGATACGGGAGACGGTAGCCTGTGTAGGGGCGGCGCTTTCTTTTTCCCCCGAGTACGATTGCCCGACGCATCCATAGGCGGCTGGAGGGTTTACCCGTACGCGGGCCTGGGCGTCCACGGGACGTTCGGGCGGTGCGGCGTTGTCGCCTGCTGGAAAGGCGGGTGGAGCGCTTGGAGCGGGAGGTCGAGGCGCACGAAGCCGCCCAACGAGCAGCCCGTGAAGAGAGCGAAGATCGAGCGCTGCGGTTGGCGGTCTGTGAACTATTCCATGGCGCCTCGCTGCGCAGCGCGGCAACCTGCCAGGAGGCCGCTTTTCCCGAGGAGGCGTCCAGCAAGAGCACCCTGCAACGTTACTTGGATGAATGGTGTCTGGCGGCGGAGGAGTTGCACGGGGAATACTTTGCCGGACGGGGTCGTGAGGCGGCCTGCGATGAGATTTATCTGAGCGGGCATCCGGTGTTGGAGGCGGTGGAACCGTACTCGTTGGCCATAACGGGTATTCGAGCGGAGGCGATGCCGACAGAAGCGCAGTGGCGTTCGTTGCTGGAAACGTTCGAACATCTGGAGATGGCGGTCAGCGATCAAGGTTTGGGGGTGACGCGAGCCTTGGCGGCGGAGGAACAGCAGGATCGCATCGGGCGCTGTGTGACGGACAGTTGGCATCTGTTGCGGCCGTTCACAGCGGCGGTGGGGCGTCGCGAAGGGCGGGCATACGAACGGATCGCGGACGAAGAGGAAAAGAGGCAGGATTTTCTGGCGGTGTTGCCGTGCACGCCCGGGATGAACGTGCCGGTCGAACTGGAACGTCTCGAGAAGGCGCAGGTGCAATGCGCGGCAGCCATACCCCTGACCATCCGTTCCAATATCGCAGGTGTCATCGGATTGGCTCGTACCCATGAGTGCCATGACTTCGGCGAGGAAGAAATCGTTGTCCTCAGCCGTTTTGGCGAACTGGCATCCATAGCGCTGGACAACGCGAGCCTTTATCTCTCTTTGCAGCAGGAGCTCAAGGAGCGCATTCAGACCGAGGAGGCTTTGAAGGAGAGCGAAGACAAGTACCGCTCGGTCATCAACCAGAGCGACGATTGCATCTACCTGGTCGACCCCGCGAGCAAATGCCTCATCGAGACCAACCCCGCTTTTCAGCGCCTTCTCGGTTACTCCGAACAGGAGGCCCTGGGGCTTTGCGTGTATGATTTCGTTGCCCACACGCGGGAGGATATCGACAACAGGATGCAGCAGGTCATTGAAGAGCGCAGACATGTGATCGGCGAGCGGCATTTCCGCAGAAAGGATGGCGGCCTGGTCGACGTGGAGGTCAGCGCCAACCTCATCTCCTACGGAGGCAAGGAATTGCTCTGCATTGTCGCCCGTGACATCACGGCGAGAAGAAGAGTCGAGAAGGAGCTTCTGAAAGCTCAGAAGCTCGAATCCATCGGTCTGCTGGCCGGCGGTATCGCTCATGACTTCAACAACATTCTCACCGGGATCATGGGCAATATCTCCCTTGCGAAACTTCACTCCATGGGCAGCCCGCAAGCAGTCAAACGACTCGGTGAAGCCGAAAAAGCCAGCATGCGGGCTAGAGACCTCACCCTTCAGCTGCTCACCTTTTCCAAGGGGGGAGCCCCCATAAAGGAAACCGCCGCCGTGGCGGAGGTGGTCAGGGACTCCTGCAGTTTCGCACTCAGGGGCTCAAATGTGAGAGTTGACTTCAGTCCCCCCCGGGATCTCTGGCCCGTGGAGATGGATACGGGCCAGATCAGCCAGGTTGTCAGCAACCTGGTCGTCAACGCCAAGCAGGCCATGCCGAACGGGGGAACAATTCATATCAGCTGCGAGAACGCGGTCTTGAACGAAGGTCAGGTGGCCACTCTGCCATCCGGCAGGTACGTCCTGATCTCCCTGAGAGACGAGGGGGTCGGGATTCCTCAAAGCCATCTGGCCCGCATATTCGATCCCTATTTCACGACCAAACAGGGCGGCAGCGGGCTGGGACTCGCCACTTCCTATTCGATCATCGAAAAGCATGATGGCTATATCGACGTGCAATCCGAAACGGGAACAGGAACGACCTTCATGATCTACCTGCCGGCAAGCGACAAGAAGGTGCCGGCGATGAAGAAGCCCGAAACAGGGCCTGTTCAAGGCAAGGGCAGAGTCCTGGTCATGGATGACGAGGAGATCATCAGAGAAATGGCGAAGGAAATGCTGAGCTTTCTGGGGTATCAGGTGGACGTCGCGCACCACGGGGCTCAAGCACTCGAACTGTATCGACGAGCCCTCGACTCCGGTCAGCTCTTCGATGCCGTCCTCATGGACCTGACCATTCCGGGGGGGATGGGGGGGAAGGAGGCCATAAAAAAGCTGCTGGAAATGGACCCTGACGTCAATGCCATCGTCTCCAGCGGCTATTCCAACGACCCCGTGATGTCCGACCATCGCAGTTATGGTTTCAAAGGTGTTGTCACCAAACCTTACAGTATCCAGGAGCTGAGCAGGGTACTGCACCAGGTAACCCGTGCCTGAAGCCACGCATTCATGATGAGCCGGTTGCGTCGAGGGGGCCGGCGATCAACCTTCACAGAGAGGCAGTCCGATGATGAAGGTGGTTCCCTGGGACGGGGCCGACTTCATGGTCAGAGTCCCCCCGTGGTCCCGAACGATGGTCCTTGAAATGGCCAGCCCAAGTCCGCTGCCATCGGCCTTGGTGGTGAAAAAGGGGTCGAAAATCCTTTCCTGAATGTTCTCCGGAATCCCCGGCCCGTTGTCTTCGATGCTGACGTCCACGAACCTGGCCTGCTTCCTCGAGCTGAGTCTCAACCGGCCCACACCGTTCATGGCATCGATGGCATTCTGGAGCAGGTTCAGAAGGACCTGCTTGAGCTGATCCGCATCCCCCTCGACACTAAGACTCTCCGGATCAAGGTCCACAACCATCTCCACCGACTGTCCCTGGAGCAGCGGATCGATGAGCACCAGCACCTCCTGGAGCAACCCGTTGAGATCCAGGGGGGCTTTCTGACTCGAGGCAGCCGGGCGTGTCAGCAGACGAACACTGTTCAGCAGTGTCTCGAGGCGCCTCACCTCATCCAGGATGATCTCCAGCTTGCGCCGTGAGGCCTCGTCACCTTCCAAAGACTGGCTGTCCCGAACCTGCCGTGCGAATCCTCCGATCAACATCAGGGGTTTTCGGATTTCGTGACCGACCTGGGCCACGGCCTTGCCAATGTCCGCCAGTCGCTCCATGAATCGAAGCTCCCGCTCGATGTGCTTGCGCTCGGTGATGTCGCGAATCACCGCCGTGAAGTACAGCCGTCCTTCCGTCCTGGAAACCGAGTAGGAGATTTCCACCGGAATGGAATGTCCCAGCTTGTGCAGGGCGTAGCATTCGCGGGATTTGCCGATCACCCTGGCGATTCCCGTGCCCAGGTACCTTTCGACGTAGCCTCGGTGAAGCGTCTGATGCGGATTGGGAATGAGGGGTGAAGCGTCCTGCCCGATCATCTCGGCGCACGAATAGCCGAAGAGCTCCTCGGCGGCCTTGTTGCACATGAGGACCTTGTGGTTTTCGTCAATGGTCACCACGGCATCGGTCACCGATTCGAGAATATCCCAAAGGATGGCGTCGGAGGGGATGTCTTTGTAGGAACCGTTTTCAAGGGTCATCAGAAATCTTCCCTAAAGATCTCCAGGGCGTTCAGGAGGGAGCGGCCTGCCATCCCGGCAAACTCACCTGACCAGGGATCTCAGCACCTCTCTCAACTCGCTCAGGTCCGGGTCGATCACCTCGACCGTCTTCCCGATGCTCACCGGCAGCACGAAGTGCAGGGTGCCGGATACCTTCTTCTTGTCCGCGGAGAGAGCGTCCAAAATGTGATCCGGGTTCAGGGCGGCCGGAAGACCGGTCGGGAGCTCCCAGGTCCTGCAGAGTTGCTCCAGCCGCGCCAGGTCTGTCGAGGGAAATCGACCCCAGGAAACCGCCAGGGTCGTGGCCGCTATCATGCCCATGGCCACTGCATCCCCATGCGGGATCCCATAGTCGCTCACCTTTTCGATGGCATGCCCGACAGTATGTCCAAAATTGAGGACCCTGCGGCGCCCCGATTCCTTTTCATCCTCCTCGACCACGTGGGCTTTGAACAGGCAGCACGCGGAAATCACACGGGCCAGAGCTTCCGAATTCCTCTTGCGGATGGCCCCCGAGTGACTCTCAAGGTATCTCCAGAGCACCTCATCGCCGATCATGGCGGTCTTGATCACTTCGGCCATTCCCTGCCGCATTTCTTCGGGAGGCAGCGTCGACAGCAGGTGCGGATCAATCCAGACCGCCCGAGGCTGGTGAAACGCTCCCAGCAGGTTCTTTCCCTCGGGGAGGTCGACACCGGTCTTGCCTCCGATACTGCTGTCCACCTGTGCCAGAAGGCTCGTCGGCACCTGAAAGTGCGGGATGCCGCGCATGAAAACAGCCGCCAGAAAGCCCACCATGTCCCCCGTCACTCCACCACCGACGCCAACGAGAGCGCTGCCCCGGTCAGCTCCGGCATGGATCAGGTCGCGGGCCAACATTTCGATGGCCGCCAATCGCTTGTTGGACTCCGCCGCACGGAAGCGGATCGCTCCCTCCCGACTCTGAACCGGCCAACCGAGCTCACGGGCGCGCTCCACCCAGAGATTTGCGACCCTTTCATCCCAGATCCAAAAAGCCTTCCTGCCTCCAAGAAGGCTCCCCAGCTCGCCGCTCACCCGGCTCATGGCACCTTCTTCAATGACTATATCCGAGATCCGCTCCCCCGCACCGGGCAGCTGGATGGAAAGATGCATGGAACGACTCCAAAAAGAGAAGAGCGGCTCACCGACCTTCGCACTCCTCCTGCGAAGGGGAAGCCTCCTCAAGGGCTGAACATCCGATGCAACCTGAACAGGTGGGTGTCTTGGACCGAACCATCCTCACCACCTGTCGAGCAGCGTAAACCACAACGACAGCAAGAATCAAGAAGACTACAACCGTCTGCCACATCTGCTATCCCCCAAATCCCAGCCAGCGACCTCCCTGGTAAACCAGCAAAGCCATCAGAAAGGCCACAAGGGTGTTGAAGGCCATGGAAAAAACCCCCCATTTCCACGCCCCGGACTCCTTGATGATGCAGACAACGGTGGCAAAGCAGGGGGCGTAGAGCATGATGAAAATAATCACCGCCAGAGCTTTGAGCGGGCTCCATTCGGGATCGGAAGCCAGCCTTTGACTGAGGGGCAGGTCGCGGTCTTCGGACGGTCTGCCCATGGAATGCGCCGTCCCGAGGGTCGAAATGATGAGCTCCTTGGCCGCAAAGCCCGAAAGGAGAGCCACATTGGTTCGCCAGTCCAGGCCGACCCACCGGCTGATTCCCTCGAAAGCCATGCCGATCCGACCCGCAATGGAATACTTCAGACCGGCCAACGCCTCGGATTGATCGACTTTATCCAACGCCATTCGAGCACCGGCCCAATGCTCTCCCGCCTCGGGCGACAAATCGTCCGGCATCTTCCCCTGAGAAACCCCCTCCCTCAGCCCAACGGGCAAGGACTCCAGAACAGCGCTCCGTTCCGCTTCATACTCCGTCCTGCGCGATTCGGGAAGCTCCGGAAAGGCCATCAGGGCCCAGAACAGGATCGAGATGGCCAGGATGATCGTGCCGGCTTTCTGGATATATTGCCATGTCCGCTCCCAGGCATGGATGAGCAGCCCCTTGAAGGTCGGGAGACGATAGGGAGGCAGCTCCAGCAGAAAGGGGGTGCTCGGCCCCCGAAGAATCGTCAAACGGATCAACTTGGCAATGAGCAGGGCCATGACCCAGGATACGAGCGTCAGCAGGAACATGATGCGCGGGCGGTTTCCCGGGAAGAAGGCCGCGATCAGCATGGCGAAGACGGGGAGCTTGGCCCCGCAGTTCATGAAAGGCGCTGTCAGCAGCGTGGCCAGACGTTCCTTCGAACTCCTCAGGGTCCGTGCGGCCATCACTCCGGGAACCGCGCAGCCGCCCGCTATCCCTCCCGAAATGATGAAGGCCATGACGGAGCTCCCGTGCAGCCCAAAGGTGCGGAAGATACGGTCGAGCATGTAGGCGACCCGGGCGAGATAGCCCGTATCCTCGAGGAAGGCTATGGCCAGAAACATGAGGAGAATGAGCGGCACAAACCCCATGACACCACCCACCCCGTGGATGACTCCCGAGACCAGGAGGGACCTTAGGAGGCCAGGATCCAGGACGGACTCCACCCACTGCCCCAGTGCCGAAAAGCCCGACTCGAGCAACCCGACCGGGATCTCACTGTAATCGAAGGTGAAATGGTAGACCGTGTAGAGAATGAGCATCATGATCAGGGGGCCGAAGAAACGGTTGGTCAGGACACGGTCCACCTGGTCCGACAGGTACAGTCGATCCGCCTTCTGGGTGCGGCGGACCACGCCATCCTTGAGTAAAGCGGCGATGAAGCCATAGCGGTGGTCGGCA
>CAYPWF010000097.1:6888-10992 GCA_964414345.1 uncultured Desulfarculaceae bacterium
TGCCGGGCTTCCGCCTTGAGACGCTCTGAGAGGGCGGAATCGGTCGCGTCGCCCCGCGCTAA
This sequence comes from uncultured Desulfarculaceae bacterium, assembly GCA_964414345.1. Taxonomy (GTDB): domain Bacteria; phylum Desulfobacterota; class Desulfocorpusculales; order Desulfocorpusculum; family Desulfocorpusculum; genus Desulfocorpusculum. The sequence continues at coordinate 6,951 of CAYPWF010000097.1, forward strand.
CACCTGCTCATCCTCTTCGAGATACTTGAGAGCCGTCCAACGGGCGGGAAAGGTGTTGGTCAGGAAATCGGCACCCCGAATTTCGATCTCCATACGATCCAGCACCGGGTCGATGTCGGGACCGTACGAAATGTGAATGGGCTGCCAGTCCCCGGGATCGGAGGCCACGCGAGCCACCGTCTGCAGCAGGTCCTCCTTCCCTCTTCCGCTCCTGGCCACCGTGGGCACCACATCCCTCTCGAGGCGCCGCGCCAGCTCTTCTGCATTGATCTCGATGCCGCGGCTCTCAGCAGCATCGATCATATTCAAAGCCAGCACGATGGGAATTCCCAGTTCCATGAGCTGGATCGTGAGATACAGGTTGCGATCGAGATTGGATGCATCCACGATGTTGATGACCACCCGGGGCCGTTCCTGTACCAGGAAGTCCCTGGCCACCAGCTCTTCCATGGAGTAGGCCGTCAGTGAGTAAGTCCCGGGAAGATCCACCAGCCGAAGACGCCGCCCGTTGACCGAATGGAAACCCTCCTTTTTCTCAACGGTGATCCCAGGGTAATTGCCCACATGCTGATGAGCCCCCGTGATGGCATTGAACAGAGTCGTTTTCCCGCAGTTGGGATTGCCGGCCAGGGCGACCAGTTCTTCCTCAGTTTCTGAATTCATGGTCCCTCTTCCACGGTAACTTCGATGAAATCCGCCTCGTTGTTGCGGAGGGACAGCGTGAAATTCCTCGTGCGAATGGCCACCGGGTCCTTGAGAGGCGCCCGCCCCTGGATCAGGATGGGCGTCCCCGGCACCAGCCCCATGTCCCGGATGCGCCTGCCCAGCTCGCCGGTCGCATTCACCCGGGCAATGGTCCCCTTTTGCCCAGCCTCCATGTGTCGCAACAGAACGGTCCGCATGATGGTATACTTTCAGCTGAAGCCCGGCGAATCCCGGCTCCCCATAAATAAAATAAGCGGTTTCATCAACCGCTCCAGACCCATCCTCGATTTGCTTTTTGGGTCCTCGAGGACCCGACCGCTCGTACGCTTGACTCCCCGTGGCCACCACGGTCTATCTCAGGAAGCCCCGTGCCCCCGCTCTTTCATAAGGCCTCTTCCTCAGACCTGTTTCAGATCTCCGGAACCACCAGAATGTTGTTGGACAGACCAGCCCCCAGGCTCAGAGTTCCACCATGGACACGCACGAGGCAGGGCGCCCCGCCACTCGAACAGAGCAATTCCAGCTCTACTCCCGGATAGATCCCCATGGACGCCATGCGCGCGCAGAATTGTCTGCCGCCGCCAAGGCAGGCCACTTTCAATCGCTTCCCAGCCGGAGCATCCGCAAGAGGCAGGGCTGCCGTCTTCACGTTTTCCTGGTTTAACGCGCAGCACCCACGTCGTTTTCTGCAGTTCCATCCTCTGAACATCCGCCGCCTCCCCCGTATTTTTTGAGCTTGGCAATTAGGTACAGCAAACTTTATACAGAGTCAATACCTTAATGAGCAATTGTTGACAGAGTAATCGTCTTTTCAGCAGAATCCCTTGACATGCGTCAAGAGGACGTTCTGTCTGCGAACCGAGAGGAGAACGCATGCCCCCTGAGCTGGATCGTTACCAGCAAATGCTCAACTGCGGACAAAAGCTGCTGAGTGGCTCCCCCCTTCACCTGGACGACCTCAGAGAGATCTGGAGGCTCACCCGGCATCCCGACAAACGGGTTCAGGAGAGCGCCCTCGTCCTCCTCTCCAATCCACCCGTTGAGGACGACATCCTGCATCTGAAAACCTGCCTCGATGCCTGCCTGAAGGTCGGACCCATCCGCGCCCGTGAGATTCCGCTGCCCATGCTCGAACTGGTTTTCGACGTTTGGGAGCAGGCTGAGGCATTCGGGATCGAGCTCCCCAACCATTCGGCATTCCACACACTGCTGAGTCGGCTCCCCCTCAGGCCGCTTCTCCAGCTCATGAGGCAGCCCTACTCACTGCGAGCCTTTCTGCCGCATGTCGCTCATCGAATGGCCCGCCGGTTCTTCAGGCTGCCCTCCTCCCGGCACAGGAACAAATGGAGACGGTTCAGGATCAGTGTCAACCGCCGACAAACCCCGGACGGATGGAGCCAGCCGACTTTCAGCGATCTGCCCCCGCTTCCGGCCCTGAACCGGGGTGGCCCCCGGGTCTCCCACTCTCCCGGCCGCTGGCTGCTTCAGTTCCGTCCCCTCATGTACAGGCCTGCGGAACACGCCTTCCCTATGGAGGTTTCCACTTTTCGACAGGTTCGCTGGGCAGGGCTCGGGAATCTCTCTCTCTCCTGGATGGACAAACTTGTGGACCTTCAGTGCCGTGAGCTGGCGTCCGTGCGCGAACTGGCGCACGAGGTCAGCCGCCGGACGCACCGCGTGGTTTTCAGCTGGCACAACGCAGGTCTTGCAGCAGCCGGTGGCTGGAGCTTCGAGGATCTTCAGGCCTCCTTCCCTTCCCCGGGGCTCTGGGAGCGATTCGTGCGAAATGTAAGGGCGAGGGAGTCACGAGAGGCGACCCGCGCTGGGGATCTGAGAGATGCCGCCGAGCGTCTCCAGCAAATGCGGGAAGACCGCCTTGCGACCCCTGCCATCCGCCGCGCTCTCCAAGACGCCTGTTCCATGAGACGGTTTGATCCCGCATGGGAAAAGACCTGCAGGGACGCTCAACACGCTGCGGCCCGGTTACTGGGCTCACCCGCCGGAGCAGACGCACTCGGGCTTCAAAAGCACGGCTGGCCGGGCCTGAGGAGTCCGGGCGAGCGGCGGCCGCTGCGAAGCATCCTGGACTGGTGGGAGGAGGGGCGGAAGGTTTGGTGTCCGGGGCTCTTGCGACTCATTGCCCTTGCGGCCGAGGCGGAAAGCCTTCTTTCCCGGGGAGACCTCGAATCCTTCGTGCTTCCCTGGATCGACAAGTTTTTCATCTCATCGGTTCGGTTAATGGACAGCGGATATCTGGTCAACCTGGTCCGCTGGATCGAGGAACGGGGAATCTCCCCTCTGATTCTGTTCTGGGAAGACACCATTCACGCAAAGCAGCCAAGCTTTCGTCTGGCTCTGGATGCCATGCGCGCTCAAGGTCTCCCCTTCCGGGGAATCGGAATATTCGACAAGGAAGCGTCGGACCGGAAGGAGGCCCTGGCACAGATCTGCAGTGCTCCTCGTGAGGTCAGCCTCTTCGCTCTTCGTCCCTGGGATGACACACACAGACCGGTCGCTTTCCATCGGATGCTCAAAGAGCGGGATTTTGGATTCTTCGCCCGGTATGACTCTTCCTGGAAGGACGGCCTGAGCTTTCTCTACGCGGGAACACAGGTCTTCCCCCTTCTCTCCGACCCGGGGTACGGCGAGAAGCTGCCGGCGTGGGCGGCGGTCGGCCACAGGAAATATCCGCTGGGCCGGGTCTTTCGGCACATCTTGCGCAAAAAGACGCTTGGTGGACTGTGGCGGGAGAGTGATGATCCGTTGTCGGCCGAATACGCGAAATGGGCCAATTTACACTGATGCGGCATTCCGTAGGGAGACGAGACGCGGTCGAAAAGGAGGCAGCTCTTTCTTCTCGAGCGGGCGCCAACCGCTCAATGGCACATGGTCGCTCGATTTCAATGGAAAGAACTGGACCGCTGCAGCACCGGCCGGAACCGTGGCGCGGTAGAACACCCCCTCACCGGCATCATATCGATAAAGGTAATAGTGTCCTTCACTGGTGAGTTCCCAGGCTTCGTAGACCCACAACCCTGGATCGCGGATGATTTCGACGAGGTCATGCTCACGGTTGCTCATGGCCACCCCTCCTCCCCTTTTGACGATTTGAACCGGCACTTCGCTCTCCAGATGATTACTCGCTCATGCCTCTGATCAACATCCCGGTTCGCCGCCATGCACCGTCGATAGAGCTGCGAAGTGAATTTTTCCTTTTCTCTCAAACGTTCTGCCTGTTCCATTAAATTAAGCACGGCTGAGGAGAACCCAAACCCATCTAAGTATTTTCCATGGGGCGAGGACCGTGCGACGCGCTCGTTGGGGAGAGAACGGGACG
>CAYPWF010000098.1:0-2489 GCA_964414345.1 uncultured Desulfarculaceae bacterium
GGGGATCCTTCTGGCGGCACTCAAATCGGGGGTTGTGATCCTCCTGCTTTTAGGGGTTACGGCCTATCTGGTGCTGGCCGAGAGGAAGCTCCTGGCTCGTTTCCAGGTCAGGTACGGCCCCAACCGAGCAGGTCCGGGGGGAATCCTCCAGCCCCTGGCGGATATGGTAAAGCTCTTTACTAAGGAGGACCTAGTCCCGGCTGGAGCGGACAGGGTGATCTTTCTTATGGCTCCGGCCCTGGTGGCATCCACGGTGCTTATGAGCTTCGCGGCGGTGCCGTTGGGGCCCGAGTTCACGTTTTGGGGCACCAAGGTACAAGGGGTTGTGGCGGACCTGCCGGTGGGGGTCCTTTACATCTTCGCCATGTCCTCTCTGGCAGTGTACGGGGTTGCCCTGGGGGGGTGGGCCTCCAACTCCAAGTACAGTCTCCTGGGCGGGATCAGGGGGGCTGCCCAGATGATCAGCTACGAGCTCTCTTTGGGCCTCTCCCTCGTGCCTGTGGTCATGATGGCAGGCTCCTTCAGCCTGGTCAGAATCGTGGAGGCCCAGCAAACAGTGCCCTTCGGGCTGCTGCAGCCAGTCTCATTGGTGATATTCCTGGTGAGTGCAGTGGCCGAGACCAAGCGCATCCCATTTGATCTTCCGGAGGCTGAAAACGAGCTGGTGGCAGGTTATCACACCGAGTACAGCGGAATGCGCTTCGGAATTTTCTTTTTGGGGGAATACGTGAACATGCTGGTCCTGGGTTCCATGGTGGCCACCATGTTCCTTGGGGGATGGAAAGGCCCTGTCTTGCCTCCCTTGGTTTGGTTCTTGCTCAAGGTGACGGGGGTGGCCTTTCTGCTCATCTGGGTGAGAGGGACCTTCCCCAGGCTGCGCTATGACCAGCTCATGCACCTGGGCTGGAAGGTGCTGCTTCCGGCATCGATCCTGAACGTGTTGGCCACTGGCGCGGTCATGGCACTGCTTGGGGCCTAAGGGGAGCAGTTGGAGGAAAGGATGGAAGACAAAGAAAGAAAAGCAGGCCCCGGCCAAGGGCTCCAGGCTCTCGGCCTTGGCCTTATCACGACTCTTAGGCATCTTTTCAGAAAACCCTTCACCCAGCAATACCCGGAAGAGCGCAGAAGCCTCCCCCCCAGAACCAGGGGGCGCATCATCTTGACCAGGGATCCTGACGGGGAGGAGAGGTGCGTGGCCTGCTACCTTTGTTCGGCGGTTTGCCCGGTGAGCTGCATCTCCATGCAGTCGGCCGAACGTGAAGACGGGCGGCGCTATGCCCTCTGGTTCAGGATAAACTTTGCCAGGTGCATCTTCTGCGGGCTTTGCGAGGAGGCCTGCCCAACTTTGGCCATACAGCTCACCCCTGAATTCGAGATGACCAGGCGATCTTCCCTGGAGCTGCTCTACGAGAAAGAGGACCTGCTTGTGGAGCACGGGGGCAAAGACAAACATTATAACTATTACAGGCTTGCCGGTGTGGCTGTGACCGGACCCAAAGGGAGCCGCCAGAGTGAGCACCCACCGGTGGATCCCAAGACCAACATGCCTTGAGGGATTGGAAGGAATGGACACAGGCAAGAAAACGGCCCTGGGGGTTGACCTGGGGGGAACCAAGCTGGAGGCGGCCTTGGTGAATGAAGAGGGGGTTGTGCTGGCAAGAACAAGGCTTGCAACGGATCTGGCCGGAGGGCCGCAAGCAGTGAGGTCTCAGATAGTTGCGGCGGTGAGGGAGATCTTTGCGCCGACCGGGGCTGTGGGCTCACCCATCGGGGTTGGCCTGGGGGTTGCGGGTCAAATCCAAGCCAGCACAGGCACCGTGATCTTTGGTCCCAACCTGGGCTGGAAAGACGTGCCCCTGGGTGGGTGGCTCAGGGAGGAGTTGGGGCTTCCTGTCCTGGTGACCAACGACGTGCGGGCGGCTGCCTTTGGGGAGTGGAGGTTCGGGGCGGGAAGGGGCGCGCAGGACATGGTTTGCCTCTTTGTGGGAACCGGGATAGGCGGAGGGGTGGTGACCGGGGGGAGGCTGCTTCACGGGGCCTCCAACAGTGCCGGGGAGCTGGGCCACATGGTGGTGGACCTCCACGGCCCCCTGTGCGACTGCGGGGGCCGCGGCTGCCTGGAGGCTCTGGCCGGTGGGAGGGCCTTGGCCAGACAGGCCAAAAGGGCTGTGCAGGCTTACCCTGCGGCCGGAGCCAGGCTCCTTCAACTCTCGGGTGGGGACATGGAGGGGATAACGGCCGAGGTGGTGGTCAAATCGGCCCAGAGGGGGGACCGCCTGGCCGGGGAGATCCTGGGCAGGGCCAAGGAGGCCCTAGTGGCAGGGCTGGTGAGCATTGTGCATGGGTTCAATCCAGCACTGATAGTCTTGGGGGGAGGGGTGGTGGAGGGCATGCCCGAACTTGTGCAGGAGCTTCAACAGGCCGTGAGAGACAAGGCCATGAAGGCTGCCAGTGAAGGCCTGGATGTGGTCAAGTCCGAACTGGGCTCA
>CAYPWF010000098.1:2589-10797 GCA_964414345.1 uncultured Desulfarculaceae bacterium
GGCCATGAAGGCTGCCAGTGAAGGCCTGGATGTGGTCAAGTCCGAACTGGGCTCACTAGCTGGGGCCGTGGGTGCAGCGGCCATGGTGCTTTTCGGGGAATAACCCTTGGCCGGATGATTGGGCGCAGCCCCAAACCCAATTCTCAACCCTCAATTCTTCACTCTTCACTCTTCACTCTTCACTCTCAACTCATCCTCCTCCAGCATCCGGTGAATGGATCGGAAGTAGGGTATCCGGGTCTTGAGCTTGCCGAAGAGCACCTTTGCCAGGATGTAGAAAACCAAGAACGCCGCCACGTAATTGGCCTCCCAGGATGTGCCAGGGATCAAAATCTCCTGGGAGGCGTACCTGTCCTGGAGCCACTGCAGGGCGAAGAATATGGGCCAGAGGGATGCTGCCGAGAGGGCTATCTTGTGGAAGAAGAGCCTCCCGAAGGCCTCGTTGCCTTCCCTGTTCACCGCCCTGTACGTGGCGGGATCGGCCAGGGCCGAGGCCTCTTGCGAGAGGCTCTGATACTGCTTAACCTCCTGGTTCAGCCCCTGGATGTAGGATCGGTTTACCCGGTAGCCCAGGGAGATGGTCAACTCTCCCACCACTACCGAGACAAGGGCCGCCAAGAAGCATAACCCCATGTATTCCAAAAATGGCATCTTCTTATTACTCAGCCCATTGCACTGCGCTTACATGACCAGGAGCCGCAGAAAAATGCGGGGGTTTTCAATAGATTGCAGCCAGTGGCCCGTTGCTAGTGCCTCTCACGCATGTAACGGGCCACTGGCAGGTTCATAAGACATCAACTCACGGCACCCATGACTTGCCGAAGAAGCCCAGGCTGAAGTATCGAAGACCCACGTAAAGGGCAAGGACCACGAAGAGCCTCTTGAGCCAGATGTCCGGGATATACTTCTGGGTCCTGGGGCCTATCATGGATCCTATGAAAATCCCCACGAGCTCGATCCCGATGAGGGTCCAGTCCATGCCGGCCTTGGCTACGGTGATGTACCCAGCGATGCTTGTGATCATGCTCAGAAGCACTGCCATGGCCGAGGTGCCGGCAACCACATACATGGGCGCCCCGACTACGGTGGTAAGGAAGGGCACGTAAAGGAACCCTCCTCCCACTCCCAGAAAAGAAGAAATGGCCGCGATCACCAGGCCTCCGATGAAGACCACGATGGGGTTGAACTTAAAATCGATGCCGAAGAAAGAGAATGTGGCCTTGGTCAAGGAAAAGCTCGTGAACTTTATCCCTTGACCTGCTGTGCCCTCTTTCCTGGCTTTGGCAAAGGCCTGGGCAGCCTGTTTGGCAGCCTTCTTCTTCTCCTGCCCCTTGGGGGTTGTCTCGTAGAAGAGAAAAGCCCCCACCACGAACACAAAGAGTCCGAACCAGCCCTGATACTGTTTGAAGCTTATCTTTCCCCCCGTCAGCCACGGGATGAAAAGTGCCCCGGCTATGGAGCCCAAGGCCAGGGCGATTCCCACGGGCCAAGCAAGCTGCTTGGACTTGAGATAATTGATGGAGCTCACCAGGGCCGAAAGACCAACCAGGAACTGGTTGGAGGTCCTGATGCTGTCGGTGAGGGTCTTGTTGAGCCCTGGAGCTGTCTGGGCGAAGGTCTTGGCGTAAGCTCCCAAAGCGTGCACCGTCATGTGCCCCACACCGGCCATGATCCCACCGAAGGCCCCCACCGTGGAGAAAATCCAACCCACCCACACAGCCCAAATGATGGCCAGGATGTAACTCACTTTGGGGGCTCCAGGGATTCCGAAGACCCCTCGGGGGGCCTGGGGATCTATGTGGCCTGGCTCTTTCCCCACCGGGGCCTTGGCCACCTCCTGCCCGATCTTGCCCGGCAAACCCAGATCGCTCCCCACCTTGGGCTTCTCCGTGGGGGGCTTTGCCGCTTGCGCCGGCTGGGAAGCCTGGGGGCTTTGTGCCTGGGCCCACGTAAGTCCCGAAAGCCCCAAGCCCACCATCAGAGCCGCAACTGCAACAACCAACTTCCATCGCTTCTGCCTCATGTCCACCTCCTCTAAGATTTGGGTGTTATGAAACGAGGCCGGAGAATAGCCGAGAGGGGTCCCTCTCACGAGGCGTCTCAACCGGCCCCACTCCTTTCCCCTTCCTCTCCTCGCCTGTTTGTTCTGGCTCCGAATGCGCGGCGGACCATGGCCTCCAGCCCGTCCAGCCCCTGGGGGGAGTCGAACACCTCCCTCACCCTGTGGCCGTATTTTCGTATCACCAGTTCCCGGGCGTCCGCCCTGGCACCCAGGAGCACCCGAGAGCCCTCCACCCCGTGGCGTTCCAGAACCTGTAGGCGCTCCAAAGCCAGCTCCCCGTGGCGGCCGGTGCCCAGGATCACCAGCTCTGGGGAGTTGCTCCGCAGCCACAGGTCAGCCTCTGAGGCGTGCTCCACGCACACAACCGTGTGCCCCATGCGCATCAACAACCTCTGGACCAGTCCGCAAGCGTCTTCTTGGTCCTCTATGACCAGAATCAGGGACAAGAGGGATTCCTCGCAAAAAACTTTCCGATTTGTTCACAATCAAGATGCATGCCAAAGTGATCTGAGCCTTGTCCGGGCTTATTTACAAGGCCCGGAGGCCGATCAGAGGCGCGAGTGACCTTGGGAGGGGTTATTTAGGTGCAATTCTTTTCTTGCGGCCCGCGGGAGCAGGAGTCCTCCCTCAGCTGTCCGCGAAAAAACAGCCCCGAGGATGAGCCACCTGGCCCTCATGAGCCCCGGGTGCCAGGGGGGCTAACACCCGGGGGGCAGCTGTCCTGCAAAATCTCGCCGGCTTATGCGGTACCGCCTGAGAAGCTGCTGGAGTGCCTGGCGTTCCAGGCCGCAAGCCTCTGCGGCCCGGGTCACATTGCCCCCGTGCTCCTCGAGGAGCCTCGAGAGGTAGCCTTTGTGGAAGTGGCTCATCACCCGCAGCTTGGCCTCCCTGTAAGGGAGGTGGTGCACAGGGGGCCATCCGGTTGCCCCACGGCCTTGCTCGATGAAGAGATCCTCAGGGGTTACGGCCCCGGAGCGGGCCAGTATCATGGCCTGCTGTATTTTGTTTTCCAGCTCCCTCACGTTTCCAGGCCAGTCGTGGGAGAGGAGCGTCTCCATGGCCTCCGGGGCCACCCGGATGCCCTCCTTCCCCAGCCTCGGGCCGTGCTTTTTTAGGAAATGGTTCACCAGGATGGGCAGATCCTCCATCCGCTCCCTCAGAGGCGGCAAATGCAAGGAGACCACGTTCAGCCTGTAGAAGAGGTCCTCCCGAAACTTTCCCTCCGAGATCTGTTTGCCTAGATCCTGGTTGGTGGAGGCCAGGACTCTCACGTCCACTTTCACGGTGCGGTTTTGCCCCAGGGGTTTTATCTCTTTTTCTTGTAGGACCCTCAAGAGCTTGGCCTGAAGATCATGGGGAAGGTCCCCGATCTCATCCAAGAAAAGAGTGCCGCCTTCTGCCTCCTGAAAGAGGCCCTTTCTGTCCTGCCGGGCATCGGTGAAAGCCCCTTTCACGTACCCGAAAAGCTCGCTTTCCAACACGTTTCCAGGCAAGGCGGGGCAGTTGACAGCCACAAAGGGACTCCCTGACCTGGGAGAAAGCCTATGGATGGCGCGGGCCACTAGCTCCTTGCCCGTTCCTGACTCCCCTGTTATGAGCACAGTGACGTCTGTGGGGGCCACCGTTTGGATGGTCTCGAAGACCCTGCGCATCACAGGGGAGGTCCCCACCATTTCCTGAAAAGTCTCCTTCTCCCTCACCAGGCGTTGGAGGGCCAGGTTCTCCCTCAGGAGCCTCCTATGCTCCATGGCCTGGCGAAGAGTGTGGACCAGCCTTGCGTAGTCAAAGGGCTTGGTGATGAAGTCATAAGCCCCTTGGCGGATGGACTCCACTGCCAGCTCTATCACCCCATAGGCTGTCATCATCACAACTGTCGGAGGGTTGGGCCTTTGGCGCAAGATCCTTAGCACCTCCATCCCGTCCATGTCCGGCATCTTTATATCCAGGAGCACCAGATCCGGGGAGTTCCTTTGCTCTGCCTCAAGGCCCTCCTTGCCCGAGCCCGCGGTGATAACCTTCCAGCCCAGCTCCCTCGATACCGTGCGCCTGAGGAGTTCCACCATGTCGGGCTCGTCGTCCACTACCAGGATAGAGGCCGGGGGCTCCCTCATGGTTCCTCCCCCCTTGTCTCCACCGGAAGCTCCACGATGAAGGTGGAACCTTTGCCCACAGCGGTCTCAACCCGGATCTCCCCCTCGTGGTTCCTCACGATGCCGTAGCTGACCGAGAGCCCCAGACCTGTCCCCACCCCAACGGGCTTGGTTGTGAAGAAGGGATCGAAAATCCTGTGCAGGATCTCCTGGGGAATGCCGCAGCCCGTGTCCTGGAATGATACCAGGACCTTGTCCCTCCTCCTGTTGAGAGTAGTCCTCACAATTATGCTCCCCTCGCCTGCTATGGACTGGCGTGCGTTCATGAGCAGGTTCATGAAGACCTGTTTCATCTTGTCCCCGTCCAGCGTCAATCTGGGAAGCCCCGAAGCCAGCTCCTCCACCACCTTGACCCTCTCCAGCTCGAACTTGCTCCTCACCACTGCCAGGACCTCCTGGAGCAGCCCGTTTATGTCCTGCTGGGTCTTGGTGGTGCCCGAAGACCTGGAGAACTTCAACAGATCCTCCACGATGCGCTTGCAGTGCTGAGCATGCTTCTCTATGACCTTGAGGTCCTGAGCCACCTGGCCCTGTGGCTCCAGGTCCCGAAGGAGAAGCTGTGTGTAACCCAGGATTAGGCCCAGGGGGTTGTTTATCTCGTGGGCCACACCGGCTGAGAGCTGCCCCAGGGAGGCCAACTTGTCTGCTTGAAGCAGTTGCCTCTCCATCCACCTTCTGGAGGAAATGTCCTTCAAGATGCCCTCTATACGCTCGGGCATCCCCGCCTGGTGACGTCTCACGGTGGCGGCCAAGAGACCTATGGAGTCCTCTGCCCCGTCCCTTCTCAGGACCACTTCCAGATCAGAGACAAAGTCCCTGTCCTGAAGCCTATCCAAGAGCCCCCCTCGATTGTCCGTTGGTAGAACTCTTTCCAGGAGATCCCTGCCCAGAAGCTCCTCTTTTTCCTGCGCCCCCAAGAGCTGCCATCCTGCCTGGTTGATGTCCAGGAGCCGTCCCTGGCCGTCGCAAATGAAGACCATGTCCCTGGAGCCCTCGAACAGGCGGCGGTACTTCTCCTCTGAGGCCGAAAGCTCCCTGGTTCGTTCCGCCACCATGCGCTCCAGGTTTGCGTTGAGGGCGAGGATCTCCTGGTGCGCCCCTTGTATGGTGGCCTTGTCTTGGCACATACGCTGGTAAGTGGCGTATATCTGGCTGAAAAACAGTGTTATTGCCCCAACCAGCACGAAAGACAAGCTGTTGAGAGAACCGGTGATGGGCCGGATCTGGATCCAGGCCTTGTCCAGCTCCAGCGCCAGGAACACGTACTTGACCAAGTGACTCCCGGAGCGGGAAAGGGAGAAGATCAGAAGTCCTGAGGAGAGCCACAGAAGGTAAGTCCACAGGAGGTTCTCGGGGTCTCTCCGGCAAAGCCCCCGGGCTATGCCCACGCACATGGCCGAAAGCAGGATCATAAAGGCGGCCCCCAGAATATCCGCCACGTATATGGGAGCCATTGGTATCTGAATATGGGGGATCATGGAGCCTCAGCCCTCTGTCTTATTTTTCGGAGCCCCAGAAAAAGAAACAAAATGGCCGGCACACAGGTGAGATGATCCATTTTGAGGAGCAGATATATCACCGGGGAGACTAGACCCCGGACCAGCAGGGCCCTTGACCATCCCTCTCCCACAAAGGACTCCTCTGTCATCTCTGCCTCAACGGCATGCCCTATGAAGGCCGCGGCATTCCAGACTATGAACATGATGCAGCCCCATTGGATGAGCCGCCAGCCGGGCTCCCGTATAAGCCCCCTCTTGCGTAACCAGAAAACCATCACTGCCATGCTCAGGATGAAGAAGAGGTGGGCTATCTGATGGCTGTAAAGCCCCTCTGGTTCAGGGTGGACCTGAAGCCCCCAGGCTTCCTGCCCCAACCCCCAAAGCAGAAAAGAAACGCCTGTTGCCCAGGAAGCTGTTTTCTTAAAAATCCTTCGCCCTCTCCAGGCGGAGCTGCAATGAAAAAATTGCATCAAGGGATTCACCTCTAGTCAATGCGGAATGTTCTGAATACTCTAACCTCTCGGCTATGGAACTGCAATATTTCTTTTGCACCAAACCTCATGCTTGAGCCTGTTTGGTCTCTCCCACGAGACAATGGGGGTGGAAGATTCAGCCGTGACCTGTTTAGGAGCGTATCAGTCCCCGACCATTGGCTTCTCCTCAGCATGAAAAGGCATGATTGTTGCTTTCCGCTTTTGGGACTGCCGTGTCCTGATATCCACCAATATGAGGAGGCTGGGATGCAGAAGGAAGTCTACAGCATCTGTTTCATGTGCACGGTGCGCTGTCCCATCAAGGTAAAAGTAGAGGACGGGGCCGTGCGTTGGATCGAGGGGAATCCCCACCAGTTGAAGGGGGCCCTCTGCGCCAAGGGAAGTGCGGGCAGCGCGCTTCTCAACGATTCCGAGAGGCTTCGTTACCCCATGATGAGGGTGGGCGCCAGGGGAGAGGGGAAATGGAAGAGGGTTAGCTGGGAGGAGGCCCTCACTTATGCGGCTGAGAGGCTTCAGGAGGTCATATCCAAACATGGGCCTGAAAGCGTGGTCTTCGGGGAGAGGCAAAACCTCAACACCCATCTCAGCAAGACCTTCATGAGGGCTTTGGGCTCTCCCAACCACTACACCCACGACGCGCTTTGCAAGGGTTCGGTTAACACGGCCTTCAGGACCCTCACGGGCTACACAGACGCCCAGGTCACCATAGACTACGCCAACTGTAAGCACATGGTGCTTTACGGCAGGAACATATTCGAGTCCTTGGAGCTGAAACCCATCCAGGCCTTGATGGATGCAATGGAAAAAGGGGCCAGGATCACTTACATCGACACCAGAGCCACCGTCACGGCCAGCAAAGCTCACCGTTTCTGGCTAATCCGCCCGGGCACTGACCTGGCATTGAACTACGCCCTCATCAACGTTATCCTCAAGGAAAACCTCTACGATGAACCCTATGTGAACCGGTGGGTTTCGGGTCTCAACGAACTGAGAGGCTTCGTGGAGCCCATGACCCCCCAGTGGGCAGAGGAGGAGACCGGCATCCCGGCCGAAGAGATCGTGAGTCTGGCTCGGGAAATCAGCAAGGAAAAGCCCCAGGTGGTCTTTCACTACGGTTACAGAGGGGCCAACCATACCAACGAGATCTATTTCCGCCGCTCCATCATAATCCTCAACGCCCTCCTAGGGAGCATCGAGTCCAAAGGGGGACTCATCATAAAGAAGACGGCCAAAGACGCCGGGTATGGCGGGTTCGGGAAATACGTGGACCAAGAGGGGCTCCCCAAGCCCAAGGCCCCCAGGTTTGACGGGGTTGGAGGAGAGCTGCTCCCCATCTGCGATCCGGCCCATGGGGTGGGCCAGCAACTGCCCCTGGCCATCCTGGAAGAGAAACCCTATCCCATAAAAGCGGCCTTGACTTACAGGTTCGATCCCCTCCTTTCCATCCCGGATTACAACCAGAACAAAAGGGCCTTCGACAAGCTGGACTTCATCCTGACCATAGACGTGAACTTCAGCGAGACGGCCTGGTACTCGGACGTGGTCTTGCCCGAGTCCATTTATCTTGAGCGTTCCGACTCCCTTCAGATGGCCGACGGACCCAGGCCCACGATCTACATGAGGAAACAGTGTGTGCCCCCCAGGTACGACACCAAGCCCTACTGGGAAATAGTGAAGCTTTTGGCCGAAAAGATGGGCCTCGGCAAATATTTCCCTTATTCCTCCATCGAGGACATCTGGAATTATCAGCTCAAGGACATGGGGATCCCTCTGGAGAAATTCGATGCCAAGGGCTTCGTGGCCCTGGCCGAAAAGCCCATCCTTTGGGATCGAAAGGAGGGCATCAAGTTCAAGACCCCCTCGGGCAAGATAGAGTTGGTCTCGAGCCTCCTGGAGGAAAACGGCCTCCCCTCCTTCGCCCCTTACGAGAGCCCCCAGGCCCCCCCCGAGGGAATGTTCCGGCTCACTGTGGGAAGAAATGCAGTCCACACCCACGTTTCTAC
>CAYPWF010000099.1:0-10566 GCA_964414345.1 uncultured Desulfarculaceae bacterium
CTTTCCGCAGAGCTCAAATCCCACTAGGGCCTGGGGATTCCTAGCCCGAATTATTCTCCAAGGCCGGTGACATTGGGGGCTGAAGCCCCCAAACCCCCGTACACTTCGACATATTCCGACTCAAAGCAGGGCTGAAACTGAAACCGAGAATCAGGGTGCTTTTGGGTATGGAAAAGTTTCTCCAAGTATGTCATTAAGACAGCCTGGATACAGGTTGGCCTTCTTGCAGAGACTTCTTAGCTGGACCAAAAACGACTTTCCCAGGCCTACTTGTTATCCTTTCACCACCCCCAGAGGTCTTAGTTTGACCACCTTTTTGCTTATCCCTGCCCCGTGGACCACTCTCACCACGTTGTTCACATCCTTGTAAGCCTCCGGGATCTCCTCCACCAATGTGGCCTTGCTGGCCCCTCTCACGATGATGCCTTTGGCCTCAAGCTCCCTGGAGATGGCTCTGCCTTTCGAGGCTTTGATGGCCTGATGGCGGCTCATGAGCCTTCCGGCCCCGTGACAGGTGGATCCGAAGGTCTCCTCGTAAGCCCGCTGCGTACCCGCAAGCACATAAGAGCATCGGCCCATGTCCCCAGGAATCAGGACAGGCTGCCCCACCTCCCTGTACCTTTCAGGTATCTCCGGGTGCCCTGGCGGGAAGGCCCTTGTGGCACCCTTTCTGTGAACGCAAAGCTTCATTTTTCTGCCTTCCACCTCGTGCTCTTCCATTTTGGCTATGTTGTGGCACACATCGTACACCAGATCCAGCCCCAACCGCCTGGGCCCCAGACCGAATACCTGCTCAAAGCTCTCTCTGACCCAGTGGCTTATCAGCTGGCGGTTCACAAAGGCGAAGTTGGCGGCGGCAGCCATTGCCGCCAAGTAGTCCCTTCCCTCCGGGGAGTTTACAGGGGCGCAGCAGAGCTGGGGATCCGGAAGTTCTATGCCGTAATGGCTGGAGGCCTTCATCATGAGCTTGATATAGTCGTCGCAGACCTGATGCCCCAGACCCCTGGAGCCTGTGTGTACGAGCACTGTGGCCATGTCCTTTTCCAGGCCGAAGGCCCGAGCAGCTTCCTCATCAAAGACTTCCTCCACGTACCCCACTTCCACAAAATGGTTCCCCGAGCCCACAGTGCCCAGCTGGGACTTGCCTCTCTCCATGGCTCGGTCGCTCACAACTGAGGCATCAGCCCCTTGTATGCATCCACCGGCCTCTATGTTTTCCATATCCAAATCCGATCCATAGCCCCTTTGAACCGCCCATCTCACTCCCTGCTCCAAGACGCGGGCCAGCTCCTGGGGCCCTAATTTCAAGTCTTTCCTGTGGGATCCCACCCCAGAGGGTATGTTCCTGAAGAGGGCATCCACCAAGGGGTGAATCAACTTCTTGACTTCCTCGCGGCTCAGACCTGAGCGCATGAGCCGCACCCCTCAGTTGATGTCGTATCCCACACCTCCGGGTGAGACGATCCCTGAGTCCAAATCAAAAGCCGCCACCCCTCCTATGGCAAAACCGTATCCCCAGTGAATGTCCGGCATGGCCATGGAGCGGCCCACAATCCCGGGAAGTGTGGCCACGTTTGCCACCTGCACCAGACTCTGATCCTTTTGAATGACCTGCATCATCTCCTCATCCGCATAAACCAGCCCCTCTGTGCGCATTCTGCCTTCCCTGGGGATCCGCCATCTCCAATGGTCCAGCTTCTGAAGCTTGACTGAAGCTTGCTCTGATCTCATTTGGTACCTCCTTTGTTCCCCTGCTGCCTAGATATCAAGAATTAGCCTTGCCTGCCAGATCCCCCCCTGTTTTTCCACCCGGATCTGGTGATAGGTCACGGCCTTGAGCCCTGTCTTGATGCAGTGACGGGCCTCCTGGTAGGGCTCCCCCCAGGCTGTGGCCTCAAGGCTCCCAGCCTCCAATTTCTGGAATTCAAAGCTGCGCAGAAGAAGGCCCCTGGCATCAAATAGAAAAAGAAGCTCCCCCATCCAGGCCACAAGTAGAGACTCCAGGTCAGGTGCAGAAACTCGGATAGCTTCCATTAACCTTTTGCAAATGCGCCTCCTGTCTGTGATCAACGAAAAAAGAGCCCCAGCGGCATTTTGGAAAAGCTCTTCAAGACTTCTTCCCCTCACAATTACACCAACGTCACCCGTGTGGTCGAAAAAGCTAAAAGGCCTCATCAGGTTCGCTCCAAGGCAGCCCGCATTGCCCTCTTTACTTAAATTATACCTTAACCGGAGCTTGCTTTATGGGAACTATTCTTGACACCTAAGAGAGCCCATGGGTATGATCAGCACATCCAAGACCAGGGAGAGAGTCAGAAATGCCCAAGGAAAAAGTTGACAGAAAGAGGCTTCTTAAGGAGCCTGACGAGTTCATAAGCACCAGCATGAGGGCCATGCGCTGGCTTCGCCGAAACAGCCGCTGGGTGAGTGCCGGGGCGGTGTTGGTTGTGGTCTGCGGAGTGGCTGTTTGGGGATGGAAAGTGTACAAAGACAGGCAGGAGGCTCAGGCCCAAGAGCTGCACACTCAGGCCTACAGCTTCTACGCCAGGGCTGTGGAGGAGGCTGAGAAGACCGCCTCCCAGGACTTGATGGGTAAAGCAGTGGAGAGGTTTGAGGCTGTTATAAAGCAATTCCCCGGTACCAGAACCGGCTGGATAGCAAGGGTCTATAGGGGCAGGGCTAACTATGCCTTAGGGAAATACGATGAGGCTGTACAGGATTTTGAGACGGCCCTTGGTTGGATCCCCTCCGGGGATGATGGAACCATGCGCGCTTTGGCGCTTCAGGGCCTGGGCCTGGCGCTTCAGGCAAAGGGAAACTGGGAAAAGGCTGCTTCGGCTTTTCAAAGCCTCAAAGAGGCGGCTGCAGGAAGCTTCGGCCGCATGGCAGACCTGGAGCTGGCTCGCTGTTACGAGAAACAGGGCAAGACCAAAGAAGCCCTCGTTGTATACCAGTCCTTGCTCGGGCTTTTGAGCGAGCCGCTCCAAAGAGAGATGGTACAAGCCCAGATGGCCAGGCTTTCCCAAAGCCTCAAAGAGTGAGTCTGGTTGATATTCCCCAAGGGTTGAGAAAAGGGGAGATCCCCAATGCTTCTCAAGGGATTCCCGAGATGGCTTGTTGCGCTTCTTGTGGGCCTGGGGGTGCTAATGCCCAACCCCTTTGGATTGTCGGTTTGCTGCGCCCAGGAGCAGGATGCGGATATCCAATGGGCCCTGGCTGAGTATCTCTCGGGAAGAGGGGAGCACTACCGTGCCATAACAGAGTACGAGCGTTTTATCTTCTATTTCCCCCAGGATTCCAGGGTGGGATCTGCCAGAGTTCGAATCCTGGAGTCCTATGTGGCCGGGAAGTGGTGGCCTGAGGGCGTGAAGGCAGCCATGGAGGCCATGGAGGATCCCGAGTTAAGCGGAGAACTGCGCTGTCGAGCCATGGAGCTCTTGGGGATATGTCACGTGCGCATGGGGGATTCCGGGAAAGGGCGCGAGGTCCTAAGTTCGGCTTTGGAGGTCTGCACCAACCCAACCGTCAGGGACAGGATAAGGCTTTTCATGGCAGAGCTGGAAGCGGGCCTGGGGCGTTGGGGGGCTGTTGCACAAGCCTTGGAAGCTGTGGAAGCCGCAGGGGATCCGGGTCGGGCGGCCCGGGAGCATGCAGCCAAGATAAGGCAGGGGGAGCTTTCCTCCAAAGAGCGATCTCCTTGGACGGCTGCAGTGCTTGCAGCACTCTTTCCTGGGGCGGGTCATGCTTATCTGGGAAGATGGGAGGATGCGGCCCTGGTTTTCATGGTGAACGGGGCCTTTTTGGGAGCCACAGTGGAGGCGATTCAAAAAAAACAACCTGCGCTGGCAGGAGGCATGGCTTTGGCCGAGCTTCTTTGGTACACAGGAAACATATTCAGCTCTGTGTCCAACACCCACAAGCACAACAGGCAACTCCTTCAGGAGTGGAGCAGGGGCTTGAGCTTGGAGACGGGTCTTTCGGGGTCACAACCTTGAAACTCCAAGACAAAATTGGTTTTACTTCGGCTCTGGTGGTATTGATTTGCTTGGCATTCTTGGCAGGCAAGGCCTCGGGGGATCCCATGGGGGCTCCCCCAGAGGAACTGCGAGGCAGAATTTCATCCTCAGATGCAAGAAATGAGCGTAGCCCGGCAGAGGTGCCTTTCAGGTTTCTCAAGGAAGTCATATCCAGGGTAGACGGACCTAGGTGTTCCATGTATCCCACAGACACCCAATTCGCCCTGGAAGCTGCAAAGCGGCATGGAATGATTCTGGGGCTTTTTTTCCTTGTGGACAGGCTTTTTCACGAGTGGTCTGAGTCCAAAAGAGCCCCTGTGATTGTAGTATATGGGAAAGAGCGGTTTTACGATCCCCTGGATGGAAACGACTTCTGGTTAAGGGGAAAAAGCCTGCTAGAGGACTCCACAGCCTACGGTTTTCAGGAATGAATCTGAAACGGGAGCTCACGTGCCCAAGGTGCGGGGAGAAGTTGCTTGTGTACAGGAATCCCTTTCCCACAGTGGATCTGATAATTCGTTGCAGGGATCTGCTGGGGGAAGAGGGAATAGTTTTGGTGCAAAGGAAGAACCCTCCTCTGGGATGGGCCCTTCCAGGGGGATTTGTGGATTATGGGGAGACCCTGGAGCAGGCCGCAGTCAGAGAGGCCCTGGAAGAGACCGGGCTGGAGGTCAAAGAGCTCAGACAGTTTCATGCTTACTCGGATCCTTCAAGGGATCCTAGACAGCACAATATAAGTGTGGTTTTTCTGGCCCAAGCCCAGGGGAATCCCAAGCCCGGGGACGATGCTGCAGCTTGCAAGCTCTTCCCGCTGGACTCCCTCCCGCAGCAACTGGCCTTTGACCACTCGGATGTCTTGGCCGACTACCTCCACTACCTGTGCACAGGGTCTCTGCCCTAACCCGCATTATTGTCCCACTCGGGGAATGGGAGAAAAACCCTCGCCTTTAGGCCAAGACTTTAGTATGCGCCGAAGGCGCAGGCTTAGGATGTCCCCCGACTGAAGTCGGCGGTTTTACCCGTTGCGACTCAAGAACCACCGTCTGGAGCCGGTGGTTTGTGGCTGGCTGCCGAGTCGAATTCATTCCACCGGGCACGCTTAGCCCGCCAAACCTACCGCCTTTAGGCGGTAGTAGCTTAGTTAGGTCCTCAATGCTTCGGGCCAAAGGCCTCAGTAGCTCTCTCCCTTGACGCGGAGCCCCCCAGAGGATACAAAGGGAACGGGAAACCAGCTTGTTCAAAGAACATATGACAGGGAAGGAGGGGCGGCCATGAGAATGGGTTTGCGCACATGGGTGGGCTTGGTTGCGGTGATAGGGGTTATCTTTATGCTCACGGCTTGTGAATCCACTAAACACGCTTTGGGAATAGGCGAGCCTCCCCCGCCTCCAGCCCCAAGATACTACGATTTCCCGGATGTGCTGGTGCCCCCGGAACTGGATCTGGACACCAAAGGGTCGGTGGTGTACGAGGTGGGGGGCACAAAGGCAGGGGTGCTCCTCTTCTCAGGAAGGGTGGAAGTGGAGTCCCTGTCGGAGTTTTTCCGTAAGTCCATGCAAAGAGATGGCTGGAGCCTTGTGAGCAGCGTTAGGTTCAACAGGTTGCTTCTTAGCTTTGTCAAGGCCGACAGAGCTTGCCAGATATTGATCTGGGAAAAGCCTATCACTACGGAAGTGGAGATACAGCTCTTGCCCATCAAAAAGTAAGGGATAGGGGGGGGCCGGGTGTCATGGTCAAGCTGCAGGACTGCAAAATTCTCCTGGGTGTGAGCGGCGGCATAGCCGCTTACAAATCTCTGGAACTCCTGAGGCTCCTTGTAAAGGAAGGGGCCAAGGTCTGGACCGTGATGACTCGGTCCGCCACGGAATTCGTGGGGCCTCTCAGTTTTCAAGCCCTCTCCGGGAATCCGGTTCGCACCGAGATGTTTTCCCACACACAGGAAAGCCAGATTCAGCACATAGCCTTGGCAGACATGGCTCAGTTGGTTGTTGTGGCGCCGGCCACAGCCAATTTTATCGCGAAGATGGCCCATGGGCTGGCCGACGACATGCTAAGCACCACACTGCTGGCAGTGCGCTGCCCCGTGGTGGTCTGTCCCACCATGAACGTGAACATGTACAACCATCCGGCCACCCAAAAAAATCTGGATGTTCTAAAGGAGCGGGGCGTCTGGCTAGTGGAGCCGGAAGAAGGGGAACTGGCCTGCGGGTGGGAAGGAAAGGGAAGACTGGCGGATCCGGAGGCTATCCTGGAGACAGTCAAAGCCGCATTGAGCCCACAGGACCTGGCCGGGGAACGAGTGCTTGTGACGGCTGGGCCCACTTGGGAAGCTTTGGATCCTGTGAGGTTCATCTCCAATCGCTCTTCAGGAAAGATGGGTTTTGCCCTGGCCAGGGTGGCCAAGAGAAGGGGGGCAGCCGTGACCCTGGTGAGCGGCCCCACAGGCCTAAGGCCGCCTCCTGGGGTTCGATTCGTGCAAGTGGAGTCGGCATCCCAGATGAGAGATGCTGTGATGGAGAATCTGGGGGAGGCCACGGTGGTGGTCAAAGCTGCGGCGGTAGCCGATTATAGACCAGAGCAGATCCATGAGGGTAAGATAAAGAAAGAGCAAGAAAACTTTGTTTTATCCCTGACCAGGACGCCTGATATTCTTGCTGAGGTGGGGGCAAGAAAAGGAGATAGGATTCTGGTGGGTTTTGCAGCCGAGACCCGAGCGCTTCTGGAGAATGCAAGGCAGAAACTGATAAGAAAGAACCTGGACTGGATAGTGGCAAACGATGTAACAAAGCCCGGCTCAGGCTTTGCAACAGAGACCAATCAGGTTACCCTCATCAGCAGGGAAGGCACCCTTGAAGAACTCCCAGAGATGTCCAAAGAAGAGGTGGCCTGGGTCATCTTAGACAGGGTGCTGGACACAAGAAGGGCTGGCAGGTAAGAAGTGGAAAACCGTCTCCAAGAGCCTGGCAGGGATGCAAAGACAGCTGAGGGATCTTTGGGGAGCCGAGGCATGGATTTTCTTGATGTGCTGAGCCAGGTGGAAACCAGGCTTAGAATCAGGGCCCGCTTCTCAGAAGGGAAGTTGCCTGTTTCCTTGCTCAGGGCTTTGGAAAAGCCGGCTTCGGCTTCCGCAAAGGGGAAAGAAAGTCTTGAGAGCCTGCAGGACGTGGCCTTGGAGGTGGAAGGCTGCAAGGCTTGTGGTTTGCACAAATTTCGCACAAAGGTGGTGGTGGGCGAGGGGGCACCCAAAGCCGAGCTGGTTTTTGTGGGAGAAGGCCCTGGAGAGGAGGAAGATCTCCAGGGGAGGCCCTTCGTGGGTCCGGCCGGAAAGCTCCTGGACAGGATCATATCTGCCATGGGCTTTAGTCGCCAGGAGGTTTTCATAGGCAACGTGGTCAAATGCAGGCCTCCTGGCAACCGAATTCCCAGGCCTGAGGAGGTGGAAGCCTGTTCGCCTTTTCTTTTCAGACAGCTAAGAGCAATATCCCCAAAGGTTATCTGTGCTCTGGGGGCTGTGGCTGCCCAGACCCTCTTGAGTAGTTCAGAGCCCATAGGCAAACTGAGGGGCAGGTTCCACGACTGGGAGGGCATAGCTGTAATGCCAACTTTTCATCCTTCATATCTACTGCACAATCCTGAGAGAAAAAGGGAGGTATGGGAGGATATGAAGCAGATCTTGGGGCTTCTGGGGCGTAAAGTCCCGGCAGTCAGATAGGAATTGATCCGTCTTCCCGAGAAAATGGTGAAAAAAATGAGAAAATGGAGCTGCCCCAAGTTTTTTTTCGCAGTGTTACTCTTTTCGGGTTTTCTCTTGCTCAGGTGGGAGGCCTTTGCCCAGAAGGCTGCCGGACCGGTCATGGTGCTCCATGTGGACAGCGTAATAAATCCTGTGACGGCCGAGTTTATAGATGAAAACCTAAAAAGGGCTGCTGCCAAGGATGCAGCCTTGGTGATTGTGCAACTGGACACACCCGGCGGTCTGGATACAGCCATGCGGGAGATCGTCAAAGGCATCCTTAACAGCCCGGTGCCTGTGGCTGTTTATGTGGCTCCCTCAGGAGCCAGGGCGGCCTCTGCGGGGGTTTTCATCACGCTGGCTGCGGATGTGGCTGCCATGGCCCCCGGCACCAATATAGGGGCCGCCCACCCGGTGGCCATGGGCGGCAAGGACATGGGCGACGAGATGGCCAAGAAGGTGGAAAACGATGCAGTGGCCTATATCCAGAGCATAGCCACCAGAAGAAACCGCAACGTTCAATGGGCTGAACAGGCGGTCAGGAAGAGCGTTTCCATAGCGGCAGAAGAGGCTCTAAGGCTGGATGTCATAGATCTTGTGGCCAAAGACTTGGACGACCTCCTTGCCCAACTCAACGGCGGGACCCTTCTTCGGGATTCAGGACAGATTACCCTGGAGGTGAAGGGAAGACCCGTAGAGCACGTGGAAATGGGCTGGCGTCAGAGAGTTCTGAACGCCCTTAGCAACCCCAATGTGGCCTATATTCTACTCATGATCGGGCTGGCAGGCCTTTACTTTGAACTTGCCCATCCAGGCTCCATCTTCCCAGGGGTGATAGGAGGCATATCCTTGATCCTGGCCTTCTATGCCTTGCACACTCTGCCCATTAACTATGCCGGCGTGATGCTTATTTTACTGGGCATAGTGTTTTTCATCGCAGAGCTAAAGGTGAGCAGTTACGGTCTGCTGACCTTGGCAGGGGTCGTCTCTTTGACCTTGGGTTCCATCATGCTTTTCAACGCCCCCGGCGGCTACCAGAAACTGGCCTGGAAGGTGCTAATACCCACCGTGCTGGCCGTGTCTGGGTTTTTCGCTGTTGTGGCCACATTGGCCTTCAAGGCTTATGTGAGAAAGCCTGTGGCAGGCAGCAGGGGCATGATAGGAGAAAAAGGCAGTGCCATGAGCCGCATAGCCCCTCGTGGAAGGGTTTTTGTGCACGGGGAAATATGGGATGCGGTGAGTGAAGAGCCCATAGAAGAAGGCGAACAGATAGAGGTGACCGGCATCCAGGGCTTAATTCTCCAAGTCCGCCGGGCAAGCCAATAGTTAGCAAACCACTTCAGAGGAGGTTCCCATGTCTTTTACCATCCTGATTCTGGTGATCTTGGGAGTCATGCTTTTGGTCTCGGCCATCAAGATAGTGAAGGAGTACGAACAGGCCGTGATCTTTCGTCTGGGAAAGTACATAGGCCGTCTCAAGGGTCCGGGGATAATATTCCTTTGGCCGGTGATAGATAAAATGGAGCGCAAGGTGGATCTCAGAGTAGTGACTCTGGATGTACCCCCCCAAGACGTGATCACAAGGGACAACGTTTCCGTCAAGGTGAACGCCGTGGTTTACTATAGGGTCATGGATCCCAACAAGGCAGTGATCCAAGTGGAGAATTACCATTTAGCCACCTCTCAAAAAGCCCAGACCACCTTGAGGAGCGTGCTGGGGGAGGTGGAGCTGGATGAGCTTTTGGCCCACAGGGAAAAGATAAATGAGAGGCTGCAGGGCATCCTGGACAGGGAGACTGATCCCTGGGGCATAAAGGTCTCCTCCGTGGAAGTCAAGCACGTGGACCTTCCCCAGGAAATGCAGAGAGCCATGGCCAGACAAGCCGAGGCGGAAAGGGAAAGACGCTCCAAGGTCATCAACGCGGAGGGCGAGTTCCAAGCAGCCCAGAAGCTTGTGGAGGCCGCGGTCATGATATCAAAAACCCCCGTAGCCCTCCAGTTGCGTTTTCTCCAGACCCTCACGGAGGTGGCAGCCGAGAACAACTCCACTATCGTGTTTCCGATCCCCATAGACCTGGTTCAGCATTTAATACCCCTCAGACAGGGCTCCCCCGCAGAGATCAAGGCGCAGGGAGACCAGGCATGAGAGGTCTGATGGTGCGATGGGCCGTGAGCGCCCTGGCGCTTATTCTCACGGCGGCTTTATTGCCTGGGATAAGGGTAGGGGGTGTGCTTTCGGCCCTTGTGGCCGCAGCCTTCTTGGGTATCTTCAACGCCCTGCTAAGGCCAGTGCTTCTGCTTCTGACTCTTCCCATAAACATCCTTACTCTGGGCCTGTTCACCCTGGTAATAAACGGGCTCATGCTCCAGCTTGTGGCCTCAGTGATCAAGGGCGTTGAGATAGACGGGTTCGGTTGGGCTGTTTTGGGTTCCCTGGTCCTGGGGCTTATCAACTGGGTGGTAAACGCTCTCATTGGGGACCGAGGCAACGTGGAGATAATAGAGTTAAGAAGACGAAGGGACGGTACCTGGGAGGCTTAACAAATAGTTCCTGCATTTTGGCACAAACCCGCAAGTCCGGCTCCCCGGGAAAGGGGTAAGAGCTCCCAAGAGAACTTTTTGAACCTCCAAGCAGCTTGAAATTCGATTCAAGGGCTTAATTCCAGAAAAATCAGCCTTGGAAAAAGGAATCCCTTTTGGTCCCCATTATTGTCCCACTTGGGGGGGTGGGAGAAAATACCTGGCCTTGATTTTGGTTTCCAGATTTGATCCTGCTCTGCCTCGGAATATGTCGAGGTGTACCGGGGGCTTGGGGGC
>CAYPWF010000100.1:0-10181 GCA_964414345.1 uncultured Desulfarculaceae bacterium
GGCTCCCACCAGTCCTCCCTCCCGCCGGCGAAGCCTATGGTCTTGAACCCCATCGACTCCAACGCCACGTTGCCTGCGAGGATCAACAGGTCTGCCCAGGAGATCTTGCGGCCGTATTTCTGCTTGATGGGCCAGAGAAGACGCCGGGCCTTGTCGAGGTTGACGTTGTCAGGCCAGCTGTTGAGGGGCGCAAAGCGCTGCTGGCCGGTGTTGGCGCCGCCCCGGCCGTCGCCGATGCGGTATGTGCCTGCGCTGTGCCAGGCCATGCGGATGAAGAGAGGTCCATAGTGGCCGAAGTCCGCAGGCCACCAATCCTGGGAGTTGGTCATCAGTTGGCGGAGGTCTTTCTTCACGGCCTCCAAGTCGAGACTCTTGAACTCTTTGGCATAGTTGAAACCCTCACCCATGGGACTGCACTGGGCCGAGTTCTGGTGGAGGATCTTGAGGTTCAACTGGTTGGGCCACCAGTCACGGATCGAGGGTGCCTCCACCGCGGCTTCCATCTGGATTCCCTTTGCATCAGAGACTTTGCTCTCTTCCATATTTTTCCTCCTTTAATGCTGAATGCTAATCTTGCGTTCTGGAGCGTGTGCATGCCACTCTGGCCAGCTCTCCGGTTCAGGGAAGGCCTGCCAGAGTATGCTCAGAAAGGCCGGTCCTTCAATCCTCCCGGCACCTTGGGCACAGGCCAAAGAAGTCCAGCCGGTGATGCAGCACCCTGTAACCGTAGTTTCTGTCCAGCTCCTCTGCCAGGTGATCTATACCAGGTATATCCGGGTCTATGACTGTCCCACAGCTCATACAGATGAGATGCGGGTGAGGGTAGGGCTTCTTTCCATCGTAGCGGTTACTCCCGTCCGGGAAACCCAGTTCCAGGACCTCCCGGAGCTCCTTGAGCACAGAGACCGTCTTGTAAACCGTGGCCAGACTGGTTGTGGGGAACCTCTTTCTCACCTCTTCGTAAATCCTCTCAACGCTGGGATGGCCGCTACTCATGGACAAAATCTCCACCACGGCCAACCGCTGAGGTGTTAGACGAAACCCCCGCTCCTTCAACCTCGAGATCATCTCCTCGCGGCGCGCCCTGCTGCTACCCTCTGTGCCCTGTCCTTCCTGTTTCTCCACGGCTGACCCTGAGCACCTCTTATGTGAAATCGCTTCCTTCTGGATAATAAATCTCCTCAAAGAATACTCTGCCATAGAGAACTGGTCAACCCATGAGAATGGCTTTTTCAGAACCTCTGGAAATCATCGGCCCGGGGCAAGGTTCGGGCTGGAATCGCGCTTACCCGCAGAGGACAAGGTCTGCGGCGGGGTTCTCATGAGACTCAACCCAGGCGGGTTTCTGGCCACATCAAATAGAAAGGATGAGGCTGCCAATGCAGGCTCGAGCCTCCAAGACGGGTTTTCCACTTTGCCCTGTCCCAGGCTCAACCGGGGTAGGCCAGGAGGGGATTACTGCTCTCGGGGATCAGGCCCGCCTGCCGGGCCATGGCCAGGAGGCTTTCCACTGCCCCCACACCCTCTGAACCCAGCTCCATGGTGAAATCCGTGACGTAAAGCTCTATGTGTTTGCGTACCACATCCGGGGACATCTCCTGGGCATGGGCCAGGACATGCTCCATGGTCCCCGGCTCGCCCAAGCGGGATCTCTCCAAAGAAGCCTTTATCGCCCGGTCCACTTCCATTGCAACTTCCTCTCCCAGCTCCCTTTTGACGGCCATCCCTCCCAAGGCAATGGGCTTGCCTGTCTTCTTTTCCCACCAGTGCCCCAGGTCCAACACCATCTCCAACCCCATGCCTTGGTAGGTGAATCTTCCCTCGTGGATCACCAGGCCAAAATCCGCCTCCCCCCGTGCCACCGAGGGCATGACCCGGGAGAACTCCATGTGCAGGAACTTGGGCGGGTGGCCCAAGTACAAGCCCAGAAGCAGCGCAGCGGTGGTCCACCTGCCAGGGGAGGCCACCCTGGCATGGGCCAGCCTTGCCGGATCCATCCCTGGCCGCGATACCACAATCGGCCCGCAGCCCCTCCCAAGAGCGCTTCCTGAATAAAGAAGCCCATAGGAGTCCCGCACCATGCCCAGCCCGTACATGGAAATCTTGGTCACCTCAAGGCGCCCCTCCATGGCCCACTCGTTCAGGGTCTCGACGTCGGCCATCACCGGCTCGAATCCCATATGAGGAGCCACCCTCTTCAGGTGTGCGAAGATGAAGGTGTCATTGGGACAGGGTGAATAGCCTATACGCAGCTTTCTCATGGGAGGTTTCCTTCAAGGTAGGTGAGTGCCGCCCGCTGGGCCATGACTTGGGCTCTTTCCAGGTCCCACAGAGCCCTGTCCCTTTCTCCTGCTTTGTTGCTCACCCCTCTTATCTCCCCAGCCTGGAATCCAATTTTGCGGGCGGCCAGGGCAAGACCGTATCCCTCCATATTTTCGGCCAGGGCCCCAAACCTTTCCATCCTAGCCCTGGCCTGGGAAATGCTGGCCGAAACCCCAGCCACTGTTATGAGCCTCCCCTGGGAGACCCTTCCGAGCCCCCTTGCCGCTTTCAAAAGCGAAACACCGAGCTTTTCTTCCAACCGGATATCCTGCTCAAGCCCCAAACCGATCAAGCCATCTGTATTCCCAATGCCCGGCTTTTCCAAGACTCCCAGTTCTGAAAAACTTTCTGAGCAGGCCACCACCAGATCCCCCACCTTCAGACCTGAGCCCGGAAGCGCCCCGCAAGAACCCACCATGATGGCCTTGGGGGAGGGAGTATGAGTTAATAATGAACCAATCGAAAATGAAGCCGAGGCCACCCCCACCCCGGTCAAACCCAGCCCTATTCTCACCTTCTTGGTTTCCGCCAAGAACCATCTGACTCCTGCCTTCTCCTCCTCTTCCTTGGCCTGCAACTCCCTTACCAGTAGCTCCAGCTCCGGGAACAAGGAGCCAAAAATCCAAAGATCCAAACTTGAATTTTTCACAGCACGTTTCCTTTCCCGGATCCCTTATCTCCCATGCCCTTCTCCAGCAGGTCCAGTAGCCTTCTGATCCACTCTTGGGAGGTCTCCTGTGAAGCCTCGTGCAGCCCCAAACCAGGGCCCAGAAAAGGAAGGTGGTGGGCCTGGAGGAACCTGTCCAGCACGCATTGGATCACAAAGGCACATGTCATGGGATCCAAATCCTGGCGCAAATCCCCCCTGCGGATTCCATCTTGAACCAGGCCTTGGATAAAATCCACGGACTCTCTTTGGAGTTCCTCCAAAATGCCTGTTTTATACGGAGAATCCCCGGTGAACAGAATGTTGTGGTAAATCCTTGCCAAACCTGGGTTTTCCCGAATAAAAAGCACCCCGGCCCACATCACCTTCTCAAGCCTGAAGAAAAAGGGCTCCCCACGGCTCTGATCCCTCACCGCCTTGAGGTAGCCCTTTATGCGCTCCAGAGCCATGCGGTAAACAAAGGCGAAAAGCCCTCCTTTGCTCCCGAAATACTTAAAAAGGGCTCCCTTGGAAATCCCGGCCCGCTCCACCACCAAATTCATGCTGGCCCTGCCGTAGCCCTTTTGGGCAAACTCCTCAACCGCAGCCTCCAGCACCCTGGTTTGCTTTTCGGGCTGGAGTTGAAGGAAAGCCCTGGGCTCGCAACCCAAGGGATCCTTGGTAGATTTCTTCTCATCCTCCGATTTCATAACCTTTCCCTCTTCTACAACCCACAAGCCTTAATCTCCAGAGATTCCCCGGCCCTGATCCAGCCAGCAGGCAACCCAGTGAGAATCCCCCACCTCCAACAATTCGGGCCTAACTCTTCCACAGGGTTCGAAAGCGTAGCGACAACGCGGGTGAAAACTGCAGCCTTCAGGAGGCGCTATGGGGCTAGGCACATCCCCTTCAAGGGGTGCGGGCTGCCAGGGCTTTTCAGGGTCGGCCACCGGAACCGCTGCCTTAAGGCTTCTGGTATAGGGATGTCGGGGCCTCTTTCTGAACTCTTCCACTCTTGCCAGCTCCACTATTCGGCCTAGGTACATGACCGCGACCCTGTCGCAAACGTGTTCCACCACGCTCAGGTCGTGGGAGATGAAAAGATATGAAAGCCCGTATTCATCCTGAAGGTCCATGAGAAGGTTTATGACCTGGGCCTGGATCGAGACATCCAAAGCTGAAACCGGCTCGTCCGCCACAACCAGTTCAGGTTGTCCGGCAAGTGCCCTGGCAATTCCTATCCTTTGGCGCTGCCCGCCTGAGAACTCGTGTGGATAGCGCTCCAGGTCAGAGGCCCTCAGTCCCACCTTCTCAAGAAGTTGGGCTGCCCTGTCCCTCCTCTGGGAGCGGTTCATGGAGGTTGCGGCCCTCAAGGGCTCGGTTATTATCTCCCCCACCCTCATCCGGGGATCCAAGCAGGAGTATGGATCCTGGAAGATGATCTGGAGGCGGGGCCTTAAAGCACGAAGCCCTTCTCTATCCAGGGAGAGCAAGTCAGTCTTGCCAAACAGGATGCTTCCTGAGCTGGGCTCAATGAGCCTCAGTATCAGCCTCCCAAGGGTGGTCTTCCCGCAACCCGACTCCCCCACAAGGCCGAAGCTCTCTTTTCTGCCCACCTGGAAGCTGACATCCTCCACAGCCCTTATCCATGCCTTGGGTTTTCTAAGCAGTCCACCTCCCACGGGAAAAACCTTGGAGAGATTCCTGACACTCAGGAGGACCTCCTCAGTCATCCTGCCTCCTTTTTCCCGGATAATGTTTGAGCCAACAGCGGGCCCTGTGATCATGGGCTACCTCCCAGAGCTCAGGGTGCTCTGTGGAGCAGGGTTCAAAAGCATGGGGGCACCTTTCCTTGAATCTGCATCCAGGAATGGGTTGTGTGAGAACCGGCACTATGCCTGGGATTTCTTTTAGCCTGCTTCTGATTGCGGGGCTGGGGTCCCCATCTCTTGGGGGCATGGATCGCATGAGCCCTTGTGTGTAAGGATGAAAGGGATGCCGGAAGAGCTCTCTCACAGGAGCCTCCTCCACCACTTCCCCTGCGTACATGACCGCCACTCGCCTGGCCATGTGGGCCACCACCCCCAGGTCGTGGGTGATGAGCAACACCGCCATGCCCAGCTCCTCTTTTAGCCCCCGGATTAATGAGAGAATCTGGGCCTGAATGGTGACATCCAATGCCGTGGTGGGCTCGTCGGCTATGAGAAGCTTTGGCTTGCAGGCAAGCGCCATGGCTATCATGACCCTTTGGCGCATTCCTCCTGAGAGCTGATGCGGGAAGTCCCCAAGTCTCTGTCTGGCGTCAGGGATTCTGACCTTGTCGAGCCAGTACGCTGCCTGCTCCAAGGCCTCCCGCCGGTTAAGCCCCTGATGCTCCATGATGGGTTCTGCCACCTGCTGGCCTATGGTCATGACCGGGTTCAAAGAAGTCATGGGCTCCTGGAAGACCATGCTCACCAGCCTTCCCCTGACACGACGGATCTCTTCCTGGCTCAGGCCCAAGAGGTTAGCACCTTCCAAGAGGATGCGGCCCCTTGGAATCTGGCCTGGAGGGGAAGGGATCAGTCTAAGTATGCTGAGGGCCGTCACCGACTTTCCGCAGCCCGACTCCCCCACAAGCCCCACGGCTTCTCCCTGCTCCACATCCAGATCCACCCCTTCCACAGCCCGCACCAGCCCCTCAGGGCTTTGGAATTGAACGTGCAGATCTTGGATTTGAAGCAGCAAGATATCAACCTTCCTGGGACAAATAAGCCAGGGCGCTCACCGCATAGAGCTTGGCCGTCAAGAGCAGCTGGGCCAGATCCACCCACTCATCCACCTGATGGGGCACTTCTCTGTCCCCGGCCCCTATGGTTACTATGGGAATCCCCTTCCAAGCCCAAAGGAAGGTCCCGTCCGTTGCCCCAGGCACCCCGCCGTAAACAGGCTCTTTCCCGGTTAGGATGCGGGTCGCCCATTCAACAGATTTCACCAGAGGGTCCTCCATAGAGGTGTGAGTGCAAGGCCTGTCGCTCAAGACTTCCATTTCCACCTCCAGGCTCAATTGCCTCTTGACCCCCAGAAGGCTGTCCAAACGAGTGTAGGCCGCCAGGGTCTCCTCTTTGGCTTTGGCTGCAAGCTCCTGGAGGGCC
Organism: uncultured Desulfarculaceae bacterium; assembly: GCA_964414345.1. GTDB lineage: Bacteria > Desulfobacterota > Desulfocorpusculales > Desulfocorpusculum > Desulfocorpusculum > Desulfocorpusculum. Next base: position 6,103 of record CAYPWF010000100.1, read on the forward strand.
TCCACTATTTTTTTGTGCGACTGTGCAGGAACAGTCCGAATGTCCACCAGGAGCTCTGCTTTAGATGCCACCACGTTCAGCTGTGCAGGTCCCCTGTCCGGAGCCCTCACCACCGTGGGAGTGAAACTAGGCCAACCCAATAGAGGGTCTTTGCCGTGGGTCTGGGCCGCCTCTTCTTCCATGTTCCAGAGTCCGTCTATTAGCCTGGAAAGAGCAGGCACCGGGTTGAGGCCTGAAAGAGGCATTGCTCCGTGGCTCATCCTGCCTTTCACCAGGAACCTGGCCCGAACCGCCCCTTTCTGAACCGGACAGATATACCCGTCCTGAGGTTCGCATATGATGGCCCCTGTGACCTTGTCCGCATGCCCGCGACGAATGAAGTCCTGGACTCCCAACATAAGACCCTCCTCGTCGCAAAGCACCCCCCCCAGAATACTTCCCCTCAGCTTGGGCTGGGCCTTCTTGATGGCTGCCATGGCTACAAGCATGGCAGCCAAATTCCCTTTGGTGTCATTGGCGCCTCTTCCATAGAGCCTGCCTTCCAGGATCTCCCCTCCAAAGGGATCATGCTTCCACTGAAGAGGGTCCCCGGGGGTAACCACGTCGGTGTGACCCTCGAACATGAGCCTTCTGGATCCTGGGTCGGCTTCCCACTCTATTATCACGTTGGGTCTGCCTGGGGCCGCCTCCTCCACCAGGACCCGGAAACCCTGCTGCCTGGCCCAAGATGCCACGAACCGGGCCGCCTCCTCCTCACTGCTTCCAGCCTCGGGATCCCACACCGAGTTGATTCTAACCAGACTGGCAGCCAGTTCCACCAGCTCCTCTTCCTGGATTTCCCCCAACACCTTTTGCACTATCTCTTCAGATACCACGGCTCACCTCATTCGAACCATCTTGGGATCCAGGGTGTCTCTCAGCCCGTCTCCCAGCAGATTGAACCCCAGCACAGCCCAGGCTATGGCCAGACCCGGGAATATTGCCATCCAGGGCCCTGTGGCCAGAAACGTCTGGGCCTCATAAAGCATTCTCCCCCAGGAAGGATTGGGCGGCTGGGCCCCCAGGCCCAAATAGCTAAGGCCCGCCTCAGCCAGGATAGCCACGGCAAACTGAATAGTACCCTGGATGATAAGGGGGGAGAGAATATTGGGCAGCACATGTTGCCAGGTTATGGCCCAGTCACTAAGCCCCGCGGCTCTTGCAGCAGCTATGAAGTCCCTGTGCCAGACGGTCTTGGCCACGGCCCTGGTCAGCCTGGCAAACACAGGTATGTAAAAGATTCCTATGGCCAGCATGGCGTTTATCACAGATGGGCCCAGCACCGAGGTGATGAGGATGGCCGTCAGAACTGCCGGGAAGGCGAACAGGAGATCGCACAGGCGCATGGCCCCCTCTTCGGCCATCCCCCCCCAGTAGGCTGCCGCCAAGCCCAGGAGCACTCCCATGGCAAGCCCCATGGCCACGGTCACAAGCCCCACTATTATGGAATTCACCGCCCCGTGCATGACCCTGGAGAGGATGTCTCTTCCATATTGATCAGTGCCCAGGGGGTGCTCCAGGCTGGGAGGCTTGAGCCTGGCCCCGGAGTTCATCTCGTTGGGCGGGTAAGGCGTCCAAATAAGGCTTAAGAGAGCCATACCCACCACCACCGCCGAGAGACCGAACCCCACGGAGAAGTTCAGATTTCGGAAGAAGCGCCTCACACCTCACTCCATCCTGACCCTGGGATCCAAAAAGGAATACAGCACGTCCACCAGGAAATTCACCAGGATCACCATAGCGGCCATTACCAGCACCACCTCCCTCACCACCGGGAGATCCCTCTGGCCAATGGCCTGAAACACAAGCCTCCCCAAGCCCGGTAAGTAATACACATTCTCTATTATGATGGCGCCTGCCAGAAGCTGGCCCAATTGCAAACCCATTATGGTCACAACCGGGATCAAAGCGTTCCTGAAGGCATGCCCGTAAATCACCACCCGCTCCTTGAGCCCCTTGGCCCGGGCAGTACGAACGAAATCCTCCCTTAGCACGTCCAGCATGGAGGAACGGGTCAGTCTGGCCAACACAGCGGCCCGGATCACCCCAAGGGCAAAGGCTGGCAGGAGAAGAGCCTTGAGAGAGCCCAAAGGATCCTCCTTCCATCCCGGGAAGCCCCCTGCCGAGAACCAACCTGCTTGAACAGCCAACAGCAGCATGAGCAGGATGCCCAGCCAGAACTCGGGGGTGGCAAGCCCAAGCTGTGTAAAGCCCATGACGGCCAAATCACCTGGTTTGTTCTGATGTCTGGCAGCATAAACCCCCAAGGGGATTGCTATTAGCACTGCCACCAGCATGGCCATAAGGGCCAAAGGTCCTGTTACCGCCAATCTGCTCAGGATCAGTTCCAAAACCGGCACGTCGTAACCGATGGAACGGCTCCCCTTAAGGGTAAGGAGACTCCAGATCCAATCTCCGAACTGCTCCCAAAAAGGCCTGTCCAGACCCAGCTCGGCCCTAAGGGCGGCCAGCTTCTCAGGGGTGGCCTGAATACCCAGTATGAGCTGGGCCGGATCCCCAGGCAGCACAAAGAGCACTGAGAAGACCACCAGGGCCACCAGCCCTAACATGGCCACCATGATGGAGAGCCTTTTGAGAAGAAAACGGATCATCCGGCTTTTTTCACTTTGTCTCTTATCGCATAAAGGATTCCCATGGGGGAACGAGATTCGGGGGGACCGGCCCAGGCCGGCCCCCCCTTTTCACGGTCCACCCCATATTGCCTATGCCGATTACCGGTTGCCTATTTCTTCTTTATCCACACCTTGCTACAGTCTATGGCTATGGTGGGGTAGTTTTCCCACCAACCCATGACCTCGGCCTTCATGACCGGCAGGTTGGGGGCGCTGAAGAGAAAACCATTTACCGCATCCTCGGCTATGATGCGCTGGCACTCCCCGAAATAGCGGGCCTTTTCCTGTTCGCTCACCGCTTTGAGGGCCTTTGCGTAGGTTTCATTGAACCTGGGGGATTCATAGTTGAAATAGTATCCGGGCTTGGCATAGATGCCTATGTCCCAGGCCTCCACGTGTCCGATACAGGTGAGCTGGTAGTCCTTGTTCTTGAAGACACGGTCTATCCACTGGCCCCACTCTATTATCTCGATTTTGAGTCTTATACCCACCTTGGCCAGCATGTCGGCTATCACCTCTCCAGAACGCCTGGAGTAAGAGTAACGGTCAGGCAGTTTGATCACGGCTTCAAACCCGTTGGGGTAACCGGCCTCTTTCAAGAGGGCCTTTGCCTTCTCTGGATCGTAAGGGTACAGGGAGGTCAAATCCACGTAATAAGGGGTGGAAGGCGACCAGTGGGAGCCGATGGGGGTGCCATAGCCGAACATGGCCATCTCCACCAGCTTCTTCCTGTCTATGGCGTGGGCCATGGCTCTTCTGACCCGCACGTCGTCAAAGGGCTTGGCCTTGTTGTTGGTGGAGAGGATCACCTCCCCGGTGGTGGTGCCGTTGTAAACCTTGAAACGCTTGTCATTCACAAACTCCTGAACCGATTCTGGCGCAGCTATATAACCTATGACATCCACATCCCCTGCCTTTAGGGCAGCCACCTGCGCGCTGGCATCCGGGATGAACCTCATGGTCACCTTGTCCAGATAAGGAAGCTTGGGGTTCCAGTAACCCTCGAACCTCTCCATGACCACCCGGTCCCCCCTCACCCACTCCACAAACTTGAAAGGACCGGTGCCCACGGGTTTGGACTTCATCTCCTCGTAGCCTTTCATGGGAAGCATGACCGAATCTCCTTCGGCCATGTGGAAGAGGAAGAGCGCATCAGGTTCTTTGAGGCTCAGGATCAGGGTTTGGGGATCAGGAGTCTGGATCTCTGCAATTCCCCTGAAGTACTCTGGGTGGGGATTCTGGGTGCCCTCTGCCATGGCTCTCTTGATGTTCCAGGCGGCCACTTCCGAGTTGAAAGGCTCTCCATTGTGGAACTTAACCCCTTTTCGCAGATGAAATGTGTATTTGAGCCCGTCAGGAGTCATCTCCCATCTTTCTGCCAGCCCAGGGACCAGATCACCCTTGTCG
>CAYPWF010000101.1:0-9970 GCA_964414345.1 uncultured Desulfarculaceae bacterium
AAGGGGCCTTCACGGGGGCCATACAGAGGCGCATCGGCCTTTTCGAACAGGCCGAGGGCGGCACGCTCTTTCTGGATGAGATCGGGGATCTCTCCCCCACGGTGCAGGTGAAGCTCTTGAGGTTCTTGCAGGAAGGCGAGTTCCAGAGAGTGGGGGGATCCGTGGTGCTTCGCTCGGATGTTCGAATCATAAGTGCCACCCATAGGGACCTGGAGGCCCGGATGAGGGAAGGGAGCTTCAGGGAGGATCTCTTCTACAGGCTCAACGTGGTCACGATCCACCTGCCTGCGCTGCGGGAAAGACGCGAGGACATAAGGCCGCTCGTGGAGCACTTTGTCAAGATCTACGCCGCCGAAAACGGAAAACAGATAGATGGGATGAGCCGGGAGGCCATGGATCTCCTCCTGCGCTACGACTATCCCGGGAACGTGAGGGAGCTCGAAAACATAATAGAGCGGGCCGTGGTGATAACCAGGGGGAACTTGATACAGAGCGAGGATCTCCCCTTTGGTCTCAAATCCAGGGAGAAGTCCAAGGAGGGTTCGGTCCACTCCAAGAAGGGTCTCAAGGCTCGTGTGGAGACCCTGGAGAGGGAGCTCATAGAAGAGGCCATGGCCGAGGCCAGATCCAACCAGACCAAGGCTGCGAGCCTCCTGGGCCTTAGCGAGAGGATGCTCAGGTACAAGCTCAAGAAATACGGCCTCAAATCCCCCCATGAGCAACAGCAGGACTGAGAAAGAAGCGGTAAGAGGGTCTGGACCGGCCGGCCCCTTTGAATGAATCCCCCGCCCCCCTGGCCCCTCAGGCAGGATTTGTCGAGGGCTCTTCTTTGCGGGCACCCAAAAGGCCAAAGGAGTTCCCATGGCAAGCCCGGGAGGCCGCTTGTGTCGATATTCGACCAAAATGTCGAGTCCTACAGTTAACCATGCCCTCTGGCCCGCGGGGATATGGCCCTCCGGGGTTATCTCAATGACATGTTTTGACAAACCGCTCCATGCTTAAAAGCACCCTGATTTTGGTTTCCAGATTTGGTCCTGCTTTGAGTCGGGATATGAGGTTGCATTGAGTCCCAAGATGCCCTCCACAGGATGCGCCAACTCAAGGCACGTCTCTTGCGAAGAGGAAAGGGGGATTGCCGCGGCTGGCCCCCTTGTGAGGGGATCCGCAGCGAGGAGTTAAAGAGAATCCGCATTAGGAGGGAGACATGGGTGTTGTTGAGGCTCAGGGCCTTGTGAAGACGTATGGGGAGGGGGATGCCAGGGTCGAGGCCATAAGAGGGGTGGATTTCACCATCCAGGAAGCGGAGTTTGCAGCCTTTGCAGGGCCTTCTGGCAGCGGCAAGACAACGCTGCTCAACCTTGTGGGCTGTCTTGACAGGCCCACAGGAGGCAAGCTCTTTGTGGCCGGAGAGGATGTGTCCACGCTTTCCTGGCGTCAGAGGGCAAGATTCAGGGGGGAGAACATAGGCTTCGTGTTCCAGAACTTCAACCTCATAGCGGTGCTTACGGCCTTTGAGAACGTGGAGTATCCCCTTTGCATGGTCAAGAGCGTGCCTCCAGAGCGAAGGAGACAGAAGGTGCTGGAGCTCTTGGAGGCCGTGGGGATGATGGAGCACAAGGACAGGAGGCCCGACCAGCTCTCCGGGGGCCAGAAGCAGCGGGTGGCCATAGCCCGGGCCTTGGTCACAGAGCCCAAACTGGTCCTGGCAGATGAGCCAACGGCGAACCTGGACAAGGAGACCTCCCGCACCATCATCTCCCTCATGAAACGACTGAGGGAACACACAGGCACGGCCTTTGTCTTCTCCACCCACGACGCCAGGCTCCTGGGGGAAGTGGACAAGATTTTCACCCTCGAGGATGGAAGACTCAACGGAGGGATCAACTCCCAAGGAGGCGGCCATGTGGAACACCTTTAGGATAGCGGCCCGAAACCTGCTGCGTTACAAAAGAAGAACCCTTCTCACCGTTGGCCTCATTGCCCTGGGCACGGTTTTTGTCCTGGTATTCATGGCCGTGGCCGGCTCCTTCAAGAACATGATGATTCGCCAGATGACCGACTCCTTCATAGGGCACCTCCAGATCCACAAGAGGGGTTATCTCGCAGCCATAGACAATCTGCCTCTTCACATGAACATGAACGCCAAACAGATGGGGATGGTGGAGAAGGCCTTGGCCGAGACCCCGGAAATAGAGAGCTATTCCCCTAGGATCAAGTTCGGGGCCGCCTTCAGCAACTTCGAACAGACAACCAACATCAGGGTGAACGGCGTGATCCCGGAGAAGGAGTTTGCCACCTGTCCCCTCCTGGTCTCCAGGATCACGGAGGGAAGCCGCGACCTGAGCGCCTTGGAAAGGGGAAAGATCCTGGTGCCCGAGCTCCTGGCCAGGGGCCTGGGGGTCAAGCCTGGGGACACGGTGGTGCTGGTGGCCACCAACAAGGACGGCTCTGTGAACGGGAAGACCTTCCTGGTGGGAGGGGTCCTGGAGAGCGCCACAGGCCCTGGAGGAAGGGATGGATACATCCACATGGAGGATGCCAGAGAGCTCCTGCGCATGAGCGACTCGGAGGTGAGCGAGGTGGCCATCCGCATCCGGGATTTCTCCATGCTGGATAGCCTGGCCCTGCAGCTGGAGGCCAAGTTCCCCAGCATGCCCAACATGCCGGGGAAGTCCATGCTGGAGGTGAGCACCTGGGAGAAACTCTCCCCATTTTCCAGCATTGCCAGGATGATCGATGCCCTGGCCCTTTTCATCCGGGTCATCCTCGTGGCCATAGTGCTCGTCAGCATAATGAACGTGATGGTGATGGCAGTTTATGAGCGCATCCGTGAGATCGGGACCATGGCAGCCATGGGCACCCTGCCAGGCAAGATCCTGTCGCTCTTCATCACCGAGGGCCTGCTCATAGGGGTTCTCGGGGGACTGGCCGGTTGGCTGCTAAGCGGGATCATAGTGGTGGCCCTCAGGCTCGCCCAGATCCGCTTCAGCTTTGGCCGGCAGGAGAACCTGCTTCTGGTGCCCTCCTGGGACTTGCTCCAGTGGTGCGCCATCTTCCTGGTCGTGATGGTGGTGGCCGTGCTGGCAAGCCTCCAGCCCGCCTGGAAGGCCTCCCGCATGGAACCCATAGATGCCCTCGGGCATGTTTGAAAGGAGACACTCATGCACAGGTCCTGGTTCAGCATTTCAATAATCGCCATATGGCTTTCGGGAAGCGGGATCTGCCTGGCTCTTGACGGGGCTTCCATCCTCAAGCAGGTGGACAGAAACATGATGCCCGAGTCCTTCGAGTCTTACAGGAAACTCGTGAACATAGAGCCGGATGGGAGAAACAGGGAATACACCCTCTTCACGGTCAAGAAAGGAGACAAGGTCGCGGCCCTGTTTCTGGCGCCTGCAAGCGAGAAGGGCAGGGCCACCCTCAGGCTCGGGGAGAACATGTGGCTCTATATCCCCAATGTGGCCAAGCCAGTCAGGATCACGAGCCTCCAGTCGGTGGTAGGCGGGGTCTTCAACAACTCCGACATCCTGCAGCTGGATTACAGCGAGGAGTATGACGTGGAGAGTATCGAGGAGAAAGATGAATCCTACCGGCTGAATCTAAAGGCGAAAAACAACACCGTGGCCTATGACCGGCTCAGAATGACCGTGGACAAGCAGGCGCTGGTGCCCATCCAGATCCAGTGCATAGCAGCATCGGGGATGCTCATAAAGACGCTCTATTTCAAGGAGATCAAGGACTTCGGCGGGGGCATCGTAAGGCCCGCGGTCCTTGAGACGGACAGCCCCCTTTACAAGGGTTACAGGTCCATCCTGATCCTGGCCCGGGTCAAAAAAAGGGAGATCCCGGACGAGGCCTTCACCCTCAACTTCCTGCCCAAACTGGAGGGGCTCAGATGAGGCAAATCCTTACATGGCTGGCAGCAGGGGCCTGCGTGAGCTTACTACTTCATCCATGGGATCCTTCGGCCCACGGTCAGGATCAGTACAAGGTGGATCTGGAGGCCATAGACAAGGAGACCGAGGTCAAGCCCTACAGCTTCGGGGGGTTCCTGGAGTTTCAATCCACCCTTTTCGGCCTCGATCGGGACGCTGCCTTCTACAGGCTGCGATTCAAGGACAGGGACGAGGGGCCCACCGTGGAACAGTACGAGATGCGCCTCAGGCTGGAAGGGGGGTACAAGTGGTCCATCGGTTCCTTCAGGTTCAGGGTTGACGGCTTTGCCCAGAACAGTTATCTGGGCTGGGACGGGGACCCGGTTCTGATGGAGGGTTTCTTCACCCTGAAGCCGTCGGACAACCTGAGCGTGGACCTGGGCAAGAAGCCCAACAAGTGGGGAAAGGGTTATGCCTGGAACCCGGTCTCGTTCGTGGATAGGCCCAAGAACCCGGAGGATCCAGAGGAGGCTTTGGAAGGGCTCTACGTCTTGACAGCAGACCTGGTGAAGAGCTTCGATGGGCCGCTCAAGACCTTGGCCTTCACCCCTGTGTTCATGCCCGTGATGAGGGAGATCAACGATGATTTCGGGGCTAGAGGCGACCTGAATGTGGCAGGGAAGCTCTATATGCTCCTTCTGGACACTGATCTGGACTTCATGTTCTTCACCGGTGACAGCAAGACCACGAGATATGGCTTCGACTTCGCCCACAACATCCTCTCCAACTTCGAGGTGCACGGGGAGCTTGCCTGGATAAACGATGCGGAGGTGCTTTCCCTGGAGCCGGGTAGGCCCCTGAGGGTGAAACACGAGGACGTGCTGAGCGGGCTTGTGGGGATCCGTTACCTGACCCCCAGCGACCTGACCGTGATCCTGGAGTACTACCATAATGGTCCTGGCTTCGGCCGGGAGGACTTGAAGAGCTTCGTGGGGCTTTTGAACAAGGCCCTCGAGCCCAAGCCCCCCGGGCGAGGGCCAGGGCCTGGGGGTGGCCCTTCGGGGCCCTCCTTCCAGCTTCCCAGCGCAGAGGAGAACCCCTTCTCCAGGCCAAACCCCATGAGAGACTATATCTATTTCCGGGCAAGCCAGAAGGAACCCTTCGACATCCTCTATCTCACCCCTGCCATCACCGCCGTCTGGAACCTTGAGGACAGGAGCTTCACCCTCATCCCCGAGCTTCTCTACAGCCCCATGACCAACCTGGAGCTGAGGCTGAGAGGGGCCATGCTCTTCGGGGGCAGCGCCACGGAGTACGGCGATAAGCAAAACGATTTCAGGGTGGAGTTCCGGGCCAGGTACTTCTTTTGAGCCTGGAGCAATATGGAGGAGTCTTCACCGAGGCTCGCTCCAGTAGCCCGCCAGGAGGGGATCCCTTTTCTCGAGCACGCCCTCGGCGTCCTTTCTCCCCAGGACATGCCTTTCCAGAAAGGCTATGGAATAGCGCCGTATGACCTCGAACTGGGTCTCGGATCCGCTCAAAAGCCTTGCCCAGAGGCTCTCGGAGAACCTATTGTTGAAGGAAAAATGAGAGGCTCCTTTCACCACGAGAAAATACTTGGGCGGTGAAAAACTCCTGAAGATTCTCTCTTGGAGCTCCAACATGGTCTTGGAGCCCCGAAGCTGGTATCTTTCCTTTTCCCCCATGAAGAGCATGGAGGGTACGCGCACGGCCGAAAGCTCCTCCTCAGTGAAGAGGTAGCTGCCTGCCCCTGTGGAAAAAAGAAGCACTGCCTTTATCCGTGGGTCATGACGCTTTGGTATGGTCCCGCAAAGCCCCAGGGCGGTGAAGCCCCCAAAGGAGTGTCCTCCCACGGCCACGCGGCTTTTGTCTATGATGGGGCCGAAAGTCTCGGATGAAAGCATGCGCTCCAGAACCAGTTGCAGTTCCTCGAGCCGGTAAAGATATTTGTCTCTGTCGGCTGGGCCGGAGGAGGCAATTTCACGCACATGCCTGAGAAACTGGCCGCGGTCCAAGTCCTGCTTTTGACCAGTTCTTATTCGGACGGCCGGGTGAGGGTCATGGTGGTCCGGGCAGGCCACGATCCAGCCCCGGGAGGCAAGGGCCTCCGTGAGAAAAAGCGAGCTGAGGCCGCTTCCCCCGTAACCATGGGAGAAGACCAAGAGGGGGTAGGGCGCTCGGGCAGGATCAGGTCTTGCATTTGTGGCAACCATACCTGTGGTGGATCCTCCATATTGGTGCAGGTTGGGCTGTGCCTTGGTGGGGTACCAGACGGCCACCGTGAGGGTGTCTTCATGCCCACTTTTCCGGTAATTGAGCTCCAGGACCTGGAAGCCGACATTGAAAAGGGATGGAGAGTCGCCCGCGCCCGGGTGAGGGGGCGTGCAGCCCGTAGCAGCCAAGAAGATGACCAGCCCGACCCAACCGGCCGCCCGGACACCTGAGGTCTCATGCCGGAGCCTCAAACCCATGCCTATCCAACCTCTCTTCCATGCAAAGGTCCTCTCAGGATAGTCGCTCTGCCGCGGGGTTCCCTGCCCTTGATCATCTGCCTCTCGAGCCCAAAGTCCACAGTCGCGTTCGCCCCCCCCACCGCGTCTTAGCCGTCCTGATCTTAGCTGTGGCCGGGAAGAGAAATCCCACTTTTGATATCCTTTGCCAAGTTGCTTTCCGAGAGACGCAATCACCTTTCAACCACCAGCGCCGACCCTTGTCAAGTCTTGACACCCTCTTTCCGGTTGTCACTACGTGAGCGATCACAGGGTGACGGCGTTTCTCGGAGCGGCTTGGCGGAGGCGCTTTGGTTTTCCCAGGATTTGGACCTGGGAGAAGCCCTCTCGGCCGAAGCGAAGCTTAAGCCCACCGAGGGGGGGGTAAGCACCTGCCTGTGCGCCGCACGCAGACAGATCCCCCTGAGGCCAAATGTCCTGGAAAACCGAGGATACACGAAACAGACGCGACAGAACAAATAGACCAGACGGGCCAGATAGACGGAATAGACGGAACCGACGGAACCGACGGAACAGACGAGACAGACAAATGCCGCCACCCCCGTGACGAACTAAGTCAACACTCCTAAGGCCGAGGTGAGAGAAGTTTGAGTGGCTTGCGATTCTCCGTGAATATACGAACTACCTTCTCCAGCGCACCGCCCTTTGGTTTTCTGGGACGGAACTCCAGGCATGGTCAGGTAGCGAGTCGGTTCGGACTGGACAGAAGGCGCGTCCATGGGCACCCAGCAAGGCGCGATGAAAAAGCTTGCGTCCTCCCCGTCGTAGAGGTCAAAGGCCACTGCTGCTATGAGCCGCAGGACTCCGCAGGTGCGCTGGAATTGGTCAAGGCTTCCTTGGTCTTCGTGATGCCTATCCAAGGGATTCGGATAAATGGGGCATGCCTTCCTGATGTGCTTCTCGCCCTTCCCCGTCTGAAGGCCCATGGAGAAACTCCGCCTTGTTTGAACAGAAGAACTGCCGGCGCGCTTGGATCACCTCGTCCCTGGCTGCAAAGTCCATCGGGAGCGTGTTTGTTTGATTCCCTTGGAGTTGGCTGATATATTGAATTCCCATGGAGAGACATACCGAGGAATGGCTGCGGCAGTCGGACTATGACATGGAGACCGCGGAGTAGCTTTACCAAGGCGGCAGGTATATGTATTGCGTCTTCATGTGCCACCTGGCTGTCGAGAAGGCGCTGAAGGGGCTCTACTTCGAGCGGCTGCGGCGGGTTCCCCCGAAGTCTCACAGCCTGGTTTTCCTGTTGGGCGAGATCGGAGTGAAACCACCCGAGGAGCATGGACGTTTCATCGTGAAGCTGAGCGAAGCAAGCGTTCCAACTCGCTACCCGGGGGACTTGGCAAAGATTCAAGCAGAGTACACAGCTTCGGTCGTTGGGGATATCCTTTCCAAGGGCAAAGAGGTCATCGCATGGATAAGAAGGCAGTTGTAAGGATCCTTGACCGGTTGCGCCGGGAGATCGAGGATCGGGGCATCAAGCCACAGAGGATCATCCTCTACGGTTCGTATGCCACTGGAGCCAATGTGAAAGGAAGCGATATTGATGTAGTGATCATCTCCAGCGACTTTGCCACCAAGACCTACTGGGAGAGGATCGACATCCTGGCCGACGCCATCTACGAGGTCTCCGCACCTGTGGAAGCTGTCGCCATGACCCCTGAGGAGTGGGAGAGTGGGGATTCCTTCGTGGTGGAGTTTGCTCGCAACGGGGAGGTCCTGTTCGCGGTTTAGCCCACGCCTTTGAGCATCCCAATACACGTAAAGATTGAACGCCTGCATACCCCTCGCCACAACGAAGATCCAAGGGTAAAGGAGGAGACTTGCGCACGAGGTTCCCTGTTTGTGTGAGCTTCGAGGGAGAGGACCACTTTGAGGGCTGAACGTTAACGGACATAACCCACCTGGTTTTCATGTAAATGATCCACCCCCAATCCCGCTCATACCGCTTTTGGGTAGATCCCAGAGCTCCTCTATAGCCCCATGACCAACCTGGAGCTCAGGCTGAGAGGGGCCATGCTCTTCGGGGGCAGCGCCACGGAGTACGGCGATAATCAAAACGATTTCAGGGTGGAGTTCCTGGCCAGGTACTTCTTCTAAGAGGGCTTCTGGATAGGAGAAATTTTTTCCCCAGTGGATTGACCTCTGGCAGATTTAAGAGTATATTCCAATTTAGGCATGGAGCATATTAGGAATGGAAGCTCAATACGCCCCATCATCGGGATTTCATCTAGCCGAGACCCTGGGCCGGGACAGTGTGATCAGGCCCCCGGCAGACCATCCAAATCGTGGAGGAGGCTGACATGGAAGAGAATAAGATGACGGTGGAGGAGATACTCAAGGGTATGGAGCAGGGGCTGGGAGAGGAGCCCAGGCCAATGGTGCTCATGTCCAAGCTCATACCAGAGTGGATACCCAGACAGGCCCAGGAGAGGAAGTTCGTCATGGAGCTTCCCCATATCCCACCCAAGTACAAGCACCTGATCATGATAGCTGCCTCGGCCGCGGTTGGATGCCACCTCTGCACCGAGACCTTCATCAAGCTTGCCCACAGGGCGGGAGTCACCAAGGAGGAGATAGCCGAGGCCATCCTGGCCACGCGCTTCGCCCTGGCCTCGACAACATTTGCCACGGCCATAGAGGGAATGGAGTACCTGGTTTCCAAGGGCTGATGGGGCTCTTAAGGGAGGGTAGCCCCAAGGCATCTGGGCTTTGGGATCCATGGCAGGGGTCTTTTCCCTGGGGTTCCAAGAGACCCAGAGCGCAGAAAGGAGGACAGGAGAGATGGAGCTGAGCACAGTCACTTACGTGATTCTCTTCCTGGTGGGCATAGCTGCGGGAATCATCGGGGGGCTTCTTGGCACAGGCGGGTGCGTGCTGATGCTGCCGGCTGCCCGTTTCGGCTTCGGCTTTCCGCCCGCCCTGGCCGTGGGCACAACCATCACGGCCGTTGTCTTCACCGCTGGTTCAGGTGCCTGGAAGCACCTCAAGATGGGCAATGTGGACAAGGGGACTTCCTTTTGGGTGGGCCTCTTCGGGGTGGGGGGGGTGATACTGGGTTCCATAGTCTTCGGTTACCTCATCCCTTACGGAAGCACCATAGACTTGATAGTGGGGCTCGCCTTCATCTGGGCAGCCCTTCGCATGCTCTACGAGGGCCTCTTCATAAAACAGCCCCCAGCGGGCCAAGGGGCGCAAGTTCCTGGGAACAAAAGCAGCAAAGGCATACTGGGGGCCTTCATAGGTTTTCTCACCGGGATCATCGGCCTCGGGGGAGGATACGCCCTTGTGCCCTCCTATGTGTACCTCTTCAAGGCGCCCATGAAGATCGCCATAGGAACCTCCATGGCCTCCTTCTTCTCCATCGCCCTTGTGGGAAGCCTGATCAAGATCTACCAAGGAGTGGTGGACATACCCGCTGGGATAGTGATGGGGATCGGGGCGGCAATAGGCGCGGTTTATGGAGCGAAGCTGGTGGCCAAGGTCCCGGCATCGGTGCTAAAGACCCTCTTCGGGCTCCTCTTCACGTACGTGGCCCTGAAGTACATCCTTCGGTACTTTGGG
>CAYPWF010000102.1:0-9831 GCA_964414345.1 uncultured Desulfarculaceae bacterium
ATTATCTTTTCTCCCGTAGTTGATAAGCGCCCTCATGCCAGAAGCGCCTCCGGTCCCGAGTCTGCGATGGTGGAAGAAAGCTTTTTATTTGAAGGAGATAGTTTTCCAACCTCTCATGCGGGCAGTGGTCACGGCGATCCAATCGATCCCTCCCTCTTTGTTGTGGACGTATCCCCCTATTTCCTCGAAACACTGCCTTCTGAAGAGCTGGCATCCCCCCGCAACATGTCTCCCTCCCTCAAAACTGTCCGAAATCGAGCTATAACCATCCTCAAGGAACGGCGTCCCAGCCACGCCCAAATCCGGAATCTCCTCAAACTTACCCAGAAGGAACTCAATATAGTCGGGCTCAAAGGAGATGTCCCCATCCAGGTTCCCAATCACGTCATAGGGTACCCGTGTGAGTTCTTTATATCCGGCTTCGAAACATATGGCCTTCGCAGCAAAACTCCTGTCCCTTCTATCCGTCATCCGCAACAGTTTCATCCAGGGGTGCTGGGGCAAATAGTCCTTAACGATCTCATCTGTCCTGTCGGTGGACCCATCGCTTACTATCACCCACCGCTCGGGCAAAACGGTTTGCGAAATGACAGACTCGATGGTGAGCCTTATAAAGGCCTCCTCGTTGCGGGCAGGCGTGACAAGCACGTATCTTAATTTGGGAACAGGGCGATCCTCCATCAATGGTCTCCTTGCGGTCTTGTCTGCTCGAAGATCTTATCCATGATGCGGGCTGTTAGAAGAATCTCGCGGTATGAGATCGGAAGAGCGCTATCTCTTTCTATGGAATGATAAAAAACCTCCATTAGACTTTTCATCCCCATATCGTTATGCAGGTCCTGGGTTAATAGAGCCTTGGCGTTGGATAGCCCTTCCTTAGCGTAATTTATGGCAATGGAGAACGGTGGGATGAGTTGCTCGAGGTAGCTCTTGTATGATGACCCGCGGAGACGGATTACGGTCTGGTGGTCCTCGTCCACCTCCAGACCGTTTTGCGGACCAAAGATCCGGAATTGATGAATGGCTGGGCGCATCCCGGTGGAGAAGGTGAGGTAGGCAGTTGTTGAGCGCCCATCCGAGATAATTGCACGAAGCTCATCCACCATGTCGGTCTCACCCGTTCCCTTAAGAATATTACTGCCGAAACCCACGGCCGTGACTCGAGCGTCCTCCCCTTCAAGAAACTCCGCGATCTTTGCCACCGCGTGGCTGATTACGTTCTGGAGGAGCCCTCCGGGGAGCTTTCTAACCCAGTGATTCTTGTCTCCTAGAAGGGCCTTGGCGTAAGTGGGATCCCCAAGATCGTAGCCATAATACGCCTCCATATGAACCGGCGGCCCCCCCAAAAAGCCGCTTGCAACAAGCCTCCGCATTCTCGTGGCCGCCAAAGTGAACTGCATGTTGTGCCCTGCAGTGAGTTTGAGGCCCTTCGCCCCGGCAAAGCTGATGAGCTCTTCCGCCTCACGGGAATTTATTGTGAAGGGTTTTTCCACATAGACATGACATCCAGCTTCAATACAGGCTTTCGCGAGAGCATAGTGGCTCTGAGGGGGAGTAGTGATGTGAACAACCGACGGGCGGGCGCGATATATCAATTCTTCAAGGTTGTCAGTCGCCACCGGTGCCCCAAAACGCTCCTGCATCTGCAGGGCCATCAGTCTCTCTTTATCGCAGACGCCCACGAGCAGCACTTCCGGTATCCGGCTAATCTGCATGGCGTGTTGCTCTGCCACTTTTCCACAGCCCACAATACCCACGCGAATCATCGCCTCTCATCCCTCACCAAGAACATGTCTGCGGGCAATTCAATGAAAGAGCACAATCCGTGTCTCCAGGCAAGACCCGAAGAACCTTTCTCCCTTAACAGAGAAACAGTCCAAACCGGGATAGCGATCTTCCGCACGCCCACCCAAAACCCCCCTCACACATCAGCCGACCCAAGTAGATTTGAGACACTGCGTGGGCCTCCTTGCAACCAGATGAGATGGGCCACCACTTATGACATCATGTAATCAAAATAGCTTTTGAGAGCCTCAGCCATGGGAACATCGGGCTTCCAACCCAACAGCTCCTTGAGTTTGCGGTTGGAGTAACAGTTCCCTTTCCAGTCGGCGGCGCATCTGTACCTGTTGAAGACCGGGGGCAGCTGCCCCTTTGACCAGCGTGAATAGGCTTCCCAGAGCCGACAAAATAAGTAGAAGACGTGATATGGGACGGGTATCGAAAAGAAGCCTCCGACTTTTTCCTTGTACGCTTTGAGAAACTCCCTGCTAGTGGGCAGCTCATCGTCAACCACGTTGAATACTTGGCCGTCCACCGCCGGGGTGACACCGGCCAGCACGATTGCTTTAGCGCAGTTGTCCACGTAGGTGAAAGGGATCCTGTTTGAACCGCCCAAATGCAGGAAGAACCCGAAGGTGTCTATCCCAACCCGCCCCGTAATGGCCCTCTTTCCTGGCCCGAAGACCACCCCCGGTCTGAGGATCACGTAGCCGAACCCGTGAGAACGGGCGTATTCGGTCACAAGTTCATCTTGTTTTATCTTCCCGTACAAGTAAGCTTCACCCCGCTCTATAGGGCGGGATTCTACAGGGCAGCTCTCATCCAGTAAGCCGCCCCGAGGTATCCCTCTATTGGTGTATACCCCGATGGAGCTCACATTCACAAAACGCCTCAGCGATCCCTTCCCTACCAGGGCGTCCAACAGATTCTTGGTACCCACCACAGATGTCATGTAGGCGCCTGCAAAGGACTTATCCATGCCAGCGGCCAAGTGGTATACAAGAGCAACCCCTCGGGCGGCCTTCTCACAGTCTCCAGGTGAAAGGACATTGCCCTCGACCAATCGGATGGCACCATTACCACCCCCGGGAGCCCTCTCTAATACTCTGGAGGCCCTTTGCGAGTCCCTCACCAAGGCTCTCACCTCTCGAAAACCTCTTTCCGCCAGCTGTCTCACCACTCGTGAGCCTATGAATCCAGCTGCCCCCGTTACAAGAATTGGATCCTCAAACCCTATGATCTGCCCTAAGTGAAGCTCTCTTGTTGTCTGGGTCGGGGAAGGAGAAGGTGTGCTGGTCCGACTCATGATGCAAGTATCTCCACCACCCGCTTGGCATGTTCAACGCCGGTCAAACAATCGGTGCCGTTCTGGATGCAATCCAAGAAATGCTCGATTTCCAACTTGAGTGGCTCCTGGAACTCTATCTTCGGGAACAGGATGTCCCCGGATCTGTGGTTGAAAATAGGGAGCCGAGGATCGTCGTAGTCCATGTTCTCCCCGAGCATGGCCATGCGGTCTATACCCTTGTCGAATATTGCCACCTTGCTCTCGGCCGTGTCATCGTACACAACCATTTTCCGGGAACCCACTACCGTCATGGAGCGCACTCGCTGAGGGTCAAGCCAGCTGACGTGGATGTTAGCCATGATCTTGCCCGGGTAGATAATATTAAGGAACACCACGTCGTCGATTTTCTCCTGGATGTAATCCATGCCCCTTTTCACTACCGAGATAGGTGTGGGGTCCCCCAACCAGTACTGAATTATGCTCACGTCGTGGGGCGCAAAATTCCATAGCGCATCCACATCGGAACGGATTCGCCCCAGATTGAGTCTCTGGCTGTAGATATAGCGCAAATCCCCCAACTCTCCAGCATCGATCAGTTGCTTCACATAACGCACTGCAGGGTTATAAAGAAAAGTGTGCCCTACCATGACCACCTTACCGGTTTTTACAGCCAGGGCGCCTAGCTCCTCCACCTCGCTTACCTTTCGGGCAAGCGGTTTTTCCACCAAGACATGCTTTCCGGCCAGGAGCGCCTGCTTGGCCAACCCAAAGTGGGTGGCCACAGGGGTTGCTACGATAACAGCATCAATCTCCGGATCGGTGAAGACCCGTTCGCAGTCATCGGTCACCCCTACGGCCGGGTATAACCCCTTGACGTAGTCCCGACGATTACCTGAGAGGTCTACCACCGTCTTGACTCGGCACATTCTGTTTGCCACCAGGTTTCTAAGCAGGTTCGGTCCCCAATACCCCACTCCAATCTGGGCAACCACGACCATTGAAGTTACCCCCTGATCCCGTTCATCAATTGGCTCGTGCTCGGTCGGACAGCGAGAGATCCGTTGACCGCATCAAGGTATTTCCCCAGGCCTCTGACAGTCCATGGGATGGCTTCTCGCGCCTAACCCCTTGTTCATTGAAAGATCCCCCTGTAAGCCCGAATCAACCCCCACTTGTGTTTGTCCCAGCCGTACTCCTCCAAAAACCTCTTCGCTGCCATTGCTTTGCTTCTTCTTTTTGTTGAGTCCTGATACATGTCCAATATCGCTGAGGCCAGAGATTGCCAATCGCCAGGCTGGAAGTAACTTACCATGTCTTCAGAGAAATAGAACTCGATCGCAGGAAGTCTGGGCACAACAACCGGGATGCCAAGGGCTATGCACTCGAGCATCTTCACAGGGAGCATGAGCTCTGTGGCTGGATTTCTGGCACTCGGGACCACTCCCAAATCCATACTTCTAAGTAGCTCCGCCACCTGCTCTAGAGACTTTTTCCCCAAAAATTTTGTGACTTCGGTGAGGCCCAGAGAATCTGAAAGACGCTTTAGGTCCTCCACATCCTTCCCTCCGCCTATGATAAAGAATTCGAGCCCCTGTATCCGGCCCCGCAAACTTGCCAATGCACGAAGTGCCACGTCTATGCTGAGCCTTCTTGATATGGTGCCGTGGTACACGACTCTGAAGCCAACGCCCAGTGAAACGTCTAATCTGGGGCCGTCAGAGTAATTAAAAATGGTCGGGTCCGGCACATTCATGGACACCAGCGTCTTTGACTTTCGCACTCCACGCTTTACCACCACTAGGCGTTGAATTTCATTGACACAGATAACCTTATGGGAAAGGCCACAGCAGAGAACTTCCTCCATGGCCAGGAGGTGCCCTATCAGGTGTCGGAGAGGAGCTTTGCCATCACGGCTGAAGGTAGCGTTATATGTCTCCGGCATGGTGTCGTGAATATCCAAAATAAGCTTTTTCCCGAAGAGACGTGGTATTACGGAGGTGATCACAAGCAGGTCAGGCATGTTGTGAACATGGACCAGGTCCAGATTCCCTCTCAAGAACAGGCTTGTGACCCTCACGAAAGCGAGCATCAAGAAGACCGCATAGGACAAAAGGTACCCTCCCTGGCTCTTACCGGAATACTTCCTGAGTTTAAGTTCCTCTATGATGACTCCGTTTCTCTTATCGGTCCGTGGCTTGCGGCCCTCCATCAAACAAAGAACCCTCACTTCGAATTCCGGCAGGGTGGCCACCGTCTCGGCCTCCCGACGCACCCTGGCATCACCGGAGTAATCGGTGTAGGCGACCATGCAGACCCTTTTCGTATCGTTACAGCGCTTGGCCATGTCCCAAAGGTTTCACGTTAAAGAGAAATCATTAGCAACCAGCCTCTTACCCGATAAGCCGCAGCTCTTTTTCCCCTGACCAGGCAGCCTCTGCACTAGGGCCATGATTTGCGAGCCTGTCGATAGACATCCCCTCTTGGGGCAAGAAGAGGCGTATGCTGGGCGGGAGTAGGGACCCTGGCCAGTGACCCTCCATCTTAACCACCACAGAGCGCTCCTCATGAGATACCATGGTCGACTTTATACACCTTCTTGCCGAAAACCAGCCGACAGCATCCCTAGCTGTTAGGAAGGCTGTCCGGTACTTCTCAATTTTTCTGAGAACTGACACGTAAAACTGGTCCCAATTTCTTTCTGGGCTCAGGCTTCGGGTATGCCAGTTGAGGGTGAAGACCCCTCCGTGTCGCCTACAAGCTTGGAGAACCTGCTCCACGCATTTCATCGCCTCTGGCTCACTCAAACCCATCCTTCCCTTGCAAAAAAGGGCCGTGTCCATCACATTGAGAGGCAACTCGTAAAGCGCCCTAGTCCCGCAGAGCCGAAAAACCTGGGTAGTGCCGCAAGCAAATCCCACGGCCTCATTGTAACCTCTGCTAGAGTCGTATAAGAACGAGGCTTCTTCGAGACAAGCCGGGGTTCTCTCACCGAAATAAAGCCAGTGCATTCTAACCCCGATTGGTACCTCTCCTGTATGGCGTTTTATCCTCTCGATTTCCAGCTTCCCCCTATCCTGGCTTGCCCATGCGTCGATGCCATGTAACCCGATCTCATTTCCTGACCGTAGGAGCGTCTGTAACAAATCGGAATAGCAATCAAGGTCATATTTAGCTGCTCGTTTTCGTTGCGGGGACTCGCCATTGCCGCTTTGGCCAGGGTAGTTCTTGAAGGGAAGGAAGAAATAGGTAGAGGCCTTGCCCTTTTCGAGGATTGAGTATTTAGGGATGTCAATCCAAAAGTCCTTACAGATCCCTAGGTGCACCCATGGCAGTGCGAGAAGCGCCTTCCAATTCTTTAGCAGCCGGGCCACAGACACTCTTTCATCCATGCCCTTGACCCAACGCATGGTAAGGGCACGCAATGCAAAACCGATAACCGATCGATCCAGCCCATGCTCCTTTATGCCCATGAAGTCCACGTCATGGGTGAGACAAGTTACAAAGTCAAGCTTGTGTGGACGAGGTGGAATTTCCAAAACCGGCATGCCCAGGTGAAGAAGCAAAGCTCTGAGAACTGCAATGTGAATCTCTAAAGTCGGTATATGGGCAAACTGGATAGATTGCCCACAACAAAGGAGAAGCTCCACCTCTTTAAATAAGTCATACCCCAACCTGATGATCTTGAAGCCAGCTCGCTGGATCGTGTAAGCCACCGGGTCCCCGCTTTGACCTTCAACACAGAGCACCGATGGGGCGCTGGCGAAGGTGAGCAAGCCGGTGTAGACCGGTAGCTCCCATGTCCCCCATAGTACCTTTCGCGCCCCATCGACATGGCGGCCCTGCACCCCCATCTCTTCATCCAGACAGCTAGAACGGCTACCAAGAAGGATTCCACGGGCTGGTGCTGTTCCCTCTGGGAAAGAACCAGTGGCCACGAGAACATCCCCAGGACCCAAGGCTTCACAACCCTGTCTCCAGTATCTCCAGGGAGTCTTAAAAAGCTCAAAAAACTCCTCTATTCCAAATTCCCGCTCATGATCCGGTGCGACAACAATCATTTTGAACTTCCAGGCCTAGGCCGGTATCAGGTCCTCCAGCGCATCAGTCTATGACACACTGCCTAGACAATTACGACCTGAACTATTCATGTTCGTTGAAACGACGGGGAATGCTACCACGCATAAGTTTTTTTTCGTCCCATTGGCTGGAGAGGGGCCATCTATTATGTCCCCCCACCGTGATCATATGCCTTCAGAACTGCTTCAAGGCCCATGAGCTGGCCTTGAGCCGCAATCCAGGAAGACGCAATCCGGGAGATTGGGGGTAGCCCACTGTCTCTTACATGTCTGGAACATCTTCTCGAAAAAAAAGGACCTTCGAGCGATCTCCAGGACTAACTCTAACACCTCTGCGCTCGCCATGCCTAATGAATCGGCGGTTGTTCTTGGACTTGTCGGAGAAAATTTCCTCCAAGTCCCGGGTCAGATCGATTGGAGTGATGGCCGACACAACCTCCGGAACCGGGTCCTCGCGATAGCCCCTGCCCCTCAGCGCACCCTCCAATTTTTGGGCCTCATCAGGGGGTTGTAGGACCCTATAGCTCCTGGCCTCCCGCTTTAGTTCCCCCAGCAGAGTTGGCCGCACGGTCAGCTGTGAACTGTCAAAAAAAGGACCCTTGGTAAGGTAGCCTATACCCGCCGAGGCGTGAAGCCGTTTCACCAAAACCCGGACCCTTCAACAGGCACTTCTTAGGGAGTGGGCTTGAGGCGAATTGGGCGCCAACCTCATATTGCCATGGCTAGGGCCCACTTTCTCGCCTGCTCGTAATGCCCCAGCGGGCTGGCCTACAAGGAAGGCTTCCCGGTGAGGCTCTTCCAGTTCCTGTGAAAGGACCTGTCTCAAGGGTTGGAGAGTTGTTTGAGCCAAAGAGTTAAAGGGCTCCGGGCGTAAAAAGGCACTCACGCTTACCCCATGTGTTTGTAGCACAGAGCACCTAAGGCCGAGAAAAGGGGCTTTGGGAGCCTGGAGCATAGGGCTCTTAGGTGGCCCATAGAGGGAGTAAGAGAGAGATCTTTCTTAGGGCGCCGTCCATTCCACCAATAGAATTGCGGAAGATCCATCACCTGAGTCCCCCAGCGGCTCTTGAAGGCCATGAGGCCTTGGTTGTCTTTGGCTGTCCTGCCAAAGTCGAAAATTTTCCTTCCTTCGAGATGGGCCTTCTTTATGGCCTCCCACAGGAGAAGATTGCCGATACCAGAAGACCTGGCTTCATTGAGAAGCCCTACCGCCTCCCACGATACTCTATCCCTGAAGGCAAGTAACATCACCGCTCCGACCCACTTGCCGTCCACGTCCGCGAGGAGAAACCGGATTTTCTCTGGACCAAGCTCTCTCCAGAGAGATAAGAAAAACCTGAGAGGCTGGGGCGGGAGCCCGAGCCTCTTTCTCGTAGTGGTATAAAGACGATAAAAGCTTCGGACTTCTTCCTCCGTTTCACCCTGCTTGATGTCACAGGCAAGCTTTGAGGCCTTTTTTATGTAGCGCACCACCAAGGGACGAAAAGATCTGAACAACTCTTCCGGAGGCTTGTTTAGTAACAGGTAGTGGTTCTTGAACCTCCTGTGGGGAGTCAAGTTGGGGTCACTTAGCAAAGCGGGGTTGCTGTGTGCGCGGATCTCCATCCGGGAGGCTTTCGTCCTCTTTGCCAAATCCATGGCCTTGTCCAGCAGGGTATCCCATTGGATCTTGGTCTGGGCCAGAGGGTCGCAAAGGGTAGCAAAGGGGATGCTCACCAGGCGGTTTCCGGTAATAGGGCTTCGGACCTCGAAGAGGGGGAGGCCTGCTTGGATCTCGCCGTATTGGTCCACGAGGGCCAGGTAGTGGCCCTTCATGTGTGGAAAGGCCGTCTCGAGGGCCCGCTTCCAGCCCGAGAGGTGGCAGACCCAGCCGTAGGGGTGCCGCTCCACAAAGGCGTCCCAGCGGGGGTCGAGACAAGGGTCTATGAGGATGACGCGGGGCAAGGGGGGGAGTGGTTACTAGTTACTGGTTACTGGTTACTAGTTACTGGTTAACAGCTAAAGACAGTTACTAGTTACTGGTTACAGGTTAAAAAAACGGTTACTAGTTACTGGTTACTAGTTACTGGTTACTAGTTACTAGTTACTGGTTACCGGTTAACAGCTAAAGACAGTTACTAGTTACTGGTTACCGGTTAAAAAAACGGTTACTAGTTACAAGTTGCTGGTTGCAAGTTAAGACCTAAAAGCAGTTATAGGCTCCTGGTAAGAATTAGTGCCGGTTATTTGGGTGGGAAGATGTTCCACTTGGATTCCACGTAGCTTATGAAGCGGTTTATGCGTCTTCCCAGTTCCTCGTAGCACTCTATCAAATTCTCGAACTTTTCTTTGTTTGAGTTCTGTGTGTCCGCTATGAACTTCAGGTGCACCACCGTCTCATCACAGGAGGCCTGAGCATAAACCAGGAATTTGACAAACTCGGCCTTGTACCTGCGCCTTCCGTATCCCTCAACAATGCAGGACGTCACGCCCTTGGATGATCTCCTTACCTGGCTCCCCTCCTCGAACAGCTCCCAACGTGGCAACTGCAAAGTGGCATTGTGGGTCTTGAGAGCAAGGTCGTAGGACAGTTTGTAGATGTCCAGGTCCTTGTAAGAGGGCATGGGGGAGTTACTGGTTACCGGTTACTAGTTACTGGTTACTGGTTAAAAGCTAAAGACAGTTACAAGTTACTGGTTACTGGTT
>CAYPWF010000103.1:0-9023 GCA_964414345.1 uncultured Desulfarculaceae bacterium
CATCCTTCACTCTTCACTCTTCATTCTTCACTCTTCCCTCTTCCCTCCCGCCCCTTCACCCCTTTCTCTCCCCGATTCCCCGGCCCCAAAAGGCCTCATGGCCTCCACATGCCCGCCCATCTTCTCGTAGTCATTTAGGCGCATGGTATACTCTATGGGGCAGATGGTGGCCGGAGTAGGAGTCCAGTAAAAAGCCCCTTGCTTCACCCTCTCCACATCCACCATGAAGCTTATGCCGCCCCCCGGAAGCACAAAGGC
Organism: uncultured Desulfarculaceae bacterium; assembly: GCA_964414345.1. Taxonomy (GTDB): domain Bacteria; phylum Desulfobacterota; class Desulfocorpusculales; order Desulfocorpusculum; family Desulfocorpusculum; genus Desulfocorpusculum. The sequence continues at coordinate 259 of CAYPWF010000103.1, forward strand.
CGGAGCTCCCCCCACCGTTAGGTTGGCCTTTCGGGCGTGCACAGCCTGAGTCAACTTGATGGGATACCTGCTCACCCCTGCCCTGGCGCTTCCCCCTGCTCCTCCCATGTAAAGGGCCGAGACCCGGGAAGGCTCGCAGCTGGAGGCCACTGCCCTCACAGCCTCCAAGGCCTCATCCCCGAGCTCAACCTCCTCAAGTTTTCCCTTCTCATCCACCTGGAACATGGCCGCCTTCTCGCCTGTGGTCTCAGTTACCAGTATCCGCATGCCCGGCCAGGCCACCCTCATGTCCACTTCCCGGATGACCTCTCTGGGCTCCAGGATGGAGGTGCCTCCCCAACCCGACCCATGATCACCGAAATATCTCCCTGGGGTGGATTGCCTGAAGCGGAGCCTTACCCCGGTGGGTCTGGCCCCCACAAATCTTCCTGCAGCATGCTCGCTCATGAGGCTTGTCAGGTGAGAGTCCAGGACTATGACCTCGTCTGCCGCCCCCTTGAAAAGCGGAGCAAAAAGCCCCATGGTGGCGCTTCCGCAGCCCACCCGCATCCTGGAAGCCTTTTTACCGTCCACCACCGGCGCAAGGCCCACCTGAAGCTCCAGCCTGGCTCCGCCTTCCACCTTGAGCCTCACGGGCCTGCGATTGGCGATCTCGCAGATGGTTTTGGCCACCACCATGCCGTCAGGACCTGTGAGCAGATTCACCCCCCCTATGGAGAGCATCTTGGAGCCATACTGCTCGGTGGTCAGGTGCCCCACGGTCTTCTTGCCCGCCTTTACCTTGGCACCTTCCTCCCCTACAGGCAGGTCTGTGTCCACCTTCACCAAAACTGAGCTGTAGCTAAGAGGCGCCTCTGTCACAACCGTTACCACATCCACCCCATGCACCTTCCCATGCAGGATATGGGGGGCCGGCCTGCAGTCAGGATAGGTGGTACCCGCTCCTATGCCTGTGACCAGAGGCTTTCTCAGCTCCTGAGCCACATCCTCCCCCACCACCTGGGCCACATCCCCAAAGCTGTGAAGAGGAACCACCCTCACCAAGCGCCCCTTTTGGTTTCTATATCTCTGACAGGCCCCCAGGAAACCCTCCTTTATCAGGCAACCCACAGGACAGGCCTCGCAACGCACAGAGCCCTCTGGCACCTCTTGCGGGAAATCCACTGCCTCCTGGGCGCAGACCCTCCTGCAAGCCCCGCAGAGGCTACAGCCCTCTCCAACATGGGCCTTCTTGGCCTTCAGCCTCAAGACCCCCAGAGGGCAGGCCAGCACACACTCCCCGCAACCAATGCATTTCTTTGAATCCACTAGCATCATCTCACCTCTTAGGCCACGGCCCATGGCGGCCTTGGGAGTTCAGGGTTCAGAATCGGGCTCAGAGGTGCCCGCAATTGGCCCGCACAATTCTCCAGGCACCGCCAGATTGGGGGCTTCGCCCCCAAACCCCCCGGCATGCTTCCACATTGCTTGCTAACAGGGTCAAGGTTGGGCCTATTTCACCACAAAGGCCTGTCTGGTGGCAGGCGGGGTGTTCCTGCTTTTCTGCACCAGCACCTGCCCATCCACCAGCACCATGGACACACCGGGAATGTCCCCTGCAGCCATGGCCGAAAGGGCATCTCTGCCCACAGAGCCCAAAGGAGCATCCATGACCACCAGATCCGCCTCCATTCCGGGCTCTATTATCCCTCTGGGCAGTCTGTAAAGGCGGGTCGTGTTACCTGTGGCCATGCACACGGCTTCTTCGGGCCTGATAGGGGACAGCCCTGCCAAAAGAGTGATAACCCTTAGGATGCCCAGAGGAACCACCCCAGTGCCTGAAGGGGCGTCGTTTCCAATGACCACCCTTTGCTTGGCCCCTGCTTCGGCTATCAACCTGGCCGCCTCCACCGCCACTTTCATATTCCCGCAATGCACTATCTCCAAGGCATAAGAAGTTTGTGTGATCAGCTTCTCCACCTCGGCCATGGACATGGCGGTTGTGCCGCCGTTTATGTGAGATACCACATCAGGCTCTACGGCCATGACCTGCTCCGCACCCACTGTTGAGCTGCCAGGAATGGAAGTCCCGCCTGTGTGCATCATGACAACCATTCCGTTTTGTTTTGCCCACTTCACCATGGGTCGCGCATCCTCGGGTGTTTTCACAGAGCCCAATCCTATCTCCCCCACTACCCTGACACCCTCCCTTGCAGCCTCCTGAAAGTCGGCCTCTGTAAGCCCTTTCTCCAGGATGAGGGCACCACCCAGCACCTTGGCCCCGCCCGGACGAAAAGAGGCAAAGCTCTTGGCTGCCAGCATTGCCAAGGCCTTTGTGCCTGCCGGGTCTTTGGGCCTTCCGGGAAGGTGTACCTCTCCGGCCGATATGACCGTGGTTACCCCGCCGTGAACCCCGCTGTCCAAGTAACCCATCTGATTCTGCCTTGGGGTGAAATCCCCAAGCACCGGGTGGCAGTGGGAGTCCACCAGTCCTGGGGTCACGGTCCCTCCGGCACAATCTATGACCCTGTCCGCCTGGGATTCCTCCATGTCCCTGAGAAACCCCACCTTCTCTATTTTCCCATCCCTGACAAAAATGGCATCGGCCACCAGAAGGGGCTCCTCCATCTTCCCACTCACCACTGTACCTATGTTCTTAAGCAGCACCTTGGACATCTTATTGCACCTCCCTATTCGGGAAATGGCCTGCACGGATACAGGCCTCCAGCACCCTCTCCAGGTTTGCAGGCAGTTTGTAAATCCGCTCCCCCAGAGCGTCGGCTATGGCATTAAGAATGGCCGGGGCTGTGGGAATAAGGGCAGGCTCACCCACTCCTTTTGCCCCGAAGGGACCTGTAGGCTCCGCAGCCTCCACTATGATAGGAAGAACCTCTGGCATATCCGCCGCAGTGGGTATATGGTAGTCCTTCATGGAGAAAGTGGAGCCGGGCTTATACTCTTCCATGAGGGCAAAGCCGACTCCCATGGCCACCCCACCCAGGATCTGCCCTTTTACTGCCTCGGGATTCAAGGCCCGACCTACGTCGTGGGCGGCCACCACCTTTTGAACTTTTACCCAGCCTGTAAGCACATCCACCTCCACTTGGGCCATCTGACAGGCAAAGGCATAGGTGGCGTAGGGGATTCCACGGCCTGTCTCAGGGTCCAGGGGAGTGGTCTCTGGATCGAAGTAACCCTGCCAGGAAAGAGGAAGGTTTTTCTTTTTCGCCCTCTTTGCCAATTCCGCAAAAGAGACTCTCTTGCTGGGATGCCCTGCGACCACCACCTGCCCCCCTTCCAAGAGGAGCGCCTCTTTGGGACTCCTAAGAACGTCTGAAGCCTCGGTCAAGAGCACCTGGAGGAGTTTGTTGCAGGCATCCAAGACAGCATTACCGGAGATATATGTCTGGCGGCTGGCCGAAGAGGCCCCCGCATTGGTTGTGTATTTGGTGTCGGCCACCACCAGGTTCAAGGAGTCAGGCCTTACTCCCAAGGCCTGGGATGCTATCTGTGCCAGAACAGTAGTGGAGCCCTGCCCCATGTCGGCAGCTCCCGTATAAAGGGTTACTTTTCCATGCTCGTCCAATTCCACCCTGGCCGTAGAGGGATTTTGAACCCCGGTATTTCCTATGCCGTACCACATGGCCCCCAGCCCCACACCCCGTTTTACGTACGGAGAGGGGTTTGAGGCTTTCCATTTCTCCAAAGCCTCTTTGTAGTGTGGCTCCAAGGCTTCCAGGGCTTCCAGGATGCCCACGCTTGAGCCTAGTTTCTGGCCTGTGGCGGTAAAGGCTCCCTGCTTGAGCACATTTATGCGCCTTATCTCCAGAGGCTCCATCCCCAGCTCCTGAGCCAAGAGATCCATCTGAGACTCGTGAGCGAAGGCCACCTGGGGAACCCCGAAGCCCCGCATGGCTCCGGCTATGGGATTGTTGGTGTAAACGGCCAGGCTTTCCACCTCAACATTTTCCACCTCATAGGGCCCGGTGGCGTGGATGGCGGCACGGGTGGCTACGGCCACTCCATACGAAGAATAGGCCCCGGTGTCACAAAGGATCTTGGCCTGAACCGCCAGGAGCCTGCCTCGGCTGTCGGCTCCGGTTCTCATCCAGATGGTAAGGGGATGCCTCTTGGGTGTGGCAAGATAAGCCTCTTCCCTACTGAAGACTAGTCGCACAGGTTTCCCCAGATGGTACAAGGCCAAACCTATGAAACCCTGGACCGTAAGATCCAACTTGGATCCGAATCCGCCCCCTGTGGGAGCCTGTATGATCCTGACCTTCTCCTCCTTGAGCCCCAGAAGCTCGGCCACTTCCTTCTGGTCGTAGTGTGGATTCTGGGTGGAGGCCATTATTACCAAGGTGCCGTCCCAATCCTGATAGCCTACCCCGGCATCCGGCTCCAGGTAGGTATGTTCTATATGGGAGGTCTGGTAAGTGCGTTCCACCACAACGGCTGCCTTGGCCATGAAAGAGGAGGCATCCCCTTTTATCACCACCCTTTTGTGAAGCAAATTCCCCTTCTCGTGCAAGGCCGGGGCCCCATGGGCCATGGCCTCCTCAACAGAAAACACTGCTGGAAGCTCCTGGTACTTAACCCTGATGGCCTCAAGCCCCTTTTGGGCCGCTTCCTCGTCCCTGGCTGCCACCAGGGCCACCGGGTCTCCCACAAAACGAACTTTTTCCTGGGCCAAAAGCGGCTGGTCTTTGGTGATAAGCCCTATGAGATTCCTACCCGGCACATTAAGGGCAGTGAAAACACCCTCCACACCAGGCACCTTTTTAGCCTCTTCCACATCCAGCTCCAAAATCCTGGCGTGGGGCCTGCTGCTTCTAAAGACCCTCAGGACCAGAGCATCCTCCAGAGGGATGTCTGCACAGAACAAGGCCCTGCCCCTTAAGCGTTCCGAGGCGCCTATCCTGGGCAGGGACTTGGAAATCCACCGAGATTCAGTTTCCATTTCTCACCAAGGGCAGCAAGGCCCTTACCAGGAGGCCCTGGACGGCCTTTTCCTTATATGCTGTTGAGGCCCGCACTCCCGTGATCTCCAGCATGGAAGAAGCCAAGAGACGCCCGGCTTCCCAAAGATCCCTCTCCCTGGGAGCTTTGCCCAAAAGAAAGCTCTCCACTTTTTCCATGCGGCGCGGAACAGGTGTGCCAGAACCCAAGGCAATACGCAGCTCTTTTAATCCCTCTCCATTCTGTTGAGCCAAAACAGCCAGACTCAGCCTGGATATGGCAAGGGCGTTTCTCCTGGCCAACTTCTGAAACCCGCTCCAAAACCGAGAAGCCCCCTGGAAAACAAAATGGGTGAGAAGCTCCCCTGGCCTGATCCCGCTTCTGTAAGGCCCCACCAGAATCTCCTGCAGGGACACTTTCCTGACCCCTTCTGCGCTTTGCAGCACGGCCCTGGCCTCCAGTACCAAAAGGGCCGGCACACTGTCGGCGCAGGGGGAGCAATGCACCACATTGCCTCCCACTGTGGCCAGGTTTCGAATCTGAAGACTTCCTATGCGGGAGGCGGCCTGGACCAGGACACCTGCCTGCTCCCTTAGGAGTTCGGAATCCAGAATTTCTGAGAAGGTAATACCGGCACCCAGCTGGACTTCCCCCTCCTTGAGCTCCAAGAGCTTCAGCTCCGGGAGCCTGCTTATGTCCACCACGTGGGCCCCCTGGTGCTTGCCTTCCCGGATCTCCACCATTAGGTCCGTACCCCCGGCCAGGGGGATGGCTTGGGAGCCGTATCTTCGAAGCAACCCCAAGGCCTCTGGCAGGCTTTTTGGGCAATGGTATTCCATGTCCCCCCTCACGGGCTTTCCCCTTTTAAAATTCTCTTGGCTGCAGCCTCCACTGCGGCCAAGATCTGCTCATAACCTGTACAGCGGCAAAGATTCCCCTCCAGGGCCTCCTGAATCTCTCTCCGTGTGGGGTTTGGGTTTCTGGCCAGCAGGGCATAGGCGCTCATGAGCATCCCTGGAGTGCAAAAACCGCACTGCACAGCGTGGTGCTCCAAGAAGGCCTCCTGCAGTGGGTGAAGCCCCACAGGGCTTTCCAGCCCCTCCACGGTCAGGACTTCTTTCCCATCCAGCTGTGCCGCCATCATGAGGCAGCCGTTTACGGCCTTTTGGTCCACCACAATGGTGCAGGCCCCGCACTCCCCCATGCCGCATCCTTCCTTGGCGCCCTTGAGACCCAGTTTCTCCCTCAACAAATGAAGCACACTCTCCCCTGGGCTCACCTGGAGGCTAACCTCCCTCCCGTTCAGCCTGAAGCGCACCCATATAGGAGAGAAGGACCCCTGTTCCTCAAGCTCCATTTTCACATCCTCTTCAAGGCTTCCAGGTCCAAGGACTTGATGACAGTTACACCTTTGGCCTTCATATCCTCCAAGGCCTTGGCTGTGGTCTCAGGGGCCACTCCTCGGCAAAGCTCTTCCACCACAGTGACCTTGAAGCCGGCTGCCACAGCATCCAAGGCAGTGGCTTTCACACAATAGTCGGTGGCTATCCCGTAGATGATGAGTTTTTCTATGCCCCTGGCCTTGAGGATCCGCTCCATCTCCGTCTTGGCCCCACCGTCATCCTGGAAGCCAGAGTAGCTGTCGAAATTTTTGTCCTGGCCCTTCTTGACAATGGCCAGGAATAGATCGTTGTCCACCAAGACCTTGGCCCCCTCTGTGCCCTGAACGCAGTGAGGTGGCCAGAGCACCTGGTCTTTGGAACCCACCTTGATAACGTCAAAGGCCTTCTTGCCCTGGTGATTGGTGAAAAAGGAAACGTGATCCGAGGGGTGCCAGTCCTGAGTGGCGTACAAAGTAAAACCCGCCTTGGCCAAGCCGCTTGTAGCCTTGCGAACTTTTTCCACAAAGGCTTTATCCGTGCCCGGGACAGCCAAGGATCCCTTCTTCCACTGGGTGAAATCCCCTTGCAGGTCCACCACTATCACCCCTACCTTGGACTGCACCTGAGCCGCCTTGCCGGAGCCGGCTTTGGGCGCCTGAGCCATGGCCGGCAAGAGCAGCAAAGGGATCACCAGGAGTACACCGATTAGCGAGAAACCTAGAACTTGTTTCATGGCCGCCCTCCTTTTCTAAGAAGTTGGATGCGGGCTCGAAAGCCCTTCTGAGGGAAGAGCTCGGACCGCCCCCGAGACTCCCCCTCTACCTGGATCCTGCTTGTGCATTTCTCTAACCCGGATCATCACCCATGGCCGGTGAGAAACCAGAGTCAATAAGCCGACCCCCGGTAAAACTGGGTCTCTTAAGGTTCCAACCCGGGCCAACTCCAAACACAAGATCTGAGGCCTCTTGGGGCTGAATCAGTCTATCCCCGGATCTCTTGAAGCTATCCCTAAGGCCCCTTTGCTCTCAAACAATGGGGGCTTGTCCCCTCAATATGATCCCTTTATCAGCGCCTTTTCTGCTGGCTGGCGGCTCCCTGATAATTCATGGCAAAGCCGTCATCCAAAGAACCAGCTCGCCCTCCTATGGTGGAATGCCATCGGCTTATGATCACCTTCTTGTCCGTGTAGAAATCCATGGCCTCGTTGGCCCTTCCCCTTATATCCCCGAACATGGATATCTTGCGGCCTCCCACAGGGAAATAGGCAATGGGGGCCGGGGTGCCTATGTTTATTCCCACCTGGCCCACATTCACTCTCAGGGCGAACTCCCTGGCCCACCCTCCGTTTTCTGTGTAAAGGTTGGCTGTGTGGCCAAAGGGGCTTCGGTTTATTATCTCCACCCCCTCTGCCAGATCCCTCACTCTTTTGAGGCAGCGCACTGGCCCGAAGATCTCCTCTTGGAAGACCCGCATCTCGGGCTCTGCCTCCAACACCGTGGGGCCCAGGAAATACCCATTGGGATACCCTGACACCTGGGGGTTGCGGCCGTCCAGGAGAAGCCTGGCCCCTTCCCCCAAAGCCCCTTCTATTTCCCGGTGCATGGACTGGAGCGCTTCTTTGGAAATCACGGGCCCCAGGCTCACCTCGGGATCCATACCGTAGCCCAAAACAAGTTTCCTTGACTCCTCCAGAAAACGTTCCTTGACCTCCTCATATACTTCCTCAACCGCCAGCACGTTGGAGACGGCAAAGCAACGCTCCCCCACGTGGCCGAAGCAGGAGGCTACCACATTGGGGATCACCTCATCCAGGAAGGCGTCCCTGGCTATGAGCACGTGGTTCTTGGCCCCCCCCTGGCACTGTGCCCTTTTCCCATGAAGTATGGCCATCTTGTAGACTTCCTCCCCAACCCTGGAAGAGCCCACAAAGGTCACACCCACTGTGCCCGGGTGCACCACCAGGGCGTTTCCCACCCCGCTTCCGGAACCCGTCAGCAGGTTGATGACCCCCTTGGGGAAGCCACATTCGTGGGCGAGTTCCACTATCCTCACCGCGGTCATGGGACATAGGCGACTGGCCTTGATTATGGCGGTGTTGCCGGCAGCAATGGCCCACACAAAATAGAGGGCTATCATGGCCGGGAAGTTGAAGGGCGGAAGAAAAACGAAGGGCCCCAGAGGCTCCCTGATGTAGACAGTGTCCACACCGCTGCCTACGTGCTCGGCATGGGAGCCTTTGAGGAGCTCTGGCCCGGCGCAGGCGTGCTCCACATACTCAAAAGAACGTGTCAGCTCTCCCATGGCGTCGGAGAGGGTCTTCCCATGCTCATCCACTATGAGACGGGCCAGCTCTTCTTGATGTTCCTGCAGCTTCCTGTGAAACTCGAACAGGAGCTTGGCCCTCCTGGGCGGGGGGGTCATCCTCCAGTTCCAGAAGGCCTCCTG
>CAYPWF010000104.1:0-8966 GCA_964414345.1 uncultured Desulfarculaceae bacterium
CCCATTCCCCCAGCACACGCCCCACCCGCACGGCTCCCACAGGACCTGAAAAAGGGATATCCGAGACCACCAGGGCTGCTGAAGCCCCGTTAATGGCCAAGATGTCCGGCAAGTGGTCCATGTCGGCTGACATGACAGTGGCTATCACCTGCACCTCTGAAAAATATCCCTTGGGGAACAGGGGTCTGATGGGCCTGTCAATCAATCTGGAGACCAGGACCTCCCTGTCGCTGGATCGTCCCTCCCTTTTGAAAAATCCCCCCGGGATCTTCCCGGCCGCATAAGCCATCTCTTGGTAGTCCACCGTGAGGGGCAAAAAGTCTATTCCTTCTCTAGTGCGATCCGAAACCGCCGTCACAAGCACACCGGTGTCCCCATACTGCACCCAAACAGCTCCATGGGCCTGCCGGGCCAGCCGGCCGGTCTCCAAGGACATGAGGCGACCCCCGATCTCTCTTTCCACTCTTGCTGCCATAGCACTTCCTTTCTTTCTCCCCTCTTGACCCTCGGCGGGTTGGAACAAAGTCCTGCAACCAAAGATAAGGGGCTTTTACTTGCGAAGACCCAACTCCTGGATAAGGCTTCGATAACGGTTTATGTCTTTTGCTTTCAGATAATCCAGGAGTCTGCGACGCTGGCCTACCAGCTTCATAAGGCCTCTTCTTGAATGATGGTCCTTTTTGTGAGTCGCGAAATGCTCTGTGAGCTGGTTGATGCGCTCTGTGAGCAGTGCGATCTGCACCTCAGGGGAACCCGTGTCTGACTCGTGCCTGCGAAATTTCCCGATGATCTCCGTTTTCTTTTCAATGGCCAGTGACACTTCCTTAACCTCCCTGTTCCGATGTATGGCCCCTCTCTGCCGAGGGGCCCGCCCATGTGCAGGCCTCAAGGATCTCTCCAAACCTGTTCAGGATGTATATGCATACCTGGACCCTCTCCCATAACTATTCCGATCCCCAAGAGCTCTCCAAGCTCGTCTGCAAGAACCACTCTCTCACCATGTTGGTCTTTGCAATCCAATTGCCCGGAGAAAGCCTCCAGAGGCAAATCCTGTCCATGTCTTGCCCTGCGAGCCCATTGCCAAGTCAACAACACCTTCCTCCAGCCCGAGAAAACCCTCTCCATGGGCCACAGTTTTGCCGTCAAGGACTCGCCTCTGAGGTGTCGCACCTCTTCCCATCTCAAAGCCTCTTCAACCCTCAAGTGCCCTACGGCCACTCGTCTCAATTCTGCCAGATGCCCACCGCATCCCAAGACTTTCCCCAAATCCCTGGCCAGGGATCTCATATATGTGCCTTTGGAACATCTAGCTCGGAACCGCACCAACGGAATTTCCACCTCTTTGAGCTCAAGCTCGTGAATTTGCACGGTGGCTGGCTGCAGCTCCACATCCTCCCCTCTTCTGGCTCTCTTGTACGAGGGGACCCCTCCCAATTTCTTGGCTGAAAATCTCGGGGGGAGCTGTTGAATTTCCCCCCGGAATCCCTCCAGGGCACGTTCAACATCTTCCGGGGCCAGCCCCACCACATCCTGTTTCAAGATGACCTGTCCCGTGGCATCATCCGTATCAGTGTCCTCACCCAGAAGAATGGTTCCTTCATACTCCTTGTCCCAGGCTGTTATGTAGTGGGCCAATCTGGTTGCCTTACCCAAACAAAGCACCAGGAGTCCTGTGGCAAAAGGATCCAGAGTGCCCGTGTGACCCGCCTTTTTCATCTTGGACCAACGCCTTACCCGATCCACCAACCCGAAGGAGGTAAGCCCGGCTGGTTTGTCCAAGAGAAGTACCCCGCCCGCCTGATCCCTCAACAGAGAGCCTCCTCCAAAGCTGAAAGCAGGCTCCTCTCCAAATCCTCAGGCGGTCCTTGCAGGGTGAATCCGGCCGCATTGGGATGCCCCCCTCCGCCAAACCTAGATGCCACCTCTCCCACATCCACCCTTCCTCTGGAGCGAAGGTTGACCCGATACTCATTCTCCTCCCTCTCCCTTATGAGGGCAGCCACCTCTACTCCCCTGATGGATCTGGGGATATCCACGAATCCATCGGTCATCTCATCTTCTGCCCCAACCTGCTGAAACATGGGGCGGGTTATCCATACCAAGGCCACCTTTCCGCCCTTGAGAAGACGAAGGGTGTTCAAGGCCAATCCTAACAAACGGAAACGCTCAGGAGGGAAACTCTCGTACAGATGCTCCACCAAGAGCCGATGATCCGCACCTGCCGCCAAGAGGCGCCCTGCCACCTCCAGGGCCTTGGGGGTGGTGTTGGAGAACCGGAAGGAACCTGTATCGGTCATCAGCCCTGCGTAAAGGGCTGTGGCCGCATCGCGGGGCAGGCTCAGCCCAACCTGCATTGCTATCTCATAGATCAGCTCGGCTGTGGCAGCAGCCTCGGTCCGAATGAGCTGAAGACCTTCCAGGGCCTGCCTGGGCGGGTGGTGATCCACCACCACTATGGAGCCCTTGTGGCTGAATTTCACGAAACTTTCTCCCACTCGCTCCGAGGTTGAGCAATCCAGCACAAAGGTTGCCTGAAAAGCTTCTTCTTCCGGCAACTCATCTTTGATTCGATCCACACCCGGCAGGAATCTGTACAGATGGGGCACTGGACCCTGGTTGTACACCGCCACGCTCTTGCCCAGGGCCTCCAGAGCCATTGCCAGGCCCAAAGAAGAACCTATAGCATCCCCATCCGGGTTCATGTGAGAAGCCACCAAAAAGCTATCTTTAGTGCGGATCAGGCGCACTATCTCGGATATAACCTCACTCATTCCAGGACTCCTGCTCCAGTTCGCGAAAAATCCTCTCCATGCGCTCCCCCTGCTCCATGGAGTTGTCAAGGATGAACAGGATCTCAGGCATGAACTTCAGATTAAGCCTCGAAGCCAACTCCCGCTTGATGAAACCATGGGCGCTGCGAAGCCCTTGGGCTGCTTGGGATCGATCCGACTCTGATCCCAAGACACTGTAGAACACCCTTGCCACTCTCAGGTCGGGGCTCAAATCCACCTCAGTAATACTTACAAAACCTATCCTGGGATCCCGAACCTTTCTGAGAAGAAGCTCAGAGATCGCTTCACGTATGAGCACTCCCACCCGTTTTCTTCTTTCACCGGCCATGGTCACCAAAGTGCAGGATTTCGGTTTGAACATCGACTACTTCGCTAAGATGCAGCTCCTCTATGAAATTGACCACCTTGTCCATAACCGAGCACACAACCCGGCTGTCAGACCCAACCACTGCAACTCCCAAGATTATGCTCTGCCACAGCTCCTGATCCCCCACCTCTGCTACTGCTATGCTGAATCTGCTCCTTATTCTATCGAGGGTCTTTCTGACCACCTGCCGCTTCCCTTTGAGAGAGTGGTTGTCATAAAGAAGCAGCTGAATCCTTCCTACCCCCACCACCATCCCACACTCCCCTCACCCATCACCGCCTTTATCACACCAGTAACTCCCAGCAGCCCGCTTCATGCCTCTGTCCCCTGAAGCCTTACAAAAGCTCCGCCCGGCAGCAAAAGCCGGCTCATAGTTCGGCCGCCACCTCCTCCACCTCATAAACCTCTAACACATCGCCTACCTTGACATCATTGAAATTCTCCAGATGCACTCCACAGTCCTGGCCCTCAAGCACCTCTTTCACATCCTCCTGATAACGCCGCAAAGTGGCAATTCGACCGTCATAAACCACCACGCTGTCCCTCAAGAGTCTCGCCCTGGCGCCACGCACCACCCTGCCTTGCTTGACCAGAGTCCCCGCCACCATGCCCACTTTGGAAACTCTGAAGGTTTGAATCACATCCCCCCTGCCCAGGAGGTTCTCTTTGCGGGTAGGTTCCAACATTCCCCTCAGGGCTCTCTCAACATCCTCAATTAGCTCATAGATTATGTTGTACACGCGGATATCCACACCTTGCTCTTCGGCCAGTGATTGGGCTCTGGGCTCGGGCCGCACATTGAAGCCCACGATAATGGCGTTGGATGCCGCAGCCAGGTTTACGTCGTTCTCTGTTATGCCGCCCACAGAGGCATGGAGCACGTTTATCTTGATCTTTTCACCACCCATTCTGGAGAGGGTGTCCCGCAGGGTTTCAATGGAGCCTTGAACGTCTCCCTTCACCACCACGGCCAATTCTTTAACCTCTCCTGTGTCCATCTGTTCCTTTAGCCGGTCCAGAGCCACCCTGCCTGTCTGGGCCATGCCCTCTCTGCGCATTTTTTCTCTTCTGAACAGTTCGATGTCCCTGGCCTCTTTCTCATAGGCCACCACCCAGAACCTCTCTCCTGCAGCCGGCACCCCTGAGGCTCCCACAACTTCCACTGGTGTGGATGGGCCCGCCTCCTCCAGTCTCCTTCCCAGGTGATCCAGCATCATTCTTACCTTGCCCGAATACATGCCCGCCACAAAGGCGTCGTTGAGCCTAAGGGTACCTTCTTGGACCAAGACAGTTGCAAGGGGTCCTCGCCGCTTGTCCAATCTGGCTTCTATTACAGTGCCCCTGGCAGGCCTGTCGGGATTGGCCTTGAGCTCAAGCACCTCTGACTGGATCAATATGTTCTCCAGCAAAGCGTCTATGTTGATGCGCTGTTTGGCCGACACATCGCAAAAGATGGTATCGCCTCCCCAGACCTCAGGAACCAGTCCCAGAGAGGCCAGTTCATGACGCACTCTATCGGGATCTGCGTTGGGCTTATCTATCTTGTTCACTGCCACTATGATGGGCACCCCGGCGGCCTTAGCGTGATCTATAGCCTCTCTTGTCTGGTTCATAACCCCATCATCCGCAGCCACCACCAACACCACAACGTCGGTTACCTGGGCCCCTCTGGCCCTTAGAGAAGTGAAGGCTTCGTGGCCGGGGGTATCCAGGAAGGTTATTAGTTGACCTTTCACCTCCACCTGGTAGGCCCCTATGTGCTGGGTGATGCCTCCAACCTCGTGCTCTGTGACATGGGTTTGTCTAATGGCATCCAGCAAGGAGGTCTTGCCGTGATCCACGTGCCCCATCACCGTGACAACAGGTGGACGAGGTTTCAGATTGTCTTCGGCCTCGCGAGTAGAAGCCTCCTCCAGGAGCTCTTCCGCTCGGCTGAGCACCCTCTCCACCTCGTAGCCGAACTCGCTGGCCACCAAGGCAGCCTCATCGGGATCCAACATCTGGTTTACTGTGGCTATGACTCCCATGCCCAGAAGGTTTTTTATCACCTCGCTGCTTTTGACCCCCATACGCTTGGCAAGTTCACCCACTGTAATGGATTCCATAACCCGGATTTTGCGTTTGATAGCCTTGGGAACCGTAAGCTCCGGTCTTTTTTGCTCCTTTTCCTTGCGTTTTCTGGGCCCGAATGGGAGTCCCCTTTCTCTTTCTTCCAGCTCGGCCCTAAGCTGTATGACCTCCTTCTTCTTGCTTTTCCCTCTCCCCGGCTTCTCTTGCGTCACCACCTCAAAAGCCTTAAGAGATTTCTTCTTGGCTTTTCCCCATGCCTCCCTTTCCAAAGCTGGAGCCGGCCGCTCCTGTGCCAAAGGCACTGTGGGAACTTGGGCCACAGGGGCTGGTCTTCGCGCCGGTTCAGGCTTGGGACGATGCAGCACTTTGGCCGGCTCCACACCCCCTTCCCTGCGCACCAGGTGGGGTCTTGCCGGTTTCTCGGGACTGACTCGGGGAGGCTCAACTTCAGGTTTAGGGACCTCGGCCGCAAGCTCGGGCTCAGGTGGCTTCTCCTTCTTTTTCTTTTCTATGGGCTTGGGAACCTCCTCAACCTTTTCAACCTTTACCACCTGAGGTTTTTCCTGCACAGCCTCTTGTTGCTCAGCCGGCTGCAATGAAACAGCCTCCGAGGTCTGCTCTTTTGCCACAGGCCTTCTGAGTACAATGGCGGCTTGTTCTTGTCTATCCTTCTTTTTCTTGCGGGGCTTCTCTGCCGGCTGCTCCGGAGGAGCTGTGGGCTTTTCTTGGACAGGCTCCGCCTCAACTACCACCTTGGGCTCCTCTGAGGGAATCTGTTCTGAAACTTGTTCCTCGGGCTGGGCCACAGCCCCCTCGGATACGGCTTCCTGCTGGGTGGCCTCCGAGCTCTGAGGCTGGGGGACCGCCCCTTCTGCAGGCTCTGGAGCCCCACGCACGGGACGCCTTCGAATCACGGTGGACTTGACCCGCTGTTCGCTCACTTTTTGCTTTTTCTGGACGTGTGATATGGTAGCCCTGACCTTGGCAACCTCCTCGTCATCCAGAATGCTTATGTGACTCGACACGAAGACACCCAATTCCCTCAGATGGTTAAGGAGAGACTTGGGGTCGATCTGGTATTCCTCAGCCAACTCAAACACCTTCATGGGCATGCGATCGTTTCCCCCATCGCGGCTTCAGAGAGCGCCTATGACTCCCCGGCCCGGATATTTCTTACAACCCCATTGAATCCTCGAATTGCCCCCGAACCTGTCAGACGAATTCTTGTTTGCAACTCCGCTTCCGTCTACCCCAAATTCGGCCGTTCCAACTGTCCCCAAAAGATCTGGGTTCAAAAAGCAGCCTTGGGAACACTTCACAAACTAGACCGCTTGCTTTTGGAATGCCTTTTGGGGGAGCACCCAACCCCCCTATCCAGCAATGAAACTAGCTCCCATGTTCTTCAAAGCATCCGCCTTTGGCGGCTTCGCCCCTAAACCCCCGGTCGCGCTTTGGCATATTTGGACTCAAACCAAGCCCAGGTTTCAAACCGAAGATCAAGGTGTTTTTAAACATGGATAAGTTTTCCCTGACCTATCCTCAAGATAGCCTTCATTGTCCACTCATGGCCAATAATGCCCGACTAGGATGCCTCCTCCTGCGTGCCGGTCTCCTTTGCATCAGATTCCAGGCAGCGGCGAGCAGCCTCCAAAAGGGTTTCGGCCTTTTTGGGGCCGATTCCAGGGATTTGAGTCAGCTGCTCTAAAGAGGCACGGCTGAGTTCCTCCACGCTTTGTATTCCGTGCTCTAGCAGCAGGTCCAGAGTCTTCTCCCCCACCCCCTCCAGGGAAGTCAATTTTTGAGCCTCTTCCTTCAGGAGGGCCTTTTGCCTTTCTCTTATCAGAGTTCTGGCCGACTTTATCAGATTGCGGGCTTTCTCAGCTCCTATGCCCTCTATGCTTGCCAACTCCTCCTCAGAGGCCTGGGCTACCTCCTCAGCCGAACGATAACCTTCCATGAACAGAATCTCCACGGTCATGTCCCCAATCCCAGGGATCTCTCTCAGGGATTTGCGGGCCGCTTCGTTGCGCTCCTGCATTCGGGTCTCGCTCACAACATCTATTCTCCACCCCGTGAGCTTGGAAGCCAGACGTACGTTCTGCCCTTTTTTCCCTATGGCCAGGGACAAGCGCTCGTCCGGCACCACCACTTCCATGGTCTTGTTCTCCTCATCCATAACTACCCTGGAGATCTCTGCCGGAGAAAGGGCATTACAGACAAACTTGGCTGGATCAGGGGACCAAGGGATTATGTCTATGCGCTCTCCACGGAGCTCCTGGACCACACTTTGCACCCTGGAGCCTCTCATCCCCACGCACGCCCCCACGGGATCCACGTCCAGGTCGTTTGATGCCACAGCTATCTTGGCGCGCTCCCCTGGCTCCCTTGCCGCAGCCCTTATCTCAACTATGCGTTCCGCCACCTCGGGCACTTCCAACTCGAACAAGCGGACCAGGAAGTTGGGATTAGTGCGGGACAATATTATTTGTGGACCCTTAGGGGCCCTGCGCACATCCAGAATATAAGCCCTAATTCGATCCCCAGGGCGATAAGACTCCCTGGGCACCTGCTCCTCCTTGGGAAGAAGAGCCTCAACCCTTCCTAGATTCACTATCATCTCACCCCGCTCAAAGCGCTGCACTATACCGTTGACCACCTCTCCTTTGCGGTCCTTATAATCCATGTAAACGTTTTCTCGTTCTGCATCTTTCACACGCTGGATTATTACCTGTTTTGCTGCCTGAGCGGCGATTCTTCCGAAATCACTGGTGTCTACCTTCACACCCAGGAAATCCCCTATTTGAGCCGCAGGATCCATTTCCCTGGCTTGCTCCAAAGTCATCTCCAGCTCAGGATCCCGCAACTCTTCCACCACTTGCTTATAAAGAAACACCTCAATCTCACCAGTTTCAGGGTTGAAATGGGCCTCAACTCCATCTTTGACCCCCAACTTCTTCCTGGCAGCAGACACCATGGCTTCCTCTAAAGCCGCCACCAAGATCTCCTTGTCCACCCCTTTTTCTCTACCCACCTGTTCCAAGATCTGGTTTAGATTCAATTGCATCACTCATCACTCCTTGCTGCCCCGGGCAAAAGGATTGCTCCAGGAGTCCACCAGCCTAGCCCTGGCGATCTCTGACAGAGGAACTCTCTGGATGCCAGCAGGGGTTTCAATTTCTAAGACCTCACCCTTTAGATCCAGGAGAGTCCCCTGGATAACCTTTCGACCTGCCCCCCAAATCTTCAGCTTCACCCTGTGGCCAAGCCATCTTTGAAAATCTCTTGGCTTGCGCAACGGCCTCTCCGGGCCTGGGGATGAGACCTCCAAACAATACGGATGATCAATAGGCTCTTTAACGTCCAGCAGGTCGCTCACCTCACGGCTAACCGAGGTGCAATCATCCAGGCTGACCCCCCCTTCCTGCCTGTCAATATACAAACGCAACACCCAACCCCTCGGCTCTCTTTGAAACTCCAATTCCACAAGTTCCAGCCCCTGGTAGGCCACCACCGGTTCCACCATGGCCCAGAGCCGTTTTATGAGTCCCCTTTGTTCCATCTCCTCCAGAAAAAAAACCCCAATCTTTTCCGAAAGAATGGGGTCCATGCAGGCCGCGCCGTCCTATAGGGGAGCGGCGCAGCATAACCCGGTTTTCGGACTTGGAGCGGGCAACGGGCCTCGAACCCGCGACACCGAGCTTGGGAAGCTCGTACTCTACCAACTGAGCTATGCCCGC
>CAYPWF010000105.1:0-8064 GCA_964414345.1 uncultured Desulfarculaceae bacterium
CCAGCTTCCCTATGGTCCAGACTGCCGCTGCCCCCCCCAGGCCCAAGGCCGAGAAGGCCCAGCCCCAGGTCTCGTAAGAACCCTTTGTACCGGGATTGGTCCAGTCCAGAATGGCACCAAAGACCAGGGGGGCAACTGCCCCGGCCCCGAAGCCCATAAGGGAGCGGAGTCCCAGGGCCGAGCCCAGGTACGAGGGCTTCACAGACTCTGTGAGGGCTGCGGAAAGCACAGGCGAGTCCCCCAGGGAGGAAAAAGCGTAGATGCCTCCCAGGCCAAGCACCACTGCTAAGGGCAGCCCGATGCTCCATCCGAAAAGGAAGGAGCAGATAGTGCTCAGGCCGGCCATGGCCAACATCACTGTCCTTCGGCCCATGCGGTCGGAGAGAGCACCCATGGAAAACGAGGAAACCAATCCCATGAGGTGGAAAAGAGAAGTCATCTGGGCTCCGGAGCCTGCGGCTTGCAGCTGGGCAGCCCCGGCCGCGGCAAGGCAGGCTGCCAGAAAAGCAGGAGTCCAGGCCCACATGCCTTGCAGCTCCCAGTTGTGAAAGGTGTATCCCCAAATGAGCAGCATGGCGCGCCTATTGCGCAGAACTTCCCTGGTGAACCTCTCCCCTTCCTGGCGGCCTGCCCCATCCACTCTTGTGCTCCTCAAGGTCAAAAATGCCAGGGCCCAGCCTGCCAGAGGACCTGAGCAGGTAAGAAGAAAAGAGAGCTTGTATCCCCCAGAAGGAAGGGCCAGGCCGCTCAACAGCAAAGAAAGGGCGTACCCGCAGGAAGTGCTGGCTATGAAGCAGCCCACAGCCATGCCCCTGCTGGAAGGACTGTATTGGTCGGCTATTATCATGACCCCTGTGGTGTATGTGCCCCCCAGGGCCAGGCCGACCACTGTGTAAAGCACCAAACCCGATAGGAAGTCGCCGGCCAAGAGGGCAAATGCGAGAGCCGCGACCCCTGCCAGGAAAAGGGACCAAAGATAAACCTTCTTGGGACTCACCCTGTCAGCCAAGCTGGAGCAGGCCACCAGGGAAACCGCGTAGCCCAGTTGAAAACCGCTGGATATGGCCCCGGCCTGGGCTCCGGACATATTCCATTCCCTTTGAAGCAAGGGTATGGCTGCTGCGTAGCTCATAAAGACCAGGCCGTTGAAGACCCGGGAGGCGCATATCCCAGCGAGCCACAGATCAAATCTCGTTCTAGGGCCTTCCCCCATGGCCGACTCCACCCTGAGAAACTCCCCCGGCCCTCCTGGGGGGCGGACCGGAGCCCGGTCAAAGCCTAACATGATGGAAGCAGAGCTGGCCAGGGCTGTGGCTTCTCACGGCCAAGCCCGGTGGAGGGATCTGGGGCAGTTCAACCCAGATCTCGCGGGAAAACTGTGATATTATTTCTGGGCAGTACTTCTCAAAATATGCTTGGCTCCTGCCACTCGCCGAAGACCTCCCGGAAGACCCCGGTCATCTCCCCGACCGTGGCGTAGGCCCTGCAACACTCAACCAGTACAGGCATCACGTTATTGCCCGAGCGAGCCGTGGATTCCAGCTCCCTCAAGAGGCGTGTGACCTCTTTGTTGTCCCTCTGTCTTCTCACTTCCTTGAGAGAGGCGATCTGCTTCTCGGCCCAGCTCTCGTCATACTCGTGAAGCTCCACCTCTTGGGAGGTTTCTCCCTCGGTGTACTTGTTCACCCCCACCTTGACGATCTCTCCCGATTGTATCCCCTTTTCGAACTCATAGGCCTGCCTTGCCACTTCCCTTTGGATGTAGCCTGTGGCGACTGCCTGCACCATCCCACCCAGATCGTCCACCCGCTTCATCTCCTGGAGGATCCTCTCCTCCATCTGTTTGGTGAGGCTCTCTATGAAGTAAGAGCCGGCCAGGGGATCCACCGTGTCTCTAAGCCCCACCTCCTCCATGATTATTTCCAGAGTCCTCAGTGACAGCAAAGCAGCCCTGGCCGTGGGTATGGTGTAGGCCTCATCGTAGGAACAAAGGGCCGTGGTCTGGGCCCCCGAGAGGGCCGCAGCCAGTCCGTAGAAGGCTCCCCTTATGATGTTGTTCTCCGGCTGCTCCTTTGTGAGGCCTGAGCCTCCCCCTCCAAAAAGACCTCTTAGGAACAGGTTCTTCTTCTCCTTGACTCCCCATCGCTCCCTGAGATTCCTGGCCCAAAGCTTTCTTGCGGCCCTGAACTTGGCCACCTGCTCCCAGAGGTTTCCAAAAACGTTCAGGTTGAAGGAGAAGCGTCCCACAAAATCGTCGGGCTGGAGCCCTCTGTTCACCAGCTCCTGGATATAGGCATTGGCTATCTGGAAGGCATAGGCTATTTCCTGCACCGGGGTGGCCCCCGACTCCCTTATGTGGTAACCGCAGATGCTCACCGGGTTGCACTGGGGGAGCTCTTTGGCCGAGTAAGCTATGCAGTCGCCCACCAGTCTCACTGCAGGCTCAACCGGAAAGATCCAGGCCCCCCTCCCGATCATCTCCTTGAGTATGTCGTTCTGAGGTGTGGCGCTTATGCGCTCCTTGGGGAAACCGAACTTCTCGGCCACAGCCTGGTACATGGCCAGCATTACAGTGGCTATGGCGTTTATGGTCAGACCGGTGCCGATTCTGTCAAGCTGGATGCCCTGAAAGGCTGTCTCAAAATCCCTCAGGGAGTCCACGGCCATGCCCACTCGGCCCACCTCCCCCTCGGCCCTGGGATCGTCCGAATCCAGCCCCATCTGGGTAGGCAGATCAAAGGCCACGTTCAGGCCTGTCTGCCCCTGGGAGATCATCCACTTGAACCTCTGGTTAGTCTCCTCAGGGGTGCCGAATCCCGTGTACTGGCGCGTGGTCCAGGCCCGGCTCCTGTACCCCAAGGGGTGTATGCCCCTTGTGAAGGGATACTCGCCCGGGTCCCCCAGGTCTTTCTGGTAGTCGAAACCCACCTCTTCCAGGTCCTGGGGTCCGTAGACAGGTTTCACCCTTATGCCGGACTGGTAGATCACCTCCTGGATAGCGTCCTTTGGGTCTCTTATGTATCTAGCCACTCCCATCTCACGCCTCCCTCCTGGCAGCCACCAGTCTTTGGATTCCCCCTATTATCTCCTTGAAGGGTGTGCCTCCCGGGAACACTCCCTTCACCCCCATCTGGCTAAGCACAGGAATGTCTTTCTTGGGGATGACCCCTCCCACCACCACCTCCACTTCCTCCATGCCCTCCTGTTTAAGCCTCTCCATGAGCTTTCGACATATGGGCACATGGGCTCCTGACATGATGGAAAGCCCGATCACGTCCACCGACTCTTGCATAGCCGCTCTCAAGATCTGCTCCACGCTTTGGTGAAGACCCGTGTACACGACTTCCATGCCCGCATCCCTGAGGGCCAGGGCCACCACCTTGGCCCCCCTATCATGACCGTCAAGTCCAGGTTTGGCTATGAGGACCTTTGTTTTTCTCTCCATTTAACGCCTCCCGGCCCAGGCCGTATCCCATTGGGAAGAAGCCAATTTTCAAGCATACCCCTTTAGGGTTCAAACCCTTCTCCCTTGGGTGTCTTGATACCCCTTTGTCCGACCCGATCCTTGCCCTCTCAAACGGTTATTTTTCCCTTCTTGATCTCCCTGAGCACCACCCCCATGCCCCTCAGGATGTGTTCCCGCACGATTCTCTCCACTGCCTTCTCGTCGCCTTTGGCCATGGCCCTCATCATCCTCTCGTGGTCCCTGAGGGAGGTGCCGGGCATGGTGCCCCGGGAAAGGATGACCCGCCTGAAGCGGTAAAAATGATCTCGAAGCTCATGGATCATCCTGTATAGCCGATCGCTCCCGCTGGCCCTGTAGAGCCTGTCGTGGAATTCAGTGTTGAGTGAGACGAACTGCTCCGAATCCCCCTTTTCCAGGGCAGCGCGGGACCTCTGGATGATCTCTTGGAGTTCTGCCATGAGATCTGGTTGCTTTCTCCTGGTGGCCAGCACAGCCGCATAGCTCTCAAGCACGCTCCTTATGCCGAAGATCTCCTCGATATCCTTGTTGGCTATGCGCCTCACCTCATAGCCGCCGTATTTGAGCTTCTCCAGGAGCTCTTCCTGCCTGAGCCTCTGCAGGGCCTCCCTCACAGGAGTGCGGCTGGCCCCAAGAAAGGATGCCAGCTTCTCTTCAACGAACCTGTGGCCCCCTGGGATCTCCCCCCTCAGGATGCTCCTCCTCAGGGCGTTGTAGATGGAGAGGCTGAGCCCTCTTTTCCCCTTGCGCCTGGTTCCCATGATCGCCTTGAGACCAGCCAGATCAACCGAACCTGTACTGGACACCGCGCCCTCCTCTGGGATAACTCCAGGTAATGGCCCCTGGCTTGCAAGCCACAAGGCAGGTGCCGCACTCCAGACAGCCCGCGTGCTCCACCCTGATCTCGTCCTTCTCGGGCTCGTACCTGTAGAGCTCTGCCGGACAAATCCTCAGGCAGTACCTCTCCTTGCATCGGGCCCGACATACCCGATGATCGATGAGGATATGGCTCGCCTCATCCACCCGGAAAGCATCCAGGGCCAGTTTCTCCTCCAGCTTCATGCCACCCTCTCAAAGCTTTCTCATGGCCCAAAGGTCCTTGAGCAGGGAGGGAACCCCCGGGCCCTTGCTCAGGGCGCGGCGCAAGCTTCTCAGGTATCCCTCCTTGGGCCCCGGGCCCACCCTGAACAACCCCGCCAGTGCCTCGCAGATGAGCTCCGGGTACTCCCTGTATATCCTGGGAATGCCCAAAATCTTCTCCAGCGGGGCGAACCTGTTCACGTCCTTGAGCACAAAACTCTCCTGTAGCTGAGCCACGTACAAGGCCAGGGAAGAAGCGCTGAAATCCTGCCTCTGCACGGCCTGGATCACCGCCTTGGCGGCGAAGAGCCCCGAGGCCATGGCCATGTCCATGCCCCTTACCGTGACACCCATATTCAAGGAGAGTCCGGCGGCATCCCCCACTATGAGGTAACCGTCTCCCACAAGGCGCGAGATGGGAAGGCGCCTGGCCTCAGGGATCATGTGCGCCCCATATTCCAGGAGCCTCCCGCCCTGAATGAGGGAGGCTATCTCTTCCCTTGCCTTGAAGCTCTCCAGGAGCTCGTGGGGGCGTGCCTGGGCACGCATGAGATCCTCCAGGCGCAACACCAGGCCCAAGGAGACGCTATCCCTGTTGGTGTAAAGAAACCCCCCACCCCCTATTCCTGAGGTGATGGAACCCACGAAGAGATGGGCGACCCCCTGGCCCTCTCCCACCCCGAACCTGGGCTCCAGGGTCCCCTCCGGGAGCTGGATGACCTCTTTCAGGGCAGTGGCCACCTCCCGGGGCTGTGGGGGAGAGCTCAGGCCAAGCTCCCTGGACAGGAGCCCCAGGACCCCCTCTGCCAGGATCACCGCCTTGGCCCGGATCTCCTCCCCGTCAGAGCGGATCCCAGCCACCTTGCCGTGATCCAGAATCAGACCGTCCACCCGCTTCTGTGGGACCACGAACCCACCAGCCTGGGCCACCCTCTCTGCCAGATGGGAGTCCAGCAAGGCCCTGAGCACTGTGTGGCTCTCGTATTGGGGCTCACCCAGGATCCGATGCCTGAAGCTGAGGGTGGCAGAGCCGTCCTGGCCCATGGCCGAGAGCCTCTCCACCACCACCTTTCTCTCCAGAGGCAAGCCCTCCAGGAGCTCCTCCAGAAGCCCCCTGAGGGGGCCCAAGTAGAGCCTGCCTCCGCTTAGGTTCTTGCTGCCGGCCAAATCCCCCCGCTCCAAAACCAGTACCCCGAGACCGGCCTTGGCAGCGTAGTAGGCGGCTGTGAGGCCCGAAAGACCGGCCCCTACCACCACCAGATCCAGCTCTTCCATATGGACTCATCCCCCCAAGGAAATGGGGCTCCACTCCAGGGAGTCCCCTTCTGCCGGGCTCACCCCTTGGCCTTGAGCTCCTGGATCAAGGCCGGGAGAAAATCCTTGAGGTCCTCCACGACCCCGTAATCCGCGTGATTGAAGATCAGGGCGTTGGGATCCCTGTTCACTGCCACCACCACCCGGGAGCTGTCCATGCCCATGATATGGTGAATGGCTCCTGAGATCCCCATAGCCATGTACAGGTCTGGGGAGACCGTCTTGCCGCTCTTGCCCACCTGCTGGGAGGCAGGCCTCCAGCCGCTGTCCACCACCGAGCGGCTGGCCCCCACAGCCCCGCCCAAAAGCGCGGCCAGCTCCTCCAGCATTTGGAAACTCTCGGGCTCCCCCATACCCCTCCCCCCGGCCACCACCACGGCGGCCTCGGTGAGCTCTGGTCCTAAGCCAAGCTCCTGGAGCCGCTCCAGAACTTCCACCGCACCGGGCCCGGCCTCAACAGGTATTCTCTCCAACTGGGCCATGCGGCTTCCCTCCTTTCGGGCAAAGGCCCGGGGCCTCACTCCCACCAGGTAGGGGGGCAAACCGCAAGACTCAAGCTCCACCAAGAATCTCCCCCCGTGCAGGGGTCTTCTCACCAGGAGCGTTTGGCCCTCACCCAGCTCTAGTCCTGTCACCTCCGAGACCATGCTGCGCCCCAGCCTGACTGCCAGCCTGGGCATCCACTCCATGCTCCTTAGGCTGGAGGGAGCCATAAGCATGAAAGGGGAGCCATCCCTGCAGAGGTTTTCCAGGGCCTGGATATACTCCCAGGCTTCAGGTTTGGGGCACCCTGGGTCTTCCATGACCAGGATCAGGTCCGGGTGCCCTTGCACCCTCTCGGCCGCCTCGGCAGCCTTGGATCCAGAGACCAAAGCCACGACTTGGCGACCCATCCGGTCAGCCAACTCCCTGGCCTTGCCCAGCAGCTCATGGGCCACCGCCCTTTCCATCCCCTCCCAGTGCTCCACCCAGACCCATATGCCCCCTTTTTCCATAATCCCCCCATGATCTGCGCTTTGGTCTGTTAGGTCTTCTTGGTCCTCGGCCCCCATCCGATCCCAATTCCTCTTTTCTCAAATCAGAGAAGCTTGGCCTCCTCCTTGAGCAGCCTGATCAGCTCCCTGGCTTTGGAGGCAGCGTCATCCCCTTGGATCATTCTGACCGGAGCCCTGCCGGCCGGCCGCCCAAAACCGCGCAGACGCCAGCCTGCTTCGGGAATTTGCTCTTTCTCCAAGCCCATCTTCTCCGGTTGAAGCCGCATGCCCTTCATGACCCCCTGGATGGTGGGAACCCTGGGCTCGGCCAAGCCTTTCTGGGCGGATACCAAGGCAGGCAGCCTACAGCGCAGCTTTTCCCGAGCCCCCCCTAAATCAGCAACCACCTCGAGGCATCCCTGGGCTTCTTGGAGCTCCAGGGCCACAGCCGGGCCCAGATAGGGTATTCCCAGAAAGCCGGCCACCATGGGGCCTACCTGGGCCGCCTCATCGTCGGTGGCCTTCCTGCCGCACAGGATCAGCTCCGGGTTTTCTTTGCGCAGGGCTTGGGCCAGGTGCCAGGCCACCTCCATGGGCTCCACCCATTGTAGTTCGGAAGCCTCCAAGTGTATGGCCCTGTCAGCTCCCATGGCCACTGCCTTCCTGAGCCCTTCCATGGCAAACCTGGGCCCGTAGCTTAGGGCCGAAACCCTCACCCCGCTCATTTTTTCCTTGATGCGTAAGGCCTGCTCCACGGCTATGGCGTCAAAAAAGCTGAGCTCCCACTTTTCTTCCAAGCGAAGCCCAGAGCCGTCTTGCAAGAGCTCCATGCGCGCCTCTGCATCAGGGACGGTCTTAACTAGAACGAATATTTCCATCTCCAGTTGCTCCCCTGGTTTTCTCACCCTTCCTCAATTCTTCACCCTTAACTCTTCACTCTTCATTCTTCATTCTTCATTCTTCACTCTTCACTCTTCATTCTTCATTCTTCATTCTTCACTCTTCATTCTTCATTCTTCACCCTTCATTCCCCCATCCTCTCCGTGTCTCCGCGTCCCGGGGTCTCCGCTTCCCCCGTTTTTCATTCTTCACTCTTCACTCTTAACTCTTAACTCTTCACTCTTCACTCTTAATTCTTCACTCTTCACTCTTAACTTTTCGGGGGGGGGGGGGGGGGGGGGGGGGGGGGGGGGGGGGGGGGGGGGGGGGGGG
>CAYPWF010000106.1:0-7928 GCA_964414345.1 uncultured Desulfarculaceae bacterium
GGCAAAAGCCGATGCCCGCGGCCTTTTTGTTTGAACAAGGGCCGCCGGGCAAAACCGGCGGCCCTTTCCTTTTACGGATGGGGCCAAAGACTTGGGAGGCAGGAGGGCTCATGGCAAGGACAGGTTCTGAGGTTCTTCTGGAGGCTTTGGTGCAGCAAGGTGTGGATGTGATCTTCGGTTACCCGGGGGGGTCGGTCATCCATCTGTATGATCAACTGCTTCGTTTCCCCAGGATCCGCCACATCCTGGTGCGCCATGAGCAGGCGGCCGTGCACGCTGCAGACGGCTACGCCAGGGCCACTGGGAGACCAGGGGTATGCCTGGCCACCTCGGGGCCCGGGGCCACCAACCTGGTCACCGGCCTGGCCGCTGCCCATGCCGACTCGGTCCCCCTTGTGGCTTTCACTGGTCAGGTGGCCACCGCCCAGCTGGGACGGGACGCCTTCCAGGAGGTGGACATCGTGGGTATCACCCGCACCTGCACCAAGCACAATTACCTGGTGAGAAATCCAGGGGAGCTGGCAGGGATCATAGAGGAAGCCTTCGAGGTGGCCGGTCGCGGAAGGCCTGGACCTGTCCTGGTGGATATACCCAGGGATATCTTAAGCGGGCCTTGCCCACCTGGAAGCCCAGCCCTTGCAAGTTCATCCAGGAAGGCTCCCAGGAATCTCGGACACCCCTTGCAGGTGAAAAGGGCCTCCCAGGCCCTGGTTGAATCGGAAAGGCCCTTGATATGCGCTGGGGCAGGGGTGATCCATGCAGGGGCCCATGAGGAGCTGCTCTCTCTGGCCGAGGCCGGCAGCATCCCGGTTGTAAGCACCTTCTTGGGCCTTGGGGCCTTTCCTGCCGGCCATAGGCTTTTCCTGGGAATGCTGGGCATGCACGGCACCTACGAGGCCAACATGGCAGTGAGCAACTGCGACCTGCTCCTGGTGGTGGGATGCCGGTTGGATGACAGGGCCACGGCAAGGGTGGAGGCCTTTGCACCCCATGCCAGAATAGTACACATAGACCTTGATCCCACATCCATCGGCAAGACAGTGAGGGCCCACATACCCATAGTGGGGGATGCGGGGGTGGTGCTGCGGCAGATCCTGAAGGAGCTGGAAGTCCGGGGGACCTCCCCTTTCCCAAACAGGGAGGATTGGCTTCAGCGGATCCGGAAATGGAAGGAATTCCAACTGCCCTCCCCTTCCCCAAACGGCAGGATCAAGCCCCAGGAAGTGATCCAGGAGCTAAGCAGGCTCACCTCCGGCCAGGCCATAATCGCCACCGAGGTGGGACAGCACCAAATGTGGACCGCTCTTCATTACCGCTTCCAGAAGCCCAGGACTCTTCTCTCCTCGGGAGGATTGGGCGCCATGGGGTACGGGCTTCCCGCAGCCATAGGCGCACAGGTGGCCTGCCCTGGAAAAACAGTTGTGGACATCTCCGGGGACGGAAGCTTCCAGATGAATATGCAGGAGCTGGGTACCCTGGCGCAGTACGGGCTGCCGGTCAAGCTGGTGGTCCTCAACAACGGTTCCCTGGGTATGGTCAGGCAGTGGCAGTCCATCCTGTTCGAGGGCCGTTTCAGCCAGACCATTCTCTCAGGCCAGCCCGACCTGGTGCGACTGGCAGAAGCTTACGGCATCCCCGGGCTGCGAGCCACAGAGCCGCAAGAGGTGGCCTCCTGCCTTAGGAAAGGGCTTGGCATTCCAGGGCCTGTCCTGATGGAGTTCCAGGTGGACCCAGAGGAACAGGTTTATCCCATGGTCCCTCCCGGCAAGGGCCTCTCGGAGATGCTCCTGGGATCCCCGGGCCCCGGGCAGGAAAACCGGATGGGAATGGCAGGCAGGAGGTAACCCATGGAGGCCATATATGAGAACCCTGAGAAGCCCAGGCCTCATCTGGTCTCCATCCTGGTTGAGAACAGGCCTGGGGTGCTGGCCAGGGTGGCGGCCCTTTTCAGCGCACGGGGGTACAACATAGAAGGCCTCACCGCAGCCCACGCAGAAGGCCCCGAGAGGTCCCGGATCACGTGCATCACAAGGGGGGATTCCCAGACCATGGAGCGTATTGTCAAGCAGCTTAGAAACCTGGTGGATGTGATAGGGGTTTCCCATGGCCCATTGGAAAGCTCAAGAATCCTGGGAAGGGAGATGCTGCTTGTGAGGCTGCCCGCACAAGGCCAGATGAGGGAGCTCCTGGAGGTGGCCCGCAAGTTCGAGGCAAGGGTGATCTCCAGGAGCCCGGGCCGGATCCTCCTCGAGGCCACAGGGCCGGGCCCCAGGCTGGCATGCTTTCTTAAGGCCCTGGAGCCATACGGGGTGGAAGAGGTGGCAAGAAGCGGGCCTGTGGTGATGCCAGGGCACCGCAGAAAAGCCACCCCCAACCCGAAGCCGGCAAGACAGGCTAGAGCTTTTAGGGCACAAGCCTCCGAGAGGGGGTTCTCAAAAAAGCAAAGCGAAAGGAGTGAGTGAGAGATGGCAAGAATCGATTTTGGAGGAGTCACGGAAGAGGTGGTGAACTTGAGGGAGTTTCCTGTGTCCAAGGCCAGGAGTGTCTTGAGGGACGAGGTGGTGGCTGTGCTCGGCTACGGGGTCCAGGGCCAGGGGCAGAGTCTCAACATGAAGGACAATGGCATCAGGGTCATCGTGGGGCAAAGACCGGGGACCCCCTCCTGGGAAAAAGCCATCAGGGATGGATGGGTCCCCGGGCAGAGCCTCTTCTCCCTGGAGGAGGCTGCAGCCAAAGGGACCATAATCCAGTTTCTGCTCTCGGATGCTGGGCAGATGCTCTTCTGGCCGAAGCTCAAGCCCTATCTGACCACCGGCAAGGCCCTATATTTTTCTCACGGCTTCGCCATAACTTACAGGGATCAGACGGGCATCACTCCCCCTGAGGACGTGGACGTGATCCTGGTGGCTCCCAAGGGCTCTGGGCTTTCCCTGAGGCGAAATTTCCTGGATGGAAGCGGTGTGAACAGCAGCTTCGCCATCTTCCAGGATGCCACTGGCAGAGCACGGGAACGGGTCCTGGCCCTGGGCATAGCCATCGGCTCCGGTTACCTGTTCCCAACCACATTCGAAAAGGAAGTGTACAGCGACCTCACCGGCGAAAGGGGTGTGCTCATGGGAGCGCTGGCAGGCATCATGGAGGCCCAGTACAACGAGCTTCGCAGGCAGGGGCACAGCCCAAGCGAGGCCTTCAACGAGACCGTGGAGGAGCTCACCCAGAGCCTCATAAAGCTGGTGGCAGAGCGCGGCATGGACTGGATGTACGCCAACTGCAGTGCCACAGCCCAAAGGGGCGCCCTTGACTGGAAGGACCGCTTCAGGGATGCGGTGGCGCCTGTTTTCAAAGAGCTCTACCAGAGGGTCAAGGATGGCACAGAAGCCAGGATCGTGCTGGAGAAAAACAGCCAGCCGGATTACAGGAGACAACTGGATGAGGAGCTGTCTGAGATGGCTAACTCCGAGATGTGGAGGGCGGGAAGGACTGTCCGGGAGCTAAGGCCAGAGAACTGGGAGAGGCAAAGCCTCAGGGAAGAGGCCCAGGGGGCCTAGGGCTGGATCCCAAGGGGAGGGGCACCTGCCCAGGTGTGCCCCCCCTTTCAACACAGCTTTGAGGACATTAGGGGAGGGGCATGGAGGGAAGTGGATTGCCCCACCTGCCGAGAATATGAAAATGATGGAACCAAGGAGAAGGGAGCAGGCTCCTTGAACGTGCTTTTTGCAATGCTTTAGGGATCCTGTGCGAGGGGTCTTCGCGTATATGGGGTATAGAGACTCTGGTTAGGTCCCCAGCCCTTATTTGGCGAACTCCCGTGGTGGATTGTTCCCCAAAGCCCTTAACTTTGGGGGCTAAGCCCCCGAACCCCCGGTACACTCTCACATATTCCAACTCAAAGCAGGACCAAATCTGGAACCGTAAGGCAGGGTGCTTGTGAGTATGGACTGGCTTGTCCAAATATTTCATCAAGCTAGCCCGCATTATCCACTGATCGTGAATGATGTAAACCTGGGGCAGTCAGTTTGGGTAGGAGCCTCGGCAATCTGCTTTCGCATGCTGAAGAATGGGAATTGGCTGGAATGAGGGTTCTTGTGCTGGATCTGGAGACATGGATCCAGGCAAAAGAAAACACAGGCCCCTTCCTCACCCTTTGCCCTTTATGCCGCTTCTGAGCCAGGCTGCGAGCACCCAGCCCATCATGGCCAGGCATTCCATGTCCAAGTACCTCTCGGCCCTCTTCTCGAAAAGAAGGGAGCATTGGGCTGGGAAATCCTCGTCCTGGTCGTTAAAGAGCATCAAGATAGGCACTCGCGGCAGAGCCTGAAAGCAAAGGGCCAGATCAGCCCTCACTTCGGTCTCCACGACTCGTCCCGCAAGCCTCAAGGCACCATCTCGGAGCTGGGGGAGCCTACCGGCAAAAGCCTCGGCGATGGGCCTCTCGGCATGGGTCGAAAATCCCCCCACGAAGGGAGCCGCATCCTTGAACTCCCGGTAAGTCACCCATTGGGAGCCTGAGGGCTCCCCCTCCGGGCAGAGGATCAGGTATTTTGCCAAGACAACGCTCACGGAATGGATGGGTCTCAGCCCCTCTGGATCCAGGATCCCGCGGCCGGATACCCTGTGGGGCAGGCCGAAGAAAGGCACTACGAGCCCCTCCCCATCCTGGAGGAGGCCCAACCTCGGGGCGATCTGGGCCAGGTCCAACTTGCGGATCTGCTCCAGATACTCTTGGTAGATCTGCTCGAAAACCCGCATCTGGTCCATGCTCGAATCCTTCCCCGACTCGGCCTATCATGCAAAACGCCACAAGATCGTGGCCGCTATCATGCACTGATCCATGAATCTCAAAAACATCTTCCAGCGTCCGTGCCTGGGAAACAGCCAACTTGCGCCCCTAGACCAACCCAGAGACCCTGCCGGGCCCCAAAAATCCTTGGAGCCGATCACCCGCTGCGCTCCAGGCGCGCAAGCCTTCTCCAGAGGGCCAACTTCTCAGGAGGAACGCTCTTGGCCACGAAATCCCTTGCCTCTTCAAGCCACCTGAGCTTCTCCTCTGCCGAGATGCCCTTGAACTCCTTCAATCTCTCGCAGGGGATTCGAAAAGCAAAATGCAAGGCTTCTCTACGGTTCTGTGTCATCTTTCGACTCCAGGCGCTCGAGAGGAGTGCATGATTGATACACCCTCCCCCTCAGCCCCCCAAAGCCTTTAGCGCCTTTTTGAGGTGCTCTGATGTCAGATCCACCGCTTGGCGGATTTGACTTGGGCTCTCCCTCTTGCCCAGGGTCTCAAGCTCTGATGCCAGCTTCTGGTAATCCTCCATGTGGTGACTCAGGTGGTGGATCCATTCTTCGAGCTTCAGCCTGGCCCTCTCAATGGCCTCCATCCCTGCCCTCCCTCGCTGTTCTCGCTTCCAGGGTCCTCCACGCGCACCCCGTTCGAAACCCCCGTTTAGCTCCTTCGAGGGGATAACGGCCGATGTCGGTTTCCCGTCAGGATGGACCATCGCCCCACCCGAGGCAAGGGGCGAGGGGCGCCTGAGGGTTGTGCTCTTCTCGGGCGTGCGTGGTCATGGATACCTCCTGTACTAAGCTCGGTTTTTGACAAGATGTTGTATTTTTTTATTGACTTAGGCCAAATCGTTTCGGTATATTCAACGCAAGCTTGACAGCTGTGGGAAATGGTCTCTCGGAGGCTCACTCATGAGAGGCAGGGCTGCATCGGACCTCATTGTGTCCGCTGCCTTGTTGGCATCCTGTGGGGGGCTTGGGGGAGGATTTTATCCAAAAGGACCGGGATCGCTTGATCAGGCCGGAGACGGTGTTTCGGGTTTTCATGGAATAGGAACAAAACAGATTCCAGGAATTGAGGGAAACCCCAACAAAGCGCTTTGAAAAGATGATGACCTTCGTTTGGGTTCTGGCCTTCAACTTCAAGGCCCTCACGATTACCGTGACAGGGTCTGTACATTGCAATAAGAGGAGGATCATCCGCTGGGCCTAACAGGAGACCATAGAGGGGCTGGATGGAAAAGGGAACCTGGGAGGGCACTACTGGAGGCCAGAATGGGCCTTTTGGACCAACAACTCTAACATGGCCGAGTCCCTATAAGAAGGTTCAATGTGCTTTGGGAAGCACCTGTCTGTCTCGTCTATTTGGTCTGTTCGGTCCATGGTGGGCGACTTCGGCGCCTCGGTATTTGGTCCCGCGGTTTTTTCTGACTGTGAACTAGTAACTTGTAACTTTTTCTAACCAGTAACCAGCAACCCGTAACCGTCAACCACTTATTGGCAAAAGGAGGTTCTAGATGAGAGCCTCGAATCTAGGACGACGGAGCCTCTGGTGGGGAATATTAGGGGTTTATATGGGCTTCTGGCTGGCCCTTTGGGAGGTACAGCCCTCTGAACTCCCATGCAAGCGATCTTCAAGCTGGGGGGCAAAAACCCATTGCGCCATTTTGGGGAAGGACTCCCAGGCCGGGGAGGAACCGAAAGAGAGTTCACACGCTTACATTTTCACCGGGGATAAGGACGAGGTGGTTCTCCTGGAGCTTTCGGAACGGGGAGCACCTTGCACAGGCAAGGCCATCCTGGTCCTGATGGACAGATCCCGCTCCTTCGTGAAGGTGAGGAGGGGCGAGCTGCCCAACAAAATCCAGGCCATTTTGCCCCAAGAGGGGGAGTATCTGGTCATAGTCCAGCAGGCAAAGGGGAAAAGCTCATTCACAGGTAAGTATTGCTTAAGGATCAGGTCCTCTGGCAGGGCCTGGCAGACCATCTCCCCAACCCAGGAGGTGATCCACTGGGGCCCCGGCATCCTTCAGTGGGCCCCCCAGAGCCTCGAGGTACAAGCCAGCAAGGGCTCCAAGCTGGATGTGCAGGCCCTATTCAACACACAGGTAGCACTTAGGAACCTTAGGGTGAATGTTAGCCCCAGGCTCAAGCCCTTTCTCAAGACGGATCCGGTTTTCATTCGCTCCGTCTCCCCTCAAGTAGAGACACCGCTTGAAATTTCCATAGAGATTCCACGGGGTGCTCGGCCGGGTCTGTACTCTGGCGAGATATCCCTGAAGCGAGGGAGAAAAATTCTCTCCCAAAGGCTCCCAGTAAGTATCCAGATCCTGGACAACCTGGCCCCTATGGCCGAGGCTGGCCAGGACCAGTTGGTAGCCCTGCCAGAAGGGGAAACAACTGTCCAGGTAAGGCTGGATGCGAGTAGCTCCACCGACCCGGACGGGACCATCGTCTCCCACATCTGGATAGGCACTCCTGATCCTGAAGATGTGGTGAGTCCAATGGTAACCCTAAAGCCGGGCATCCACGAATTCACATTACAGGTTACGGATGACAAGGGTGCAACTGCATTAGACTCTGTAAACGTTACAGTCTTGGGTCCTCCGCTCCTGATGCCTCTTCCTGAGGTAACAGGTGAGCGAACCGTCACGCTAAAGGGAATCTCATTACCTGGAGCCACTATTCTGCTAACCAACAGCACCACTGGCGAGACGAAAGAAATAGTCAATGAGAATGGTTTATTTGAAGTGCCCTTTGATCTTACCGCAGGATTGAACGAATTTGAGGTAATTGCCAAATTCGGAGATGTACAGAGCTTTCCGGTTACATTAAAAATAACCTATGCTACTACCAGAACTTTATATCTCGATAGCATCTCTCCCCAGGAAGGACAATCAGGTTCTATCGTAACGCTCACCGGTTCAGGGTTTACTCCTGACCCTAATGTTATGGGAGTCCACTTCATAGGATCCGAAATCGAAGGAACCGGTTCACGATTAGAGGGGAAAGGGGTAGTCCTCGAGGCCACAGAGACGTCCCTTCGGGTTGTTGTTCCTTTCATCTTCCTCAAGAGCGATGAGGATGTAGAGGTATATGTATATGACGGGACTCGGATGTCCAATTCCCTAACATTTCATGTAGTA
>CAYPWF010000107.1:0-7870 GCA_964414345.1 uncultured Desulfarculaceae bacterium
GACCAAACCAGAACCACGGGATGGGATAAACCCCTCCCCTACGCAACCCTAACAATTTCAATTGGTTGGGGTCTGGTTTCGTCGGGGCGGGGTTCACCCCAGCCCATAAAACCAAACGTCCACTTCCTGTGAAATCCCAAATCCCAAATCCCAAATTCCAAATCTCAAATCCCATTCCCCGTATTGGTATTGATTCCATACATGCCATGTGATATGAGGATCTCCAGGAATCCCCCGGGCCTCCAACAGGGGCCCGGCCAATTGGCTTGGCCCGGATGATTGCGCATTTCGGGCAAGCGTCAGGGATTGGTTTTTTTGGCCGCTTCTGGCCGAAACCCCGGCCGTTAACCCCCAAACGGCTGTGCGGGCTCGCCAAGCGGCGTTTCTTCAAGCTCCCTGGGGTTGGGGGGCAGCCCTCAAGCTGGCCGGGCTCCGGGAATTATACAGCTTGGGGAATCAGGAGAGGGCTCATGGGGCTTTTTGAGAAACTGGTCAGCATCCCCGCGCTTAGGCCCCACCTGGATCAAGACGAGCAGGCTTTTGTGGAAGATCCGGGCTGGCGGGCCATCTTACAGAAGGTGAAACAGCTGAAGGACCCTGCCACACTCTTAAGTATTTTTCAGGAGGCCTCCCCCACAGACGAAAAACAGAAGATCATCAGGGGCTATCTGGCCACCATGGCTGCAGAGGGCGGGCCTGGTCCCGTGGAGTTGCCGTGTGTTGATTATGCAGGATGCTATCTTAGCCGGGGTGAGCTTAAGCTCACCAATCCATCTCCTGAGGTTTTGCCTTGTTACGTTGGGATGGGCATGCAGGCCACCAGCCCATAGTGCAGGATCCTGGTGGAGGGGGATGTGGGTGATTACCTGGCCTATCGTTCTGCCAGGGCCAGTGTGGAAGTAAGAGGCTCGGCCCGCGACAGGGTGGGAATGGCGGTTGGAGAGGGGTTCATAAGGGTGGAGGGGGATGTAGCAGGGGGACTGGCCGGCAACACCCACAACACCCGTTTGGAAGTGGATGGAAGCGTGGGGAGAATCCAGAAAGATAACTCAGGTTGCAAGATCCTGGTGGGAGGGGATGTACACTGGAGCATAGGGGAGAACCAGTCGGATTGCTTCATAAAGGTATGCGGCAACCTGGGGATGAAATACCGCAAGAGCGGCAAACTGGTGGATATGGCTGCGAGGTTGAGCCGAAACAGTGTGCTTTTAGTTGGCGGGGATGTGTGGGGAAACATAGGCTCCAAGATGGAGATCGCCAGGGTCTTGGTCTGGGGGAAGGTGCACGGGCAGATCCATGTGGCTGACAACCAGGGTGGATTCATATATCTCAACAAGAAAAGCACTCCCTTCTACAAGCGAATTGTTCGCTCCATAGGCGGAGACATAGGCCTCAAATACGTGAGCCTTAAGGAAAGCGGGTACTTGTTTGCCGAAGACCCTGAGGACGTCAAGGAGATTATACTGGGATGAGACTCCGATCCGCAAAGCCGGGCCGCATGGGGCTTGTGGGGTTTTTCTTCCTGGGGATGCTGGCGTGCTTCCTGGTGGTGGCTTGCGGGGAAAAGAAGGAATCAGGGGGAAAGGTTGCCAAGCAGAATCGTGCTCCCTCGGTGACCAGGGTGGAAATTTTGCCCTTCAGCCCCAGGGTGGGACAGGAGCTGAAGGCCTCTGTGCAGGCCGTTGACCCTGACGGTGACAAGGTGGAGTTGGCTTACCAGTGGGAAGTCAACGGCGAGGAACTGGAGGGGGAGGAGGAACCCTCCTTGCAGTCCGAGAGTTTGAGGCCAGGGGACAGGGTAGTGCTGAGAGTCATCCCTTTTGACGGGAAAACTTGGGGGGAGCCCATGGAATCCCAGCCCAGGGTCATGATGGCTCCGCCCCCTCCCAAGGCCAGGGTGGAGATTTCACCGCAGCCCGCTCTCCCAGGGGACTTGCTTCAGGCCAGGCTTGTCACAGAGCCTGAAACCTCAGAGGAGGTTCGCCTGCAGTGCAAATGGAAGGTGAACGGCCAGGTGGTCGAGGAGGGGGATTCCATGGAGTTCTCCACCAAAGGCCTGCGTCGGGGGGACAAGATCCAGGCGGAAGTTGAGATGCAAATCCCGGATCAGGAGCCCCTCACCATTCTTTCCAGGGAAACGGTTCTGCAGAATCGTCCTCCCCAAATAATCTCAAAGCCCCCCGAGAGGCTTGAGGCCGAGGGGAAATACAGGTATCGGGTCAAAGCTATGGACCCGGACGGGGACCGACTCAGCTTCAGGCTTGAGGGATCCCCCCCTGAAGGCATGAAGATCAATCCTTCCACGGGGCTCCTGGAGTGGGATTTCACTGATCCGCCCCAAGAACCCGTGCATGTGGACATAAGGGTCACTGACGGCCAAGGTGGGGAGGCCCAGCAGTCTTTCGACTTCTTGGTGCCTCAAACCCGGGAGTCATGACCCGCCCCATCTTTAACCCGGATCATTCTCCAAAGCCCGTGACTTTGGGGGCTACGCCCCTAAACCCTAAGAACGTCTTTGCATATTTGGAAGCAAACCAGGGCCAAACCTGAAAGCCATCCAAAACACCTGATTTTCGTTCCCGGGTGCGGGCCCGATTTTGACTCAAGCCAATTGAAAGCAGAGCTTGGACTTGGGTGAGCAGCTCCCGGAAAATCAAAGCTTAATCCCGGCTGATTTCTCTGCAAGGGATTTGGGATTTGATCCTGCCTGGAAGGGCCAGGCCGCATCCCAAAGCCAAGCCTGAACTTTCCAGAAGAACATATCCCTCAGCAAGGCCGTGCTCCAGGCTTATCTGCCCTTCCCGCAGCAGCTCCAGAGCCTCCACGGGCTCCAGCCGAAGCCTGTTGCGGGTAATCCAATCATCCAGGAGCCTGAGGGCAGAAGAGGTCGGCTTCAGGTACCTGCCCACCTTTCTTGCAAAGGGCAGCCCGGCCGAGACCACCCGCAAGCCGGCCGCCGGCTCGGTGTCCGCCTGGAAAGCGGAGAGCAGGTAGATGGTATGGCCCCTTCTCATCAAAGAAAAGCGGGACAAGACTTCTGGCTCCACTCCGAAACGCTCCAGGAAATAGGCTTCAAGGGATCTTTTGGCCTCAGGCTCGAGTGATCTTGGCCAAGAAGAATCCCACCGTGTTGAGCCTGTGGGGGTAGATCCTCCAGGCATTGGCCAGCTCCTGACTGAATTGGGTTTTTTCCCAATGCGTTATACCGGGCTCGTGGGGGATATTCAGCTGGATGGGCAGCAGCCTGGCCCTGCGCTCTTGCAGAAGCCTCTCCACCACGGCCTCGTTTTCCATGGGATCATAGGAACAGGTGGAATAAACCAGCACCCCCCCTTCTTCCAGCAGATCGAATGCTTTGAGCAACAGCCTGTGTTGCAGCTCCTGGAGGTTTCCTCGCCTCGGGCCTGTTCCCACGAGGCAGCCTCGGGAATCCATGCGGCCGTTTCCCTCTCCCGAGCAGGGGGCATCCACCAGGATCTTTTGAAAACGCACCCGCATGGGGAAGTCTTGGCCGGAGTAGGAGGTCACCACCGTGTTGCTCACTCCCATGCGGTGCAGGTTGGCCATGAGACCCGGATGGCGCTTTATGGAGGGCTCGTTGGCCACTATCCGGCCCAGGTTTTTCATCATTGCCGCCATTTGGGTGGTCTTGCTCCCAGGTGCCGCGCACATGTCCAGCACCAGCTCCCCTGGCTCAGGGGCCAGGGCCAGAGCCGGGATCCCGGAGCCCAGGCTCTGGGAGTATATGTGGCCGGTCAGGTGAAGCAGGAGCCGTCCTGGGCTTTCCAGGCCTGGAAGCACCAGGAACTCTGCTCCCAGTGGGGAAGGCAGCACCTGGAGGCCTTGGCTCAAAAGGGCAGTTTTGATCTTCTGCGGGCTTCCGGTGAGGGTGTTCACCCGGATGGAACTCGGCACGGGCCCCTGGATTGAGTCCAGGAAGTCCTGGTATTGCGGGATCAGGCCCGAGTACTTGCTGAAGAAATCCCTGGCCAGCATTGCAGCTATTCCTGCTTGTTTCACTTCAGGGTGTCTTAAGGATTAGGTCTGGGCACTGGGGGCTGTGGGGAAAGGTGGCCTGGGTGTGAAGCTCCTTCCAAAATATGTCCTTTCTGGAAAAGGGCAGGAAGACCACCTTGGCTTCCCCTAGTTGCGCCCTGGCCCTGCCCAGCCACTCCAGGAGCCTCTTGTTCCTGAAGGGCACCAGCCCTGCAAGGACCGCGGTGGCCATATGCCCCGCGTCTGACCGGGGGAGACTGGCCCCCGCTGAGCGCACCCCGGCACCCTGGGGGAAACCCGTGAGCTCCAGCCCGGGCTGCGCCCCTGTGACCCGCACGGCCATGGCCAGGGTCACCTTGGGGTCTGGGAGGCGGGTGGCCGGCACGTAAAGGAGGCAGGGGCCATCCCTGACTGTCCTGGGGGGCATAGGGTTGGATTGGGGGGCGAGTCTGCAAAGCTCCGAGGCGGTATCCAGGGTCGTCTTGCCATCCGAGAACCTGCACTGGATGCACCAGAAAGGCACCCACAGGAGCTCTTCCCAGGCCTGGCCCTGTGGTGGGGCGGCCGCCTGGTAAGGGATCTCTTTCCAGCGCCCCTCCTGCCCGTCCCAAAGGCGCAGGCAGGTGGGGCAGAGATGAAGCAGGCTCTGAGGCCGGAAAGGCAGGTCCCATCCGCAGTTGGGGCAGCGAAAGGGTAGGAACTCGAGCCGGCCCAAAAGCGGCTCCTGGGGGGCCTTTTGAGCAGGGCTTTTTCCAAGGGCACCTCCAGAGGTGGCCTCTCCCAACTCCTGCCCGTCAATGGCGTCCAGAAAGATGTGGTGTTCCGTCTCCCCCACCTGGGCTGTGCCGTGCCACAGGGGAGAGAAGATCAGGGAGAGACGCACACCCACCAGGCTCTCCAGCACGATTTCCGGGGTGAGCCCCTTAGGCTGGAGAACGGACTGCCCTAGTCTTTGGAGAGCCTCCATGGCCTCCAGCCTGCTCACCTCCACGGGCATGAGCGGGCCTTGCAGGTCTGCTGGCCCCAGGGGGCTCAAGGGGAGCACTTGGGCGCGCGTGCCCAGGGTCTTCATGCCGATCCCCTCTTTTCTGGATGCGGCTATGGTGTGGTCCAGTGGCCGCACCACCAGCTCCTTGGCCTTCTCCGAGGGGGGAGGGAACAGCTCATTGGGATCGGGTTTCCCCATGGCCCGGCTCCCGAAAAACCACCTGTATGAGACCGCCTTGAGCCTCCAGAAGGGGAGGTGGGTCAAGGTTGGGGTGGGGAGACTCACTTGTCCCAGACCCTTGCGGGACAAACAAGACAGGATCATTTCCCGGGCCCTTCTCGGGTCCTGGATCTTGGGGGCAAGGCTGTAGCCGGGCACTCCCCCAGGAGTGGAGGCCAGCAGAACGGAAGAGCAGAAGCGGCACCTGACCACATGCTCCTCTTCCAGGGAATCTATTTGCGCGCCGCACTGCGGGCAGCCAAAAAGTATGCGGCTCATTGCTGCGAGTTTAACCCTTGGTTTTGTCGGGGCGGGGTTTACCCCCGCCCGTACCCTCTTCCCAACCCCTCATCATTTCTCGCTGGTTGGGGACTCGGACTGGCTTGGCAGCTTTTCCCCGCACTGATTACAAAAAACCGCCTCTGCCAGGGCCGCGGCCCCGCACTTGGGGCAGGTCCTCCTGACCCTCTCCACTTTGGCGCCGCAGACCATGCAAAACTTGGCCTCCGGGGGCAGGTCTGTGCCGCAATGCAGGCAGGCGTTGACCTTGAGGAGCTGGTAACCGCAGGAAGGGCAGAACCTGGCATCCATGGGGATCTGGGCAAAGCACTTGGGGCACTGTGCCCCCGAAGGTTGCTGCTGAGCTTGTTCTTGCAGGCTTTTGAGCAATATGCCTGGGAGCATCATCCCCATACCGGCCCCGACCCCTAAGCCCATTCCCGATGAGGCGGCTGAAGCTGTTGCCTCCGCTCCCGCGCCTCCCTTGGCCGCCTCTTCCAAGGCCTTGGCCGCCTTGAACTTGAGAAAGGCGTTGAGGTCCCCCACGGCCCCCATGGAGCTTCTCTCGTCTATGATCCGCTGGACCTCATCCGGAGGGGTGATGCTGTTGATAAAAAGATCTCTAAGCTCCACTCCGTACTTGCTGAAATCCTGGGTCACCCTGGTCTTGAGGGCCACCCCCAGCTCGTCGTAGCGCTCCGGGAGCTGAAAAACCGAGGAGAGTTGTTCACCCAGAAGATCATTGAACCTGGAGACGATCACGTCCCTGAGGTAGTCCGATATGTCCTGGGTGGTGTAGATCCCCTGGGTGCCCACCAGGGTGTTCACGAAAAGAAGAGGCTGCACCACTCTGAGGGTATAACGGCCGAAGGCTCTGAGGCGCAGCACTCCCAGCTCTTTGTCCTTGAATGCCACCGGTTCCCTGGTTCCCCAGGTCAGGTGAGTGAAGACCTTCAGATTCACAAACAGGATCTCAATCCTAAAGGGGCTCTTGAATCCAAAGGGAAGGCTCAGCATCTTGGTGAGCACGGGCAGGTTCAAGGTGGAAAGCGTGTGCCGGCCGGGGCCTATGACGTCATAGCCCTTCCCGTCCCTGAAGAAGACGGCAGCCTGGTTCTCCCGGACAATCAACTGTGCCCCGAACTTCACCTCGGCGGAGCCCCTTTCGGGGATCCTGTGGACCATTTCGGTCCCAGTCTCATCGAACCACTCGATCACCTCCAAGAACTGGCTCATGAAAACCTCCATGATTAGGGGGCTCCCTTGGGGGTGGGAGGCCCAAGGCTCACTCAGGCCTGATCATGAAATCACGCCTTCGCTCAAAGCGCTGCCTTAGAATCTGGCACCTGTTTTCGAGCTCCGCCAGTTTTTCCCTGAATTTTTCCTCTCCAGGGGCTGCTGAGGCCAACTCTCGAGCCTCCTCCTCCATTGCCTGAGCGTCGTCCATGAGATAAAGGTCAAACTCGTAGAGGCGTCCTAACTGTTCTTCCCTGATCTTTTCCAGGTCGAATACACCTCCATATCCGTACGCTGCATATAGGATTGTGTCCGAAAGCTGTTGCAAAGCCGAGCAGAGCCTGTCCAAGCGGGGCAGGGGGTCCATTAGAGCTGAGTCTGCAAGTTGCTTTTCCAAAGACTGCACTTGCTCCAGCACAACTCGCAGCCTTTGGCTGAGCTGCTCTCTCACCCTTTTGTCTGTCTCCCGGCGGTGCTCCCGCTCCTGGTATGTGCGAAGGCCAGGGATGCGGGAGACCCATTTTTCAAGTTTGTCGCTGAGATGACTCTTTGAGTCCATGTAGATCCCCTCCGCTCG
This sequence comes from uncultured Desulfarculaceae bacterium, assembly GCA_964414345.1. GTDB lineage: Bacteria > Desulfobacterota > Desulfocorpusculales > Desulfocorpusculum > Desulfocorpusculum > Desulfocorpusculum. Next base: position 7,296 of record CAYPWF010000107.1, read on the forward strand.
GAAGTGGGCTTCCAGGCCGCTCAAACCTTAGCACGGGAGGCTGCCAAAGGCAATAAAACGGTTCTTTCCCCTTGGGGGCTTTTGGGGGAGGGGTTTCCCGATAGCTGGTTGGGCATTTAGGGTTCAGAGTTACGCCCTCTGATTTCAGAGAACCCCCTTTTCTTTTCCTGCCAAGCTTGCCTGCCTAATGGTTGACAATGTTCCCGCCTATTCATATGATACTTTCTCCTAGGCGCCGCCCCAAATGGAAGCGGGCTGCAATCCAATAAAGTGATTTATAACAAGCCCTTAGCCTCAAAAAAAAGGGCTTGGACGGGCGGAGCCTATCTCTTTTTTCGGACCACCTCCCAGGCCCCCAAGCAACTCTTTCACGTGCTCCCGGCTGAACAGACCGAACAGACCAGATAGACCAAATAGACGAGATTGACCGAACAGACCGGATAAGCGTAGGGGAGGGGTTTATCCCCTCCCGTGGTTCTGGTTTGGCCCTGTTTTGCGGGCGCATGTAAAATGCGCCCCTACGAAACCCAAAATGCCACACATTGAAATTACAAGGTTGTTGTAGGGGAGGGGTT
>CAYPWF010000108.1:0-7611 GCA_964414345.1 uncultured Desulfarculaceae bacterium
GTGATGTGATCGGCGAGCCGGCCTTCGTCTACACGGCGGCCTACGAGGGACGCCTTGCCGCCGAAAACGCGCTCAACGGCGATGCCCGGAAGCGCGACTACACGGCGCTGCCGTGGGTAATCTTCACCGATCCGCAGATCGCCGGCGTGGGTATGAACGAGAAGGAGGCGTTGCGGGCCGGGGTCGAGATCGATACGGCCAAGCTCGATCTTTCAAATGTGCCGCGCGCGCTTGCCGCCCGGGACACCCGTGGATTCATCAAGCTCATCAAGCAACGCGATGGCGACAAGCTTCTGGGTGCTCGCGTCCTGGCCCAGGAGGGCGGCGATCAGATCATGGAAGCGGCCATGGCGATCCGCTTTGGTCTCGGCGTGTCTAAGATCGCGGCGATGTTTCATCCGTATTTGACACAGGCCGAGGGCATCAAGCTCTGCGCCCAGGCGTTCCGCAAAGATGTCAAGAAACTGTCTTGCTGTTCCGCGTGAAGCTGGGCGGCCGGGAGGTGCCTCTGATGAAAATGAATCTGAAGAAAGTTGGGTTGGGGGGATCGCTTTTCGCGCTGCTGTGTTGCCTGGGGTTCGGCCCACTGATAGCTCTGCTTTCAGCCATGGGAGTGGGCTTTCTGGTCAACGACAGCTTCTTGGCCCCGATGCTGGTCGTGTTCCTGGTGGTCGGAGGCATTGGGCTTGTAGTCACGTACCGGCGTCACAGGCGCAAAGGCCCCATCTTGGCCCACATCTCGAGCGAGATTGGGGTTTTCGTGTTCACATTCATCCTGTTTTTCGCACCCCTTGTCTGGTTGGGCCTTGTCGGGCTTTTCGCTGCCTCGGTGTGGGACTTCATCCTCGGAAAACAAAGTCACCAAGCACGCGGGTGAAAACACCGGGATCAAGGACACATGCATGGAAGCCGTGGTCTGTTACCGCTTAGATTGCACCGTTCCAGATATCGGGCGCGATGTGAGGGAAAAGAGGGAAAACGGTAACTCCTCGATCATGGGAAAAAAATTCCTCTGCGAAAAGGAAGCCGTCGGATGCCGATTCGTGCAGGAGAACCCCAAAGGTCGTGGATGCCTGGCCGACGTTCGTGAAGTGGTGGACAATACCCGGAAACACAAATTCTACACCAACGCAATCCGCAAGTTTCTGAATGAGATCGACGACTGAGCCTTGTGCGCCCCAACGGAGCCGCAAGCCAGCGCTGTGAGGAGAAAGGGCTGTTTCGCTCCGAGGGCTTGCATCGCGAAAGCGCCCAGCCTCGCAGGCCACGCGGATTCCCGGGTGAGCCTGTCCCTGTTCATGCTTTCTTTCTGCTCTTGTAGAATTTAACCAAACCCAGCACATCCCGGGCAATCAGACGACCGATGGGCCCACTGCTGTAGCAGGCCACCTCCACCGTACCGTCCGGTCGGATGAGGAAGCCAGTAGCGTGGATGATCTTCCTTTCCTTGTCATAGTAGGCCCCAGTGAGTCTGGATACCTCCTCAACATCCATCCCGTAGGCTACGGGAAAGGTGATGCCCAGCTTCTCAACGGTCTCCTTGGCCTTTTCGAGGGGGTCAACGGAACCCGAAACAATACGGATCTCCTCAGCCTCGAATTCCCGGGCCAAGGCTTGAAAGTCAGCCAACTGCTGACTGCAGAAAGGTCACCAGTGACCCCGGTAGAGTAGCAGGACACCGTAGTCCGGCCCCATCTCCCGGGGCAGAACCAACTCTCCACCTGCGATGGAACGTAGGTGGAGTTCGGGAAATTGGTCATTTGAGTCGAGAAACACGTCGCCCTTTCTTGCCATGTCGACCTCCCACGGATGCGATGGTCTTCTCTTAGCCAGATCACTCCCACAGGCACGTGATCACCCCGCCCGGGTATCTTACACCAAGGCCGAGAACCGCTTCGCCGTGAGGGCCTCGTCAAGAAAAGTCCTCTCCCTCCGGCAAAGAATAGGATTGGGCGTTCTGGATGAAAGCAGGAATAACGTCCTTTACTTCGCCACTATTGCAAAGCAATTTATATCAGTGTATAGAAAAGTAGAAATAGCAAGGAGGTTTGACATGGCCCGGCTGGAGACATTTCCTGAACCCATGCGCTCGCACCTTGCCAAGCTTCCGTGTCCCTCTTTCGAGAGCCACCCGTGGGCCCCGGGGCCGGCTCTTTCGCAGCGTCGTGTGGCCCTGATTTCCACAGCCGGGCTCCACCGTCGTGGTGACCGGCCTTTCGATGGGATGACCGGGGAGTATCGCGTGATACCGAAAGATTGTGAAGCCAATGACCTTGTCATGACTCACGTATCGACCAACTTCGACAGGACAGGGTTTCAACAGGACTGGAACGTGGTATTTCCTCTGGATCGGCTTAAAGAACTAGTCGTGGAAGGAGTCATCGGAAGCGTCGCCGAATATCACTACTCTTTCATGGGCGCGGCGGATCCGTCGCAGATGGAGCCATCGGCCCGAAACCTGGTCGGGCTGCTGAAGGAGGATCGAGTGGACGGGGCGCTTCTTGTCCCGGTCTGACCGTTCTGTACGCGCGCCGTGGGTGCGCTCGGGCACTATCTGGAATCAGAAGGAGTTCCAACAACGCAAATCAGCCTCATCCGGGAGCACACCGAGGCCATTCGACCTCCCAGGGCCCTTTGGGTCCCGTTCGACCTAGGCAGACCGTTGGGCGTACCTGGCAACCCCGGCTTCCAAAAGAGGGTGCTTCTGGCCGCTCTAACCCTTCTGGAGTCATCAGCGGGGCCTGTGCTTGAGAAGTTCCCGGATGATGCGCCGGCCCAGGATGTCGGAGGAGAGCCTGATGGGTGGGCTTGCCCGGTTCTATTCGCATCCGACATGCCACAACCCCCGGGCGAGGCATCTTTCTTGACCTCCTTACGACGTGAGATTACAGAGCTTCGCCCCTGGTACGACCTGGGGTTGCAGCGCACAAGACGCACAGCGGTTGCCTACTTCCAGCCCGAAGATGCCCTTGGGCTCTTCAGTTCCATTATCCGCGGAGAAGAACCACCCCTTCCAAGACAGATCTCATCCCTTGCACTCGCTCTCAGGCTTGCAGCCCAGGACCTCAAAGCCTTCTACTTCGAAGCTGTGGCGTCCAAACCAGGTCTTGCCCCGCCTGGTGCCTCTCAGTTCCAGCAATGGTTCTGGAAACAAACGGCCGCAGGAGAAATATTGAGAAAGGTAAAGGAGATTTACTCCAGCGCCAGTGATAAGGATTTGAAATTGGCGGCCAGGCTTTTTCTGGTCCCATTGGACCAGGCATGAAAAATCATCGGCTGGGCCCGTCTGTATGGAGTAAATTAGGCCATGGATAGGTTGCTCAATGTTAGAGAGGCCGCGGAACTGATCAAAGTCTCTCAGATGACCATCCGAAGATGGACAAACGCCGGTATATTACGCTGTTACAGAATAGGCCCGAAGAAGCAGAGGCGCTTCCGGCTTCGGGATCTGGAGGAATATCTGCTAGGCATGGCCACGCCCCAAGGCCGGGCTGGGATCTCATTGGGTTTTCAAGACCTGAAGGTCTCGGACGGGACCCACGCTGCTCATCTCTACAGGAGCGATGAGGAAGCCATGGCCGTGGCTGTATCCTACATGGAAGAGGGCCTGAGAAATGGTGAAACCGTAATGGTGGTTGCCCCGGAAGCCCGCTGCAGACTCCTTCTGGATCGGCTCGGCAATCGTGGAATGGATGCCATTGAGCTACAGAGGATCCGAAGATTGCACCTGAGCCATGGCACGGCAATCCCCTCAGAACATGCGGCCCTTATCAGTAATGTCATGTCAGGCTCACCAAGTCGTTTCAGACTCGTGGGAGAGATGCTCTGGACAAGAAAGAAGGGATGGTCCGCGGAACAGATCGAGAGTTTAGAACGAATGTCCAACCTGGGCATGTGTGTCTCAGGAAGACTTTTCCTCTGTCAATATGATCTTCGGGAATTCTCTGGGAACGAGGCCATGATGGCATTGGAAACGCATCGCCAAGTCCTTTACAAGGGTATGGTACAAGAAAGCCATTATTTCATGCAGGTGTAAAGATGTGCTTGGCCCGGGGGGGCTGGGACGGAAGGTCAGACCGTCTGCACGAGGCTCTGCCGAGGAAGCCGGCGCGGTCGACCATGTTCAAAGCAGTAAAGCCCCCCTTTTGAAAGCCACTTGTACTAATATGAGATTCTCTTCCACTAACCATCAGAATTGGTCAGGCACATGGGTCAGTGCTCTTGGGGCGCGGGCCCGCAAAAGAAAGGAGGGAGACATGGCTGAGTATTATTCGCCTGAAGACCTTGGCAAGTTCGAGGAGATCGGCCGGGAGGCCCCTGAGCTGGCCAAGAAATTCTTCGATTACTACAGCGCTGTGTTCGCCGAAGGTGCTCTCACCGAGAGGGAAAAGGCCCTCATTGCCTTGGCGGTGGCTCATGCGGTGCAGTGTCCTTATTGTATCGATGCCTACACCCAGGCCTGCCTTGAAAAGGGCTCCAACCTTGAGGAGATGACCGAGGCAGTGCATGTGGCCTGCGCCATTCGGGGAGGGGCATCCCTTGTCCACGGCATCCAGATGCGCAAGGTAGCCCAGAAGCTTTCCATGTGAAAGAGGCGGGTTCAATGGGAGGAATTTCCATGGCAAAAGGTTACAACACTCAGGGCCTTGGGTTGGAGCCTTTCGCGGCCAGGCTGGCACGTCTGGGCAGGTCCCTGACCCGAGGCCGCACCACAATCCTGCAGATAAACCTGGGGCCTCTTTGCAACCAGCTTTGCCGCCATTGCCACCTGGATGCTGGACCTCACAGGGAAGAGACCATGAGCCTGGAGACCATGGGGCACATCCTGGAGTTTGCCCGAAGAGCCCGTCCAGAGCTCGTAGACATAACAGGCGGGGCCCCTGAACTGAACCGGCACCTCCCTTATCTGATCTGCTCCCTTGCCTCCCTTGCGCCCAAGCTGATGGTACGCACCAACCTAACCGCACTGGCCGAGGGTTCAAAAGAAGAGCTCATAAGACTCTTTAGGGCAAACGGGGTTGTCTTGGTGGCCTCTTTCCCGTCTTCCAATCCGGCTCAACTAGAGGCTCAAAGGGGCAAGGGTATTCTGGAAAAGAGCGTTGAGATGCTTCGTCTTCTAAACCAAGCAGGTTACGGCCTGCCGGATTCAGGCTTGGAGCTGGATGTGGTCTCAAACCCTTCTGGGGCCTTTTTGCCCCCCCAGCAGGAAAAAGCCCAAGAGAAGTTCAGACAGGATCTGGAGCGCAAATGGGGGATAAGTTTCAATCGCCTTTTCACCTTCGCCAATGTGCCCCTGGGCAGGTTTGGAGCGTGGTTGACAGGCACTGGAAACCTCCAAAGCTACATGCAAAGGCTGGCCCTTGCCTTCAATCCCTGTACCTTGGATGGACTCATGTGCCGAAGCCTGATGTCGGTTTCCTGGGATGGGCACCTATTCGACTGCGATTTCAATCTTGCTGCGGGTCTTCCCATGGGAGGGATGAAGCGCCACGTATCGGAACTGAATGGATTCCCTGAGCCCGGAACCCCTATAGCAGTGGCGGATCATTGCTATGCCTGCACGGCGGGCTCGGGCTTCACATGAGGGGGAGCAATAGTGGCCTGAGTTCAGGCCAGGGGTTTGAGAGTGAAGAAGGTAATAATCGTTTTCACAAGATATCCCAAGCCCGGGCAGGTCAAGACCCGATTGATCCCTGAGCTGGGCCCCGAGAGGGCAACCATCTTGCACCAGAGCATGACGCAGCACGTGGTGGCCTGTGCTAGGGAGGCGGCCCTCACAACCCAAGCGAGCCTTCAGGTGCACTTCCAAGGCGGCTCAAGAGAGAAAATGATGGAGTGGCTGGGCACAGGGATCACTTATCACCCCCAGAGGGGCAGGGATCTGGGAGAGCGAATGCGGGAGGCGTTTCGGAGAACCTTGAGAGAGGGAGCTCATAGAGTAGTCCTTGTTGGAAGCGACCTTCCCGGCCTCACCCGGGAGATCTTGGATCAAGCCTTTCAGGCCCTGGAAAGCTGCCAGGTGGTTTTGGGTCCCACATTGGACGGGGGGTATTACCTGATCGGTCTCAAGGAAGATAGCCCTGAGCTTTTCTTCGGGATCCCATGGGGCAGCAAAGATGTGATGAAAAGCACCCTGGAGAGAATAGCCAAGCTGGGACTGAAGGTGAAGCTTCTGGAGATGCTTGAGGACGTAGACAGGCCCCAAGACCTGCCCCTGGCGGCCTGCTTTCTGCCGTGAGCAGCCTGCCATTGCCCATGATCTCAGTGATTGTACCCAGCTTGAACGAGGGGGAGGGCGTAATTGAGACTCTTGAGAGAGTGGGCAGGGCACCGGGGGTTGAGCTGATCCTGGCCGACGGCGGAAGCACCGATGATACCCTTGAGTTGGCAGGCTCCAGAGGGGCAAGGATAGTCAGCTCTTCACCGGGAAGGGCCCTACAGATGAATGCTGGCTCGGCCGAGGCCAGAGGAGATATCCTGCTTTTTCTTCATGCCGACACCCTCTTGCCCAAAGGCTTTCAGGACCAGGTGCGAAGGGCTCTCTCACAGCCTGGGGTGGCGGCAGGGGCATTCAGGCTGCGCTTTAGAGAGACAAGGGGATTTCTTCTTAGGCTTGTGGAATGCACGGCCAACTGGCGAGCCAGTTGCCTCCAGATGCCCTTTGGGGACCAGGCCATCTTCCTTACCAGGCGGACCTTCTTTGAAATAGGAGGTTATCCCCAAATTCCCCTGATGGAGGACCTGGAGTTGATTAGGAGGTTGAAGCGAAAAGGCAGGATCCTGATCCTCCCCTCATACGTGAAAAGCTCGGCCAGGCGCTACCAGAAAGACGGCACCCTCAAGCGCATAATCATCAACAAGCTTGTTTTCTTTGGATATTTTTTGGGGGTGAGCCCTGAGAAGCTCTCCGGATGGTACCGGGGCTTGCCCTCCGGCAGCGTCCCTCACTTTTCACAAAAAGTGGATGAATCGGACCAAACCCCCAATGTAAAAAGGCCTGAGGCCTTACCACCTCCCTAGCCAGCATTATTCACGATAAGTGGATAATCCGGGCTAGGGAGGGGGCAGGCATCCTCCGGAGGCCAAATCCCCCGGAAATCGGTCATAGACGAAACAGACCAGATAGACGGAACAGCCCAATGCCCCCAGTGACCAATTACTGGGGCATGCCTCTCCCGAACCAACGCCTTATCTGCCAGGTACTCCCTGAACGCCCCCAACATAGCAGATCTCCTGTTTGGCATTGCTCCCTTCTAACAATAGATCCGGACACATTCGCCTCCACATTCTGAGCCTCCGCAAGCCTAAGCCATCGCATATTTCTTGACATGCCCCCTCGCCCTGGCTACCATCTCCCACGGGGATAGAATAGGTATAAAAAGAAATGTTGCCGCCGCGCTGCGCGCGTCGGCGACGGCGGAGCCAAGCTTCCGCTTTTCAGCTCCTTGTTGGCGCCATCATCTGTTAGGATGGTGCCATGCAGCGAGAATAACGATCGGTTGCGCCGTGCGCCGATTCGCGCGGCGCCAACAATTCGCTGAAGCGGATTTGAGCACCACGCTGCGCTGCGGCGAGCCGGGCTCCGCTGTGCGCAAACCGCTTAGCTCCGCC
>CAYPWF010000109.1:0-7498 GCA_964414345.1 uncultured Desulfarculaceae bacterium
AGCCAGGTATTCCACAGCCCCCCTGGCCGCGAGTCTCCCCTCTGCAGCGCACCCCCCCACGAATTTGTTGGGGCTTCCTCCTGCGGCCTCGCCTGCGGCAAAGAGTCCTGGGATGGTGGTCATTCTCTTGATATCCACCCAGAAGCCGCTGCCGGTGTGGCCCCCCACTATGTAGGGGTCGCTCCCGTAGATCTCCACTGGCTCCTTGGTGATGTCTATTCCCCGGCTGGCCAGGAAGAGCACAAAGGTTGGTCTCTCGTTGAGCAGATCCTCCCTGAGGTCCTTGGCTTCCTCCTCGTCCAGAACGGTGGTATCAACGTAAACCGGCCCCCTTCCCTCCAGCCACTCCATCATGGGGGCATTCAAGCGCACGAAGCGGGGAGCCTTGTCCCCGCCCAGGTGCGCGTATCGCTCCCTGAGGACCTTCTCCCCCCTGGCGTTGGTGATCAGGCATCCATAAGCCACAGAGAGAGTGTCCACAGGCCCGCTGAAGTCCTTGGTGCGCACTGCCACCCATCTCTGCTCCAGGGAGGTCATCTCCGCCCCTGCCCTGATCCCCATGGCATAGCCTGTCCCCACGTTGAAAGGGCACATCCAGGTCTGGTGATGCGAGCCCGAGTAGTCCGATGTGTAGTTCTTATAAATGCCGCAGGCCCCCCCTGTGGTGACGATGGTGGCCTTGGCCTTGAAAACGTAGAACTTGCCGTCCCGCACACCGAACCCCATGGCGCCCACACAGCGGCCGTCCTGCATCAGGAGGTTGGTGGCGGCCACGCGGTTATACACCTTGGCCCCCATCTCCATGGCCTTCTCGGCCATGATGGGCTTGAGCTGCTCGCCCTGGATGGAGATGTCAAAACGGCCACGCAACTTGTAATGGCCATCCTCATCTTTCACTATGGGGAGCCCCCAGTCCTCCAGCATTTCCACCGATTCGTTGAGGATCTCGGCGTTGCTCAGGGCAAGGTCCTCCCTGATGGGCCCTCCCCCGACCTGGGCCCGGCTCCATTTCACGAGGGACTCGGGGGTCTCACCCTTGTCGGTCCGGATATAGGTGTTGATGGCGTCCATGCCGGCCGCTGTGGCCCCGCTTCTACTGATATGGGCCTTCTCCATTATGGTGACCCGCAAGGAAGGATCCTTGCTCTTGGCCTCTATGGCCGCAAAGCAGCCGGCGTTTCCCCCACCCACCACGAGGATGTCCGTCTCGATGATCTCGGTGGGGATCTCACTGAAGTCCTTTGGCGCGTTCCTCTCGCTCACTTCTTCTCCCTCCTGGTTCATGGCATTCGAGTATTGGTAACCTCTTCCTTCATGCCTCAAATCCTTCCTCTCCACGCTCGGCAATAGCCGGGCCTCACAGGGGGTACCCGATGAGGGCCAGCCAGGCTGTCTCCACAAAGAGCACGTAGAGGTTGCTTATGATGGAGAGACCCACCCCGAACCTTATGGCGGTCCAGCCTGTGGCTCCTGAGGCTCCCCAGGCTATGAGGAAGGCCGTTATGGAGATGGGCAGGAAAAAAGCATAGCTGAGGCAGTCGGTGAGGACCAGCGTGAAGGGCAGCACGTTGAGCTCAAAGGACTTGGCCATCCCGATCAACAGTGGGATGAAGGCCGCCCCCATTGCCACAGCGCTCACCACACCTGCCCTTGCGATGTGAAGGGCAAAGGCCAAGACCACCATCATGGCCAAGGTGGGAAGGCCCAGGCCCTTGACGGGCTCCACGATGAAGTCCGAGAGCCACTTGACCACCCCCACGTCGTAAAGCACTGTGCCCAATGATATGGCCCCGCCGAGCAGTATCAATGTGTCCCACATTATGAACTTGTTCACAGTCTCGAACCTGATCTTCCCCCATGGCATGAACAGAAGGGATGCGGTGATCAGGGCCACCATGCCTGACTGGATCTTGTGCACGCTCTCGGTGATCCAGAGCAAGAGCCCAAGGCCAATGCATATCAGCCCCCATATCTCGGGCCAAGTGATGTTGCCAAGTTCCCTCTTGAGCCTCGGGATCTGTTCCTCTGCCCCGGGTATCTCCAGCTTCCAGAGATTGAAGTAGCTGAACACGTACACGAACATTATGGGGAGCAAGCCCCAAAGGGGCAGGTTAAGCCAGAGCCAGTCCAGCCAGGAAATGTATATCCCGTGGGTCTCCTTGAGCTGGCCCGCAAGGATAATGTTGGGGAAGTGGCTCGTGAGGATCAGGGTCCCGGTGAAAAGGGGTGTCAGGCCGGGGGTCTGAAGGAGAAGCGCTGTATTTATCCTCTTGACCTCGGGCAGGTGCTCCTTGCCCTTCATGAGGGTGCCTATGGCCTTGGTCACTGGAAGGAAGAGAGCTGTCTCTGAGACCGTGGGAAGAACGCTTCCCACAGCCACGTCTGCTAGGCCAAGGCCTGTCTGGATCTTGGTGACCCGGTTGGACTTGAGCACTGTCACCAGGGTCAGGGCTATTCTCCTGCCCAGGGGAGTCCCCATCATGATCCCGGCTATGACAAAAGCCCCAGCCCCCAGGAAGAAGATGTCCGTGGAGAAGGCCTTGAAAGCCACCCCTGGCTTGAGACCCGAGAAGAGCACGAGCAAGAGCGGGGTGGCGAATCCCACGATGGCCTTGGGTAGGGCATCCGAGACCATGCAGACGATGAACCAGAGGAAAACTCCCAGCGCCGACTGAGAGGCCGGCTTGAGGCCGGTCATGGTGGGGCCGAAATGGAGGGCCAGAAGAAGGCCGAAACCTATGGCAAGCCCCACGAGGGACTTGGTGGGCTTGGCCGCCTCCGCTTCTTCCGCCTCCTCGATTTCCCTCATCTTCTCTTCCAAAAAGGTTTCCTGGCCGACATTCTCATCGTTCATCTGCTCGCCTCCTTTCTCCGCTCACCGCAACACTAGTGCCTTCCTTGTTTGCCTGTTGACCGCAGTGGATCCGGAATCCCCATCCAGGAGCACCCCTATGGGGCGCCCCGGAAATGCTCTCCGGGCTTGCAGGATTGGCGGCGTCACCGGCCAGTTCACCATGAGGCAAAGGGATCTGTCCCGGGAACCTTATCCCAGGGCAATATGTCAGGGAATGACCGGTTGTTCTATCGTCTGGACGATAAATGGATTCTCGTGTCTGGAGAGCCAGGAAAAAAGCTTTGGAACTCCAGGGAGGGCTCCAGGGCGGTCAATGACCCAGGCTGGCACCGCCACCCACTCAAGTCAGAACACGCGGCTTATGGCCTCAAGTGGCTTCACCAACACTATCTCCCTCTTGGAGACCAGGATGAGCCCTTCCTCCTTGAGGGACTTGAGCACCTCGCTCACCGTTTGCTGGCATGAGCCCGTCATGGATGCTATCTCTTCCTGGGTCAACTTCAGGGGAACCTTGATGGGCCGGTTCCAGGAGGTGGAATCCAGGAGCCCCTGGTAGCAAAGATAGATCAGCAGCTTGAGGACCCGTGTGGTCACATCGCTGGCCATGAGGTTTTCGATCTGTTCGCCCAGGAACCTGAGCCTCCTGCCCAGGACGCCGATCACCCTTCTTGCCAACATGAAGTGTTTGGACAGGATCAGCTCCAGTTCCTGTTTCCGGATCTCGTAAACTTGGGACAGGGCAAGGGCCTGGGCATGGCATTTTCGTTCCCCGCCGCTCATGACCTCCGCCAGGCCGAATAACTCCCCGGGCCTCCTGATGAAGACTATGGGCTCTTTGCCCAGGGGGCTGGTGCGAAAGATCTTCACGTAGCCGCTATCCAGATAGAAGGCCGACCCACCGGGTTCTCCCACTGAAAACACAAAAGCGTTCTTGGGGATGATTCTCTTCCTGGCAAGGGACACGAACTCCTGCTTCTCCTCGGGAAGACCCTCGAAGAAGTCACCCTCGCTCAGGTGCCAGTGGATTTCCATGGGACAGCCCCTGGTTACGTGGGTTTGAGACCGCCCAAACCTATCACATGTTCAAGGGCAGACACAAGCCGAAGGGGCATAGATTCCTGTCTTGGGGAGAGAAATTCCTCCAGCCGGTCAGGAGGGTTTCAGCAAGACTTTGGCTCTGACCTCAGCCTTTTATCTCGGCCTCCAGGGAGGCTCTCTGGGGTTCCTCCAGGCCCTTGAAAACGGGGAGGATCCTCGCGAACACGAAAAGCGCTATGAAAGCCAGGCAAAAGATGCCCACCGCGGCCAAAATCCCCTCCTTCTCGAAGAGCTGGGGCGAGTAACTTTCCCTGAACCCCCTGAAGCTCTTGCTCAGAAGTTGGCCGCCAATAACCACGTTCCACCTCATGGCGAAGACCTGTATGAGGAGCAGGAGAGCCGACACGAAAGACAGGGTGTTCCTGACCCTGTCATGCAGGTATCGGTTCATGGTCACGGCGATCATGAGCAGGATGAAGGGGATCAGGGAGCCCAGTATCAACTGCACCGAGATGAAGGAGAAGGCCAGCTTTGTTGTCAGGAGAGGGTGTATGGCCTCCCATGCCTCGCTCTTCTCATAGGCCAGTGTGATGATCTCCAGAAGCTCCAGGCTCACGGTCACTATCATGAAGAGCCAGAGCCACCGGTTCAGGGAGGCGATGGTCTCCCCGTCTATGCTCTGGCCGCTCAGCTTCATTGCTATCTGATAAAGGATGATGAGCATGGCCACCCCGGAGGTCATCCCAGAGGCCAGGAAGATTATGGGCATGAGAGGAGTGGACCACCAGGGGTTGGCCTTTAGGGCCCCGAAGAGAAACCCCACGTAACCGTGGAGCATGCAGGCGGCAGGGATGCCTATGGCCGTGAGAACCCGTATGGCCGAGTTATCCTTCTCCATGGCCTGGGGGGAGATGTCGTAAGTCCAGAGAGCCATGGCAGAGTAAATCTTCCGCTTGAGTCCCCTGCTCCTCCTGGCGAGCAAAATGATATCCTTTCTCCAGACGAACCAGACCTCCAGAAGCAGTATCAGTAGATAGGTGTTGTAGAGGATCCCGAAGCCAGCCATGGCGGAGGAGAAGTTGGGGGTGAAGATGATGTTGAGGGCCCGCTCCGGGTGGCCCAGATGATTGAGAAGCGGAAGGGTTGCCACAACCATGAATGCGAAGGATGTGGCCATGGAGAAGCGGCTTATGGGCTGGAGCTCCTTTTTGCCGAAGAGGTGGTAAAGGGCTGAGATCACGAAGGCTCCTGCCACGATGCCCGTGAGGTAAGGGTAAAGGGCTATCATCAGGCTCCAGGTTATGTGCACATCGTTGGGAAATGCGAACCCCACCACTTCAGGCAAGCGGATCTCGGGGATCATCTGACCTCCTTGTCGAGCCCCTTGTAATAACAGTTGGGCCTGGTGAGCAGCTCTGGCTGGAGCACTGATACGGGCTCTGTGGCTATGATCTTTCTCACAGGATCCTGAAGATTCTTCATGTTCCCGAAGGCCCTGGCCCCCACCGGACAAGCCATGACGCAGGCCGGCTTCAAGCCCCTGGTAATCCTGTGGTAGCACCAGGTGCACTTGTCGGCAACGTGGGTGACCGGATGGAGGTAGCGGCTCCCGTACGGACACGCCTGCACGCAATACCCACAGCCGATGCAGCGCTTGTCGTCCACCAGCACCACCCCGTCCTTGGTGGTGTAGGATGCCCCCACCGGGCAGACCTGGGTGCAGGGGGTGTTCTTGCAGTGGTTACACAACTTGGGTACAAAAAGCCCCTTGGTTACCCGGAAATCCACTATAGTGGCCGGAAATCCGTTTATGGCCCCATTGGGGGAGTCCACCTCAACCCGGCCCCCTTCCCCTATGCGGTACCTCTCCACCCATGTGCGGAAAAACCCATCCGGGACTTTGTTCTCCCTCTGGCAGGCCTGGACGCACATACCGCAGCCGATGCAACGGCCGGCATCGATGAGATACACATAGGAGAAATCCTCCCAGTTGTATTCGGACTGGCCGGACTCAGCCCCCTCCCCGCTCTTGGAGCCAAGGCCCAAGGCTACAACCAGGCCTCCTGCAGCCCCCAAGAAACCTCTTCTGGTAAGCTCATCTCCCATGGCGCCCTCACCTCCCCATCTTTGGATCGTGGGAGTCGTGGCATCCCACACACACCTCAGGCCCCATGGTGGCTCCCATCTTCTCAAGATGCTCCTCCACCTGTATCTGAGGGAATCTCTCTGGCCTGGCATCCAGCCTGTCGTGGCACCTCAGGCAAAGGCCGGCGGACCTGTTCTGGAGCATGGCAGCCACCCGCTTGCCCTCGGCCACGTGACCTGCCAAGGGGGCATGGCAGTTCTCGCACTCCACCGTGGCGTGGGCCCCGCTTTTTACCTGCGCGTAGCGCTCGACATGGCAGGCCTCGCATGAGGCGGCCCCGCCGTGAGCCACGGGCTTGGCCATCTGCTCGGCCACGTTGTCCGCCCGGTAATGGCCGTACTTGCCGAAGGACTGAGGGGTGAACAAAGTCCGCACGATGTGAAAAACCACCAGGATCAAGACCACAAGAAGGATCATCCTGGCCAGATGCTTGCTGTGTTCCATGAATCAATCCCCCGTTCGGTCCGGGTTCTCTGTGGAAAGGGATTCCCTCTCAAAGAGAAGTCCCAGGAATCCGCCACGCCGCCCGGGCTCCACCGGATCCAGGAGAAGCCCCTCGCGGCCCAACAACCAAAACAGAAAGGAGCGCTTCCTTGTCCGCGGAGCCTGGGGGTCCTCATCCAGGGCTTCCGGTCTCAGGAGCCAGGCAAGGAAACTATCTCGTGAAGCCTGACGGCTTCTGGGGGGATCAACGGGAAGCTCCTCCCTGGATAGGATCACCTTGGCTGCCCGATGCACTCTGGCCAGCACACCCATGTTTGATCCCTTCTGCCCAAGTCCCGAGCACCCCGGCCCGGCACTTTCCGGCGGGTTAAGGCTTTCCTCCCTCACACCTTGATCAGCCTCACCCTGGTATCGTAGAAGGAGACGCTCCCACCCACTGGATCCAGCATGCAGGTGTTCTTGAGGTGAGGATCCACCCACATGGCAGCATTGGCGTGTATGCCCGTGGCACGGCGCTCGTCTCCATGAACCTTCACTCCGTCTATGACCATGTCCGCTGCCCCGGTGGCCCAGTGACCATGGCCAAGGGTGAAGGTGACCACACCGGGCATTATGGTCTCCGTCACCTGCACCTTCCCGATCATAGGCTTGAGCTTGCCGTTTTTGAGGTCCCAGAGACCTTTGGGGTTGGTGGCCGAGACCACCTGGACCCTGTCCCCGGTTTTTAGTCCCAGCCTGGAAGCATCCTTGGAGTTGATGATGATCCCGTTTTCCGGAAGCATGGCCAGGAGCCAGTAGTCGGTCACGGTCCTGGACTTGGTCATGCGGATGTCCCTCTGGGTTATGAGGCTTAAGGGGTAGCCCTCTTCAAACCCTTCATCTTTGGGGGATTTCCCCAGGGTGGTTCTGATGGGAAGGTAAGTGGCATAGCCGGGGTTGGGTTTCCCGGTGAAGGCGCTCTTGGTCCCGGCGGTCTTCTCCTGGTAGATGTTTATGAGCCGCTTGTACTGGTTGGC
>CAYPWF010000110.1:0-302 GCA_964414345.1 uncultured Desulfarculaceae bacterium
TTGTGCCGATGGCTTCGATATCCTGAATGAGAACATCGTTGTGGATGACCCCGAGCATTTGATCGGGTGCTATGAAGTCGCATGCAGGTGCGTTGACCGTGTAGAATCCGGTGCCTGGCACCAAAAGCATCGTAAGTGATTGATATCACCGTAAGCGTCTTCCATTTTTTTGGAAACTGGGTGTGTCACACCAAATATGGGGGGAATGATCTGGGCTGGTCTCTTTGGCTTCGGCCTCCTCATGGCTCACACAGCTCATACCTGCCCAGCCCCAGCCCGGTCCCCTTTCCCACCCCCAGGTC
>CAYPWF010000110.1:312-7321 GCA_964414345.1 uncultured Desulfarculaceae bacterium
TCCCCAAAAGGCTCCAAATCCCCCTTCAAGAGCATGGCCCCCATGAAGCCGCCCAGAGCAACGCTTGTTTTCTGCCTCCTGGAGAGCCGGTGCCGCTCTACCCAACGCAGCCCCCGAGGCTCACATATCACCTCCCTGGCCTTCTCCACAAGCTCCCGGCCCCCTGACCAACCCCCTTCCCCATAGGCTCTCTCCAGGACTCTGATTCTTCTGGAAAGCGCCTCCACCAGCTCGGGAAAACCCAAAGGCGCCATGGGCTTCCCGGCCCTGAGAAGCCTGCCCGCTCTGACCCAGCGAAGCATCAGCTCACCTGCCCTCAAATCCGGGACCACAGGCCCCCTGGCCCGAACCACCCTCTCCACTGATTCCTCCTTCCCGTCGTAGAACCGCTCCCAACCTACCCCGGTCCACTCCTCCCCTTGCATGATCTCAAAGGGGTGATTCTTGCTCCTCTTCAGGCGGCCTAGGGCAAAAAGCCAGTAGGGAAGCCTCTCCAGCCAAGGCTGAAGGAGAGTCAACTCCAAGGTGAACCTCCCCGAGGGATCAGCTTTTTCGGGAAACACCAAAGCAAAGGGCAAAGGGGCCCTGCTCCTTTCCCGCCGGACCACACCAGAGTGTTCCTCGGGCAGGAACAGCCCCCTGTAAGTGCATCGGGCCTTTACAATGCACTCCCCGCAATCCTGCCTTGGTAGGATGCAGGCGACCCGCCTCAAAGCCATCTCCAGGTCTTCCCGCCAGTGGAGGGGGGAATGGATCCTCCTCTTGCCCTCCTCCCATGTGCACAGAAACCGCAGCCGGGCGTACCTCAGCATCTCCCCTTTTCCTCCAGGAGAATCTTTCCGCAGCCCAAAACCGTGTTTTTCCCCAAGTGAACCCATTGCCCCACCCTAAGAAGCGCCGCAGCGGCCTCATTGTGCGCCTCCACATCCAGGGTGCCGACCCAACCGCCTATGTTGACCCTCTCCTGCTGGGTGACCGAAGGCCTCTCGAGCACCACCCACCTAAACCGCCCCTGTCCTGTCTGGAGAAACGGTTCCTCATCCCAATCCAGTCTTGAGCTTCTGGCTTCACCACTGTAGAAATAATGAAGGGCCCGAACCCTTCTTTCCAGACCCGTGACAATGAGCCTCCCGTCGGGTTCCCCCTGGACCCTGCCGTCCTCTTTGAGCTTACAGGGTGTCACCATAAGAATTCTCCTTATGGGCCCACAATCTCCCGTCAGTTCCGAGGCCCTACTCGTCTCAAGGGTCTGGATTCCCTTCTCGGCCCAGGATGAAGGTTCAGAAGCCCTGCTGGGCGGACATGGCTGCTCCAACCGGAACCTCGCCCTCCTAGCCCCCAGGAGGCCCGTTTCACCCGCCCGGGATATGGCTGCCATGACAAAGGGAAGCCATCGCACTGCTGTCCCGAAGACATTCAGACGAAACTCCAGGGTGTCCCCCCTCAAGAGGTGGGTGCGCCTGTCTGCAGGGGGCTCCACCAGAAATGGGACCGGTGCGCTTTTCCCCCCACTGGCCAGATGAGGTTTAAAAAAATTTGCATAAGAGCACTGGGAGACCCCTTGGCAGCGAAAGCACATTTCTTTCCTGTTGGGGCAGAAGGCTGAGAGCAAACTGGTTCCAATTACCCCTCTCAAGGTGGAGCCCTTGAAAGGGGGCAGCACCGCCTCCTCCAGGAGCCGCAACCGGAGCTTCACGACACTTATCTCCAAAGAACCGTAAGGGAAGCCCCCTTGTCTCCCCTCTTTGCCGCCGCTTCCCATTGGCAATCCCTCCAGGCCGGTGAGATTTTACTCTCTACCTCCAGAAACGTTTCTGAGCTGCCTTGTTTCCACCCCTATGCCCCGGAAAAATCCGGCTTTTCCTCGTTTTATATTTTTGTCCGAGTTGTGAAAGAGGGGCCTAACCCCTCCCCAGAAAAAGAAAGGAGACCCAGCCATGGCAGAGCCAGCCAGACCCCATCTCAAGCTAGTGGTCCCCGAGGAAACCCAGCAGGAACCGCTCACCCCGGGGGAGGTTCTCCACCACATCCAACTCATGAAAGCCAGATGTGCCTGGGAGGAGATCATCCGGGCCTTTCACCCCCTCGAGGAGAAGAGACCCGAGTTCCCCGACTGCCCTGAGCGCATCCTCGTCATGCAGGAGACGGCCTTCGCGCTTTCCCAGTCCAAGCGTTTTGCCGAAGCCATAGACCTGCTCCTTCGCTGCCACGATTTGGACCCCCGAAGCTACCAGGTGGCCGCCTCCCTCGCATTCAATTACTACGACGCGCTCATGTCTGACAAGGGCAAAGAGATCCGCCTTGGCGAGGAAAAGGCTCGCTACGTTGAAGAGGCCGACCGGTGGCTGCGCCTGGCCGAGGAGCTCTACCCCCAAAGTGTGGTGGACTTCTACCGCCATGGCATGCTCTACCACAATATCTTGGAGAGGAAGGACCAGAAGGCCTGTCCCCTTTTCGAGAAGGCCATCGCCAACTGGGAGTCCCTCTCCGGAGAGGAGCAACAGCGGCGCCACAAGGACCACAAGAACTATGTCAAGTCGCTCTACCACCTGGCCAAGGCCCGCATGCGCCTGGGCCGTTACGCTGAGGCAGAGGAGGCGGCCCGCCAGTGCTTGGAGAGGGACCGGGAAACCGACCACCAGGAGCCGGTCCACAAGTTCTACCTGCTGGGAAGAATACTCTTGGAGGCCGGGAGGGAGGAAGAAGCCCTCAGCCATCTCAAAAACGCGGCCCACCTTCGCACCAAGAGGCCCAAGGATTATGTGTACTACACCTTGGCCGTCTGCCTGGTTAGGCTGGAGCGCTGGGACGAGGCCCTAGAATGGCTCGAGAAGGTCCCTCCTCGTTACAGGAAGCCTCATATGAAACGGCTGGCTGGTTGGATTCATTACAGAACCGGCAACGGGCAGAAGGCTGCATTCCTTCTGGACGAGGCTTTGAGAGAAGACAAGAAGGGCTGCCACCTCACCTTGGTGTTAATGGGCAAGATCTTCCAGGACCTGGAAAACTGGGGACAGGCCCTCAAGTGTTTCCGTCAGGCCAACGAGTTCAAGCGAAAGGAGTTCATGGCCGACCACGAGGAGGCTCTCCTGGGTGAGGGGCATTGTCTTCTCAAGCTGGGAGACAAAACCGCTGCCGCGGACGCCTTTCGAAGAGTGCTACTCACCAACGAGGCGAACCGGGAGGCGGCTGAGGCGCTGAAGGAAATAACCGGTGAGGAAAAGCCCCCTTGGGGCAGGGAGGTCACGGAGATACCGTTTTGAGTTCACAAGCCGCGCCGGGAAGCACTGTTTTTTTCTCAGCGTGGAAGGGCGGTTTGGGTCTTATCCCGCATTACTCACGATCAGTGGGTAATGAAGTCTATCTTAATGACACATTTGGACAAACCGCTCCATGCTCAAAAACACGGCTGAGTTCCGGTTTCAGGTCTTGCCCTGGGTTGAGTCGGAACATGTCGAAGTGTACCGCGGGCCAGGGCCCCAAAGTCAAAGGCTTTGGGGAATGATCCGGGCAAGGGCCTGATCACAAGAGCTCCGCAGGCCCAGGGTGAATTTTCAGGGAACAAGAGAAGAGGACATGAGCGCCCTCAAGAGCCCGTCTTCAGAACCCATTTCCCTCCTGCTCCGGAAAGCTGAGAACGCCTTTCTGGAAGGGAACCAGGAGGCGGCTGGGCTCTTTCTGGACAGAGTTCGAAAACAGGCCGGGGCCTCGGCGGGACAGTGGGAAGCCTGCGCCCGCCTGAACGAGCTTTTGGGGAGACCCCACGAGGCACTCGAGGATTACGCCCGGGCTCTCGAACAGCAGCCGGGGGCAAACCAGCTTTTTCTCAGGCGGGCAAGGATCTTCTTGGAGTTGGGCCTGGCCGCGGAAGCCAAGGGGGAGGTGAGAAAGGCACTCCTGGCAGGCCTCACACAGGCCCAGGTTCGAGAGGTTCTGGGTGCCTTGCTGAGACCCCTGAGAGTGCCCGAGGAACCAAACCCCTCGGAGGTGGACCGGGCCTTCTATCAAAGCCGCGGCCGAAGAAAGGCCATAGAGCGCTTTCTCCAGCTTTTCAAGGGAAGGCCTGGGGCTTATGCCAGGCAGTGGTTCGATCCCAAGGAAGGCAAATCAGGCTACTTCCCGGTTTTGGAGCCCCTCACCGCCGAACTGGTGGAAGCTCACCTTGAGGGGAAGATGACCTTGGGGCTCTACCTGCTGGACCCGCAAGCCAGAGTTCATTTCGCAGCTCTGGATTTGGACTTGGGCAAGGATGCCATCGCCAGGGTGAAAGAGGATCCCGACTTTGGCAACCGAATGGGGGCAGCCATGAGGGGACTCATGGCCGCCATAGAAAGGGTCTCCGCCGAGTGGGAGCTTCCCGTGGTCTTCGAGAGGAGCGGGTACAAGGGGGTGCATGCCTGGTACTTCTTTCAGGACTCAGTTCCGGCCTGGGCTGCCAAAACGGTCCTTGTTGCTCTGAGGGAAAGAGTTTCCCCCCCGCCCCCTGGTATCCAGTTGGAGGTGTTCCCCAAACAGGTGAACCTCTCAGGGAAGGGATACGGGAATCTCATCAAGCTCCCTCTGGGGGTGCACAGGGTTACAGGCAAGAAAAGCGTTTTTCTGGACATGAAGGGGATCCCGATCCCGGACAGCCTCAACTACCTCTTGGGAATAAGGACTATACCAGCCGGACTTGTGCTTTCTCTGGCCGAGAGGCTGGGGGCGGCGAGCAAAGGGCGGGTTGTGCCCCTTCCCCAGAGGCGCCCCCTGCCCCCCAAGCCTCAAAGAGCCGAGCCTGAACCGCCGCCGGCCCGTGTCGTGGACAAGACCACCAAGGAGGCCTATGCCCGGGTTCTGGAAGGCTGCGCTCTTATCCGTTACCTGGTCCGCAAGGCTCGCGAGTTCAGGCACCTGAGCTTTGACGAGCGGAAAGTGATCCTCGGGGTGCTGGGGCACCTGCCCGGGGGGGCCCAGCTGGTGCATCACGTCATATCACGCTGCGCGGACTACGACCCTCAGATCACCGCCCATTTCATATCCCGGATGCCGAAAGCGCCCCTTGGCTGCAAGGGCATAAGGAGAAAACTCTTTTACCTTGACCAGACCCGCTGCGTGTGCAGGTTCGGGACCAAGGGGAAGGAATACCCTACACCGGTGCTCCATGCTTGCTTGGGTGAGGAGGGGAGGTTTGATGGGAGGGGGCTCCTCCGGTAAATTTCAAGCTTTTTGATTTTAGGGGGAGGCCATGCGCACGGCCTACATCGTGGAACAAGGCTGCCAGCTGCACAAGGACGGCAACAGGCTTGTGGTACGCAGGGGGCGGGAAATCCTGCGAGAACTTCTGCTGGAGGATCTACAGCAGCTGGTGCTCATGGGGAACATCATCCTCACACCCCCTGTGATGGATTTGCTGATCAGGAACCGGGTCGACACCGTATTTCTCACCCAAAAAGGCAGGTTCCGAGGCCGTCTCATGACCTCCTACACCAAAAACGTCACCTTGAGGCAGGCCCAGTACACACGTCTCCAAGATCAGGAATTTGCCCGCAAAGTGGCCTCCAGCATTGTGGGCGGAAAGCTTCAAAACATGTATCTGCTGCTCCTGCGCTATAACCGGAGGCTCAGGGACGAGGGGATAGGCTCTGCCGCAGCCTCCATAAGAGCCTTGAGGGAAAGGCTCGAGGAAGCCCCGGCCCTCGAGGTCATCCGTGGGATAGAAGGGGCTGCTTCCAGGAGCTATTTTTCTGTGTTTGGAAAACTGCTCAACGCCCAGGGCATGGAGTTCAGGGGACGCAATCGAAGACCCCCGCTGGACCCGGTCAACGCACTTCTTTCCTTCGGGTACACAATGCTGGCCAACCTCCTGGAGAACCAGGTCAACCTGGTTGGGCTGGACCCATACCTGGGGGCCCTCCACGAGACGGAGTACGGGCGGCCCTCTCTGGTGTGCGACCTGATGGAAGAGTATCGACCGGTTTTCACAGACACGCTGGTCATAACCTTGGTGAACCGCAAGGTAATAGGAAAGGATGACTTCGTTTACAGAAACGTGACCGACACCACCTACGAGACCGAGGAGGAGCTCAAAGAAAAAAGGCCCGTTGAGATGAAGCCCGAAGTCATGAAAGGGTTCATAGAGATATTCGAGCGCAAGTTGGAGACCCGGATTCAGGATCCCCAGAGCGGGAATCAGGTCACCTACAGATACCTGGTAGAGCTTCAGGTGAGGCGATTTGCACGCCTTGTCCTGGGGGAGGAAGAAAACTATATCCCCTTCGAGTGGAGCAGATGATGTTTTGCGTTATCTGTTTCGACATAGCGGACGATAAGATTCGCTATAAAGTCGTAAAGGAGCTCAAGGCTGTGGCCCACAGGGTCCAGAAATCAGTGTTCGAGTGCCCCAACCTGGAGGAAAAGAGGTTTCTGAGGCTCAAGGCCCGCCTTGAGAAGCTGATAGATCTTTCGTATGACACGGTGAGGTATTACTTCTTGTGCCAGGGTTGCGTTGTGAGGACAGAGATATCAGGCACCGGGGTTCTCACTGAGGACGAGCCCTTCGCCATAGTCTGAGACCGAATCATTGAGGGGGCAATGGCACTGCAATCCCCTTTTTACAGGGATATCCCAAGAATTGTCTTGACAGAGCCGCACTCTGCTCATAAAGTTTCTTCCATGCCAGAGGGTGCGATTAGCAAACCTGTGGTGGATTTTCCAACATTGAATCAACTAGTTGTTTTTATTGATTTTTATCAAAATTGGTGTTACGAGGTTTGCTAATGCTGAAAACGTTCGTGATATCAAATAGTTCATGTGTCTGTCCTACAAATTTGTATCGCAGGAATGATCTTCGGGGAGATGAAAAAGGGAGGTTTGCTAATCACCGCCTGCGAACCCGCACCGTTACTGGGCTCGTACAGGGTGCTGTCCGAAGATAGCCCCGACTACAAAGGGGATTGCGACCTGTTTCGGCCCCCCGTAGGGGGCCTATGCTCATGGGTCCGAAGATAGCCCCGACTACAAAGGGGATTGC
>CAYPWF010000111.1:0-7299 GCA_964414345.1 uncultured Desulfarculaceae bacterium
AGCTTGCAATTGTCTTGGCCATCATAGGGATTGCCGCAGCCATCGGCATCCCCAATTGGGTGGCCGGGAAGCCCCTTAGGGAGTTGAAAGGTGCGGCAAGGCAGGTATTCGGCGAGTTCATGAGGGCCAAAGGAAGGGCCATGTCCACCATGCAGGCGCAATGTGTGGAGTTTGATGTAATCATGAAAAGTATGCGGCTAATGGAAGGAGGGCTTGGATGTCTCAAGGCCGGGACTGACACATGCGTATGGAGTCAGGTGCAAGAAGTGCCGGTCTCCTTCTTGCCTAAAAACGTAGCGGTGGTAGGCACCCCGTTCGGAGATCGTAGGGCCGTCTTCAACGTGGATGGAACCGCAGAGTCGGGGAGAGTGACCCTGCAAAGCCTCCGCGGGGACCGTTATCAAGTGATAGTCCACTGGACGGGGAGGATCAGAATAGCCAGGGGGTCTTGATGTTTATCGTCAAGAAAAATGGGAGTAAGGGGAGTCGCGGTTTCAGCCTAATCGAGCTGATGGTGGTGGTAGCCATAGTGGGAATTGCTGCAGCCATAGGGATTCCCAACTGGATTGCAGGAAAGCCTTTGAGGGAACTTAAGAAGACCTCCAGAGACGTTTTCGGCGAGTTCAACAGGGCCAAGGCCAGGGCGGTCTCAACCATGAGGGCCCACAGGGTGCTTTTTGCGTCTGACGGAAGAAGCTTTAGGATTCAAGAGGGTGCCACTGGATGTGTAAGAGCCGCCCAGGACGCCGACTGCAATTGGAGTAACGTGGCCGAGCTGCCACCGCGTTTACTGCCATCCACGATCAGCATAAACGGCACCCCGTTCGAAGACAGAAGCGTGATTTTCAATGTCGACGGAACGGCATCTTTGCCGTCCACTGAGGCCAACAGGTGCGTGGAGCTGAGGGCCAGTACCGGGCAGGGCTACAAAGTGAAGGTGGACACAACAGGCAGGGTCTGGATGGAGAGGTCGTGATGAAAAGACCATGTTTCAATAAGCAGTCTGGATTCACCCTGTTGGAAGTGACAATAGCGCTTTTTATTATCGCCGTTGCCCTCTTGGCTATGGCCAGAATGCAAACCCGTTCCATAGACGCGGCTGAGTACAGCGGCCGGATGGCGGTGGCCCTCAGGCTGGCCCAGGACGTCATAGAACAGATACAGACAAACAGCTTTGGAACTGCAGCCAGCAGCACAAGCCCCCAGGTTTGCCCGGGAGGAGCTGCAGAGGCCGGGGTAACATGCCCCACACTCTTGGACCCGGAAGGTCGTTTAGGACGGTTCAGCCGCACATGGACGGTAACCCAGACCGCAGCGTGGCCGGGTGTGGCGCAGGCCAATATAAGGCAGATTGAGGTGGTGGTAACCTGGGGGCAAAGACAGGTGAGGCTCACAAGTCTTCTTACTCAATAAAAAAGGTCTGACTTTTTTTGGGGAAAGGCATGGAACCGGCAGAAAAAGGGCTCATGAGACATGAATTTTTGAGGAGCCGTCCAGTGAGGGATTCTGCGACCACTAAGGGATTCACTCTGGCAGAGGTGATGCTGGCCATGGTCATAACAGCCATTCTCATAGCCGGCATATATAACCTCTTCGGTTCCCAGGAAAAATCACAGGTCCTGGTGGACCAGATGGCCGAGATGAACCAGGATCTGAGGGTGGCGGCCACCATGATAACAAGGGACATGAGAATGGCGGGATACCACATGGAAAACGCACAGGCCACCTCCGGAACAAATCCTGTAACAGGTCTTGGCGGGCCTGTAAATGCAATAGAGATTGTGGGAGGTTCTTCCGCAGCGCCGGATGCCATAATCGTGACGTACGCTGACGCAAATTTAATGACTACTATCACGTCTCCGATGCCGAGCCCTAGTGCGGAGTTGAATGTGAGTGGGGTGTGCGCTTCGGGGGTCTCGTACTCGGAAGCCGAGTGCCTTGCAGGAGGCCAGAAGCGCTGTTTCTGTGAGAATGACCTGGTAGTCATAACAGACGGGGCAAATTCCAGCGTATTCTGTGTCACCCAGGTCCAGGCTGCTAGCCTGAAGTTACAGCACAATCCAGGCGAAGGAGATCCCTGTGGGGAGTATAACGACCCTGGGGGGCACGGCACATTCCCTGGGTACGGCTCGGGTTCCAGGCTAATGAGGTTGACCAGAAAGCGATACGAGGTGGACTTAAGCGATGCCAGCCGCCCTGTGTTGCGGATGACAGAAGGAGTCGGCCTGAACGGCGCTCAGCCCATGGTTGATTACATAGAGGATCTTCAGGTACAGCCCACAACAGCAAACCAGCGATCCTACACCGTCACCTTGACCGCCAGGACCAGGAAGCCCCTTCCAGGGATTGGCGGGATCAGGAGGAAGAGTATCACGGAGACTGTGAGGGTGCGTAATATTCCGTGAGCCGCGCTCTTAATGGGGGGAAGGTAAGAGTTTTGGGAGGGGCGGGACATGAATCCGGGTGTGATGAAAAATAAGGCGACATGGGAAGACAGAGGAGAGAGGGGGGCAGCTTTAGTCGTAGCTCTCCTGGTTATGGTGATATGTGCCCTTTTGGGAGCCGCCTCTATCCTTACCAGCAATACGGACATGCAGATAGCCATGAACGAGAAGGTCTACCACGAAGCCCTTATGAATGCGGATGCCGGGGTCCAGTGGCTCAGAACTCAAGACCTGGAGGAGATGTCTGGATTTGCGAATATGAACGCAACGAACAGCATCTTGGCTTCAGCTGGTTCGGCCACAGGAATCCGCTTTCAGATTCCGCAGCCACCTCAGTTTGTATGGAACGATCCCAGGGCCGGAAACGCGGCCGTTTACAGGGTCAGGTCCAGGGGGCAGGACCGCACCGGGCGGGGACAGGTGGAAATCGAGGCCGAGATCCGCGTGGCATTTCAGGAAGGTGAAGTAAGATCAGAGGGCCTTCCCGGCTACGCCGGCGCCAATTGATGCTTTTGGGCCAATGAGGCGGAAGGAGGTTTTCATGATCGGTCACAAGGCCAAGCTTCTATGGGCGTTCTTAACCCTCTTTCTTATTAATACAAAAGCCATGGGCGAAGAGCCGCCATTTTTTAGGGCCGAGCCCCAATACCCCAACGCCTTTATAATTTTCGACAATTCCGACTCCATGCAGGACGTACCTTACCTGGATGTGAACGGTCTCTCTGTAAGACCAAGCAACCGGCAGTGGAGGCAAAATGTCACGCTGGATTCAAACAACAGGGTGACCGGATGGGAAGATGTGACTTGGCCTGACGTGCTACCGTGGCTGGATGAGAACGCCAATCCCACCAGGGTGGCATCGGGGGGAGACCATCCCTCGAGCAAGCTTTATCAGGCCAAGCTGGCCCTAAATGTAATCCTGGACAATATAAACGAGGTGAACCTGGGACTTGCAACATACATGAGCCAGAGGGATCCAAGGGTGGTGGCCAAGTACTATAGAGTCGTGCCGGCTGTCCCTGGCACCACCACCGATGATCCCATCTACTGGCAAGTGCTTGAGCTAGCAAACAATCCTACCAATGACAACAGAACAGTCTACTCTTCCACGAGCAGTTCTTTCAGTTTTTGCAGCTTGACTTTCACCGGACTGGGCGTTGGGAACACTTTCACTGTTCCGCGAACATGCGCCCAGAGTTCCCCGCCGGATCCGGCGGCGTGCTCACTTAGGACGGAGACCATAACGTACACAATTACAGAGGCAGCAGTGCCTGAGTATCGTGACGGGGCCATATACAGATATAGGTGGAAGTTCTCAGCCCCGTATCGCCGGTACCGTTATACCACCATCACGGATGCTGCTGACGCCTATGATCCCTCAGTAGCGCCTGATGGAACTTGGCACACAAGTTACCCTCCGACGGGGGGCCCCAACAACCTGCCCGCTCCGGCCAGCGGTTATACAAGGGTCACAGATGGAACCGGATGCAGGTTATGGAGGAAGTACGATCCACCCCCTGTCACCAGCTCGGGCACACCGGAGTACTACACAACAACTTGGATACAGACAAACGGCGACTGGTCCAGAACTCCAGGCCAGGCTCAGTACATAGATCCTTTCACCCTGGAGGTCACGCCCTACGCCACGAGCGGTTCCTGGATCTTGGTGCCTCCCGAAGGCATTCATGGAGTGGTGTGTAACACATCAGGCACCATCTGCGACATTGAACCGGCAAGGTATCCGGTTGATTATATATGGTACCCGGGCACCTCCACTGTTAACCGTCCTCATGCCTGGAGCTATGTCAAGAAAGACGCTTCCGGAAACTGGGCCCTGTCCAACCAACCCCCCATCGGGGCACCTGATTCCGGCCCCTATTTCTATCCGGCGGAGGTGGGCAACGAGGGAGGTAACAGGATTGGCAACGACCACCTGGTCTTCGTGAACCTTCCTGCAGGAAACGACACCAGCATGGCCAACAAGGATGCCATAAGGAATTACGTTAGCTTGCAGCGGTTTTCCAGCCACCCCAGGTATACTAACAATGACTACACAACTATGCCTTTCACCTCCTCCATAGCCCCTAACACAGGCCAGGCAGAGACCTGGGCTTCAGGCGGGGGAGGGAAGGCCACCCCGCTTGCTGCCACTCTGAGGTGGGCCAAGCGTTATTTTGAGAGCTATCTCAGGCAGGATGCCCAAAGCCTCATCTATTGCAGGCAGAACTATATAATTCTTTTGACCGACGGGTTGGACACAGCGGATTGCGACCCAGCTTCTGGCGACTACTCCACCTGTTTGACGAGCAGCACAGACCCGAGGTCCCCTGTGGCTGCAGCCCTGGCTTTGAGAAATATCGTGATAGACGAGAAGCTCTACGAAGTCAAAACTTACGTTATCGGCTTTGGCCTGGATCCCTCCCAGGCTGGGACCTTGAATAACATAGCCTCTGCAGGAGGAACGGGTCATGCCCGCTTTGCCCAGGACGCCGAAAAGTTGGCTCTGGAGCTAAGCGCCATCTTCGAGGAGATAGGATCGAATTTCTACACTCGTTCTGATCTGACCATCTCCAGGGAAGGGGATCGCATTTACATGGCTTACTTCGAGTACCCAGGCTGGCGAGGACACCTGGCAAAATTCAGCGTTGATCCAACCAGCGGTGGAGTTGAAAGATGTGATCCCGAGGATCCAACCTGTAAGGAGTGGGGAGGTACTGGTGACGCCGGCTCGGCCCTAAATGCCCAGACTACAAGGACAGTGTACACCACTGTGGAGGACGGACGAGAGCCCACAAGAATAGCCTTCAGCACCGACAACCTTACGACCCTCAAGCCTTATCTCCTTCAATCCACTGATGACATAAATGGAAATGGCACACCTAACGAGGACGCAGATGCTGCAGCGGTCATAGGCTTTATTCTGAACCCAGGATTTGCCGCAGGGGCCTATGCGGGGACAAGAGATCCCTCTTGGAAGCTGGCCGACCTTTATCATACTCGGCCCGTTGTGGTAGGAAAACCACCTTTCAACTTCACATTCAACGAATACCCAACTTTCAAGTCCACATATGGAGAAAGGGACACAACAGTATTCGTGGGAAGCAACGGCGGCATGCTCCACGCCTTTAGAGCCCGTCACTACGATGACTGCGACAGGGGACATTCTGGAACAGAGCTTTGTGATGACAACGGGCAGGAAAGGTGGTCCTACATTCCCAAGATGGCTCTCCCAAACTTGAAAAACCTCAGGGTTGAGCACCAGTTTTACGTGGATTCCCCCCCCACGGTATCCGATGTTTACTCCCAAGGTACTGGAAGCACGGTATTCCCCAGTGCGGGATGGTACACCGTGTTGGTAAGCGGTATGAGGGAAGGAGGTCGGGGCTACTTTGCCCTGGATGTAACCGATCCTTCCAATCCAAGGGTTCTTTGGGAGTATACTGACAGCCACGGGGACAACAATATGGGCTACACCTGGTCGGTGCCTGCCATTGGGAGGGTGAAGGTGGGGAGTTCCGACAAATGGGTGGCCATCGTTGGAGGAGGGTGGACGGACCCGTCTTCACCATCCAACAATAACGTGGGTAATCGTCTCTATATGATAGACATTGAGACAGGGCAGCCTCTCAGCATCGGAGCCACCTACGCGGAGTGGACCATAGGAGGGCCCACAAACAGAGTCCCGTCCACGATCAGGGCTGTGGACATGGATGGAAACGGCTACATTGAGAAGATATACTTCGGTGACACTTCTGGGATAATGTGGAAAATGGACCTTACAGACCCAGATATGGGCAACTGGGTTCCTTGCAAGCTTTTTGATCCGGCGGCCCCCAACTGGCACTCTGAAGTCTCCGCCCCGCCTACCTTAACAGCAAGGCCCATCTTCCATCCACCGGCAGTGGCCAGGGGAGACAGCGGATACAACCTGGTTTTCTTCGGAACGGGAGACGAGATCAACCCTACCACTACAACCACCCAAGACTACTTCTTTGAAGTGGAAGACAGGGGGTCTTTGGTTGCGGGAGACCCCGCCACCTGCACCGGGAGAATAAACTGGGTGATAAGTTTACCACTGGGAGAGAAGGTTTTGGCAAGACCCGCAGTATTCAATAGGGTCGTGTATTTCACCTCTTATTCACCCTCGGGACAGTGCGGCGCAGGCACAGGTTACTTGTGGGGAGTGACCATGTCCAAAGGAATAGACAGCACAGAAGGAGGCCAAGCAGGGCTGGTCTATGACGCAAGTGGTAACAAGCTTGAGACCCCTATTATGAAAAGGGAGATTGGGGCCGGGGTGCCCACTGCTCCTTTGGTGACAAACGGCAATATCTATGTCACCACCAGCAACCTGCCTCACAATCCTTTGGAAGGAGAGCCTCCCATTACGATCCAAAGGGTGCCGGGATTGGGTGGCGCGATCAGGGGTTGGAGAGAGGTTTTCTAAGCCGAAGTAGTCACACTCAGTGGATAATGCTGGCCATCTTGATGTTACGTCAGGACAAGCCAGCTTATGGTCAAAGACTCCCCGATTCTTGGTTTCAGATTTAGCGCTGGTTTGATTTCAAATATGCCAAAGCGTGAGTGGGGCTTGGGGGCTTGAGCCCCCAAAGTCACAGCCTCTGGAGAATAGTCCGAGCCAGCTTGCCTGAGCTATCAGGGAAGTGGTTTCGGTGGGTTAAAACCCAAACAAGCCAATTGGGGGACCTGTAGGAACCCCCCCGTAGCCAAGATAAAGTAAAGGCCCGCCTCCCAAATGCGGGCTTTTTGCGGGATGCTTAAGGCAAATTCAGATCAGAAGGCTCGAACCCGGGGATCTGCTCCACGAGATAGACCCGGATCTTCT
Organism: uncultured Desulfarculaceae bacterium; assembly: GCA_964414345.1. Lineage (GTDB taxonomy): Bacteria > Desulfobacterota > Desulfocorpusculales > Desulfocorpusculum > Desulfocorpusculum > Desulfocorpusculum. The sequence goes on from CAYPWF010000111.1 coordinate 7,291, forward strand.
TTTTGAGTC
>CAYPWF010000112.1:0-7180 GCA_964414345.1 uncultured Desulfarculaceae bacterium
CCCCGAAGTTGATCCCCATGGGGCAGGCCCAGGTGCACCTCTGGCAGTTGGTGCACTGCCAGATCCAGTTGGACTTGATGATCTCATCCTCCAGGCCCAATTGAATCATTCGTATGAGCTTCCTTGGGTCCATACCCTCCCAGTCGGCCACAGGGCATCCCCCCGCACAAGTGCCGCATGTCAGACATGCATCCAGCCGGCTGGCAGGCGCCACCATCTCTTTGAAGTGGCGTTTCCTCTCCTTGGCAAGCCTTAAGTTCTCCACAGCCTTTCCTCCCCCATTTGCACCTTTCCGGCAGGCTTCCTAATACTCCGCCGGGATCTGATTTAGTTCGGCCATTGTAAAGACAGGGCCATCTTTGCACACATACTTGGGCCCGGTGTTACATTTGCCGCATATGCCTATGCCGCATTTCATTCTATTTTCCAAAGACATGATGATCTGCTCTGGGGTGAAGCCGAGCTTGGTGAGCACCGGCATCGTAAACTTGATCATGATGGGCGGGCCGCAAACAATGGCAAAAGAGTCCCTGGAGCTGGGAGCCACCTCTTCTGTCACGGCAGGCACAAAGCCCACCCTGCCCGTCCAGCCCTCCTCCCCCGCATCCACGGTGAAATGGGTCTGTATGTCCTCCCTGGCTTCCCACTCCTTCAGTGTCTCCTTGTAAAGCAGCAAACCTGGGCGCCTGGCCCCGTAGATCACTGTGATATCTCCAAAACGGGAGCGATTATCTGGGTGCAGCATGTACTGGATTGTGGACCGCAAGGTGGTAAACGCAAAGCCGCCGCCTATAAAAACCACGTTTTTGCCCTCGAAACGGTCCAGTGGAAAGCCCTTTCCCAAAGGACCCCGAACCCCCATCACATCCCCCTCGTTCATCTCGTGGAGGGCCTGTGTAACCACTCCCGCCTTGTTCACCGTGAAAAGCAGGTGCCCCGGTTCAGTTGGGGAAGAAGCTATCCCTATGGGGATCTCGCCCTTGCCTGCCACAGAGAGTTCGGCAAACTGTCCTGGGGTATACTGAAAGGCCCCCTCGTCCTCTTTTTTCAGGAATATGAGCCGGAAGCTCTTTAGGTTACGGTCGTCCGTCTCCACTGTGATCTTGTCTATCCGCACCGGATATGGAAGGTATGGGTTCTTCCCGTTCATCGCCATCTCTCCTGTGGGACTCACGCGCCCAACTCCTTGATGATCTCCCTGATATCTATGTTCACCGGGCAATATTGGACACATCTGCCGCAGCCCACGCACATGATGGTGTCAAAATCGTCCAGGAAGTACCTTAGCTTGTGCATGAAACGCTGGCGGAATCTTTCCTTGCCCGTGGGCCTGGGGTTATGCCCCGAGGCGTGAAGCGTGGTTAGGGGGAACATGCAGCTGTCCCAGTTCCTTCCCCTTAGCCCGCACCGCCCCCTCACCTCGTCCTGTATATCGAAACAGCTGCAAGTGGGGCACAGGTATGTACAGGTCCCGCACTTGATGCATGGCTCGTGAACCTTTTCCCAGTAAGCGTCTCCAAAGGCCTCAAGTAACGGCTTCTTTCTGATAGAGGTTGGATCCACCCCCGGTCCCATCACGTTTCGGACCTCTTGGGCCAACTGCGCAGCCTGCTCAAGCTGCTTAGGGTCTGCGGTGGCCAGGTTCCAGCCTGAGATCAAACTCTTGCCCTGCTCTGATACCCCCTCTAGAAGAAGGCTCTCCCCAAGATCCGTCATGAGCACATCCAGACCCTCCTTGGAAAAGGGCCCCCCTCCTGTCCAATGACAAAAGCAGGTGGAGCAAGGCTTGTTACAGCCTAACCCCACCAGCAACGTCCGTTGGCGCTTGTTCTTGTAATATGGATCCTCCATGGCCCCCTGAACCAGGAAGACCTTGTCCAGAATCAAGAAAGCTCTGGCATCACAAGGTCTGATGCCGAAGGCCAAGCGGGTTTTCCCTCCCTCAGGCACCTCCTTAAGAATGAAGGCATCCTCTCTGTGGCGATCTGTACTGAATACAAACATCTGTTCCGACTGGGGGAAAGCCAATGTTTTGGGGGAAAGTCGGACGTTGCTGTAATCCAGCTCGGGCTGGGTGCCCGGGCCCAAAAACCCGAACTCCACATCCCCCGGGCCGCTTGCGGGTCCCCATATCTCAAAACCCTTACCCCTCAAGCCCTCCAGAAATCCGGAAAGCTCCTTTTTCGCAAGAGTCTTAGCTTCCATCACCATGTACCCTCGCCTTCCTGTCTTGCCCCCGGGGGCAGTCCTCAAAGAATCCCCCTTCACCGGCACAGTTTTGAATTTACTTCAGATTTCTCCACTTGCATCCCGTAAAGTACTTGCCCCCGTTCATGGCTGCCGAGTAAGAGGGCCTCCTCATTTCTTTCCATTCACCTTAGAGGATGAAATCCTGCGGATCGTCGGGTTGATAAGTAGCCAATGGCGGCACACCCTCCAACGAGGTCCCCACCTCATATCCCCATCTTTCCTTGATCTCTTTTTCCAGCTTGCGGGTCAGAAGCCTCACGGGGATACCCATGGGACAAGCTCTCTCGCAGGATCCGCAGTCCGTGCAGCGGCCGGCCATGTGGAAGGCTCTAAAAAGGTGGAATGTGAATACATCCTCAGGATCCTGGGACTTGCCCACCCACTGGGGCCTGGAGCAATCCACGAAACACTCCGGGCAATAGCAGTGAGGGCAAGCGTTGCGGCAGGCATAGCACCTGATGCAAGTGCTAAGCACCTGCCTGAAAACCTCCCAACGCTCCTGGGCCTTCTTGGCCTCGATCTCCAGCACCTCTTTGAATCTCTCGTTCTTCTGCTCAGCCACCTCCTGCCCCACCAACAGGTCCTTTACCACGGGATTTCGATGCTCGCAGATGGAGCAACACTGCTGGAGAGCTTCCTCCCTGGGAAGGCTCATCTGCAAATCTCTCCCACGCAGCTGCACCGAGCCGTCGGTCTCTTCCACCTCCAGGATTTCCTTGCCTCGACCTGCAGCCTGTTGTAACTTCCTGCGATCCAACATGCCATTGCAGGGTACCCCCAGCACAACCACCTGCTCCCTTGATATTTGGTGCTCCTGTACATGGAGCACCAAGGAACGGGAATCACACCCCTTGGCCACCACTGCCACTTTCTCCTTGCGCTTTGTCAGGTAGTTGGCCAGGTTCAGGTTACAGAAGCCGTCCCAGTGAAGCTCCTTGGCCTCCTGGGGGGTCCGGGCCAGCCATGGTCGGCTTACCATGGGGATACTCCCCTTTCGGAAACCCACCACCAGCTCCACCTCTCCCTTCTCCAGCAGCCGGCTCGCCTCTGATCGGATCTGCTCTGCTATTTTCTCCATCTCTAGCACACCTCGATCTTCTCTCGCACGTAATTTTTGGCTGGCCCCAGAGCCTTCACCTTCTCGGTCACCTCGCTGACCACTTGGGAGAACTTCTCCCCCTCGGCCGCCGAGACCCATGAGAAGTGCACCCTGCCCTCCTCGATCCCCATGTACTCCAAGAGACTTTTGAAAACCGTAAATTTCCGCCTGGCAAAGTAGTTCCCGCTCAAGTAGTGACAATCACCCGGGTGACAACCTGAGACCAAAACCCCGTCTACCCCGTTTCTAAGGGCGGCCACTATGAAAGCCGGGTTCATACGGCCGGAGCAGGGTATCCGGATGACCCGTATGTTGGGGGGATATTGGAGCCGACTCACCCCGGCCAGGTCCGCCCCCGCATAGCTACACCAGTTGCAAAGAAATGCCAGAATCTTGGGCTCCCATGTTTCGCTTTGCTTCATTGCCTGTTCCATCACGAGTATCCTCCCGGGAAAAGAGCGCTCACACCCTCCTTTCGCAGCCTCCTCAAGCACTCAAGGCGTCAATCATGGCGAATATCTGGGGATCGTTGAATCCTTTCAGAGAGAGTGCCCCGGACCTGCAGGAGGAAACACAGGTTCCGCAGCCCTTGCACAGGGCCTCGTTCACCTCGGAGGTGAGAGTCTCCGGCTTGAGGCTGACCGCCTTGTAAGCGCAGACCAGCTCGCAAACCCCGCATCCTGTGCATTTTTTGGGATCAGCATAAGCAACCTTTCCACCCACCTGCATCTTTTGGGTGGCCAAAACAGTGACTGCCCTGGCTGCAGCCGCCTTGGCCTGGGCTATGGATTCATCCAGGGGCTTGGGATAGTGGGCCAATCCGGCCAGGAATACCCCGTCTGTAGCAAAATCCACAGGTCTAAGCTTCATGTGGGCTTCCAGGAAAAATCCATCGTCGTTAAGAGGCACCTTGTAAAGCTGAGCCAGGCCCTGGTTATCGTTGGGCTCTATGGCAGCAGCCAAAACCACCAGATCCGGCTCCAGGGTAATGGGGAGCCCAAGCACATGATCCATGCCTTGCAGCTCTAGACCTCCCGAGGGATTTTTGGTGAGCTTGGGCTTATTCTCCAAGTCGAACCGGAAAAAGAGCACTCCCTTTTCTCTGGCCGCCTTATAGTGGTCCTCATTGAATCCGTAAGTACGCACATCCCTGTAGAAAACCATCACATCCCGCTCGGGATCCTCTTCTTTCAGCCTTACTGCACTCTGACAGGTGTGGGTGCAACAAACCTTGCTGCAATAAGGCCTTTGGGGTTCCCTGGAGCCCACGCATTGGATGAAAGCAATGCTCTTGGCCCCCTTCACCTTGGGATCTCCCTGGGCCCAAAGCCTGTCGAACTCTTGGGCGGTCAATACCCGGGGATCCTTCCCGTACATATACTCTGTAGGCTTTGACTCTCTGGCGCCCGTGGCTATGATCACGGCCCCGTGGCGGACTTTTACCGGTTCTCCGGATCCGTTTCCCACACGCACGGTGGAGGTGAAATTCCCCATGAACCCCTCCACCTCAGTAACCTGTGCATTCAGGTAGAGTTCTATCCTGGGGTCTTCCTTCACTTCCCCTATGAGTTTTTCCAGAAAAGCCTGGGAGTCCTCACCCCGCCAGGTATGGCGTATGTTACGCCCATTGCCCCCCAAGACCCCCTCTTTCTCCACCAGTGTGACCTGAAAACCCTGAGCTGAAAGCTCCCTGGCAGCCACCATACCGGCCACACCACCTCCCACCACCAAGGCGGACTGGGTAAGGCCCAACTCCACCTCCCTAAGGGGCTCCAGCATAGCGGCTTTGGCCACAGCCATTCTGACCAGATCCTTGGCTTTTTCGGTGGCCTCCTTGGGGGAGTTTTGGTGCACCCAGGAGCATTGATCCCTAATGTTGGCCATCTCAAAGAGGTACTTGTTGATACCAGCCTCCTGGCAGGTCTCCTGGAAGAGGGGCTCATGCGTGCGAGGACTGCATGAGGCCACCACTACCCTGTTCAACTTCTTCTCCTGGATAATGGCCTTCATACGGTCCTGAGTATCCTGTGAGCAGGAGAAGAGGTTCTGGTCCACATGCTCCACATAGGGCAAGGTGGCTGCAAACTCAGCCACTTCCGGAACGCTCACCACTGATCCGATGTTGATGCCGCAGTTACACACAAAGACCCCTATTCTGGGAGGTTCCCCCACCACACTTCTTTCTTCCGGGTAGGTCTTGTCTTTTACCAAAGTGCCCCTCACCTCGGAGAGGGCCGAGGCGGCGCTGGCTGCTGCAGCGCTGGCCTCCATCACGGCCTGGGGGATGTCCTTGGGCCCTTGGAAAGCCCCGCACACGTACACTCCAGCCCGGGAAGTGGCGACTGGTTGGAAACTGCTGGTAGCGCAAAAACGGTGTTCATTGAGCTCTATGCCCAGCTTCTTGGCCTTCTCCACCAGCTCCTGGGAAGTCTGCAGCCCTACAGAGAGCACCACCATATCGAACAGCTCCTCGGTGACCTTCCCGTCCTCCCCTATGTAACGAATTAGAAGGTCCTTGGTGCCCGGCTCCTCTATGATGGTGTGCACTCTGGATCTTATGAACCTGACCCCCATCTCCTCCTGTGCCCTGTTGTAATAGCGCTCAAAACCCTTCCCATAGGTTCTCATATCCATGAAAAAGATGGCGGTATCCAATGGATAGTGGCTGTGTTCCTTGGCAATAACCGCCTCTTTTATGGCGTACATACAGCACACAGCAGAGCAGTAACTGTGGTCGCACTGATTTATGTTTCTTGAGCCCACGCACTGTATCCAGGCGATCTTTTTGGGCTCCTTCTGGTCCGAAGGCCTCACCAGATGCCCCTGATAAGGTCCCGAAGCACTCAGAATCCTCTCGAACTCCTTTGCAGTGACCACGTTGGGGAAACGGGAGTAACCGTAATGGGAGATGAGATCTGCATCAAAGATCTCAAAACCAGGAGCCAGGATAACGGAGCCCACCTGAAGGGTAAGGCGTTCCTCCTTTTGCTCGAAATCGATGGCCTTGTTCTCGCAGAACTTCTCGCAGGCCCTGCATTTGCCCTTTTCAAAATAGATGCAGTGGGCGCGGTCTATGGCGTACTTGAGGGGCACTGCCTGGGGGTAAAGCACATAAATGGCTTTTCTCTGTCCCAATCCCTCATCAAAGGGGTTGTCCACCTTCCTGGGGCATTTCTGGGCGCAGATGCCGCAGGCCACGCACTTGCTCTCATCCACATACCTGGGATGCTTGAGCACCGTGACCTCAAAATTCCCCTCTTCCCCTTTGATGTCCTCCACTTCACTCAGGGTTAGGATCTGTATATTTAGATGCCTGCCGCATTCCACAAGTTTCGGGGAAAGAATGCACATGGAGCAGTCATTGGTGGGAAATGTCTTGTCCAACTGGGACATGACCCCGCCTATGGCCGCAGATTGCTCCACCAAGTAGACATAATAGCCGGAATCCGCCAGATCCAGCGCCGCCTGCACGCCAGCGATACCACCGCCTGCCACCAACACCGCGCCGACCTTCTCCATGGAACGGAAACCTCCTCCCTAGATACTCATACACAGAATGACCCGCAGGGTCGAAACATTAAAATCCCCACCCAATTGGGCAGGGACCCAACCATCCGTTTCGGCCGCCTAGAATACACAAGAAGCGTCAAATATGTCAATGGCCCGCATCCTTCAGCCCCCAACCCATTCGCACCACGAAAAGCGTCCCAACTCCCCTTCTAGGGCCTTGGGCATTGGGGACCAGATGATGGAGTCTCTCGTTGTACCCATAAAGCCATGCCTCCTGGTAGTCCCGCCCCTGCTGAAGCTCCATGAGCTTCTCCAAGTCCC
>CAYPWF010000113.1:0-7105 GCA_964414345.1 uncultured Desulfarculaceae bacterium
TTCATTTCCCCGCGGCTTTTTCTAATTCTTCATTCTTCACTCTTAATTCTTCATTCTTCACTCTTCATTCTCCATTCTTCCCCCTCCCCCCTCCCTCTTCACTCCTTCTCACCCAGCCCTTGTTTTTCTTTTCCTTGGGGGAGCCTCCTCTTTTATTTGTATCCTCGGCAATACGGCCACCACCTTGAGCCCGGTGAAAGCCTCCAGATCCTCCGGGTCCTTGAAGGATCGGTCCCTGTAATCCACAAGGAGCGCCAGCCCCAAGCCCGCCCCAAGCCCGGCCACCAGGCAGAGTATTATCATCTTCCTCATGTCAGGCTTCCATGGCTTGGCTGGTATCTGAGCCGGGTCAAGGATCCTGAACTGCTCTCCCTGCTGGCGCTGCTCCATGGCCTTGGCCTGCTCGGCCTCCAGCTTCTTGGCCAGCAGCGACTCATAGAGCTTCCTAGTGTTGTCGTAGCCTCGGGTCAGATCGGTCATCAACTGCTCGATCTTTGGGGCGGTCTCTATCCGCTCCTCGTATTCTCTTATGCGGGCCTTAAGCTTGGCCTCCTCTGCCTTGAGCTGGCGGATCTCCGACTCCGTGCTAGCCAGCTGGGCCTGCACGTTGGCTATCATGGTCTCTGTCTGCTGGGCAGGAGAGCCCCCGCCCGCAGCCCTTCTGGGCCGCGGTTTCGCTTGGTCGGAGGAACCGCCCTGGGGTTCGGATTTGGCCGCTTCCCTGGCCTCCTCAAGCCTTCTTTTCATAGCCAACACATCCGGGTGCCGGTCCGTGTACTTGGCCCTGAGCTGGGCCAGAGTGGCCTCCAATTGTTCCACTGTTGTGGGGCCGCCAGGGACCGAGGGGATCTCCTCCTGGGCGCCTTCCTGACTTCTTGCTCCCTCGGCGAACTTTTTCAACTCAGCCAGCTGGTTCACATAAAGCACCTTTCTGTCCTCTGCAGAGCGTATGCTGTCGTTTAGCCTCTGGTATTGCATCTGGAGCTGCTGGAGCATGCCCAAGTTGGCCGAGACCTGCTCGGGAAGCACACCCATGTGCTTAACCTTGAACTGGGCTATCTCCTGCTCCCTTGCAGCCAGGTCAGCCTCCACCTTCTTGAGCTGGTCGGCCAGAAAGGAGGCTGTGCTCTCGGCCTGCTGCTCCCTTAGTTTCAGGTTCTGCTCGATGAAGAAAGAGGCCAGACGGTTGGTGACCAGCATGGCGGTTTTGGGCTCAGAGTGGGAGAAGGACAGTTCGAAGGCATCCACGGTCTCCTTCCTGGGGCCTCCTTTCTGCCCTCTTCTCATTTCGATCTCTATGTTGGAGCGCATGAACTCCAAGACCTCATCCTTGGAGTAGCTGGCCCTCATCTTGGGGTATAGGTTGAACTCCTCTATGATGGTCTGCAAATTGGTACGGCTTAGCACCTGAGTCGCAATGCTTTGTAAGCGTTCCTCCACTGTGGTGGTGACTGTGGGGCGGATGTACTCGGTGGGCACCCTCTGGGGCACCAGCATTATGAGGGTGGTGGACCTATATAGCTTGGGCAGGTGAAAGACCACGGCCAGCCCCAGGCCCGAGACAACCACGAAAGGCACCAGGATCCACCACTTTCTCCTCCAGGCAAAAGCCAGGTAGTCCTCGGGCTTGGGCTTTCTAGCCAAGTTCAACATGGGTTTCTCTCCCTTTTGCTAGTGTCCCTCAAGGCACGATTACAGTATCCCCTGATCTTAAGGGCTGGTTTTCCTCCAGGGTCTCCCCTGAGACAACATCCTTGTAATTGAGGACCTTCCTTGTGGGTTTGTCCCCCTCGCGGCTCAGGATTATGAGCTTGTTGGAGGCCCATTCATTGAGCCCCCCTGCCATGGCCACAGCCTGAAGAGGTGTGACCGGATGGGGGGACTCGTACTGTCCAGGCCTGGTTACGTTCCCTGTGACGAACACCTTGTACTTCTTGGGCACCTTCACTATCACCGTGACCTGTGGGTCGGCCAGGAAGTCAGAGAGCCTCTGGGTTATGGCCTTTTTCAACTCCACAGGGGTCTGGCCTGCGGCCTGGAGGTCGTCGGCAAGGGGTATGGAGATTTTGCCGTCCTCCCTGACCACCACCTCCCTGCTCAATTCGGGTTCTTTCCAGACATGTATGTCCAGCACGTCCTGGACAGAGATGATGTAGTCCTCTGAGGCTTGCGCCCCTTGTTTTTGCTGGGCGCTGCCCATAGGGGCCGCCCCCATTGTTGCCGCGAGAACTGCTCCACCCAAAATCCAAACCAACCTGGACCTTTTCATCCTTATCCCCCCTTTTTGCAGTCTTCCCGGCCTGTTCGGTCCTTTTCCTTCCTGTTCTTCACCACCCTTATACCCGCAATAGCCCGTTCTTTCATCTTTTCCGCTTGCATCACATTTTATTCAATCATACAATGCTCCGGCGGAAGTTGCACTACCAGGAGGTAATACACGGGAGATCCGGAATTGGGAACCCTCCCCAGGGGAAAAAGAAGGTTTCACTCAGAGCCGCTTTTAGCATCATTTAAAGTTTTCCTAGGCTCCCTTTGCCTTTTTTCCAGCCTCTGCATTTCCCATGCCCAGCTTCGAACCGAGTGGCACCTGGATGCAACCCTCCAAGAGCAATACAACGACAACTTGAATCTCTCCTCCCAGGACCCCCAGAGGGACTTCATCACAACCTTTTCCCCGGGGGGGCAGCTCCTGTTGGATTCCAAGACAGGCCAGCTTCTATTCGACTACCACCTGAACGCCAATTTCTATGCCCGCAACAAAGACTTGAACTTCTTGGGCCACACGGCCAACCTGGATGCGCGCCAGGCCTTGGTGCGAAATCTAACGCTGCGCTTGCTGGACAACTTCATCCTTTCCGACGAGCCCAGGGAGGTGCTTCTGCCCGAGGAGCCCCCGCCCCCGGATGAGGTGCCAGGCCCCACGGAGTTCAGGGTGGGCACCCGCCTTACCCGCTCGCAGTATATCAGAAACAGCTTCCAGCCCAGCCTGGAGTGGCGCTACGACAGGGACGACTGGGTGATGGTGCGGTATCGCAATGAACTTTACCGCAATGACCAGGAGAGTACCCGCGATTCCACCCGCGACACAGCCGGTATCAGAGGGGAGCACTGGTTCGTGCCCCAATACGGCCTGGTTTACGACCTGAGTTACACCAAGGCCCTTTTCGCGGAGTCCTCGGATTTTGACGGGCAAGACGGCACCCTTGCCCTGAAACATAGACTGAGCCCCCACACCACAGTTTATGTGCAGGCCGGTTTCTCCAACAGGGTGTTCGCCCAGGAGGAGAGCATAAATTATGTTGTTTATCGAGGCAGCCTGGGGGCTGAGCACGCCTTCAACCCCATGCTCTCCGGGGCGATTCGGGCGGGCTACTTCTTCCAGGTGCCCGAGGAGGGAAAATCCGACGGGAAGCCAGAGGGGGAGGCCTCAATAACCGTGCGCTGGCCAAGGTTCCAAGGCAGGGGTTATCTCAGGGGGGGCTACACCGAAAGCTACGGGGATTCAGAGAACCTGGGCTTCGGGACCTTCTACGCTGCAGGGGCGGCTTTTCAGTACCATATCTCAAGGCATCTTTTCTTTGCCCTGGACGGCTCTATGGGCTGGTATGAGTTCCCCTCCAGCGGGAAGAGAACCATCTGGCAGGTAAGACCATCTCTGAACGCCAGGTTGCTCAGGTGGCTTACTGCCGCCGTTGAATTCCAGCACCTAGAGCAGACAAGCGACACGGCCTCTCAGTATTCCAATAACAGGTTCTTTTTCCGTGTCAGTGTGAGGTATTGAGGGTGTGGTTGGGTACAAGTTACTAGTTACTAGTTACTAGTTACTAGTTACTAGTTACAAGTCACTGGTTACTGGTTACAAGTTAAAGGAAACCTGAAAAACAATTGACTATTGCCCCTGGCCCGTCTCTTTCTTGATCTTCTCCAGGAGTCTTGAGGCCTCGACTTGTTCCGGGAAAGGCTGCTTCTGGCCTGCTTGCAGGGCCTTTTCCAAGGCCAGCTTGGCCTCCTCCGGTCTGCCCAGCTTGGCTTTGACAGCCCCCAAGTGGTAAAGCACCGTGGGGTTCTCGGGCATCTTCTCCAAAGCCTCCTGAATCAGGGGAAGACCCATGGCCGGAACCCCTTTTAGGTGGTAAGCCCAACCAAGGGTGTCCGAAACTGCAGGCTCGTCCGGGGCTCTTTCCTTGGCTCTTTGGGCCATGTTAAGGGCAAGATCCAGGTTGCCCCCCTGTTGCAGCTCCATCCAGGCCAAGTTGTTGAGGGCAGGCGGGAAGTCCGGATCAAGGGCCAGGATCTGCTGGTAGGTCTCTTTGGCCTTGGCCGGGTTGCCCATTTTTTCGTAGATGGCCCCCAGGGCCATGCGAGGGGCAGGGGCCTTGGGATCCTTTTCCGCGGCCTTGGAGTACATGGCGGCAGCCTGTTCCAACCTGTTCTCCCTGGCATAGAGCATTGCCAAGGCTATGTAAGGCTCGGGCCTTGTGGGGTCCAGCTCCATGGCCTTGCGGTAACTCTCCTCAGCCTCCTGGCTTCTGCCCCGGGCTGACATGAGAGCTCCTTTTATGTGATGAAGACGGGGGTTCCCGGGGGACTTGGAGAGCTGCTCCTCCACAAGGCTGCCTGCCTTTTCATCTTCCCCCTTTTTCAGGAGGTAGGCTACAAGCATCCTGAGAGAGCCGGCATCCTGCGGGTCCAGAGCCAGGGCCTTTGCGAACATCTCGGCCGCTTGATCCTCCTTTTTCTCGGCCAGGGCTACCAGGCCCATCAGATATGGGCCCTCGGACCTCTCTGGTGCCAGCCTGATGAGCTCCTCCAAAGCTTTCCTGGCCTTTTGGGGCTCCCCCTTGGCCATGTGAGCCCTGGCCAACATCTGGTAGGCCCTCCAGTTCTTAGGGGCCTTTTCCACCAGCTTTTGGGCCTCGGCCAGGGCTTCCTCCCTGGCGCCGGTGCGGAGGTGAAGATCAGCCAGAAGCTCCCTGGCCTCCAGGTGGTTGGGGGCCAGCTCCAAACACTTAACCAGGGATGTCTTGGCCTGCTGGATGTCCCCTTTCCCCAAAAAACTCAGAGCCAGGAGGAAATGCGCCTGGGTAAGATTGGGTGTCTGCTTCAAGAGGCTTTGGAATCCGGCCACTGCCTCCTCATAGCGCCTCTCGGCCAGAAGAAGCCTGCCCTCCAGCATCATACCCCCCGGATCCCCTGGGATAAGCTTTCGGATCTCCTCCACATAGGCTCTTGCCTGGTGGAATTCTCTTTGGGCCAGGTGGTGATCGGCCAGCCTCTCACGAGCCGCCAGGTTTCTGGGATCCAGGTCCCGGGCCTCTCTGAACTGCTTTACCGCGTCATCCCTCTTCCCCCAGGCAGCGTAAAAATCCCCCAAGGCCAAGCGCAGCTCCGAGCGTTTGGGCTCCTTGGCCACGGCTTCCAGAAAAACCTTTTCCCCCTCCTCGGGCTTGCCTTGTGAGGCGTAAAGCCTTGCCAGGTCCCTCCTGGCAGCCAGGTTGCCGGGTTCCACACCCAGGAGCTCCAAGAAGGCCTTTTCAGCCTGTTCCTGGCGCTTGGTTATAAGGTACAGGCGGGCCAGGGCCAGCCTGGGGGCCGGGCTCTGGGGGTCTTTCTTTATCTCTGCCAGCAGCACCTCCTCGGCCTTCTCAGGTTCCCCCTTCAGAAGGTACATGGTTGCCAGGTGAACACCGGTTCCAGGCCTGTCGGGTTTGAGCTCCAGGCCCTTTTGCTGGAATTCTATGGCCTGGTCCAGCTTCCCCTCCACCATTAGGGCGTCGGCCATGAGAAGATGAGCCTCCAGGTTGGCCGGGTCTTTCTGGAGTACCAGCTCGGCCCTTTCCCTGGCCTTTGGGGCATCCCTACCCAAGAGATAGAGACGGCCCAGGCCCAAATGGGCGTCCAGGAGCCCCTCGTCCAGCTTGACGGCCTGGGAAAAAGCCCCAAAAGCCTCGGTCACAGAGCCCTTTCTCAAAAGAGCCAAGCCCAGCAGGTAATGGGCCTGCCCATCCCCTGGATCCAGTTGCACAGCGTTTTTGAATTCTATGATGGCCTCTGCCGCCTTGCCCTGCTCCAGAAATGCGCTTCCCCTCTCCACATGCTTGGCTTTTTTGGCCTGCTTGTCAGCACAACCCGGCCCCATGGCCAAGGCCATTGCACAAAAAACCCCCAACCAAAACACCCCAGGCCTCCTAACACCTAAAGCCATCTCTCGCCTCCCGGTGAAGCCTTTTTGAGATTACCCGACTTCCCTGACTCGGGGCCGGGTCTTCATTGCTTGAGCAAGTTGTGCCGCTTTTCCATTATCCTCTTGGGATCTTGGCTTGGTTTGAGATCTCAGCCACAGGCCTCTCCTGGGGTTTTGGCTACCCGGGGAGCCTTTGTGTCTTTCCATGGCTTTCTCGAGCCCAGCTACTGGCTTACTCCCCTGGCCCCGCACTCTGCCTATGGGATCAAGGGGTCCTTTAGGCACCTGTAGCGGTAAACAATCACCAGGCTTGTGGAGCGCTCCACAGCCCTTCCCTCCTCGTCAGATCCTCTTTCAACAGCCTCCACAGTCAGGTAATCCTCCTGGTCCTCTGGGAACAGGGGCTCTCCAGGCTGTCGGCAAGGCACCCGGATCCCGCCGGGTCTCGGAAATACTTGCTGGAGTAAAGTGGGAACCCCCTCTGGGCTTTCAAAGACCGCTTCGGGTTCCTCACGGTCCAGCTGTTTGGTCACACGCACTATCTTTCTTCCCCTGGTGGCCTTGACCTTCAGGTGCAGCCTCGTCTCATCCAAAGTCCAGCGGCAGTCCGCATCCCTGTAACAGGTTTTGTCGGGGAGCCGGAAAGGGAGATGGTTAGTTCTCTCTTCCACGTAAAAAGGGGTCTCGGCGAAGCTTCCGTACTCGGCTACCCTTATGGTGGGGTTGTCCACATACTGCCCCATCGCAGTTCTTTGGGATAGGGCCAAGACGGCCCACAAAAAGGATCCCCACACTCCCGCCCAACCCCAAAACCCGAGAACCCTTTTCCTTTCGGCCCTCACCACCCCTCCCGCATCCTTTTTTCATTCTTCACTCTTCATTCTTCACTCTTCACTCTTCACTCTTCATTCTTCACTCTTC
>CAYPWF010000114.1:0-6946 GCA_964414345.1 uncultured Desulfarculaceae bacterium
CCCAGTCCTATCCCCTTGGTCCCCCCCGTCACCACAGCCGCCGTCCCCTCCATAGTCCTCGCCCCCCCCTTTAGCCAAGGCTGATTCCCATTTTTACCTAGACAAGCTTGTCGATCCAGGATATTGAAAAACACCGGAGTGCTCAATAGGTGGCCTCATAGAGGCATGGCTTTAGCCCGAGTTATTCACGATCAGTTGAGGATGCGGGCTATCTCAATGACATGTTTGGACAAACCGGTCCATACTCAAGAACACCCTGATTTTCGGTTTCAGATTTGGTCTTGGTTTGAGTCGGGATATGGCAAGACGTGCCGGTGGCTTGGGGGCGTAGCCCCCAAAGTCACGGGCTCCGGAGAATAATCCGGGTTAGGGGAGGGTGACTATGAGAGGGGCTTTGGCGGTCTCAGGAGCGCTGCTCCTACTATGGGCGCAGGGGGGATGTGAGGCAAAGAAAGAGGAAGCCCAGGTCCCAAGCCGGGTTGTGTCACCAGGGGAGCTTCGGGCCCAATGTGAGCAAATGGTGGGCCCCCCTCGGGTGGAAAGGGTATCGGAGAGGGTCTGGGTGGCCCTGGGTTTTGATCTGGCCAATGTGGCGCTCATACACACCCAGGAGGGGAATATCATAGTGGATGCGGGGATGAGCCCCGCCAAGGCCCGGGAGATTAAGAGCGCTTTGGAAAGGGAGGCCCCCGCTGGGCCGGTCAGGGCCTTGATCTATACCCACAGTCACATAGACCACGTGGGGGGAGCCACGGTCTGGGTACAGGAGGGCACCCAGATCTGGGCCACAGAGGGCTTCAGCCAACATCTACTCAAACAGTACGGTCTTTTCCGGGAGGTGGAAAAAAGAAGGGGGCTCAAACAGTTCGGCATGAGGGTGGATTTGCAGAGCCTTCCATGCAGCGCCATAGGCCCCAGACCCGACATGGAGGCCATGCAGGAGACAGGGGTACTGTTTCCGACACACACCTTCAGTGCTCAAAGGGAACTCCTGTTGGGGGGGCTTTCGATCCACCTCTTGGAGGCCCACGGGGAGACCCATGATCATCTGTTCCTCTGGATCCCACAAGAGAAAACCCTCCTTTGCGGGGACAACTTCTATTGGAGCTTCCCGAACCTGTATACCTTGAGGGGCACGAGTCCCAGGCCCGCGGATGACTGGATCCAAAGCCTGGACAGGATGAGGTCCCTCGGGGCCGAGCATTTGGTGCCCAGCCACACGCGGCCCCTCCACGGCAAGGATGAGATTGCAAGAGTACTTAAGGACTACAGAGATGCCATCCAATGGGTGAGGGACGAGGTGGTGAGGGGAGCCAACCGCGGCCTGGACATGGACACCCTGGCAGAGACCATAAGGCTCCCTCAACACCTGGCTGGGGAGCCCCAGAACCGGGAACTCTACGGTCAGGTGGACTGGTCCGTGAGAGCCATCTACACCAACAACCTGGGCTGGTTTGACGGAAGAGCGCACAGGGTCTACCCTCTTAGCCACTTGGAGGCCGCCCGCCGGGAGGTACAACTCCTGGGCGGCCCTGGGAGGGTCCTGGATCTGGCCAAAGCCGCCCTGGACGATGCCGATCCCAGATGGGCGATCCACCTTCTTGGCAAACTGCAAGACAGCGGTTTGGCGCAAGATGAAACCCTTGAGAGGCTCAAGGAACTTCTGGCATCCTCTTATGAAACGCTCGCCCAAGAGATTCCCAATAGCAACGGCCGGGGCTACCTCCTGGAGAGCGTGAAAGAGCTCAGGGAAGGGATCCTCAAGACCCCCGGGCCCACGGCCGATCCCAGGTTCCTGGAGCAGATTCCCCTGCCACACCTTTTCTCTCTAATGAGCACGGCATTGGCTCCCGAGGATGCCATGGATCTTGAGGAGTGCATGGCTTTTGTGTTCCCGGATGAGGCAAGAAGATTCAATTTGACCGTAAGAAGAGGTATCGCCGAGGTCTGGGAGGGGGAGCCGCTGCCCGGCACCCCCGAGCCAGTGGCCGTGCTCACAATGGATTCCGTGGATTTCCGCAGAATCTTGTTCAAGCTGGCTAAGCCTGCGAGTCTCTATCTGAAGGGGAGAATAAGGGCCCAGGGAAGCTGGCTCAAGGCCCTAGCCTTCTTGGGGAGGTTCCGCCTGGGAGCTGAGTAGGAGGGGGGTGGATGAGGCTGATTCAAATCCAAGGGGAAACATGGCAGAATGGCCCCTCTGAGGGAATCAGAAGGCTTTAAGCCTGCCAGCGGAGGTGGAAATGGAGTTAAGGGAGTTGGTGCGTTCTCACAGGGAATGGATAGTTGAGACCAGGAGAGCCCTTCACAGGATCCCGGAGGTGGCCTTTTGCGAGGAGAAGACATCGGCCTTCTTGGCCGGGCTCCTCCAGGAATTGGGCTTGGAGGTCACCAGAGGGGTTGGGGGCTGGGGTGTGGTCGGACTCCTCCCAGGAGCCTCGCCTGGCCCGACCGTGATGCTCCGGGCGGACATGGACGGACTTCCCATCGATGAGGAGACCGGGCTTGAGTTTTCCTCAACCCACCCGGGGGTCATGCATGCCTGCGGCCATGACGCCAACATGGCCATGGTCTTGGGAGCCGCCAAGACTCTGGTGGACTTGAGGGGGCTCCTGAGAGGGAACGTGAAGCTGGTTTTCCAGCCCGCTGAGGAGGGGGCATCGGGGGCCAAGCCCATGATCCAGGAGGGGGTCCTGGAGGCCCCTCGGGTGGACTGGGCCCTGGGGTGCCACCTCTGGCCGGGGCTTCCGGAGGGGACCGTTGGGGTGAAGGCAGGCCCCCTCATGGCAGCCATGGACCGGTTTGACATTCGGATCCTGGGCAAGGGCGGCCACGGTGCCATGCCTCACCTTTGTGTGGATGCTCTGGAGGTGGGGACCCAGGTGGTGGGGGCTCTCCAGAGGATAGTAAGCCGCCAGATGAATCCCTTGCAGCCCTCTGTGGTGACGGTGGGGAGCTTCCACTCAGGGACAGCATTCAACATAATCCCCGAGGAGGCCAGCTTGTCGGGCACCACCCGTACCTTTGACAGAGGGATCTGGGAGAGCTGGCCTGAGCGATTGGAGCGCGTCATCAGGGGTGTGTGCGAGTCCATGGGGGCCAGATACGATTTCAGCTATACCCAGGGATGCCCCCCTCTGGTTAATGACCTCCAGGTTGCCCAACGGGTGAGAACCTGTGCAATATCCGTGGTAGGCTCCC
Source organism: uncultured Desulfarculaceae bacterium (assembly GCA_964414345.1). GTDB lineage: Bacteria > Desulfobacterota > Desulfocorpusculales > Desulfocorpusculum > Desulfocorpusculum > Desulfocorpusculum. The sequence goes on from CAYPWF010000114.1 coordinate 3,199, forward strand.
AAAAAGTACTGGAGCCTGAGCCCACCATGGGGGGAGAGGACATGTCCTATTTCCTGGAACGCGTCCCAGGCTGTTACTATTTCCTGGGGGTTGGCAGGGAAGGGGGGGCACCGGTTCACAACCCCAGGTTCGATTTCAACGAGGAGGTGCTGCTCATAGGCACTGAGTTGCACTGTAAGGCGGTGATGGATCTCATGGCATAGGAATGCTCCCCGGGCGAAGCCTTGACATGTAAAGCAGCGGGTTCGTATACTCAAACAATTCAACCGCCTATGTCTCGGCGCAGCCTGCGTGAATCTCATTCGTGCAGTGATTCAGAATCCAGAAAGCCAAGGAGGATAAGCAAACATGAAGAGAATTCTTTCCCTTTTGCTTGCCGCGGGCCTGGCTTTGGGGCTTGCCTCAGAGGCCTCGGCCAAGGTGGTCATCAAGCTGGCCAATGCAGGTCCTGCAAATCCCGACAACCGCACTGTGAAGGCAGTCGAGATCTTCAAGGCCATGGTGGAGAAGGGGACCAAGGGAGAGGTGGAGGTGCAGGCCTATCATGCCTCGGCCCTGGGCAACGAGAGGGAGGCCCTGGAAGGGGTCAAGATGGGCACGATCCAGATGGGGACCCTCTCCTCTGGGCCAGTTGCAGGCTTCTTCCAGCCGGTGATGGTCTTCGGAATTCCCTATCTGTTCTCCAGTGCCCCAGCGGCATGGGAGGCCTACAACGGGGATTTCGGCAAGGAGTACTCGGAGGCTTTCTTGAAGGCCACGGGCGTGCGCATCCTGGGGATCACGGAGAACGGTTACAGGCACTTCACCAACAACGTGAGGGAGATAAAGTCCCCGGCGGAGATGAAGGGCCTCAAGGTGCGCACCATGGAGAACCCTGTGCACATGGAGATGGTCAAGAGCATGGGCGGCTCCCCGACCCCCATCGCCTTTGGGGAACTCTACACCGCCCTGCAGCAGAAGGTGGTGGATGCCATGGAGTGCCCCATAGTGCTCATCCATGACATGAAGTTCTACGAGGTGCAGAAATACCTGGTCTTGGACGGACACCTGTACGATCCGCTCTTTATTTTCATCAACGAGGAGTTCTATCAGAAAAAGCTGACCCCCGAGCAGCAGAAGGTAGTGGCAGAGGCAGCCAAGGTGCTGGCGGCCACCCACAACGGCTTTTCCCAGGAGGCCAACATCCAGGGCCTGCAGAAACTCAAGGACAGGGGGATGGTGGTCTACCAGCCCACCAAGGAGGAGATGGCCAAGTTCAGGGAAGTGGCCCAGCCGGCAGCTCTTGGCTACCTAAAAGAAAAGGTGGGGGAGCAATGGGTCACCAAGGCCCTGGATGCGGCCAAGAAGGGTGAGCAGGCGGTGGGCGACAAGGCCGATAAGATAGTGCAGGAGCACATCAAGATGGCCAACCAGAAGTACTCGGAGTGGGTGGGGAAAAAGTAAACGCAGGTCCCACTCGGCAATTTGGGGTGTTTTCTTGAGGCGGGGGGCTAGTGTCTCCCGCCTTTTCGCCATGGGGATGTGGAAATGAGGGAAATCACCAGGGCCATGAGCTGGCTCTGCGAGATGTTTAGAAAGATATCCATGGTGGCTCTGGTGGTGATAGGGGCTGTCATGTCCGTGATAGTCCTGCTCCAGATAATCTTTCGATTCCTCATTCACGTGCCATTTCCCTGGTCCGAGGAGCTGGCCCGTTACCTCATGATCTGGATGGGCATGCTGGGGGCCTTCGTGGCCCTTCGGGAGGGAAGGCACATAGGGGTGAGCATCTTCGTGGACCGCCTTCCCCCTGCGCTGTGCTCCAAGGTGATGGTGTTCGTCCAGCTGGTCACGGTCGCTTTCCTGGTGATAGTTGCCAGGCAAGGCTTTTCCCTGGCCCTTTTCAACTCCACCCAGCTCTCCCCGGCCATGCAGATTCCCATGATCTTCCCTTACTTGGCTGTCCCGGTGGGGACAAGCCTCATGATCCTGGAGCTGGCCACAGGCGTGCTCGCGGAGTTTTTCCCTGTGGAAGGGGGCAGGCCTAGGCGTCTCACTGCCGCAACCCTGGACGGTTGAGGACACCGCCATGAGGCTTTTGGACCGGATCTCAGAGACATCCATAGGCTTATCAAGGCTGGTGGAACAAAAAAGCTTCCCCGGCTCTGAGATGGCCACTGGCTTCATGTAAAGGTGAAGAAATGATCCTGCTTATGGCCCTGGCTTTTGCCATAACCTTGGTGATGGGCTTCCCCATAGCCTTCTGCCTTGGGATCACCTCCTTGGCGGTTCTTGTTGCTTCGGATGTGCCCCTAAACCTTATGGCTCAGCGCATATTCACTGGCATGGATTCCTTCCCCCTCATGGCGGTCCCATTCTTTGTCCTGGCAGGGGAGATGATGAACGTGGGGGGAACCACCCAGCGACTCATTTCCTTAGCCAACGTCCTGGTAGGGAAGATAAGGGGAGGCCTGGCCCATACAACCGTGGTCTCGGCCATGTTTTTGAGCGGTATATCGGGATCGGCCGTGGCCGATGCATCGGCCCTGGGCTCGGTGCTCATACCTGGCATGGTCCAGAGAGGATATGGAAGGGGTTTCTCAGCAGCCATCACAGCCTCAGCCGCGGTAATGGGGCCCACCATTCCCCCATCCATCCTCATGGTGATCCTAGGGGTAACTACGGGGATTTCCATAGGAGCTCTTTTTGCAGCCGGCATGATACCAGGCATTATGCAAGGCTTGGCCATGATGGGCATGGCTTACTACTTTGCCATCAAACACAACTATCCCAAAGACGAGGAGCCTCTCTCCCTGGGGAGGATCTGGAGGGAGTTGGTGGCTGCGGGTCCGGCCCTCCTGGCCCCTGTGATAATAATCGGGGGTATACTGGCAGGGGCCTTCACCCCCACCGAGGCGGCCGTGGTGGCTGTTTTCTACGCCTTGATTCTGGGGCTTTGGGTATACAAAGAGCTTCGGTGGAGGGACCTGGTCAGGATACTTGTCAACACAGGGATCACTACCTCTGTGCTGCTTCTCATAATAGGGATGGCCAATATCTTCGCATGGGTCCTCACAGCCGAGCAGGTGCCACAGAAGATCGCCGCTGCCCTGCTTGGCATCACCAAGGACCCTTATCTCATATTGCTTCTCATAAACGTGGTGCTTCTTTTGGTTGGCATGTTTATGGAGGCCGGGGCGGCCATCGTGATCCTCTCCCCAACGCTCTTGGCAGTGGCGCAGGCAGTGGGCATCCACCCGCTGCATTTCGGTTTTGTGATGATCCTGAACCTCTCCATCGGGCTCATAACTCCCCCTGTGGGGGTACTTCTTTTTGTTGTCTGCGGCATCACGGGATATCCCTTTGGCCTGGTCACCCGCTGGGCCATGCCCTTCCTGGCGGCCAACCTGGCCACCCTGGCCCTGGTGTCTTATGTGCCGGCCATCATCATGTGGGTGCCCAGGTTGTTCGGTTATGTTTGAGGATATGTGTTCATGCCTTTAAGAGGGTTGCATGGAGTTAGGGCTGATGGCACAACCTGAGAAATGGGTGGCCCGAGCGGTCAGGGAGCTCATGCCTTCCAAAATAAGAGAGATGAGCCTTCGGGCCTCGGGTTTGGAAGGAGTCATCTCCTTGGGCATAGGAGAGCCTGATTTCCCAACCTCCGAGGAGGTCTGCCGAAGAGCCTTGGAGGACGCATTGGGAGGGGCCACCCATTACGCACCTTCCCAGGGGGATCCCCAACTCCTAAGAGAGCTTCGGACTTACC
>CAYPWF010000115.1:0-6838 GCA_964414345.1 uncultured Desulfarculaceae bacterium
GTGGGGCTGTAGCTCAGCTGGGAGAGCGCGTGAATGGCATTCACGAGGTCGTGGGTTCGATCCCCATCAGCTCCATTACCCGTATTTGTAAATGATCACAGGGTGATCCCGTTTTTCGAAGTCGCTTGCCTGCCTGTCCCGCCTCGCTTGGTGTAGGTGCTCCTGTTTTTCCAGGATTTGGACGTGGGGGAAATGCTCTCGCCCCAAACGGAACCGAGGGTGACTGAGAAATGGGGCAAGCACCTGCCTGTGCGTCGCACACAGCCAACTCCCCCGAAGGGTAAATCCCTTGGAAACTCAACCCCCCAAGACTTGAAGCGAAGAGAAATACATTACCCCCGTGATCAACTACTCCCGCACAGCCCTCTCGAAACCAGCATGTGCCCGCCAGTCAAAGGCCCCCTTATGCTCAGGATCCCCGATCCTTGTGAGCCTGAGGTTGGTGCTCCAGGCCAACAGGGCCTCCACCGCAGGATCTATCTTTTTCCTGTCCACTTGATCCAGCCTTCCCAGGTTCATGAGTATGCTATAGGTGACCGGCCCTGCTTGTTGCGGTCGCTCTGGCACAGCTGGAGGTATTCGCAGGCTTGGTCCTTGAGCTTCTTGCGGCTTGCTCCTGTATACAAGATCCCAAGACATCCGACACACCATCCTGGCCTTGTTTTACTGAAATGCCATCAATTCGCCCTACCATGCGGGCTCTATACCAGGGGGGTCACCTGAACAATCTCAAACCATTACCATCCGGAGACAGTCAGGAAGCATCGAAGTCCAGTTCTCAACAAAGCTCACCAGGGATGGGAGTAGTTTCCTGTATTGCTCGCCGAAGTCCTGTGCCTTCTGCTTGACCGCTGCCTGACATGAAAAGGCCACAGGCGAATTCTTGCCCCTTCCCAATCTTTTCGTTCACTGCTGGCAGGGAGATGGGTGGTGTTAGGGATACCCCTGGTCAGCCAACGCTTTGTAGCCGGGTGTTTTGCACCGAGGTCGCGACAGCTTCCCATCTCGGGTCCTCGAGGGCAGCATCTAGCTCGTTGCCCAAGAGGCGTGCCTTGCGCTGGTTGTCTGACAGGGCGTTTACGAACTCCTCCAACTCCAGCCTGAGGGATTCCGGCCAAGCCGGGTAGCCTCCCAGCCGGTCGTAGCACCGCCTGAGCCGCTCCGCGCCAGGAACATCCCTGCTCATATGCCGATAGAAAACCGTGTTGAGGTCTTCGCTGGATGAATCCAGACACAATAAGTAGCGACCCAGCTCCTTGAGCAAACGCGCTCTGGCTGCGGCCAGCTGCCTCTCCAGTGCCTGGCGCTCCAACCGCCCAGCGTGCTCATCCATGTGCCTCACCTGTTCCTGCGCTTCCCTCCGGGCTTTTTGCTCGGCCCCAACCCATTCACCCGGGTCAGGATAGGTCCCATCCCAGGCCTGGATCAATTTCTCCAGCTCCTGGAACGACTCTACCTGGGTCAAACTCCCTTTCCCCACCCAATAGGCCACCGAGCGCCTGAAAGCCCCCATCTGCGCAGATCCCACGACCAGAGGCAACCTCTCTCCCTCCTTCCAAAGCCCCGTTGCTAGGTCCCGTAGCACGGGCTGCATCGGGGAAAGAGGAATCACGGTCTGATCCCTCTCCAGCACCTCTATCGAGTCCGAAAACACCACCTTTCGAGAGCCATGTCCCGAAAGCTCGTAACGCCCCTCCCCCTTGTGAGCCTTGGCCCTCGGGCCGAATTCCCCCTTCAGCTGCAGGAGCGCCTCTCTTATGTGCCCCAGTTCGAGCGCTACCTCCACGGCCTCTCCCCCATGGGGCTCGCCCTCCAGGTAGATTTCCCGTGCCAGATGGTCCTGCTCGGCCCTGGATGCGGCTTCGTCGATTTCCTTCGGGTCAGGGAGCTCCTCCCCCAAGAGCATCCTTCGGGCCTTGGCCAGCACGGGCTGCATGGGACCCACGAAGTGCTCGAAGAGCCCGCATCTTTGCCTAAGGGCCCGATAGACACGATCGTCCACGCTGTCCTGGAGAAAAAGGTTTACCACCCTGACCTCCTCCAGCTTCTGGCCGATGCGGTCTATCCTCCCGATCCTCTGTTCCACCTTGCTCGGGTTCCAAGGAAGATCGTAGTTGATCACCGCACCGGCTGCCTGGAGGTTAAGGCCTTCGCTGGCAGCATCGCTGCACACGAGCACCCTTAGCTCCCCGTCTCTCAGGGCGCTCGTTATCGCATCCTTCGTGACTTGCCGCCAACCCTCTCCGTCCCAGCGCTGTCCTCCATCCCCGCTGTAACAGCCGAGATGGGTCCCGTAATAACCCAGGAGGTTGTCCCGGATGTACTCCATGGTGTCCACATATTCGGTGAAGACCAGGGCCGCGCGGCCGTCGTCCGTTATCTTCCTGAGAACCTCGTAAAAGCGATCCCTCTTGCTGTCGCGCCCTCCCAAGCCGCGCAACTGCGAGAGGAGACTTTCCACCTCCTCCAGTTCCCGGCGCGCCACGGCGGGATCCTGGGGAAGGGCCGAAGAGACCTTCCCCCCGTCATGTTCAGGCAGGTCATCGGGGTCCAGGGCTTCCGGCACATCGAAACGGGACAAGTCGTAGTCATAAGCCCTTGTTTGGATGACCCTGAGCAGACCCTGACGCCTCCTCTCCAGGCTCCTCTCCAGGGCCAGGGGGGAGCTGCTCGCCCTCCTCCTGTACACCGTCATGACAAAGCCCTTCCCGGGCTTCTCCTCCTCCAGTTCCGCAAAGCGTCTCTCGATGTACGCGGCCACAGCTTCGTACACGGTGCGCTCGGCTTGATCCTGGAAACTGAACCGGATATCTTCCACCCTGCGGGTGGGCGGGGCCTCGGCCAACAGGCCCCGTTCGTGATATGCCCTAAGGGTCGCTCTGGTATTTCGGTGCATCCTCCTTCCCAGGGGCGAACCCAGACGGAGCCACCGAACCACCTCTTCCCTTCTACGTGGTTGAACGAAGCACAGCAACCGGGCCACGGCGCTTTCCTCCACTCCCACATCCTGGCCCTCTGGAGGGGGAGGGAATCGCTCGTCACTGGCGATCACCCGGGCGGCCTTCCTGGCAGTCCTAGAATCGCAAAAGCCTTCCCGCCGAATCCGGGCCACTGCCTCGTAAAAATCCCTCACAGCAGAGAAATCCCCCAGCCACACCCCCCCCTCCCCCAGGACCGATAGAAGATCCCAGGGCTCCCAGGGATGGGTCTGCATCGGGGTTGCACTCAAGAGCAAAAAACCCCTGGTTTTTCCTTTGAGTTGCAGTTTTCGCAGAAGCTCCAACAGAAGCGTCCCTGTATTGAATTCTCCCTCTTCCTGCTTTCTTCTTCTGGCCGCATGGGACTCGTCCAGGATCACCAGGTCCCACGGTTCGGCTGCGAGTATGCAGGCTGCGTTCGCGCCAGTACGGGCGGTCTCCCTGCTCATGAGCAAGAGGTCCTCTTTGAGCGCCTCATGGAGATCCTTGACCTTCTTGGACCTTCCGTCAGGCCAAAGAAGCGTGCTTTGGCCCTCCAGCCTTGGGGCTAGGATGGCCCCCTTCTCCCTCAGCTCGGCCTGCCACTGTTTGAGGAGAAAGGCGGGCAAAAGGACCAGCACCCTTCGCACCCCCCTGCCAGCCATCAGCCGCCTCAAGACCAGGATAGCCTCTATGGTCTTGCCCATGCCCACCTCGTCGCACAGAAGCCGCCCCTCGGGCCATGCCTTGGCGGTCTCCTCGACCACCTTGCGCTGGTGAGGCCAAAGCTCCACCAAGGCCGTGGCATCACAGGCCGTCTCGCCGTGGGGCAGGTAGGGGGCCTCCAGGATGTACTTCCAGATCATCGCCGTCTTTTGGCGAGCCAGGGCATTGGATGGCTCCACAACCGGCGGCTCCTCAGGGGCGAACCTGATCAGTTTGAGCCGCAGGGCCTCTGGCAGCCTCACTGTGTGCACGTCAGGATGGAGGTCGCTCCAAAGGGCCTCGAACTCCCCGGCGTATTCCCTGTACCTTTCAGGATCCTCCCAGGATGTGGAGATCTCTATGCGCTCGTAGTTGGCCACGAGGCCCTGGGCCGACTCGTTGCCGCTTCCATTAAAAACCAGGGCGTCTCCGGCCTCGTCCGTCATTACTCCGAACTTGGCATGCACGATGCCCGCCCCCTTGCGCATTACCCCGACGCGCACCGCCAGCCATCCGCGTTTGACGAGCCAGCCGAGCATGGCCAGACGTTGCTTTTCGAGGAGCTCCCTCGGGTTCTTCAACCGCCCGAGCAGGAGGGCCTCGAGCTTGGAGAAATCCCTCCTCTCCATCATGGCCTGCACGTCCTCTTCTGGAAGCTCCTCGTTGACCACCAGCCGCACGGCGGGCCTAGAAGCCTTCTCCCCGTAGGCCTCCAGCCGCTCTATGAGGCGGCCGAAGCCCCTTGCGGCAGCAGCCAGCGCGCTGCTAGAGAAGTAGGCGCAGCAACGGTCGTACCGGATGGCCTGGGCCAGGGCTGGCACATAGAACTCCTCCAGGAGGGAAGGATCCGGCCCCTTGAGGAAACGCTTCCACTGCCTGGACCTCAAGCTGCCAGGCTTCACTGAAATGAGCCGACCAGTGCCATGGGACGGCATGGACCTGCTCCTCGCGCTGCCTGGGGAGGAATAGGACCGGCCTTTTTTCTGCCTGCTCCTAAGATCCATTGCGGCAACTCCCGCCTAGTCCTCCTGATCCTCATACTCCGCGGCCAACCACTCCCCTTCTTTCTCTGCCACCCCGGCAAAAGGAAGCATGGGCTGTGGGGGGCGCTTCTCCTTCCACTGTGGAGGCTCCAGGCCGAAAAGAGGCTCCAGGAGGGCGTGCCAGGCCCTGAACTCCGGGAACCTAGCCCCGGCCGAGCCCTTCCCCTTGTCGAACCGAACGGCCTCCGGGGCAGCGCGCACGAGCGCCTCTATGAGACGGGCTACTGAGGACTCCTTGGTCCAGCCTTGCTGCCGTGCCAGTGCCTTTGCCGATCCTATTCCCCCGGATCCGCCCCCAGCCTCCAAATAACGCAGCGCCAGGGCATGGCATCCGTCCAGCGTGGTGCGAAACCGGGGATCGTTGGGGTGCACCTTGAGGGCCTGCTTCCTGGTGCGCCTCTTCTCCTTGGTCACGGGCCCGAAGAGGGTCTCTATCACCTCGTCGGGTTCCAGTGCTCGCTCACGCCTGCGCTCCTTGGCAGAGAGCATCTGGATGTTCTCGCCTGACCTTGTCACGAGCCCGGCCGCAACGAGCCCTTCCACATCCATCCCCACGGCATGGCCGAGGAGCTTGGCCTCGTTGAAACGAAACTCCCCCGCCCCGAGCACGTCCCAGCACAGAAGCGCGAAGCGCCCCTCGGGCTCGACGCCATCCAAGCCCTTGGCCGCTAGTTTCTCTACGCGCCAGGCGCTCACTGCATCCGAGGCCTCGTCTATGGCCTTTTCCACCCCTACAGGCACGCCCGTGTCTGTCCTCACTTCCTCGTATCGGCTGTAAACCTCCATGGCCGGTCCGAAGGAGCCCACCAACTGGTCCACTGGATTGAGGCCCTCCCGCTCCAGGCGTTCCGCGGTGGTTCTTGCCCTGTGGCGAATCTCCTGACGCATGGCCTCATCGAAGTAACCCACCCCTGCCTCGGGAGGCCTCTTTCTGGAGACCAGGATCACGGTGCTCTGGGCGGCGTTCTTTTTGGCCTGGTGAAGGGAGTGCTCGCTCTCGGTCTTGATGGGCCAGGTGGCGGTTATGGTGAATCCGGCCCGGATCAAGGAGGTGAAAAGCGCCTCCCAGGCCTCCTGCTTCTTGTGGGTGAACATGACCGTGAGCACGCCGTCGTCCCTGAGAATGCGGCGACATTCTTTGAAGGTTTCTGTCATCAGGCGCTGGTAAAAGGCATGGGCCTCGGCTTTGGCTTGGGCTGCTGAGCCTTCGGGCAGGCGATGGCGGCTTACATTGACCACTGCCTCCTGATCGCGCTCGCAAAGGTAGGTCGAAAACCACTCGGGCCGCCTGTGGCCTTGGGTACGCTTGAGCCAGACATAGAAGAAGTCCGCAAGCTCCGAATACTGGACATTGTCAGCATACGGTGGGTCCACCACCACCGCGGTGATGCTTCCATTGGGGATGTGGGGGAGGCTGGTGGCAGAGCCCAGAGTGATCTCCACCGGCTTGGCATCCTCGTGCCGCGGCAGATTGCATATCTCCTCGTAGGCCTCGAGCACGTTCTCTATGGCCCACTCCAGGCCAGCTCCTGACTTGCATGCAGCCATCTCGCTGAACGTCGGCTTGAAGGAAAAATCGTGTCTGTCGAAAAGGCTCCTTATCACCGAGTGGGGTGCATGCCAGGAGGCGAGCATATTGTTGTAGTTCGCGAGCTTGTCCAATCCTAAAGCCAAAAGGTGCACCACCGCCTCGCCCATCTCTGGCCCTTCGGCGGCTATGATCTCGGGCCGCAACCTGCGCAGTTCCTCCACCAGCACGCCCATGCAAAGGAGCTGCCTGGGGGAGAACATATCTGCCCACCGAGGCATCCCATAAACCCGTGGCCTTTCGTCGCTGCTCACTTCTGGATATAACTCCGTCGGGATGATGTTGGCGCTCTCCCACCCTGGCCTCAGGCGGGCCAGTTCCTTCTCGGCCTCATCCAGGGCCGCCAGATCCTCGGGCTCCGGGGGCTGGAACCTGAGCCCCTGGGGGGTCTTGAGCACCACCGCGTAGAGGGCGCTTTTCATCTGGCCTGCCTGGGCCTTGGCCTTGATGTAGTCGGCAGGGATCTGGTTCCCGGTGAACAGGGATATCCCCTTGCCGCCCGAGTATGTGGGCCGTGGGGGCTCCCTCAACTGCCCGGCCATGTT
>CAYPWF010000116.1:0-6584 GCA_964414345.1 uncultured Desulfarculaceae bacterium
CCCTTTACCTTCTTTAGGTTTTGCCTTGGCAATGGCAATCACATCCAGATCCCAGATGCCCAGATCTTCCAGTACCCCCAGCGCCACCCCCATCTGGCCCTTGCCGCCGTCCACCATCATCAGATCCGGTAGCGCCCCCTCCTCTCTCTTTCGCAACAGATGCCTCCTGATCACTTCATACATCATGGCGTAGTCGTCGGGCTGGAAGGTCCCTTTTATTCCGTAGCTCCTGTACATGGAAGGCTCCGGCACCCCTTCCACAAAACGCACGGCTGACCCCACGGCATCATGCCCTCCCAGATTGGAAATGTCAAAGGCATCAATGACCCTGGGAGGCCGCCTAAGGCCCAACCTTTTGAGCAGGTCTCGAGCTGTCTCAACCCAGCCATGGCTCTGTCTTGGGACTAGCCTGGCATTCTCCTGAGCCATCTGAAGAAGGCTCTTTCCCTCCCCCCTCAAAGGCCTCCTGATCTTCACCCTGGAGCCTGAAAGCTCCCCCAGCCATTCCTCCAGGATGCGCAAATGCTCACCCAAGAATACCGGGACCAGAATCCTGGGAGGGGGCAGACGGCCCTCCCCGTAGAATTGTTGCAGGAAGGAGGCCAGGACCTCCCCGTCCTCCAGCGGGGTGGGTGAAATGGGGAAGCTGAGCCTCTCCCAGAGCTTTCCTTCCTTTATTCTCAGCACGGCCACGCTCCCCTCCAGGCCCACCCTGTGCAGACCCACCACATCCTGATCTCCCCCAAGGGGCTTGTCCACTCTCTGGGCCTCTATGGTGCGCTCCACCTCCCTTATCTGGTCCCTGAGACGGGCCGCCTCCTCGAACCTGAGCTCCTCCGAGGCCTTTCTCATGCGCCCTTCCAGATAATTGATCAGCTCCCTGGAGCGGCCCTGGAGAAACATCACCGCCTCTTGCACCCTTAAGGAGTACTCCTCCTGGCTCACCGCTCCTCGGCACACCCCGGCGCATCGGCCCATCTGCTGGTTGAGGCATGTCCTTCTGGCCTGCTTGAGCTGGGAGTCCTTGCAGGTGCGAAGCCCCATATGGCGTTGCAGCAGCCTCATGGTCTGTCTGGCCGCGTGGGCAGAGGCATATGGCCCGAAGTAAAGGGCCCCGTCCTTGGGGGGTCTTCTTGCCACACTCAGCCTGGGGAAGGCCTGGGTTGTGTCGATTCTTATGTGGAGGTAGTCCTTGTCGTCCCTGAACCTTACGTTATACCTGGGCCTGTGCTTCTTGATGAGATTGTTCTCAAGGATCAGGGCCTCCTTCTCGGTGCCTGTGACCATTACCTCCACTTTGTCCAAGTCCTTGAGAAGATAGCGGACCAAGGGGCGCTGGTCCCCCTTGCCCCTGAAGTAGGAGCTGAGCCTGGCCCTTAGATCCTTGGCCTTACCCACGTATATGACCTGGCCCCGGGCATCCCTCATGAGGTATACCCCGGGGGATCTGGGAAACTCACTGAGTCTGTCTTTGTAGGAGTCCACTTCTCTACCCAAGTGCTTCCATGGGACCTTAACATCTTAAGAATACGGGCCTTTCTTCCCAGGCCACTTTCATATTATATCTCGCGCCTTTCTTTTGGGGCCAGGAAAACAGATGTGCATACCTCCTAAGATGGAGCCCGGTTTGTTGGCTCAGGCTGCTCAAGTTAAGAGCCACGCCCCAACCTCCAGCCATGTTTGGCCATCCTCAAATTCAAACCAGCACCAGAAAGGGAAAATCAGAGTGTGCCCGAGCATGGCCTAGATCATTTCGGGATATGCGAAAGGCGCCGGCATTATCAACTGATCGCTATTAATGCGGGCCAATTTTCCCCCTTTCACAAAAAAAGGCCGGGGTGTCACACCCCGGCCCTGTTTCTCTTGGTGAGCGGCGAAGGAATCGAACCTTCAACCTACGGATTAAGAGTCCGTTGCTCTGCCTAATTGAGCTAGCCGCCCAAACCGCACTTGCAGTGCGAAAAAACTGTTCAATGATGCTAACCTAATCCCGCAGGCTTTGCAAGCCTCGGCTGCGCTTGCCGGGGTCACCAAAGGGCCTTCCTCTCCAACACTCTGAAACATTCTCTCAAAGCTCCCATATCCAGGGAATCCTTGGGCTGGTGCTGATGGATAATGCGGGTTAGAACTTCTCTTGGATCCATGCAAAGCTGCCTTGCACGGGCTATGAAAACGGGAAGGATTCATTTGAAAGCGCGCCCGGCAGGATTCGAACCTGCGACCTGCGGATTCGAAGTCCGACGCTCTATCCAGCTGAGCTACGGGCGCCCTCAAGGCGAAACCTTTTCCCCATGTGGGACCTTCTGTAAGCTCCGGCTAGGGGGGAATTGGGGTGAGTGAAGGGACTCGAACCCTCGACCCCCAGGGCCACAACCTGGTGCTCTGGCCAACTGAGCTACACTCACCGTCAAGCGCCTGACCCGCCCCTGGAGGAAACCTCTGGCCAGATCCGGCGCACGGCAGATATGATAAGGCTCGGGGGAGTATAAAGCAAGCCTGGAATGGCTGACTCATAACATGCAATAATCATTTAGTTGGTCACGGGGGTGATGGCTTACATAATCATGGGAACTCAAGGCGGGATCCCTCTTCCAACCCAGCGCGGCCCTGAAGCCCGCTTTTTCTTCAGCACCATGTCTGAGGAGGTCTTCTTCCCTATTCATGCTTACTCTTAGAGCCATACTCTTTTACGGGACCTTCTTCACACTCTATACAGCTATCAACCTTTACATTTTCTTTGGCTGCAAGAGAGCGCTTCTGCCGGAATGGGGAGTGTCCAGAAGTTTTGGCCTGCTTTTTCTTTTCCTGGCAGCCTCCTTTGTCCTGGGCCGCAGCCTGGAGAATTACTGGATCTCGCCCATCTCTGCGGGTCTCATCTGGATTGGGTCCTTTTGGTTTGCAGTCATGCTGTATTTTTTCTTGGGCTTCCTGGTTGTGGATCTGGTGCGTCTAGGGGGATCTCTTCTGGGAGGCGGACTCTCCTTGAAGGCGGAGAGGCTTGCGAGGGGGGCTGTGGGCTTGACCACATTTTTTCTGATCCTGGCAGGCTACCTAAATGGGCTCAATCCCAGGCTCAAGACCCTGGAGATAGACCTCCAGGGAAGCGCTGAGGCCAACCGCAGTCTGGACTTCTTGGTGGCATCGGACATTCATCTAGGGACCATTGTGGGGGAAAGCAGACTTGAGCGCCTCATCAAGACCTCAGAAGAACTGCAGCCTGATTTGGTTCTTTTTCCAGGGGACCTGCTGGACGAGGATCCCCAGACAGTGATGAGGGACTCGGTTGGGAACATGCTTCGATCCATCAAGGCCAAGCATGGAGTCTTTGCCATTACGGGCAACCATGAGTACATAGGAGGGGTGGAAAGGGCCTGCAGGTATTTGGAGGAGCAAGGCATAAAAGTCCTCAGGGACCAGGCGGTGCTGGTGGATGGACTCTTCTATCTTGTGGGGCGGGAGGACAGAAGTATAAGCGGTTTCACTGAGAAAAAAAGAAAACCCCTCCAGGAGCTCCTGGCTCCCTTAGACAGAAGGTTTCCTGTTATTCTCATGGACCACCAGCCTTTCGAGCTCCAGGAGGCTGCCCGGTTTGGGGTTGCCTTGCAGCTCTCAGGCCACACCCATCACGGCCAGCTCTGGCCCCTGAACTTTCTCACTTCGCTCATCTACGAGGTGAGCTGGGGGCATCTCAAAAAAGGAGACACGCATTTCTATATCTCCAGCGGGTATGGAACCTGGGGCCCTCCTGTCCGCATAGGTAACCACCCCGAGATGCTGCACATCCGTCTGAGAATCGCTGGCAGGAGGTGATAGAGGGTTTTGGGGTCTGGCCGTAAATGGCCGGGCAGGTCTGAGCTGGGCCGGATTTCTCAGCCGGCCAATTGTCTCAAGCGGGCCCTGACACGATCCAAGATCTGAGGGTCAGGACTGAAGGGTAAGCTGCGCGGCTCAGGGGTGCAAAGGGCTAGTTCCTCGGCAAAAGGCGTCCCGGCCAGTTTCATGTTGTAAGCCTTCACCATCAAAAACTCCAGACTCAACACGTCCTGGATGTTGTAGGCCAGGAGAGTCTCCAGGAACTTAGGCTCCTGCTCCCTCAAGAAAGCCTCCCAAAGAAGCACTGCAAAGAAACCATCCACACCCTCCAGATCCCCCCGCTCCAGACCCAGGGCTCTCTCGCAGCCCTTGAGCCCGCCCCTGTAGCCCAGGCTGGCCAGGAGAAACCTGAGATCTATGTGAACTTGATCAAGGCACAGGCCCATGCTCTCCCTTATGAAGGGAAGGTCGAAGCACCGGCCGTTGTAGGTTATCAGTAGCTTGTAACCCCTTATGTCTTGAGCGAACTCCCAGAGGTTCTCCCCGTGCACGTAGGTACGGATTTCACGGCCGTCGTACAAGGCTATGGTTGTGACATGCCCTTGCCCGGCCCAAAGTCCTGTTGTCTCTATGTCCAGGTAGGCCGCGCTGTGGCGAAATTCGCGAAACAACCTCCACAGCTCTTGGGAAGGAAGCCTTCTGGCAAAGAAGTGGGGGTCATGGGCTTGGAGCCTCCTGAGGGACTCCTCCACCTGATGCCTCAGGGCCCCGGGAATCCTCAAAGACCCTTTGCCTGGCTCCAGATCCAGGAGCTGTTCCCATCCCAGGATGCCATTGTCCCAAAGGGCCTTCTCGGTTCTGGGCCCTACCCCTCTAAGGTGCAGGAAGGTATGGCGCAGCATGCCCAACTCTTCACCTGGGCCTGCAAGGCCCCAAAGCTCAGGCCCCCTTTTGCCCCTGCTCCGCCTCCCGCCTTCTGGCTGCCTTTAGCTCCTCAAGGTAATACTTTATGAGGGGAGACATCTCCGGGGGCTGCCAGTCGGTGTTCTTGGGCTCCTCGGGCCAGGTGAAGGGAAGGTGGCGTATCTCCCCAGGTCTTTGGGCCTTTTCCAGAACCTCCAAGGCGCTCAGAACTACTTTTCGCTGGCCTTCTTTGTCCTGTACCTGGCCCACAGGCCTCCCGAAGGGGTACTCTATGGCGGCGGTCCTGGGGATCCCCACCACCCTGTGGAAGGTCCAGATCGAGTTCAGGACCAGGGTCGAGAAGCCACGCTCCTCGAGGTAACGAGCGGCCAGTCCCACGGACTGGCAGCAGAAGGGTCAAGCTGGGAACAGAAGCACGGCCTCCACTCCCTCCTTTTTCATCCTTGGGACCATGGGAGCGATGGCTGTCTCCAGAAACTCGGTGCTTTGCCACTGAAACCCGTAAAAGGAGTAGGATGAGGGGGCAAGCCTGCCTATCACCCCCTCTGACTCCAGCTCCTCCATGCGCTGCAGGGGAAGCATCACGTTTATATCCTGTTTGATCCAGTTGGTGTTTATGTGGAGGTGGTTCACGTCTATCTGATCTGAGGTGGTCCCTTTGGGGATGACCCTGTAAGAGCGATCTCCCCAAAGGGGCTCCCTTTTCTCCCGCTCCATGTCAAAGGGAGGATCGCTCTTGAGGCTTATTCCCGAGCTGGTGACCAGAGAGAAGGTACACTGCTTGAGAGGTTTGGGAAGAGGGGTCCAGGGTATTTGCCCCTTGTAATCCTCGGTCCCTATAAAGCTCCTGACCCAGGCCGCCAGGCTAGGCGGCAGGAACCTGTAAGCATCCACCACTTTCTGGCCCGCTTCCATCTCTCCTCCTTCTTAGCCCTTTCTCCTTGATGGTTGACCGGCTCTAAACTATCATCGCCCTCCATAGGGTGTCAATTTGTGAGGCCCGGAGGCCTCAAGGAGGGCCACACCAAGGCCAGTTCCCACAATGGCAGTGGGTGTGAGACGCTCCTGGCTAGCCCTCCCTGCCCAAGAGGCCCCTGTAACCCTCCTCTTCCTCACAAGCAGACCTCCACTGGCAAGAGAAGCAGAACTGAATTTCCCAGAGATGGAAAATTCTCTGGACTGTGAGGCCCAATGAATCCCAGGAGCACTCCTCCCAGGGCCTCACCCCGAGCAAGTCCATGGCCGCATGGTCCATGGCCCTGATCTCCTCTTCCCAGCCGGGGCCGTGCGCACAGAGCCCTTCTTTCAGTGACGGGCATCTCTCGCACACCTCGTCCGCCCCTTCCACTACCAGGACGCCCTCTGTGCTGGCCCTGGAAACAACGGCTCGCAGGTTCTGGCCATAGGCCCAGGGAAAACCCTGCCCATGGAAGAAACGCAAGCATACCAGGTGGTGGCCTCTAAGCCGGCTCTTCATTCTATTTCTCGCCAGCCCCCTGAGGTGTAAGCAGCCTCCCAGATGCTGCGGGGACCTCTCTGACCCGGCCCCTGCACTCTTGGACGGCCTTAGCCTCCCACTGCTTGGGCCCCATGCCCACGGCTTGGCCTGCAGGATCTGGGACAAGCCGGTCTCCGCGCCACCGCGTCTTTCCCTCTCGCTGTGTTCCCTCTTTTCCGGGCCTGAACCCCGCCCTCCCTTCAGATGGCTCCATCCCTGCTATGCCAGCCTGGTCACCTCCTCGGCCACTTTGGGGAAATCATTTAACATCATCACGTCGTGGCCGGGGAAGATCAAATCCAGGGAGGTCTTGCCCCTGAGTTTGTCATAGCTCTTGAGCCAGGCCACC
>CAYPWF010000117.1:0-6307 GCA_964414345.1 uncultured Desulfarculaceae bacterium
CAACCCATCCCTGATACCTCCCACCACCTGACGCCACCGCTCAAAAACAATTCCCAGGCACTGAGTTCCATGGCCTAATTTGTAAGCGATTACAGGGTGATTCCGTTTCCCGCAGCAGCTTGCCTGCCTGCCTGCCGCCTGTCTGCGTGCAACGCACAGGCAGGCGCCCCGCTTGGCGCGGGCAGAGCGGAGGCGCTTTGATTCTCCAGGATTTGGACCTGGGGGAAGCCCTTTCGTCCGAAGCGAAGCTGAGGCCCACCGAGGTAGGGGGCAAGCATCCCCCGGAGGCCAAATCCCTCGGAAATCGGACCCCGAAGACGTGACAACCCCGTGTCTTGCCCGGACCAAACATACCAAATAGACAAGACAGACGGAATAGACCAGATAGACGGAACAGACCAACAATGCCGCCACCCGCCGTGACCAGTTGCTTTGTGACAGGGGCCTCCAAGGGAGGTTTCCCTGGAGGCTTCTTGCTCTTTTGCCCTTTGGGGGGATATAAGAGTTGGATCCGGCTTGGGAGGTTGCCCTTGGGGAAGGCCACAGATATAGATGTTCCGGGATGCAAAGGGATCAGAGGTCTTTTGGCAGGTGGGGCAGGTGCCAGAATAGGTATCGTGGCCTTTCTTTACTTTGCTGAGGGTTTCCCCTTTGGTTTTGTGTGGGATGCCATACCGGTATTCTTGAGGCAGGGGGGCCTCCCTCTTGAGACCATTGGTCTGCTCAGCCTGGTCAGCCTTCCATGGTCCCTCAAGTTTTTCTGGGCCCCGGCCGTGGACAGGTGGGCCTCGGAGCGCACCTGGATAGCAGCAACTCAATTTCTCTTGGCGGCACTGCTTGCAGCAGGGGGGATCCGGGGTTTCTCAGGAGCCCTTCTTCTTGCCTGGCTCTTGGGCCTGACGTTTCTGTCGGCAACCCAGGACATAGCCTGCGATGCTTACACGATCCGCCTCCTGGAGCAGAGGGAGCTTGGGGCCGCCAACGGGGTGAGGGTCTCGGCCTACCGCATCGCCCTCATAGCCTCTGGAGGCGTGCTAGTGGCAGCTGCCGGGTGGATCGGCTGGGAGGGGGCCTTTCTGGGAGCCGGAGGGGTCATGCTTTGCTGTGCCCTGGCGGCAAGCAGGCTACCCCAGCCTGTCTGGGAGCGTCCAAGAGATAAGAGACTTCAGGTGATTGCCCCTCTTTGGGATCTCCTGGGACGCGGTAGCGCACCCCAGGTGCTCCTCTTCGTGGTCTTGTACAAGCTGGGGGACATGGCCATGGGGCCCATGGTGAGGCCCTTCTGGGTGGACAGGGGCCTGGGACCCTCTGAGATAGGCTTCATCACGGGAACCGGCGGCATCCTGGCAACCATCCTGGGAGCCCTTGTGGGAGGAGCCATCACCTCCAGCTGGGGAATCTTCAAGGCCCTTTGGGTTCTTGGGATTTTCCAGGCTGCCAGCAATCTGGGATATGCATTTGTGGCCTCCTTTCCCGAAACCGGCCACCTGGGGGTGTATGGGGCTTCCCTGGTAGAGTCTTTTTGTGGGGGTCTGGGTACTGCCCCCTTTCTGGCCTTCCTCATGGGCATATCCTCCAAGAGGTGGGCGGCCACCCAGTACGCCCTTCTCTCGGCCCTTTTCGGGCTGGCCCGCTCCTTAAGCGGGGCTGCAAGCGGATGGTTGACTGCTTCCATGGGCTACGGCTCTTATTTCGCCTTGACCTTTGCTTTGGCGGCCCCAGCATTTGCCCTCCTGCCATGGGTGAGGGGCTGGGTCTCATCCGAGAGAGGAAAGGCCTTGGAAGTCCTGAACTGAGCCTTCGATCGAAATCCCCTGATGAAACTTCTTTCAATGGCTGGCAGGAGTATAATGGCCTTGTGCCATGAATTCTCTCGAACATGAGAGGGAAGCGAAGATGAGTAGCCGGGAAGATCGCTCAGAAACAGGCCCCAGGGAGCACTCATCTCTCTTGCGCCTGCCTTTTCTTGCAGGAGTGCTCCTAGGGTTAGTGACTGGATGCTCGGAGGGCAAGAGCGAGGCCCCCAAGGCCCCCCCACCAGTTCCCGTTGCGGTGGCCCAGGCCATCCGCCGGACCATGCCCGTGGAAGTGACTGCCATAGGGAACGTGGAGGCCTACAGCACAGTGTCCATCAAGTCCAGGATAGGTGGCGAGCTGCTCAAGGTCCATTTCCAGGAAGGGCAGGAGGTCTCCAAGGGGGATCTGCTTTTCACAATAGACCCAAGGCCCTATGAGGCGGCTTTGGCCGAAGCCAAGGCGCGTTTAGCAAAGGATGTGGCCCTCCTCAAAAAGGCCCAGGAGGATGCCCACCGCTACGCCTCTCTGATCCAGAAGCAGGTGGTTAGCCAGGAGCAGTATGACCAGGTGAGAGCCAACCTGGCTTCCCTGGAGGCAACCGTAAAGGCCGACGAGGCTGCGGTGGAAAGTGCAAAGCTTCAGCTGGGTTACTGTTACATATATGCCCCTATCTCGGGCAGGACAGGCTCCCTTCTGGCCAATGCCGGCAACCTGATCAAAGCCAGCGACGACAACAAATCCCTGGTGGTCATAAGGCAGATCCAGCCCATCTACGTCGCCTTCTCGGTGCCGGAACAGTATGTGCCGAGAATAAAGAGCCGCTGGGCCCGTGGCAGGCTTCCCGTGAGGGTGTCCCTCAGGGATGGGGGGGGAAGGGCAGCTGGAAGGGGAACTCACCTTCATGGAGAACAGCGTGGACCCCACCACGGGCACCATCCTTCTCAAGGCCACCTTCCCCAATCAGGACAAGGCCCTGTGGCCGGGTCAATTCGTGGACGTGGCTCTCAAACTGGAGGAGCAACCAAATGTGCTGGTGATACCCACCCAGGCTGTGCAGACGGGCCAGCAGGGGCCTTATGTGTTTCTGCTCAGGCCTGAGAACGTGGTGGAGATGAGGCCCCTGCGCCTGGGCAGGGCCTTCGGGCAGGAGACTGTGGTGGAGGAAGGCCTCCAGGATGGGGACCTAGTGGTCACAGACGGCCAGATAAGGCTCGTACCAGGCTCCAGGGTGGAGGTGAAGGGCCGCCAGGAGCCTGCGAGGCCCAGCTCATGAACATCTGCGAACCCTTCATAAGAAGACCGGTCATGACCACCCTGGTCATGGCCGCAATCCTGTTGTTTGGGGCCATGGCTTACAGGCTCTTGCCTGTGAGCGATTTGCCCAACGTGGATTTCCCAACAATCCAGGTGCAGGCCAGCCTCCCGGGGGCCAGCCCCGAGACCATGGCCTCCTCGGTGGCCACCCCCCTGGAGAGGCAATTCTCCACAATAGCCGGTCTGGACTCCATGACCTCGGCCAGCTCTCTGGGCAACACGCTCATCACGCTGCAGTTCGTGCTCAGCCGTGATCTGGATGCGGCTGCCCAGGATGTCCAGGCAGCCATCGCCTCGGCCCTGAGGCAGCTCCCGGCAGACATGCCCTTCCCCCCTTCTTACAGAAAGGTGAACCCTGCGGACCAGCCCATCATGTACCTGGCCCTCACCTCCCCCACCCTCCCCCTCTACGCCCTGGATGATTATGGCCAGACCATCATAGCCCAGCGCATCTCCATGGTGAGCGGGGTTGCCCAAGTGCTGGTGTACGGGGCGCAGAAGTATGCGGTGAGGGTCCAGGTGGACCCCAAGGCACTGGCCACCAGGGGCATTGGCATAGACGAGGTGGCCAGGGCAGTGGCTAGGTCCAACGTGAACCTCCCCACAGGCACCCTTTATGGCCCGCACAAGGCCTTCACTGTGCAGGCCACAGGCCAGCTGACAGAAGCCGCGGCCTACAGGCCCATAATAGTGGCTTACAGAGGAGGGAAGCCCGTCCGGCTGGAAGAGCTGGGTCGAGTGGTGGACAGCGTGGAGAATGACAAGATAGCTGCCTGGTTCGTAGATCAGAGATCCATCATCCTGGCCATCCAGAGGCAGCCTGGCACCAACACGGTGCAGGTGGCCCGCTCCATCCGAGAACTCCTGCCCGCGTTCCAGTTGCAGTTGCCCGCATCCGTATCCATGCACGTGCTCTATGACCGATCGGAATCCATCAAGGAGTCCGTGAGGGATGTGCAGTTCACCCTGGTGGTGGCCCTGGCCCTGGTGGTCCTCGTGATATTCATCTTCCTGCGAAATCTCTCGGCCACCTTGATACCCAGCCTGGCCATGCCCCTTTCCATCATGGGCACCTTCACGGTCATGTATGTGGCTGGCTTCAGCATGGACAACCTATCCCTCATGGCCCTGACCCTCTCCCTTGGATTTGTTGTGGACGATGCCATTGTGATGCTGGAGAACATCGTGAGGCACATGGAGATGGGCAAGAAGCCCCTGGAGGCTGCCCTTGTGGGCTCCAGGGAAATAGGCTTCACCATTGTGTCCATGACCCTTTCCTTGGCAGCGGTGTTCATCCCCGTGCTCTTCATGGGGGGCATCATAGGAAGGCTCTTCCACGAGTTCGCGGTTACAATCGGGGTTGCGGTGCTGATCTCCGGGTTCGTGTCTCTGAGCCTCTCCCCCATGCTTTGCAGCCGATTCCTCAGGCCCCCCACATCCCAACATGGGAGTCTCTACCAGTTCTTCGAAAAGGGTTTCGACCTGCTTCTCAGGTGGTATGGCTGGGGCCTAAGGGGTGTGCTTGCCCACAGGTTTCTCACCCTGCTCTTCACTGCCTTTGTCCTGGCTGCCACGGTTCACCTCTTCAGGACCATACCCAAGGGCTTCATCCCCAGCGAGGACACGGGCCAGCTGGTGGCCATAACCGAGGCACTGGAGGGGATCTCCTTCGAAGCCCTGGTGGAAAGGCAGAAGAAGGTGGCTTCTTTGGTGGCTGAGGACCCCAATATCGAGGCTTTCATGTCCAGCGCTGGGGCCAGGGGGGGAGTCATAGGGAGCAACCAGGGAACCTTGTTTATCCGTCTCAAGCCCAGAAGCCAACGCTCCATGAGCGCCGACCAGGTGGTCCAGTCCCTGAGGCGCAAGCTCATGGCCGTCACAGGCATGAAGGTCTATCTCCAGAATCCCCCTCTCATTCGCATCGGGGGCAGGTTCACCAAGAGCCAGTACCAGTTCACCCTCCAGAGCCCGGACACGCAGGAGCTGTACAGGTATGCTCCCCTTTTGGAGGAGAAGATGAGGGCGCTGGAGACTATCACGGATGTCTCCTCGGACCTCCAGCTCAAGAACCCTGAGGTGCGGGTCCTCATAGACAGGGACAAGGCCTCGGCCATGGGCGTCACAGCCGAACAGGTGGAGGACGCCCTCTATTCCGCTTACGGATCAAGGCAGATCTCGACCATCTATGCACCCAACAACGATTACAAGGTGATCCTGGAGTTGCTTCCAGCGTACCAGAGGGACCCTGTGGCTCTCTCCATGCTCTATGTGAGGTCAGCCTCGGGGCAGCTCGTGCCCCTGGAGACCGTGGCCAGGTTCCAGGAGGGGCTGGGCCCCATGAGCGTGAACCACTCGGGGCAGCTACCCTCAGTGACCCTTTCATTTGATCTCAAACCTGGGGTGGCCCTGGGGCAGGCTGTCTCCGAGATCCAGAAACTGGCCGGATCAATCCTACCTGCAACCATAACCACGAGCTTCCAGGGAGCTGCCCAGGCATTCCAGGCCTCCATGGAGGGGCTGGGGCTGCTGCTTCTCATGGCAGTGCTTGTCATCTACCTGGTCCTGGGCATCCTTTACGAGAGCTTCATCCACCCAATAACCATTCTCTCTGCCCTGCCCTTTGCCGGGTTCGGGGCCCTGGCCACGCTGCTTCTTTTCAATACCGAGCTCAACATATACGCCTTTGTGGGGATAATCATGCTGGTGGGCCTGGTCAAGAAAAACGGGATCATCATGATCGACTTCGCCATCGAGGCCCAAAGAAAAGAGGGGAAGAGCCCGGTTGAGGCCATCTACGAGGCATGCATGATCCGCTTCAGGCCCATCATGATGACCACCATGGCGGCCCTCATGGGCACCCTGCCCATAGCCCTGGGCATGGGGGCCGGGGCTGGCTCCAGAAGGCCCCTGGGCCTGGCAGTGGTGGGAGGGCTTCTATTTTCCCAGTTCCTGACCCTTTACGTGACCCCGGTCTTCTACGTGTACATGGATTCGTTTCAAGCCTGGCTTGGCAGGCGTTCCAGGGCTAAAGCCCAGGCCGGCGGGCAACCGGCACCCACCTACAGGCCTCACCCTTGAACTGAGCTAGGCCGCATTATTCACGATCAGTAAATAATGCGGGCTAACTTATTGACATATTTAAACTCGACTTTACAAGATAAATTCATGAAAAAAAGGTAACCTTTTGGAATAGTTG
>CAYPWF010000118.1:0-6253 GCA_964414345.1 uncultured Desulfarculaceae bacterium
GAGGCGCTGGGGGAGGGTTTATGAGCTGGGCCTCATGATGAGGTACAAGCTGGCCACCGGGAGGTTGTTCGAGGATCTTGGGGTGGGCCTCAAGATGATGGGCAAGAGGAAACTGGAGCTCCTCCCCTCCAGGGTCAGGGACGTGGCCCAGGTCAGAAGGCTAATGACTGGTGGAAGCGCCTGAGGTAGGGGCCTCAAGAGGTGTGGGGATGTCAGGTCCATGTTTCCTGGTCACAGGCCCCTTAATTGAAGATGAAAAGGGTGAGGCACAGGTTTCCCTCGGGGGAGATCTGGAGCTGGACTATGGAGGTTTTCTCCTTGTGGCCACTGCCAGAAAGGCTCCGGTTGGCTGGACAGGGGAACTCTGTATCGTGACCCGGCCGGTGGAGTCCCCTGTTCAGGGTCTTTGCAAGGTGCCTAGATTTTACATGGATCCGCAGACCGCGGTTCAGGAGGCCCTGCTTCATGGGATCATGAGGGTACAGAGGGGGCAGATTCTGGAGCTTTGACTTGCGGATCAAGAACCGGGCGGGGGGTCGGAGGGCTTCTCTTTCTTGATGCGTAGGAGTATATCTAGGAAGGCCCTGGCAGAGGGGGAGAGCGTATCCCCTTCCCTGATGGCTATGAAGACCGGGAGTTCCATTTCCTCGTCCAGGAGATCCACCACGCTCAGGACACCTCGCTTGAGGTCCTCTTGAACCGCCTGCTCCACCAGGAAGGAAATCCCCTCTCCCTTGCTTACCATATCCTTGATGAAATCCACGTTGCTGGTCTCCACTAGCACGTTGGGAACCATGCCATGGCGTGCAAAA
Organism: uncultured Desulfarculaceae bacterium; assembly: GCA_964414345.1. GTDB lineage: Bacteria > Desulfobacterota > Desulfocorpusculales > Desulfocorpusculum > Desulfocorpusculum > Desulfocorpusculum. The sequence goes on from CAYPWF010000118.1 coordinate 813, forward strand.
CACTCTGTCACAAGGGCGTGGGTGCCCGAGCCTTTTTCTTTCATGATGACAGGCTGGCCCTCCAGATCAGCAAAGGGGACTGCCTGCCTGCTGGCAAAAGGGTGTTGGGGAGAGGTAAAAAGCACTATGCGTTCGCTTCTGAAGGGGATGAATTGAATCCTTTTCGTGTCCTCCACCCTGGCCAACACCCCTAGCTCGTTCCTCAAGTCCAGGAGGCTCCTGCACATCTCCAGGGAGCTGCCTTCCTCCAGGATTATCTTTATGCCGGGATGGGCCGCGTGGAAACGCGTCATGATGGAGGGCATCAGGTACCTGGCATAGGTCTTGGTGGTTGCCACCTTTAGCACGCCGCGTTCCAGCTTGTGCATCTGGGCCACGAGCCCCTCTATCTCCCTCTCCAGCTGGAAAAGGCGATGGGCATACTGGAACAGCTCTGAGCCTGCCTCGGTGAGCACCACCTGCCTGCCCCTCTTGCGGAAAAGCTTCAGGCCCATGTTCTCCTCCAAGGCTCTTATCTGAGCGCTCACAGCCGGCTGGGTAACGAACAGGGACTGGGCCGCCTTGGAGAAGCTGTTTGTTCTGGCCACCTCCCAAAAGGCCCTGAGCTGATTAAAATTGACCATCCTGGTAGACTCCTGCCCAAATATAAGAAGAACTGATGCATAGCATAAGATTATAAAATTTGACTCGTCTCATGCAAGGGTGTATACACTTTCCTCAAGGGACGCCGGGTAAGATCCTGCTGACCTCATAGCCCCTGCATCCGTGGTTAATGCTCTCCGTTGCCGAGTGACATCTCTCCCGGGGAATTGTTACAGCCCGAGTCTCTTCTGGGTCCCTCACGGACCGTTTGTATTGGCTTGACTTATGGCGCTTTAAGGGAACGATCTGATTTCATGGGTCGCTACTGGGTTTCCAGCCCTGTGTAACGCCTGGGTTGAGGGATCGGGTGAAGTGTCCCGCTCGGTTGGTCTGGATCATCGCTCTCCTGCCGATGGTCGCGACCCGGTCGTCCCCTTTGGGGGAGAGCCAATTCACGCCCACCAGAAGGGCAAGGAGGTGAGCCATGGCAAATGCAGGTTTTCCAAGACCCTCACAGATGGAGTACCCACCTGAGTTACAGGGATGGGAAGAGATGTACCCCCCTTACTATCTTTTCAGTTCTGAGCGTGCCCAGTGGGAGGACCGCCAGTTCTGGTACCACGACAAGATCCATGCCCCTGACCCGATGTACCCTTGGGACCTCATATTTCACGAGGCCTGGCAGATCTCCCTGTCCCAGTACAACACCAGGGTGTTCTGTATCCCGCCTGCTCAAGGCGTGGCCCAGAGAATGGTGGGCTGTTACATGTTCATCTGCGCGGTGGAGCCCCCGCCGCCGGAGGTGATCCAGCAGAAGGCGGAGCTCTTCCAGAAGAGGGTCTTTTACGTGTTCGAGCACTTCGATGAGCTCTATGAGGAGTGGCTCAAGAAGTTCAAGGCCCTTGGCAATTCCGTGGAGGAACTCGTCATCCCCAAGGAGCTTCCCCGCTTCGAGCCTGACGGGCTTGTGTTCCCGGCCCCGCGGGGTTACTTCACCTCCTTCGAGGTCATGGATGCTTACGACCGCCTTGTCAACGCCGTGATCAAGGGCTGGCAGTACCACTTCGAGTATCTGAACCTTTCCTACCTCGGATATCTCATGTTCGCGGACACATGCAGGAAGCTCTTCCCTGGGATAAGCGAGAGCACCATAGGGAAACTGGTGGCCGGCGCTGTGGTGACCATGTACAGGCCGGAGGAGGAGCTCTGCAAGCTGGCCCGTCTGGCATCCACCATGCCGTCGGTGAAAAAAGTCCTGGGCAGCGAGGATCCGCCCGCAGCCAAGATCCAGGCTCTCTCCCAGAGCATGGACGGCCGGGAGTGGCTCAGGCATCTGGAGGAGGTCAAGAGGCCCTGGTTCTATGCCTCTTGCGGCAGCGGGTGGTTTCATTACGAGGGGAGCTGGATCAACCGCATGGAGGTGCCCTTCGGATACCTGCGAAGCTACGTGGAGAGACTGGACAAAGGGGAGCGCATTGAGCGCTACCTGGAGGACATAGAGAGGGAAAGGGAGAGGATGGCCCAGGAGTACAGGAACCTCATCTCCAACGAGGATGACCGAAAGGCCTTCGAGGACGCGTACCGCACCTGCAGAACCATATACCGCTACGCCGAGGACCATCTCTTCTGGGTGGAACACTGGTTCCACACAATTGTCTTCGAGAAGATGTGGGAGCTGGCCGCACTCCTCAAGAAATACGACATGCTGGAGGACAGCGACGATCTGTTCCTGTTCAACCGCTTTGAGGTGCCCATGCTCCTGGAGGACATGGTCACAGCCTATGCCCTGGGGGAGGGGGTTCCTGCCAGGGCGGCCTTCTGGAAAGAGAAGGCCTCCAAGAGAAGGGCTATTCTGAAAGCAGCCAGAAACTGGAGTCCGCCTCCTGCCCTGGGCACCGTGCCTGAGGAGATCGCCGAGCCCTTTACCGTGATGCTCTGGGGAGTCACATCAGAGAAAGTGGACGAGTGGCTCAAGGCCGGCACCGTCAGCCCTGAGGAGGTAACCGAGGTGAAAGGATTCGCCTCCTCTGCCGGCACGGTGGAGGGGAAGGCGCGGGTCATCAAACTGCTGGAGGAGATCACCAGCCTAGAGCCCGGTGAGATCCTGGTCTGCCCCACCACCAACCCATCCTGGGCCCCGGTCTTCACCAAGATCAAGGCCGTGGTCACGGACATTGGGGGGCTCACCAGCCATGCGGCCATCGTCTGCAGGGAGTACGGGCTTCCTGCGGTGACCGGTGTCGGGATAGCCACTGGTGTGATTCGCACTGGGGATCTGATCCGGGTCAACGGGGACAAGGGAGTGGTTACGCTCCTGGAGAGGGCCTGAGAGGGGATTTTCCGGGGGCTCCAATGGCCGGGGCCCCACCGGGCTTCCCTTTGCGCGGTGATTCCCGGTGTTGGGGGAGGAATCCATGGAGTGGATAGTCTGGTTCGATCAGGTAGGCAGGGAACACGCCCCCCTGGTGGGCGGGAAGAACGCCAGCCTGGGGGAGCTCATGAGGGCCGGGATCCCGGTTCCCCCGGGCTTTGCCCTGACCACTCATGCCTACCAGAGATTCGTATCGGAAGCGGGTATCGAGGAACAGATGCTCTCCATCTTGAGGGGGATGGATCCGGACTCCCCAGGCTCGGTGGAAAAGGCAAGCCGCGCGCTTCGGGCCTTGGTGGAGGCGGCTCCCATCTCCATGGAGGTGGAGGATGACATAGGGGAGGCTTACAGGCGGCTTTCCCGCATGTGCCAGGTGCCTGCCCTGCCTGTGGCCGTGAGGTCCAGCGCCACGGCCGAGGACCTCTCGGACGCCAGCTTCGCAGGCCAGCAGGACACCTTCTTGTGGATTAGAGGCATGGACGATCTGATGCTGCACATAAAACGCTGTTGGTCCAGCCTCTTCTCTGAGAGGGCTTTGGGTTACAGGGCCCGCATGGGATTCGCCCATGAGGGGGTTTGCATCTCGGTGGGCATCCAGAAGATGGTCAACTCCTGGAATGCTGGGGTGATGTTCACCCTGGACCCCGCCACCGGGGATCCCTCCCGCATAGTCATTGATGCCAACTGGGGTTTCGGGGAGAGCGTGGTGAGCGGGGAGTGCACCCCTGATCAGTTCGTTGTGGACAAGGTGACCATGCAGATCGTGGCCAGGACCATCTCCCGCAAGCACTGCTATTTCACCACGGATCCCGAGACCCAGAGTGTCTTGAAGGTGCCAATCCCTGAAGAACGCCAGGAAAACCAGTGCATGCTGGACGAGGACGTGGTGAACCTGGCCAGGATAGGCAAGGAAGTGGAGGCGCATTATGGTCGGCCCATGGATATCGAGTGGGCCATAGACAAGGACCTCATGGCTCCGGGCAACGTGCTCATACTCCAGAGCCGGCCCGAGACGGTCTGGAGCCAGCGGAAGAGCGGCCCGCTTATCGGCAAGAAGAGCGGACTTGATCTGCTCATGGAGAGGGCCATGAAACCCTTTCGAGTGGGAGAGTGAAGGCGGGCGAATCAACCCGCATCAGCCACATTTTCAGGAGGCCGGGATGGACCTTAGGCAATGGATTCAATCGGCAGAGGAGATAGGGGAACTAAAGCGGATCAAAGCAGAAGTGGACTGGGACCTGGAGCTGTCCCACATAGCCAAGCTGAACGAGGAAAAAAGCGGCCCTGCACTTCTGTTCGAGAATGTGAAGGGCTACAGCACGCCCGTTCTCACAAGCGCCTGCACCACCACCAGAAGGCTGGCTCTGATCATGGGAGCCCCCCTGGAGTCGAGCCTGGTTGACCTGATGCGGGAGTGGGTAAGGAAGGGGCAGAACAGGATCCCTCCTCGATGGGTGGATACCGCGCCCTGCAAGCAGAACATCCTTCTTGGGGAGGCCGTAGACCTCAACAAGTTCCCTGTCCCCAAGTTCTACCCCAGAGACGGTGGCAGGTACTTCGGGACAGCCGTCTTCGTGATCACCAAGGACCCGGAATCAGAATGGGTGAACGTGGGCACATATCGGCTCCAACTTCTGGGCAGGGATCTCCTGGGCACACAGTTCATCAAGGGTAAACACGCGGACATAATGCTCAAGAAGTACCAGGCCATGGGAAAACCCATGCCGGTTGCAGCAGTGGTGGGAGCCGACCCCTTGATGTTCCTTGTCGGCGCAGCCAGGCTATCGGCCTTCCAGTCGGAGTACGACTTTGCCGGGGCGGTCCGGGGCGAGCCCATCGAGGTGGTCAAGGGCGAGACGGTGGATCTGCCCATTCCAGCCTCTGCGGAAATAGTGGTCGAGGGCGAGGTGGATCCCAATGCCTTCATGGAGGAGGGCCCCTTCGGGGAGTATACGGGTTACTACTCCGGAGTGGGAACGGATCCCCGTAATTTCATCCGAGTCAGATGCATCACCCACCGGGATAACCCCATATTCTGGGGAACCACAGTGGGCAGGGCCGTTACCGACACTCACATGACCATGGCCCTGACCTATGGGGCCACCCTCTGGCAGCAGCTCGTGGACATGCGGATCCCGGGCCTCAAGGCTGTATACTGCCCCCCTGAGGGTTCCGGCCGGATGCTGGCCATAATCTCGGTCAAGCAGATGTATCCAGGACACGCCAATCAAGTTCTAACCGCAGCGATATCAACTGAGATGGGCGCTTACGGGCTCAAGACCGTGATTGTGGTGGACGATGATATAGATCCCTGGGACCTGCCAAGGGTTCTCTACGCACTCTCTTTCAGGGCTCAGCCCAACAGGTGCGAAATCATTCGAAGGGGCAGATCCACCCCCCTTGACCCCTCCCTGCCCATAGACGCCAGAGACATCACCGGAAGGCTTCTGATAGACGCAACGATCCCCTACGAATGGAAGGAGAAGCC
>CAYPWF010000119.1:0-6144 GCA_964414345.1 uncultured Desulfarculaceae bacterium
TGGGGAGAGGCCACTAGCGGAGGGGTATTCCCATTCAGGCTCAAGGGCTCCGGCTGGGACGGCGTGATCTTCACCGGGAAGGCTCCCACCCCGGTTTACCTGGTCATGGGTGGCGGGAAGGCGGAGCTCAGGGATGCCTCTCGCCTGTGGGGGAAGGACACTTACCAGACCCAGGAAATGATCTCTCTGGAAGTGGCCCAGAAGGAGGTCTCGGTGGCCTGTATAGGCCAGGCCGGGGAGAGGCTCATCCCCTATGCCTCTGTGATGAACGACAAAGGAAGGGCTGCGGGAAGATGCGGCATGGGGGCTCTGATGGGCTCCAAGAACCTCAAGGCAGTGGCGGCCTGGGGCGACTCCAAACCCCCCATGGCCGATCCCAGGAAGGCGGCTGAACTGGCAGCCCAGGCCGTGCAGCAGATCCGTGGGCATCTGGTCTCCGTGGCCTTCAGGGAGTACGGCACCCTCATGTACATGGACATGGGCATGGTGCTGGGGGACACCCCTGCCAGGTATTTCACCGAGAGCGTATTTCCCGTGAGCCAGGTCACCGGCCAGGCGCTCAGGCAGAAGTACAGGGTCCAGAACTACGCATGCCGTGGATGCCCCATAGGGTGCGGGAGGGAGCTCAAGGGTTTCCGGCCGGGCCTGGATGTGGACGGCCCCGAATACGAGACCGTGGCGGCCTTTGGGCCCCTTTGCATGAACATGGACCTGGAAAGCATAGTGGAGGCAAATCACATCTGTAATTCCCACGGCCTGGACACAATCTCGGCGGGCGTATCAATAGCTTATGCGTTTTACCTATTTGAAAAGGGCGTCTTGGACAGGGAAAAGCTGGGCTTCGAGCTTTCCTGGGGAGACGGCAAGGGGGTGCTGAAACTCCTCCAGATGATCCTGCGAGGGGAAGGCATAGGGGAGCTCCTCTCGCGAGGCACCCTGGCCATGGCGCGGGAGCTTGGAAGGCCCGAGGGTGAGGCAGCCCAAGTGAAGGGCCTTGAGATGCCCATGCACGAGGGGAGGGCTTTCCACGGCCTGGCAGTCTCTTACGCCACTGGCCCGCGGGGGGCCTGTCACCTAAAAGGGGATTATTACAACGTGGATCTGGGAAGCATGGTCCTGGAATATATGATCCTCCCTGGAGAACGCATGAGTTCAGCCGCAAAGGGGGAGCCGGCCGCCAAGTACCAGAGTCTCAAAGATCTGTTCGACTCTCTCACCCTTTGCAAGTTCGCCCCCCTTAGCCCCACACAAATCTGTGAGATGCTCCAGGCGGTCACCGGCTGGCAAATCACACCCCAGGAGCTCCTGAAAGCCGGGGAGCGATCCATAAACATGAAGCGAGCCCTGAGCATACTTCAGGGTCTCCAAAAGGAGCAGGATACCCTCCCCGAGATCTGCATGAAGCCCCTGGAGAAGGGCGCCACAGCCGGGACAACTCCTGATCTGGAGCTGATGTTGAAAGATTATTACGCTTGCAGAGGCTGGGACTGGGAGACAGGTAGGCCAACCCGTGAGAAGCTGGTGGAGTTGGGCCTCAATGAGGTTATTGAAAAGCTCTTTCCCGAAGCATGAAGGTGAAGGCCGTTTTTCACGGTATTCTTTCGGACTGGCTGGGCACACAGGAGGTTTCCCTGGAGCTCGCAGAAGGGGCTTCTCTCAGGAGCCTCATGTCCCGGCTCAGATCCAAATTCTCTCATCGGATGCCAGAGCAGCTTTGGGATCCGGAAAGGGAGGCCTTTGCAAGGCAAGTTATGGCCGCAAGCCGCAACCAGCCCTTGAGGGACTTGGAGACCACTTTGCAAGAAGGTCAGGAGATCCACTTTTTCCTGCTCTTGGCAGGGGGTTGAAAGGGAGAGCTCCCCGGCTTTTCAGGAGCTCCCCTCATTTCATCATTCCACGGGCTCCCCGACCGGTGCCTCGGGCAAGCGGTATTTCTTTTCCAGGAACTCTTTGCCGGTTGTGGGGTAGAGGGCCGCTATCAGCACATCCTCTTCTGTTTTGGCCAAATCCCCCAGACTCTCCCTGACTCCTTCCAGTTCAGGCTCCAGGATGTCAGCCGGCCTGCCCAGGTAGGGCTCAGTGCCCCTTTTGTAGCCCTTTAGGGCCTTTTTCCTCACCTCCGGGTCTATGGGGGTAGGGGTTTCCCCGTAAAGACCGAAGCAGAGGTCCTTTACCTGGTTGGCTATCATCTTCCAGCGGCCGAACAGCACGTTCAGCACAGCCTGGACCCCTACGATCTGTGAGGTGGGGGTCACCAAGGGAGGCGTGCCCAGCTCTTTTCTTGCCGCGGGCAACTCCTCATAAACTTCCTGGAGCCTGTGTAAGTTGTTGTTTTCCTTTAGCTGGCTTACCAAGTTGGAGATCATTCCCCCGGGTATCTGGTGCTCCAGCACTCCCACGTCTATGACCGCTACCCGAGTGGTGTCCAGCAGATGGGTATACTTCTGGGCTATTGGCTCCAGTTTGGCGCTTAGGTGAAGAAGGGCCTTGAGGTCCAGCCCGGTGTCCCACTCGGTACCATACAGAGCTGCCACTATGGGCTCGACTGCCGGCTGGGAGGTCCTCAGGGCAAAGGGGGCCATGCAGCAATCCAGGATGTCCACGCCAGCCTCCACTGCCTTCAAGTATGCCATGCTGGCCATGCCGGAGGTATAGTGGGTGTGAAGATGTATGGGTGCTGAAACGGTTTCCTTTAGCCCCCGGACTAGCTCGTACGAGTCGTAAGGAGATATCAGACCGGCCATATCCTTGATGCAGATGGAATCGGCCCCCATATCCTCCAAGCGCCTGGCCTTCTCTAGGTAGTAGTCCAGATTAAAGACCTCCCCTCCCATTCGCCTTTCAGTGAGGCTGTAACATATGCCCCCCTGAAAGTGCCTGCCATTGGCCTTGATGACCTCCACACAGGTCTTGAAATTTCTGAAATCATTTAGGGCATCGAAGACTCTAAAAACATCTATCCCAACCTCGCAGGCCTTCTCCACAAAGGCCCTGGCTACATCGTCGGGGTAGTTCCGATAGCCCACCAAGTTCTGCCCCCTCAAGAGCATGGAGAAGGGGGTTCTTTTCATTACCTGCTTCAGGATTCTTGGCCTCTCCCAAGGGTCCTCCCCCAGGAATCTGTGCATAGTGTCAAAGGTGGCCCCCCCCCAGACCTCCATTGCCCAGAAGCCCATACGGTCCATCTCTTCCGCCAGGGGCAACATGTCTTCTGTGCGCATCCTGGTGGCAAAAAGGGACTGATGCCCGTCCCTGAAAGTGTTGTCCTGGATCCTGACCGGTTTCCCAACTGATTTCCCTTTTTCACCCATCCGTTTCCCTCCTGATCGCCTTGTCTAAGTGTTCTTCTGCAGGATCGTTAAACTGCGTTTCCTGCTCAGACCCCCCTTCTTTGAGAGAGACCACTGTCACACCGTCACCGCCCTCACCTCTGCTCCCCGGCCTGAAGCCAGCAATCCAGGAGCACTCTGAGAGCCATTGCCTCACAGCGCGTTTCAGGGCTCCTGTGCCGTGGCCGTGGATGATTATGACCTCCAGCCTGGGGCCCAGCAAGGCCCTGTCCAGGTACTGGGCCAGCTCCTCTAGGGCCTCATCAGCCCTTTTCCCCCTTAGGTCCAGTTGAGCAGGGATCTCTGCCCCAAGGGGCCTCCGCTTTACTGAAAGAGGCCCCCCCCCCGCCCTTCTTTCCTGGCTCTTGGGAGACTCAACACCCCCTAGCGAGTCAGTATCCACCCAGACTTCCATGTTTCCTAGAAGCACCCTCACCCTGCCTTTCCCGGAGGAGGGGTCATCCATGAGGATTCCTTCTCGCCCCAAGGGTATTACATGCACCGGGTGCCCTGGCTTGGCCTCCCCAAGTGGCAGGATCTTCTCCGGAGGCAAAGCAACACCGGCTCGAAGTCCGGCTGCCAGCTCCTCCAGCTCCAGACGGCTTTCCTGAACCTTTTTGCGGCTGGGCGTCCCTGAGAGACAGGCCAAAATATCCTTTATTTGCTCCCTGGCCTCCTGGATTTCCGAGGACAAACGCTTTCGCTTCTCTCTAAGGAAGCTCTCCTTCTCCTCTTTGAGACCTTGCACCAGCTCCTCTTGCTTGCAAGCCAATTCTTCCAGTCGTACCCTGGCAGCGGCCGCCTTGCTGCGCTCTTCTTCCAACCAGTTGCGCTGCTGCTGCAGCTCCCTCAGAAGGGCCTCGAGTCTTATCTCATCACCTTTCAGCCTCTTTAAGGCTGGCTCCAGGACCTCCTCGGGCAATTCCATTTTCCTGGCTATCTCCAGGGCAGAGCTCTGCCCTGGTAGCCCCTGCCTCAGCCGGTAGGTGGGAGTCAGGCTTTCCCAGTCGAACTCCATGGCCGCATTTAGCGCTCCGGGCCTTGCCTGGGCCCAGGCTTTCAGCTGCGGGTAATGGGTGGTGGCCACCACCAAAGCCCCCTTCTCCATCAATCTCTCCAGAATGGCCAAGGCCAGGGCCGCCCCCTCCTGCGGATCTGTGGAGCCTGCAAGCTCGTCCAGCAGCACCAAGGACCCATGGGAGGCGCTTTGAAGAATCTCTTTAATGTTCCGCATGTGTGCCGAAAAAGTGGAAAAATCTTGCTGTATGTCCTGTTGGTCTCCGATGTCTGCAAAAACCTTGCTGAAAAAAGGTATTCCCGAGCCGGGATCCGCAGCAATATGCAATCCAGCCTTGGCCATCAAGGCTGCAAGCCCAAGGGCTTTGAGAAACACTGTCTTGCCCCCGGCGTTGGGGCCTGAGATCACAATCACCTGCTCCTGAGGGCCCATCACCAGATCATTGCCCACCACATCCTTCCCCCTCAGAACCAAGAGCGGGTGACGAAGCCCCCTGAGCACCACCTGCCCATGATGTGAGCGGCCGGGTTCGCAGCCGCCCAAGGCGCAGGAGAGTCTGGCCTTGGCCTGTATCATGTCCAGCCTTGCAATTACTTCTTGATCCACCCTCAAGGTTTCAGCGGCTCGCCCTACAGAGCCACTCAAACTGGATAAAACGCGCTCAACCTCTTTTTCCACCTCCAGCTCGGCCACTTTCAAGTTGTTGTTGAGTTCCACAAGCCATGGGGGCTCAAGAAAACAAGTGGCCCCACTGGAGGAAATGTCGTGCACTATGCCGCCCAGCCTGCTTCTGGCATCTGCCCGCACGGGGAGAACAAATCGGTTCTCCCTGAGGGTGTAGTACCTATCCTGCAGGAATCCGGAGGCTTCCTGACGCCTCAAAAAATCTTCCATTCGCCTTATAACAGCCTCCCGCCTTTGCCTGGCCTCTCTTCTGAGCAGGCGCAGTCTCGGGGAGGCCTGGTCCGTCACATTCCCCTCCTTGTCTATAGCCCCTTCTATGGCTTCCCTAAGACCGGCAAGATCATCCAGGGCCTGTGCAATCCCCCAAAGCCCGGGATATGACTCTTGCTCTCCCAGAAGGGATTTTCTCACCCCGGCCACACTTCCCAAGAACTCAGACACCCGGGTCAGATCTTTACCCAGAAGCCTCTCCCCTCTTTGGGCCCTTAAGAGAAGGGGCTCCATGTCCCCAGAGTCCCCAATGGGAAGAAGTCCGTGCTTTTCATAAAAGAGCACCATCTCTGAGGTAAGAGCCCTCTCTCTTGCTGCCTCCGACTCGGGAATCCAAGGCACCAGACTCTTGCACAAATCCGCGCCCTTGGAGCTAAGCGCATAGCCTGCCAACTGCCCGCAAAGCTCCGGCCACTCAAGGAGCTCCAAAGTCAGCTCCTCCATTGTTCTACCATGCTCTTGGCTGGACTCTTGACTCAGCTTTGCTCACCCGGCGAATGAATGATCGTTCGTATCCCTGGATATCATTCCATGTCCGGCCCTGTCAAGACTGGAATCCCTAACAAGATTCCGCCCAATACCTTCAAATGGAAAGGTATTGCCCGAGGCCGCTCTTTGCGCCAACGCCCCTCCAACTCCCGCCACTGCCCACCCTGCCCCCCTTGCAAACCTCTGCATGCCTCTTTATCGTCTCGCTTAGCTTCTTCACCTGCGCTAAATCCAAATACACCGTCAACCCCGCCAAACTCCTCGCCCCTAGATTCCGCAACTGGTCACGGGGGGTGGCAGCATTTCTCTCCGCTTCAAGTCTTCGGCGCTTGATTTTCCAAAGGATTTGGCCTC
>CAYPWF010000120.1:0-6115 GCA_964414345.1 uncultured Desulfarculaceae bacterium
CAGGAGCCTGCATGTCATAGGAAACCCAGTATGAGGAATCACAGCCAACCACCATATCCCGGCCCTTTCGCCCACAGCCCCAACCCAGAGGGGAAGTGGCATGATCTGAGGGAGCACCTGGAGTCTGTGGCGCAACTGGCCCGCAGGTTTGCGGAACCCTTTGGGGCCGGGGATTGGGCTTACCTTGCGGGTCTGTGGCATGATCTGGGAAAATTTTCGCAGGAGTTCCAGGATTACCTTCGCGCTGTGGCCACAGACGACTATCACGCAGGGGAGCTGCGAGGCAGTCTGGATCATACCAGCGCTGGGGCTCAGCATGCGGTGGCCACAGTGGAAATACTGGGCCACCTCTTGGCTTACGCAGTGGCAGGCCATCATGCAGGGCTGATGGATGCCATAAGCGATAGGGCTTGCCTCGAGAAACGCCTCACCAAGAAACTGCCCAACTGGAGCCATGGACTCGCGCACCTCCCATCTGTTGCCGCCCCAGAGCTCCCGAATTTCTTAAAAGAAGCCCTGGGTGGGGATAGGGGGGAGGCCGCCTTCAGGTTCTCTTTCTTTGTTCGCATGCTGTTCTCATGTTTGGTCGACGCTGACTTCCTGGACACAGAGGCCTTTCTCAACCCGGAGGTAGCAGGGTCCCGTCCCCGTTGGCCCTCGAACATCCTGGAAGAGTTGGGTCGGTGTTTGGAAGAGTATGTGAAGTGCAGATTTTCGAGCGCCGCATCTTCTGTGGATAAAGAAAGGGCACTGGTCCGTGAGGCTTGTCTGAAGGCCGCAATGGAACCGCCTGGCCTTTTCTCTCTCACGGTTCCCACAGGAGGTGGCAAGACCCTGGCTTCACTGGCCTTTGCGCTCAAACATGCCCAGTGTCACGGCCTTCGAAGGGTAGTGTACGTTGTTCCCTTCACCAGCATAATAGAGCAGAACGTCGCTGTTTTCAGGGAGGTCCTGGCTCCCCTGGTGGAACGTGGGCTTCCCGACCCCATCATAGAGCATCACAGCACCTTGGACCCAGAAAAAGACTCAATTGAAAGCCGTCTGGCAGCGGAGAACTGGGACGCTCCGCTCGTTGTAACCACCACGGTTCAGTTTTACGAGTCTCTCTTCGGCAATAGGCCCAGCCGGTGTCGCAAACTGCACAACCTAGCCTCCTCGGTCATAATCATGGACGAGGTTCAGAAACTTCCCGTGGATTACCTCAAACCGTGTCTGCTCGCCATGCGCGAACTGGCTGCCAACTATGGGAGCACTGTGTTGCTTTGTACCGCCACTCAGCCTGCCCTACACAGGCGAGAGGAGTTCCCTGTTGGGCTGGACAACATCCGCGAGATCATCCCGGAACCTCGCCAGCTTTATGCGAACCTCAAACGGGTGGAGGTGGAGGATCTGGGTGAGGTCTCGGATGGGGACTTGATGGATCATCTAAAGAGGCATCCACGGGTCCTTTGCATTCTGAATACACGCAGGCATGCAAGGGAGATCTTCAATTTGTGTCGGGACCTTGAAGGGATGCACCACCTTTCAGCCGCCATGTGTGCTGCTCACCGAAGCGAGACCTTGGGAAGGATCCGCCAAGCCCTGGCCGAAAACTCGCCATGCCGGGTGGTGGCCACACAGGTGGTGGAGGCAGGTGTTGATCTGGACTTCCCGGTTGTTTTCAGATCCCAAGCAGGGCTGGACTCCATTGCCCAGGCTGCCGGACGCTGTAACCGTAACGGCAAGGCCCCTATGGGGACCACATACGTGTTTCGCTCCGAACACCGGGAATCGGAGGCTTTCTTACGGGACACAGCAAACGCCACGGAACATCTCTTGGGTAGACATGGGTCTGAGGCGTTGTACCGGGACCTGCTTTCCTTGGAGGCTGTTGAGCATTACTTCCGCCTCTATTTCTGGAGCCAGAAGGACCGATGGGACCGTTATAGACTCCTCGACAGGCTAAAGATCCAAAATAGCAAGGAGATGCCTTTCCTGTTCGACTACGATAGCATTGCCGGCAGCTTTCGACTCATACAGGATACGGGAGAGCCAGTGCTCATCCCCTGGGGGGAGAAGGGTCGGAGCTTATGCCAGCAGTTGCACTATGCGAGCCTCCGCCCTTCAGTCTCCCTCATGCGAGCACTGCAGCGCTACTCGGTGCAAGTGCCCCGGCGGGTTTGGGGGAGAGCCCTGGGGGGTGTCCTCCAGGTGGTGGGGGACTCCTATGCTGTGCTTGGCTGTCTCGATCCCTACTACAGCCCCGAGGTCGGACTTTGCCTGGATGTGGAGGAGTTCCAGCCAGAGGCCTTGATGGTATGAGAGGAGGTGATCCATGAGCTATGGGGTGAGACTCGAGGTATGGGGGGATTACGCATCTTTCAACAGGCCGGAGATGAAGGTGGAGCGCGTCTCCTACGAGGTCATGACGCCTAGTGCGGCCAGAGGCATTTTGGAGGCTATTTACTGGAAGCCGCAAATGCGCTGGGTGGTGGACCGGATCCATGTACTCGCTCCCATTCGGTTCACTCAAATCAGGCGAAATGAGTTGGATCAGAAGATTCCGGCCAGGAACGTGGAGACCGCCATGAAGAAGAAACAAGGGGCGCTGGAGATTTTCGTGGAAGAACACCGCCAGCAGAGGGCCGCCAGAATACTGAAAGACGTGCGCTATGGCATAGAGGCACGCCTGGAGGTGGTCTGCCCCACGGAGAAGAATGGTCAGGTGCTGGACCACCCGGAGGCCAAGCATCTGGACACATTCAAGAGGAGGGCTGCCAAGGGCCAGTATTTCCATCACCCCTACTTGGGCTGCAGGGAGTTCCCAGCCCACTTCCGTCTGCTGGAAGACCATGAGGAGTTCCCGCGGTGCCCCCCAGAGCTTCAAGGGGAGATAAACCTGGGCTACGTGCTCTGGGACATCGAGTTTGTCCAGGAGCCCAGTGGCACGGTGGTGGAGAGCAATATGGGGAATCGCCTATCTTCCCATGCCAGGTTTTTCCAGGTAACGATGCGGGATGGGATTATAGAGATCCCTCCTCTTGCCCTGACAAGGGGGTGACTAATGATAATGCAATCCTTGCTCCAGGCTCACGAGAGGTTCATTAGGGAGAAAGAATACGAGATGGCCCCACGGGGGTTCAGTCACCAGAAGATAGCTTTTGCAATTCTGCTGGAAATGGATGGGACTTTGGTGAGCATCCAAGACATTCGTGAAGGGGAAGGGAGACGCCGCCTCCCCAAGACCCTTCTGGTGCTGGGGGTGAACAAGCCTACTGGTTCGGGCCTAAGCCCCTGTTTTCTTTGGGACAACACGGCTTATCTGCTAGGCTACGAAAGGGAAGAGGAGAAGAAGAGAGGCAGAGCGGTTCGGGCATTTGAGGAGACGAGGGAGAGGTATCTGGAAGTGGAGAAAGAGATGGGGACCCCGGAGTTCTCGGCGGTTTGTCGGTTCTTGGAGGCCTGGGATCCTGAGATGGCCTCCCAGCAGCCAGAACTGGAGCAACTCGCCGGCTCTTTCGGGGTCTTCCAGATCCGAGGCCAAACCCGCTACGTCCACGAGTTGCCGGAAATCCGTGATTGGTGGCTGGCCCGCACGGACGCCGACGAGGACCGGATGAAAGCCTGGTGGAAGGCAGGCGAATCTCCGGCTCTCGAGAGAGAGGGCTGGTGTTCCATCACCGGCCAGTTCGCGCCGCTGGCCAGGTTGCATGAGCCCAAGGTGAAGGGGGTCAAGGGGCAGCAGTCGACAGGGGCAACTATTGCCGGCTTCAATATGGACTCGGTGGAATCCTATGGCTGGACGCAGGCCTTCAACGCCCCTGCCTCCAAGGAGGCTGCCTTTCAATATCTCACAGCCCTCAACGCCATGCTCAACGGCCCCCAAAGGGAGAAGCACAGGCTCCTCGTAGGGGGCACCACGGTGGTTTTCTGGACAGATAGACCCTCCACCATCGAAGATGTCTTCGCACGTTTCGCTTTCCAAGGCTCATCAGCTCTTGAGCATGCGGCTCAGGACGAGGGTCTCCTCAAGAAACTTCAGGCATTCCTCAATGCGCTCAAGCGGGGAGGGGAGGCCTATGGGGACCTGGACGAGCAACCGGGGCGGACGAATTATTGCATTCTAGGGCTCTCGGCGCCGACTCCCGCCCGCATCGCGGTGCGTTTCTTTCATCGCAGCACCCTGGCCGATCTTCTCTACAACCTGAGGAGGCACTTCGAGCATATCCGTATCGAGCCAGAGTTTGGATATGGCACCAGGCGTCCCGACCCGGAGTTCCCATCCATCCAGCAGATTCTGGACGAGACATGTCCCCGCCGAAACGGGCGGCCTGACCGGGACGCGATCCCGCCTGTCATCGAGGGGCCCTTGCTGGAGGCGATCGTCACCGGCAAACGCTATCCTGACGCCCTGTACCAGGCGGTGATGAGACGGCTGGCTGCGGAACGCCAAATTGATTACATAAGGGCCTGCATCATTAAAGGCCACCTGATTAGAAACCTGGGAAAGGAGGTCAGCATGAGCTTGGACGAGAACAGGACTGAACTATCTTATCGGTTGGGCAGGCTGTTTGCGGCCCTGGAAAGGACGCAACGCGACGCTCTCGGAGTCAATCTCAACACCACGATCAGGGATCGATATTACAGTGCAGCCTCGGCCACGCCGAGGGCGGTTTTCCCTCGTCTCTTGCGCACATACCAGCATCACCTAGCCAAGCTGGAGGGTGGACGCAAGGTGAACAGGGAAAAACTTGTGCAGGATATCCTGGCCCCGGTTACTGATCTCCCGGCCCACCTGAACCTGGCCGACCAGGGCCTTTTCGCCCTGGGTTACTACCACCAAATGAGGGCTTTTTTCAGCAAGAGAGACTCTGAGCAACCAGAGACCGAGAACTGAAAAGGAGGAGGGCCATGAACCGCTACGATTTCGTTTACCTGTTCGATGTCAAGGATGCCAACCCGAATGGCGATCCGGACGCTGGCAACCTTCCCAGGGTGGACCCCGAAACCGGCCACGGTTTGGTCACCGATGTGTGCCTGAAGCGAAAAATCCGAAACTACGTCTCTATTACAAAGGGGGGACAGGCCGGGCACCGTATCTACTTCCAGGAAGGGGCTGTCTTGAATAGGTTGCATGAGGAAGCTTGGTTGGAGGTTTACAAAAATGAGGGGTCGCCCAAGGACAAGTCCCGGCTGCCCAAGGAGGTCGAGAAGGCCAAGGAACTCGTCGGGTTCATGTGCCGGAATTTCTATGATATTCGGGCTTTTGGGGCCGTAATGAGCACAGAGGTCAACTGTGGTCAGGTGCGTGGCCCTGTGCAAGTATCCTTTGCTCGCTCTATAGAACCCATTGTGACTGCAGAGCACGCCATAACCAGGAGCTCCGTCACCAACGAGCGGGACCTTGAAAAGGAACGAACCATGGGCCGAAAGTTCACCGTTCCCTACGCGGTCTACGTGGCCTACGGTTTCGTGAATCCCTTCCTGGCACAGCAGACAGGCTTTTCCGAAGATGACCTAGAGCTCCTCTGGGAGGCACTTCTAAACGCTTTCCAGTTCGACCAGTCGGCGGCCCGCCCTGCCGGGAGCATGGCGGCACGGAGCCTGATCGTCTTTGAGCACCCGAACCAATTGGGCACTGCCCCATCCCACGTCTTGCTCGACGCGGTTCAAATTCGCCGCAAGGCTGGGGTCGAGGTGGCGCGTAACTTCAACGACTACGAGCTGGTAGTGGACAGGACCAAAATCCCGGAGGATGTGGTCCTCACGGTGAAGCCCCATGCCTGACCAGCACGACACACCAAAGCTCATACCCCCTCATGGGGGTTACAGGGGGCTCAAGTCCTACCAGATGGCCGAGATTGTTTATGACGCCACGGTGGTGTTCTGCGACCGTTTCATTGAGCGGCGCTCCCGCACTCATGACCAGATGGTGCAGGCGGCAAGGAGCGGCAAACAGAATATAGCTGAGGCCAGCGTGGCCTCCGGCACCTCCAAGAAGACCGAGCTCAAACTGGTGGGTGTGGCCAGGGCCAGCCTTGAAGAGCTTCTGCAGGACTACCAGGATTTCCTGCGCCAGAAGGGCCTTCCCCTCTGGCCCAAGGACCACCCCAAGGCAAAGGAGGTGAGGAGCTTA
>CAYPWF010000121.1:0-6073 GCA_964414345.1 uncultured Desulfarculaceae bacterium
CCAACCTTGTCTTCCTCACGCTGGAGATCCTCCGCCCTCGACTCCTGCAACGCCTTGAGCAAACCAGCTCCTTTGAGCGTGCCGCTTATTCTCTGAAAGTAGTCCCTGTTCAGTGGACAAAGCACGATCTCTCCGTTACGCTCCTCCACGCGGAGCTTCGTCCCTTTCTTGATCCCCAGGCGATGTCGGATTTCGGCGGGTATGACCACCTGCCCTTTCACAGTCACCGAAGTTTCCATTGTAGCCCCTGGTATGACACGTCTTTTTTAGTATACCTGGCCGTCGGAAGTAAGACAATATCTCGGCTTCATCCCATGGCAAGTCCTCCTTGGAGATTCTCTTTGCCCCCGGGCAGTCTCGCACGCATGCCCTGCGAAACACCCTCGCGGACAAACTCGCCCCAAGCCTAAACGCTCCTTGCTCGTCTGCTCCTAACCGGAAAGCACGTACGCACGGTCCGTCCATCCGCACTGGAGCTTCCCAATCCCAACTGCATGTCCGCCCCGACACAACCGGCCCAAATCGTTCACGTCCTGGACAAGTCCAGCCTGCAGGGGGCTGAGGTGAAGCGGACAAGCTCACCAAAATAGGAGTCTTCCTCGCAAAGGATGGACTTGTAGCGATTCTGGAAAAGGGGACCGTAATCTGGCGCTTCTCGATGCCGCGCACCATCACGTGGTGCAGGATTCAAGGTGCATCCAGTCTCCCTTGCCTGGGCAAAGTCCCCCATTGCCACGAGGAGGCTTCATGGGGAAAGCGCCCAGGGGCACAAAAAAAGCTTGACATGAAGATAGGCCGCGTGCTAATTGTTATGTAGTCGCAATTTCAACTGGAAGACAGGAACTCGAAAATGAGCTTGAGAGAGATATCTCGTTTTCGAGACTATCTCAAAGACCAGGGGTTCAAGTGGACTCCTGAGAGGGAGAAGGTCCTGAAGGAGGCGTTGATCCTGGAAGGCCACTTCGAGGCTGACGAGCTAGTCTATCGTCTGAGGAGGAAAGGGATTCGAGTATCAAAGGCCACCGTGTATAGGACCCTTCCACTTCTGGTAAAGGCTGGCTTTATCAAAGAGGTCATCCACGGGGAGAAACATCTCCATTACGAGCATGTGCACGGGAATAGTCGTCATGATCACCTCATCTGTCTCGGATGCGGGAAGATCATTGAGTTCGAGGACGGAGCCATCAGAGAGCTAGAAGAGAGAATCTGCCGGGAAAGGAAATTCCGACCTGAGAAAGTGCTCGTCGAGATCTATGGGTATTGTGAAGGGTGCAAGTGATTTTTTTTGAGGAACAATTGAGACTGAGGCGCAATCACTAGAAAGGAGAAACGGGATGGGCTTGGCTGTTCACATCCTGGAGCGGCTGCACTGGAGGGAGCGCCGCGCAAAGCAGGCTCACATCTCGGAAAAGGAGAAAAAGAGGGTCGCCCTTGTGGGAAGCCCCAACGTGGGGAAGAGCGTTCTGTTCCATAGGCTCACTGGGGCATATGTTACGGTCTCCAACTACCCCGGCACCACCGTTGAGGTGTACAGGGCCATGGGCACAATCCGAGAGGAAGCCTTCGAGTTCATAGACACCCCGGGGATGTACTCCTTGCTCCCCATCACTGAGGAGGAGAGGGTGGCCCGATCGATCCTGCTGCGAGAGAGCCCGGATCTGATACTCCACGTGGTGGATGCCAAGAATCTGGAACGCATGCTTCCCCTCACGCTCCAGCTTCTGGAGACCGGGCTTCCTGTGATCCTCGTACTGAACATCATGGACGAGGCAGAGAGGCTAGGTGTCCGATTCGATCTCTCCGCACTGAGAAAGAATTTAAGGATTCCTGTGATCGCCACAGTCTCTACCACCGGCCAGGGCATAGAGGAGCTGAAAAGGGCTATTCTTGAGGCACCCAGAGGTTCGCATCCTTCTCATGTGCACTACGAGGGGCCCCTTGAGGAGCTGCTGGGCCGCGTGGAGGCCATGCTCGAGGGGGCTTACCCCATCTCCCGGAGAAGCCTGGTTGCCCTGCTCCTTCAGGGCGACCATGAGGCCACGGCCCTTGCGGCCGAAAAGGAGAGAGACTTCCCCCAGATCGCCTCCCTGCTGGAAGGTCTCAAGAGCCGCTTTCCCCATCCCATCTCCTATGAGCTGGCTTTGGCAAGACAGCGCCTTGCATCGCGGCTTGTTCGAGAGGCCGCTGGATTCTCTCCAGGGGTGGCACAGGGTTGGGTGGAGTGGCTCAGCCGCAGGATGATCTCCCCCTGGACAGGGATACCCATTCTCCTGGCGGTTCTGTACTACGGAGTCTACTGGTTCGTGGGGGACTTCGGGGCAGGTGTGCTGGTGGATTTCCTGGAAGGGACGCTCTTCGAGGAGAACATCAATCCCTGGGTCACAGACCTGGTGGTATCGGTCCTTCCGTGGAAGCCCTTGCAGGATCTCTTGGTCGGTGAGTACGGCGTGATCACCCTTGGGTTCGGTACGCGGTTGCCCTGATACTGCCCATTGTGGCAACTTTTTGCTCGTCTTCTCCCTCCTGGAGGACACGGGGTACCTGCCCAGGCTGTCCCTGCTCATGGATCGGGTCTTCAAGGCCTTCGGGCTTACGGGCAGGGCCGTGGTCCCCATGGTCCTGGGCTTGGGCTGCGATACCATGGCCACCATGGTGACCAGAACGCTGCCCACTTTGCGTGAGCGGGTGATCGCCACCCTTCTCCTCGCCCTCGCCGTGCCATGTTCGGCTCAACTGGGCGTGATCCTGGGCCTGTTCGAGGGCAGCGTCACCGGGCTATGGATCTGGCTGGGGGTGGTCGCGTTCGTCTTTCTCCTCGTCGGGTTTCTCTCCAGCAAGGTCATGCCCGGTGAGAGGCCCTCCTTCTACATGGAGATCCCCCCTCTGCGCCTCCCAAGGGCCGCCAACGTGCTGGTCAAGACATACAGCCGCGTGCATTGGTACTTCAAGGAGATTTTCCCCATGTTCATCCTGGCCAGCATCTTCATCTGGATGGGCCAGATCACGGGGCTTTTCGGCCTGGTTGTGATCGCCTTGGAGCATCCGGTCAGGCTAATCGGTCTTCCCGACCAAGCTGCAGTGGCATTTCTCTTTGGTTTCTTCAGAAGGGACTACGGCGCCGCAGGTTTCTACGACATGAAGCAGATGGGTCTCCTGGGGGACGCGCAACTGGTGGTGGCCGCGGTAACCCTGACCCTGTTCGTGCCGTGTGTGGCCCAGTTCCTCATGAATGTCAAGGAGAGGGGGGCAAGGGTAGGGATCGGACTCTTTCTTTTTGTCCTGATCTTCTCTTTCGGGACGGGATACACGGTCAACCTGATTATGAGATCCCTGGGGGTGGGCCAATGAGATGTCCTTTTTGCGGGAGAGAGTTCGAGGAGGGACAGGCCCGGAAGGGATGCACCGTCTGCCCCTTCGCAAAGGGTTGTCAGATGCTCCGCTGTCCCCACTGCGGATACGAGATGCCCCGGGAGCCTGAATGGATCAAACGCTTGAAATCATGGAGGAGGAGGAAATGAAACTCACAAAGCGAGCGAAGGAGATACTGGAGACCATGGGAGTGGGTATCGTGGAGGAGGAAAAGGCGAGTCTCCCACTGGGCCTGGCCGAAAGAGAGGTCTCACAGTTGGTTTGCCGGCTGAAGGAGCTCAAGGCGAATGAGAGAGGGACCATAGCCTATCTGGCCACCGAGGACGAGGGACGGCTCCGAAAGCTCATGGCCATGGGAGCCATGCCCGGCCTCAAGATCGCCATGATCCAAAAGTTCCCCTCCTATGTCTTCAAGGTTGGGGAAACTCAGTTCGCCATTGATGAGGAGATGGCGGAAGGTATCTACGTGCGCTTGGAGAGGTGAGGAGGTTGAAGATGAGGCTGAGTCTGGTCGTGGAAAGAACGTGTCTCTGTGCATATGGGATTTCCGCTATTGTTCGAGACATGGGGGTGTTCCTTCTTGCCCAGGCATTGGTGGTTCTCTTTTGTCTTCCTGCTTTTGCCGCTCACCCGTTGATTACCGACGATGCGGCCACTCAGGGTGAAGGGAAGTTTCAGATCGAGGTGAACGGCGGATACTCTCATGATGACCACAGCTGGGCCACGGAGGACAGTTTCGAGATAGAGACCATTGTCAGTTATGGGGTTTTGGACAACATGGACCTTGTGGCAGGCGTTCCCTACCTACACGTGAGGACCAAGGAGCGGGGATCCAGGAGTTCGCAGGCCGGGGTGTCCGACGTGTCGGTGGAGCTGAAATGGAGGTTCTTCGAGGAGTGGGGTTGGAGCCTCGCCCTCAAACCAGGAATCACGAT
The DNA here is from genome assembly GCA_964414345.1 of uncultured Desulfarculaceae bacterium. GTDB lineage: Bacteria > Desulfobacterota > Desulfocorpusculales > Desulfocorpusculum > Desulfocorpusculum > Desulfocorpusculum. The sequence goes on from CAYPWF010000121.1 coordinate 4,305, forward strand.
CCCAACCGGGGACCGAGATAAGGGCCTGGGCTCAGGCAGGGTCTCGCCATCCCTGTTCTTGATCACCACCAAGGAAATAGAAGCGTGGGCCTTTCATCTCAATTTCGGCTATCTCAGAAACGAAAACGCTGTTGGAGAAAAAGAGGACCTCTGGCATGCCTCCATGGCCTCTGAGTGGGAGTTGGTGAAGGATTTGAGGGCCGTGGCCAATGTGGGAGTGGAGCGGGCTTCCCAAAGGGACTCCGCGACTCCCGCAGCCTTTATCCTGGGCGGGCTCATCTACTCCCTGAGAGAGAATCTGGATGTGGATCTGGGTGTGAAAAAAGGCCTCACCAAATCAGAGGGAGACTACTCGATCCTGGCAGGTATTGCTTGGAGGTTTTAGATGGCGGGAGATTTTGGAGGCGCTAAGCCCCAAACCAATATCCATGAAAGGAGGTTCATGAAATGAGTGTCACATGGAGGAGCGCTATCTACTCGTCAGTTTTGGTCTTTCTTCTCGCTCTGTCATGCGCCTACGCCGGAGGAGGTTGGGTATAAGGCGCAGATCAAGCCCATCTTCGACGCAAAATGTTTGGCCTGCCACGGCTCGACCTCGCCAGAGTATCCCGAGTTCAAAAGCGAGATGGAAAACTATACGCGAGAAAACAAGGGCCCCAGGATGGACAGCTACACCTACCTGATATTTTTCGTTGGATGGCCGGACATGGGCGCCATCATGAGAAGGCTAGATGACGGCAAGAACACTAGGGATGGAAAACCGGGCAACATGTACCAATATCTCGGCAATACAGAGGAGGAGCGACAGGAAAACCTGGCGATCTTCAAACGCTGGGTCGGGAACTGGACCCTCAAGCGATGGCGAGAGATATCCCAAGAGGAGCTCAAGGCCATAAAGGTCCGGTACTAGACCTCCACCAGTGCATCCTTTGAGGATTGTAAGGCTGACGCCTTTCCAAGATCTCTTGCTGCGGAGGAGCAACTAAACTACTACCGCCTAAAGGCGGTAGTAGTTTAGTCTTTGGGCCCCCTCAAGATCCTTGGGCTTAGCAAACTGGCTCCCGGCTTTCTTGCTGGCCTCTGCCGCAAGTCGTTTTACAGACTGTTGGCCCCCAAGGGTCCTCTCAGCCCAGGCGATCTTCTCTCCCTTTCGATGGTCTGTCATGAGCGACCATCATACAGGGCGATCCCCCTCAAGAGCGCGGCCTTGCCAGGATGAGCCTCAAGTCTTCAGGGCCTATCTCATTCTCCGCAATCTGGCGCTTTTCCATCCAGCACAATGTCAGGGGGACATGGAGGGAAGTGGATTGCCCCAGCTGCCGAGAATATGATATTGTCCGAACCAAAGAGAAGGGAGCAGGATCCTTAAATGTCCTTTTGGGAATGCTTGAGGGAATTACCGTGTGCAGCCCCCTGGTCCATGGGATAAGAAGGCCCTAGCTAGGTCCCCAGCCCAGACCTGCCGCACTTCCCGGGGAGGTTGCGGGCCCAAGCTTCTCAGGTCTTGCGCTAACAGTATGGAGAAGTCGGTCATGATGGAGGATAAGGTTCTCTTGAGGACTTCACCACCGGGGGGGGTTGTGGACAACGCTTCTTGGAATAGCGAGGAGGGTGTGGATTTGACCCTCATCAGGTGGATGTTATCCCTGACACCCACCGAGCGGCTCGAAGTGCTCCAGGACACACTGCATTCCATTGCGAGGCTCAAGGGTGAGCAAACCGAGGACTGATTTCGGCGCCATCCTACGCACCCTCGTGGACTCGGGTGT
>CAYPWF010000122.1:0-6054 GCA_964414345.1 uncultured Desulfarculaceae bacterium
GGCTGTCCGCCTCGGGTAGGTCTAAGGAGTGAATGAACCTGCTGTCGGCCCCGTAGATTGTCTGAACTTTGAAGCCCCAATCCATGTCTTTACCCTCTGCGAGGGGCCTCTCCAAAATCAAGGAAAACTGGTTCATTCGGTAATCGTTGGACTTCTCGTCGAAGACCCTAAACCTGTTGAGGCGATCCTCTGGCTTGTGGGGATTGAAGGTGTAGCTCTGAGCAATCCAGCCGGAGAGTTTCAAGCCCAGAGAAGAGAAAAGGCTCCCCAGCCCTGCTTCTTCAACGGCCTGGATGGCCAAACCGATCGGCTCTGACTCCCCGGCAGCCTCCTGCTCTGCCCTCGTTTTTGCAACAAGAATTAGAGAAAAAACCCAGGCGGCCGCTAAAAATCCGACGAAAAGGACCTTTGTTCCCCGCTTCTGCTCCATTTTTTCTTCCTCCAGCATAACCGCCCTCGGAAAACCGCTTCAGGCCATCGCGTTGGGCATGTTCCAAGGGAGAGGGGTTTGGGGCCTGCCCGAGCAGGCACATCCCAGCCCGGAGCAACAGTTGTGCCCCCCGGCCCCCCAAAGAGGCAACTGTCCAAAAACACTCGTTTCTTGACCCATGTGAGGATGAACTAGGCGCCAAAAATCAGCTACAAATATGTAAGATAAAGTAGGAAGATATTACCTTAATGTAGGAGACTAGTCCTGGGGATTCTAGCTGACTGCGGGGCCTTCCGAGTGTAAAGGGCCTGGCGTTTCTCTCCGGGGGGTTAAGGCCAAGTCTCCTGCCTGGCCAGCTTTGACGAATAATTGGGGTCCGGCATGAAAGGCGGCCTCTTAAGCCCCCAGACCCCGCAGGAATGGTTTCTATTTGAGCCTGGATTTGAGCCTTTCCTCGGCTTGGCTTATGGGCGAGGCCAATGCCTCGTCCAACAGGCTTCTAAACAAGCTCAGGCCTCTTTCCTGTTCGGATCTCCACTCAGAGGCGAATTTTCCAGACTGGATGTTCTCGAACTGCCTCTCTATGAATCCGCGTATATAGTTTTTGTCCACCTGCTTGAACCTGGATAATTGCCCGTATTGGCTAGTGTGGGAATGAAGGGGCATCTGTTTGAACAGGCCCATGTCTGCCATCTTCTCCAGCATCACAGCCGGCTCCTTGGAAACATAAAGTTCCATCAGGGCGGCTTCTTCTGGGATCCCCTTTTCCACCTGGAAACGGAAGACCTCCGTGAGGACCGAGAGAATCAGGGGCCAGGTGGCCTGCTCGGCCATGAGGTCCATGATGGTCTCGTCCCTGAAACTCACCTCTATGGCGCCCCTCCTGGTGGAGCCGATGGCTTTGGCAATTCCAAGAGCAATTTCCTTTGCGCTTCCCGTGGCATCCTGCTCCACGGCTATGAAGGAGGGGAATCCTGCCCCCTTTAGATAGCATTCCCTGACCCCTTCTCCTATCATGCGAGGGGCCACCATGATCACATCCACTGTGGGGGGAGGAGCGATGAAGCCGAAGGTTATGTTGTATCCCGAGGCGAAATTCAAGGCGGCCCCCTTTCTGAGATGGGGTTCGATGCTCTCCTGATAGACAGAAGGGGCTATTTCATCCGGGATCAGAAGAAAAACGATGTCTGCCTTTCGGGATGCCTCTTCCACCGTAGCCACCTGGAACCCTTCTGAGGCCGCCCGATCCAGGTACTCATCCTGCCTGCCCCCTATGATTATGTCTGCAATGCCGGAATCCCTCATGTTCAAGGCCTGGGCTCTCCCCTGATTCCCGTATCCTATGAGGGCAATGCTCTTGTGCTTGAGGATCTCCGTGTTTGCATCCGAGTCATAATAGATGGCTGCCATCTCACAAATCTCCTTTCGCTGGGGATCCCCATTAACATTGTGGCACAGCCCAGGGCGGCCAAACCACCTTTGGGGGCAGTCTTGTTGCTGAGAGGGATCATACCATGAACGGCTGAAAGGAGAAGATCCCATCAACCTGAAAGAAGTCTTCCCCCCTGCAACGGTCGGTTTGGCGGGTGGCCCTTGCCAAGGCTAAAGACACTTGATAGCCTCCTATTCACCAGGGTTAACCAGATGGGTCATGTTTGTGCCTTCTATTGTCCCATTTTTAGAGGTGGAATTTTTCGGTGGATGAACTGCGACTCACCCCATGCCTGACTCCCAAAGGCAACCTTAGGCTGATTTCTTGGGATGAGGCCCCGGAGCTGGCCCAGCCTCTGGCCAGGAGACTTGAAGAGGCTTTCGCAAGGGGTGGGGGATATGGACTGCTCAGCCTTGGGGCGGAGGTCTCCAATTCCCTGCCCCCTGCTTTTTCTTACTGGCGGGAATTCGCCGGGCTTTTCCTCACGGAGGTCTGCACCAGGGCCGGTTCCGAGATGTGGGACCGGGGGATTCCCCCAGCCGACCAGGGGAAGCTGGAATCCCTGGCCGCCTCTGCTCCTTTGATGCCGGGGGCGGAGTATCTGACCGCCCAGGTGCTGGAACGGCTATGGGTGGAGCTTCACTGGGCCTTCAAGACCGAGCTGGATAAAGCAGGGGGGAACGTTCAGGAATTCCTCAGGTCCCTGAATCCGGTTTGGAATCTGGTGGGAAGGGTTCACTTCAATCTGGCCGAGAATCGAAAGGACCAAGAGGCTCCCTTCGCTTTTCTGGCCACCTACACGGGGGGCCTTTCCGAACGAGGAAAAGAGCAACATCGGCCTCTGGGTCAGGCCTTGAGGGATTATGCCGGGGAGGCCAACAAGGAGCGGCTCCTGTCCCTTCTCCTGCCGGTCCAAAGGGCTGCAGAGCGCTGCGCATGGCTCAGGGGCATGGTGGAGAGGGGGGAGGTCTTCCATCCCCTCAGGTGGAGCCCGCAGGAGGCCTATAGGCTCCTCAAGGACGTGCCCGAGCTGGAGAGAGCAGGTGTGGTGGTGCGCATGCCAGCGGCCTGGCTTGGGGGCAGACCCCCAAGGCCTCAGGTCCAGGCCCAGGTGGGAACCCGCCCCCCGGCCGGGATAGGCACGGAAGCCCTTCTGGATTTCCAAATGGAGGTGAGCCTACAAGGCCAGACCCTGAGTCCGGAAGAATTGCAAGCCCTCTTGGGGAGCACAGAGGGGCTCGTGCTCATCCGGGGGCAATGGGTGGAGGCAAACGGGGAGCGGCTGGCAAGAGCCGTGGAGCGGTTCAGGCAGGCCGAGCGACTCGCCTCGGAGCAAGGGCTCACCTTCGCCCAGGCCATGCGCCTGTTGGCAGGCGCGAGCATATCGGATCTCGACACAGAAGAGGAGCCTCAATGGTCAGCTGTCTCAGCAGGACCATGGCTGGCTGAGATCCTGAAGGGGCTTCGCTCTCCCCAGGGGCTAGCCCAAGCCGATCCCGGCCCTGGACTTCGATCCACCCTGAGGCCTTACCAGAGGGACGGCTTGCAATGGCTGAACCTGCTTACCCGGCTGGGTCTGGGGGCCTGTCTTGCGGACGACATGGGTCTTGGGAAGACCATCCAGGTGCTCTCCTTGCTCCTGGTTCTGAAAGAGGATTCCAAAGCCCGGAGGGAGCCGAGCCTGCTTGTGGCCCCGGCCTCGCTCCTGGCCAACTGGGCCGAGGAGATGGATCGGTTCGTCCCGAGCCTAAAAAGGCTCGTGGCGCACCCATCTGCCCTGGCCCCGGAGGAGCTGAGATCGCTGGCCCAGGAGAAAATTAGGGAATTGGATCTGGTGATAACCAGTTATGGGTATCTGACGCGTCTGCCCTGGGTCAACACCACATCCTGGGATCTGGTCATCCTGGATGAGGCTCAGGCCATAAAAAACCCTGGCACCAGGCAGACCCATGCGGCCAAGAAGCTCCGGGCCAGAGCCCGTATAGCCCTGACCGGGACCCCCATCGAGAACCGGCTGGGGGACCTCTGGTCCATTTTCGACTTCATAAACCCAGGCCTTCTGGGCTCTGCAAGGGAGTTCGACAGGTACGCCAAGAGCCTTGCCCAGAGCAGAGGGAATCCTTACGGACCACTGCGGGAGCTCGTGCGGCCTTACATTTTGAGGCGCCTCAAGACGGACAAGTCCGTGATCTCGGACCTGCCTGAGAAGGTGGAGGTAAAGGCCTTTTGTCACCTGAGCCGCAAACAGGCCGCCCTTTACCAGCAAGGGGTTGAGGAGCTGGCGAGGCAATTGGAGAGCGTGGACGGAATCAGGCGCAAGGGCGTGGTGCTCTCCTTTCTGACCAGGTTCAAGCAGATCTGTAACCACCCCTCTCACTGGCTGGGGGACGGCAAATGGGCGGAGAAGGACAGCGGCAAGCTGGAGAGGCTCAGGGAGCTGTGCGAGGTGATCGCGGCCAAGCAGGAGAAGGTGCTGGTTTTCACACAGTTCAGGGAGACCACGGAGCCCCTGGCGGCATTTCTTGGCTCGGTTTTCGGGCGTCCCGGACTGATCCTGCACGGCCAAACAGAGGTGAAAAGACGCAAGGAGCTGGTGAGGCGATTTCAGGAGGATGAGACAGTGCCCTTCTTCGTGCTCTCTCTCAAGGCCGGGGGCTCTGGATTGAACCTCACAGGAGCCTCCCACGTGATCCACTTCGATCGCTGGTGGAACCCCGCAGTGGAGGACCAGGCCACTGACCGGGCATTCAGGATCGGACAGTCCAGGAACGTGTTGGTCCACAAGTTCGTCTGCCGCGGAACAGTGGAGGAGAGGATAGAAAAACTCATCGAGTCCAAGAGGAGGCTTTCCCGGGAGCTGCTCCAGGGGAGCGCTGAGCTAAATCTCACAGAGATGGGGGACGAGGAGCTCCTGAGACTTGTGGCCCTGGATATCAGGTCTGCCATGAAAGGATGAGACATGAGGCGCAGGTGGGACATGTGGAAGCCGTATGTGCCTGTGGCCAAGAGGCAAAGCAAGGCCCAAAAGGAGTTGAAGAGGCTCCAGAAAAAAGGTGGGAGCCTCTGCCCGGTGGTGGTGGAGGGCCGGGCCATTGCCGAGACCTTTTGGGGCAAGGCCTGGTGCGAAAACCTTGAACGCTACAGCGATTTCCAAAACCGCCTGCCCAGGGGCCGTGCCTACCTGCGTAACGGCTCGGTTCTGGATCTCCAGATCGCTCCTGGGGAAGTGCGGGCACTGGTGTGCGGCACCGAAATATACAGGGTGGGAGTCGAGGTGGCCCGCGTGTCCGAGGCCCGCTGGAAAGCCATATGCATGGATTGCGCCGGGGCCATAGACTCACTTGTTGAGTTGTTACAGGGTCGTTTTTCCAAGGCGGTGATGGAGCGCATATGCCGAGAAAAGACAGGTCTCTTCCCATCACCCTCGGAGATCAAGTTCTCCTGCTCATGCCCTGATTGGGCTTACATGTGCAAGCACGTGGCGGCCGTGCTCTACGGCATAGGGGCCAGACTGGATCATGAACCCGAGCTCCTCTTCAGGCTCAGGGAGGTGGACGAGAAGGAGTTCATAGTACAGGCCGGGGCGGAGCTTCCCCTCTCCCCCAAGCAGCCGGAGGCCGAGAAAGTGCTAAGGGAGGAGGACCTCTCGGGCCTGTTCGGGTTGGAGATGGCCTCGGTGGAACAAAGCTATCCAGCAGCAGCAGAGCTTGAGGCTGTATCCAAGGAGGGCACCAAGGCCCCCGGCGGCCCTAAGAAGAAGGGTGAGAGAACCCCTTCTCTGGGCTCGGCCCTGACCGCGAGGGCCGTCCGGGCCCGCGAAGCCAAATCCAGAAGGCCAGCCACAAAAAAGGCCTGCGGGGAGGTCTCTGGCGCCAAGAGCAGGAAAAGGCGGATTTGAGAGCTGCGGGTCTGGGCTTCGAGGGATCCCGAGGACCCCGGACCGGACGGTTTTCTCAATTTGCAGGCCTTGGCAGCCCCTTCAAAAGTTGTGGTACCGCAGTGGCGGGGTTTACCCCCTTCCCGAGGAAATCACACACCCAACCCATTGAAATTGTTGTGGTACCGTAGGGGCGGGGTTTATCCCCGCCCATGGTATTTGGGTTGTGGTTTGCCGGTTTCGCGGGCGCATATGAAATGCGCCCCTAGTGCGCCTGAAAGCGACCTGGTCAAAGAGGTGAAAGTCCTCTTCAGG
>CAYPWF010000123.1:0-5947 GCA_964414345.1 uncultured Desulfarculaceae bacterium
CGCGATAGCATCGACACTCCCCCGCTGGACTAGACTTAGTTTAGCCCGTACGATGCACCATCATAAAGCCGAGCAACAACCATCATGGCCGGCCCAGCTTGGGACAACCCTGGCATTGCCCCAATGGGAAACCCTTTAGAAGGAACTGCCGGAAGGCCTGGTAGGCCTGATCCTCCCAGATGGATCTCAAAGACCTCTGGGCCAGGTTTCCAAAGGAGAGCCTCTCCAGGGGCTTCTCCCCTCCAGCCCTGAATTGCCTGGCTCGGGGCACATCCAGGTTGGTGTAAACGCAAGGAGTCACCTCCCCGTCGGCCCCCACCACCATGGCCCTGAGCACGTTCTCTGTGCAGGGTCCGGATGAGCCTCCCTTTCCCCCGAGGTGGTGATGCAAAAGAGTTCCCTGGGCCGCAAGCCTCTTTCCCATTTCATTCAGGCAGGAGAGCAGCTCAGGGGTGCTCTCCCCTACCACCTCTCGCTCCAAGGAAGCATCTAGCACACAATCCAGGGTGCTCACCACCACCTGGCCCACAGGCAGTCCCCTGAGAATATGAGGAAGGCTCACTAGCTCCTCCAAGGCGGATCCAAGGAGCATGTAAGCTATGTGGATCTCCGGGACACGGGACCTTGCCTGAGACCGCGCCTGGAGCAAAGATAAAATGCCTGCCATGACCCTCCCTAAGGGGGCCCCCCTGCGGAGCGCGTCGTTTTTGGGCCCGGTGCCGGCCAGGGAGAAGGCCACAACGTCAATGCCCGTGGCCACCAGCTCCCGGGCCAGTTCCTGGTCCAGGAGCGTTCCATTGGTGGTGGTGCCAACCTGGCAGCCTGCTTTTCGAGCAAGGCGAGCCATCTGGAAAAACTCCGGATGGAGAAGAGGCTCTCCCCAGCCCTGAAGGTGCACATGGCGGGCCCTGGGAAGGTCTGGGAGCAGTCTTCTGAAGATCTCCAGTGGGAGATCACGCTCTGGCCAGCTCTTCCCATAGACCGTCCGCGGGCAATAAGAGCAAAGCGCATTGCAGCGGGTGGTCACCTCCACTTGGATCCAGTCCCATGCGGGTGGAGTTGGTAATCTTTTCCAGGGGAAAATCACCATAGCTCTCGAACCCTTGACAGGCCTCTCCTGGCTGGTATTATACCTCGCGGGTTGGATTTTGGCTTTCTCCTCTTTCCCCCCAACACGGGGCTGTCCAATGGGGATCTCGTACATGGATACGAGTAAAGGAAGGCTTCCCAGGGCATCTCCTCTGGGAAGCCCCAGCATGTCCTTGGTTCAACCACCAAGATTCCATTTCCCAACCAGAAGGAGGTGACCATGGCACAGAAACAGGGTATCGACTGGAGGGCCCTTTTGTTGGGGTACCCGATTCTCGATTCACCCGAAGCCAAGGGGTAAGTATGGTTGGCTATGGAAGTCATTGCGCCCTTTCGGACTTTGTATCCTTTGCGGGTGCTTGCCCAGCCCGGATGGTTGGCTAGATCCGGTGGAGTTGGGGGGCTACGCCCCCGACCTCCGGGAAAGCTTGGAGATGTGAGGCGCGGGGTTCATTGTTTGGGCAATCGGAAGATACACACTGGGATAAGCAATGGCGTCGCTTGGCACGTTATTTCGCTCACCCAGCCTGGGTTGGTCACTCGGAATGAACAACCTGGGTTACATACAAGATCGGTGGAATAGAGCGCATGGCAACGAGCCGTAAGCGAGTTAAGCGCTTGATCCTTTCCTCCTCAGGAGCCGGGGGACCAAGGCAACATACGGGTTGGGGCCGAAGCTTGGGGCTCCTCGCTTTGGTGCCTTTGTTTTTAGGAGTGCTCTTGGTATTGACCGCATTGAACGACTTGCTCATATGGAACAACACGGGCGAGCAGGTTCGTGTGGGCTGTTATTACGTTTTGCTAAGTTTCGTGTTGTCGAACGCACTTCAAAAACAGTGGAGATTGGTCTGCGGCTGGATGTTGGTGGGAGGAGCGATATGGGTTGCCACTCAATGGGCGTCCACAGGGCTCAGGGTTCTTGCGGCAGCACTTGCAGGTGGAGGCGTGATGCTGCTGTCTAGGGAGTTCTTGTTGCGAAGGCGGCGTTACCTAGAAGAAAAGCAGCGCTGAGACGTGGCAGCCAGGCCGGGAGGTGTGCTGGATGGAAGCAATGTCGGTGGCGTGGATCCCTGCGGCTTCGCTTCTGGTATTCCTCGCCACCTTTGTCCTGTACGTGCTTGCCAGCCGACCGGCGAGAAATGAGCACGGGCTTGCTGGCGCTCACCCGTCCCGGGCGATTTATCTTCCGGCTCTTGCCCAAGCACCTTGTAACGTCTCTCTGGAATACCGTGTCACTATGTCCGCGCCTACATTCGTCAATTATCCCTTGGGGGTAAGAATTCTTTTCGGGGATATTGCCCGAGGCAGTCCGAACCGGGATCAGAGTCCTCACGCGTGCCGGATGTTGGAAGAATCCGACTCGCACGCGTGGCCTCTAGGGGGCAAGAATGATGCCCAGCCTCAGGTCGGTAGCGGTAAGATCGATTTTGACGAGGAGGAAGGAGAACCCAGGTTGGGGGTAGAGCTGCTGTACGACAATAGCGCGTTCGAGCCCCTTCGGACGCAAGCGATGGTGAACCTTGGGCAATCCCCGGGTGTTGTCTGTTCCTTGTGGCTGAACCCCCTCAAAGAGGGTGAATCCTTGCTGACTTTGGTTATCGGGCGCCAAGGCCAGTCTATTGGGAGTGATACCTCCAATGCCGGATCTCAGGCATTGGTTACAGTCTCTTTACTAGTCAAGGTGACTGAGTTTCCGATTCGTTTGCGGTAGGGATCGGGGAGAAAACCGAGCGGGTTTGGGCTCGCGGAAGGAAAGGAGGTGATTGTTGCCGCCGGCCCTAAGAGGATTGGGCACACGGCAGTGCGGGCAACAAGGCTGGGTGGCGTGACATTTGGTGAGGCCGCAGATTTGCCAGAAACCATTGTGCGGCATGGCTCACGTTACCTTAACTGAACGGAGGGAGGAAGATGAGAACAGTGTTCAAGACGGAGGATTGGTGGGCTGTCTGGATTGGCCTGTTCGTTTTTGTGATCTCGCTTTTCACCCTGATAGGAGCTGACCTTCTGGGCTGGGGAGTGACCACGAAGGTCTGGGTGAACCTGGACAAAGCGCTCGGGGCCGCCTCCAAGACATACGAGGGTCTGCCAGGTTTTGTGGCACTGCTGATGACCTTTCTCTTTATGCTCATTATCACCACCGTGGGAGCGAAAGCCCTTGGGCTAAACTTACGGAATTACGTGCTCGGCTTCACCTTTATATGGTGGATCTCCTACCTGTGCTGGCTTGCGGGCCATTGGGCCCCCATCGCCGTGAACACCCCCGCGGATATGAAGAAGTTCGGCATTAATTTCTCCTTGCGGCTGACTGGGGAATCCGGATTCATCATTGCGCTGATTGTGGGGTTGATCATCAGCAACGCATTCAAGGGTTTCGCAATCCGTCTCAAGGAGGCGACCAGACCGGAATGGTACATCAAGACGGCCATCGTAATACTTGGAGCGGGACTTGGAGTGAAGGCGGCCTCAGCCAGCGGATTGGCTACAGCGGTGCTTTTCCGTGGCCTGTGCGCGATTGTGGAGGCGTACCTGATTTATTGGGCGCTCGTCTACTTCCTCTCACGCCGCCTCTTTAAGTTCAGTCGGGAGTGGTCGGCCGTGCTCGCTTCGGGGATCTCCATATGCGGCGTATCGGCAGCCATAGCCACGGGCGGGGCCATCCGAGCGCGGCCGGTGGTGCCTGTGATGGTCGCTTCTCTTGTTGTGATCTTCGCAGTGGTGGAGCTTATCATCCTGCCTGCCCTGGCCGCCACATTCCTGCACAACCAACCAATGGTGGCAGGGGCCTGGATGGGTCTAGCAGTCAAGACCGATGGTGCGGCAGTGGCCAGTGGCGCCATCACAGACGCGCTGATACGGGGCAAGGCGGCTGAGTTGGGGATCAAGTGGCAAGAGGGCTGGATGCTGATGGCCGCCACCACGACGAAGATCTTCATAGACATGTTCATCGGCATCTGGGCCTTTGTGCTGGCTGTGGTCTGGACCACAGTGATAGATCGCAGGCCGGGTGAGAAGGCCGCCGGAGCTGGTGAGATTTGGAATCGCTTCCCCAAGTTCGTCATCGGATACTTCCTCACCTTCATCGTAATGCTGTTTTTGGGACTCGTAGCTCCGGGCCTGATGGCGAAGCTCAAAATGGCTTCAGGTGAAGCCGACGTTTTCAGGGTTCTGTTCTTCGTGCTGACCTTCCTGTCTATCGGTCTTGTCTCGGACTTCAAGCAGCTTTGGGCAGAGGGCATTGGCAAGTTGGCCCTCGTGTATCTGATCTGCTTGTTCGGGTTCATCCTGTGGATCGGCCTGGCAATCTCGTTCATCTTTTTCCACGGGCTGACCCCACCCTTGGCGGGGTGAGTGGAGCTGCTGGGTGAGTTCCTCGAAGGCGAGAGACCGCAGTTTCTAAACAGGAGGCGGGGTGTCGTCCATCCTGTCCCCTTAAGCCTTTTCTGGCCGGGCGACAGGTTATCCAAGGGAGGTGAGGTGAAATGGTAGAGAACGAGAAGCAGAGCTCCAAGGATATGGAGCAGGTCTACGAGCCAATGTTACCGATCGAGAACAAGCTCGTTGCCTGGAGCCTGATATTGGGTGTGATCCTGTTGGGGATCCTTGTGGTGGTCAGCTACACCCTGTTCCCGGGGAGCTTCTGAATTCAGGGGCCGAGGTGGACCCCCGGGATTGGTCCAAGATGTACGCTGCTTGGCCTGTCGAGGTCCATCACACACGCTGCACGGGGATGGGTGGCCCGTGCATTGGGTCCTTTCAGGATCTGGTGGTTTGCCCTGGCCTTCACCTGCATAGGGCTTGAGACCCGCTTCAAGGACCTGGCGGAGCTGGGGGGCGGCGGCCGGCCTGCCGCGGCCTTCCTCATAGGGCAGGGGGTGAACATCATCTGGACCCTGATCCTGGCTTACCTCATCTTCGGAGGCCTGATCTTCCCGGCTCCCAAGCTCTAGAAGCGAGCTGGGCAGCAGAAAGCACAAAAGCCCCGGGTGGGCCAAACCCACCCGGGCCTGATGGCAACTATCAATTTCTCCCATATCTTTTGCCACCGGGATTATTTGGCACATACGGGGAATCCCCGGCTAACCTGGATTGTTGACGAGGGTCGGCTGAAAGCATCCCGGGGATTGGAGGTGTAGCCCCCAAAGTCACCGAGTTTGGCTAATTGTCCGGGCTAGTCGAGAGGTCGGATGATGTGTGCCATCTCAGGAATCGTGTTTCAGTATCTTAACGATATGCTTTGCTAGACGATCGTTTATTTCCCTGTGGCGAGGGACAGGTTGACATGCCTTCGTGACTGGATTTTGATACCAGTCGTGTTTAGCTCCATGACGGATAAGCACGCATCCCATCTTCTCCAACTGACCTATCAACTCTTTCCGATTCATGCCACTTCAAGGGATGCGACCTTTCGAACAGAAGGGATGGCTCCCCCAGTAAGCTCCCTGTAAATGTCCTTCAGATTCTCCTCCAATTCTTCCCTTGTCTCGCCTTGGGTCCAGTAATCAGGGTATTCTTCCAGATACCCGAGCCAGGCATCTCCATCTTGCCAGTAAACGTATCTTACCGTATCCATTGATTCTCTCCAATGAAACATGCTCTGGAGCACTTTATCCCATTCCCCAATCCCGGCTCTCTCCGGGTCTGTGCAGTCCCGACCCTTGGAGGCACCAAGTCTGGTCCAACCACCACTCGGTCCCTTTTATCATTCTACTTGGACGTCGTCAACTATGCACGTGGATTTTGTTGAGCCCATCGCCTCAGTGCCTCTATGCGGCTTTCTTGTCAACCCGATGATCCACATTCCCCAGGACCTGCCCCAAACTCCCTGCCTGCCCCGAGCCTCCTCAGACAATCCTGGGGG
>CAYPWF010000124.1:0-5669 GCA_964414345.1 uncultured Desulfarculaceae bacterium
GCCCAGTTGGGGGTCTGGAAGGCAGGGGGGATAGTTGTGCCTCTAAACCCCATGTACAGGGAGCGGGAACTGGAATACTACTTCAGGGACTCAGGGGCCAAGGTTCTCCTCAGCCTGGAGTCCCTTTACAGGGATGTGGCTCGAGATGCGGCCTCAAGATGCGGCCTTGAGAGGATCATAACCACCTCTGAACTGGATTTCCTGGACCCAGCAGCCCCTGTGCCCAGATCGCTGAAAGCAGTGGCGAGAGCCAGAGAGGCCCAGACAGAGGATTTCGTTTCATTGCTTGAATCCTACAGGGGCAAAAAGCCTCAGGATCCGGGCTTGGAACCCCAGGATGTGGCGTACTTAACTTACACCTCAGGAACCACAGGTCCTCCCAAGGGGGCCATGAACACCCACGGAAACGTGGTTTTCAATTCAGAAGTTTACCGCCACTGCTGGCAGTTGGGGCCGTCGGATGTGCTTTTGGGGGTGGCTCCTTTGTTTCATGTCACGGGCATGGTGGCCCACATAGGGGCGGCTTTGTGCTCGGGAATACCCCTTGTGCTTTTTTACAGGTTCGACACTTCCACTGCCTGGGAGATGGTGGAGAAGTGGAAAGTGAGCCTTATCATGGGTTCTATCACGGTTTTCATAGCCCTCATGAACGACCCGGGCCTGCAAAGCAGGGACATTTCCAGCTTGAAAAAAGCCTTCAGCGGAGGGGCTCCGGTGAGCCCGGCCATAGTGGAGAGGTTCGAGTCCCTTACAGGCTGCTACATCCACAACGTGTACGGTCTTACGGAGAGCACTTCTCCCACGCATCTGGTCCCCTTGGGTCTGAGGGCGCCTGTGGATCCTAGTACAGGAGCCCTCTCCATAGGTCTTCCCATTCCAGGACATGCAGCCAAGATAGTTGATTTGGAGGAGCGCTCCCAAGAGCTTCCCCCAGGGGAAGTAGGGGAGCTGGCTGTGAAGGGCCCGGGCATCGTGGCCGGATACTGGAACAAACCACAGGAGACGGCTTATGCCATTCGGGACGGTTGGCTTTTTACCGGAGACGTCGGTACAATGGATAAGGAAGGCTGGTTCTATATCCTGGACAGAAAAAAGGACATGATCATCGCCTCGGGTTTTAAGGTTTGGCCCAGGGAAGTAGAGGATGTGCTTTACTTGCACCCTGGGGTTAAAGAGGCCGCTGTGGTGGGCGTGCCGGATCCCTATCGTGGGGAGACGGTTAAGGCCTTTGTGGCCTTGAGGGAGGAGTTCAAAGGCAGGCTCAGCCCAGAGGAGATAATAGCCTTTTGCAAGGAGCGCATGGCGGCGTACAAGTATCCCAGGGCCGTGGAGTTCGTGGAAGAGGTGCCCAAGACCCTGACAGGTAAGTTTTTGAGAAGGGCCCTGAGAGAGAAGCCCATGGAGGGGGGGAGGCATGAATCGGATAGTCACCGCTGAGGACTACATCCAGAGTCTAAGGGAACAACATCACATAGTCTATTACAACGGCCGCAGGGTGGACGACGTGACCGAGCACCCTGCCCTTAGGCCCCACGTGAATGCTGCGGCCATGACCTATGAGTTGGCCCAAAGGCCGGAGCACGAGGATCTGATGACCGCGGTCTCCCACCTGACAGGAAAAAGAATCAACCGCTTCACCCACATTCACCAAAGCGTGGAGGACCTCATAAAAAAGGTCCAAATGTTGAGGCTTATAGCCCACGAGACAGGAACCTGTTTCCAAAGATGTGTTGGCTTTGACGGGCTAAATGCCGTGTACATGACCTCTTACGACACTGACCACAAGCACAAGACAGAGTATTTTAGGCGGTTCTGCGACTACCTGAGGTACGTGCAGGAGACCAATATCATGCTGGTGGGGGGCATGACAGATCCTAAAGGTGACCGCTCTTTGCCCCCGGGGCGCCAGCCTGACCCGGATCTTTTCACCCACGTGGTGGAGACCCGTTCTGACGGGATAGTCATCAGGGGCGCCAAAGCCCATCAAACAGGAGCCGTTAATTCCCACGAGATACTCATCATGCCCACCCAGGCCTTAAGGCCGGAGGAGAAGGATTACGCCCTCTCCTGCGCAGTGCCGCTCAACGCTCCGGGGGTGGTCCTGATTTTCGGCCGCCAGACCAATGAAGAGCGCAAGTTTGAAGGCGGAATTGATGCCGGCAACCCCCGTTACGGACTGGTGGGCGGAGAGGCTTTGGTCATATTCCAGGATGTGTTCGTGCCCTGGGAGAGGGTCTTCATGTGCGGGGAGACGGACATGGCCTCCATCTTGGTGGAACGATTCGCCACCCTTCACAGGCAGAACTACGGGGGATGCAAGGGGGGGGTGTCGGACGTACTGGTGGGAGCCACAGCCCTTGCCGCAGAGTTCCAGGGCACGGCCGGAGCCTCACACATAAAAGAGAAGCTGGCCGAAATGATGCACCTGGCCGAGACCATCTGGTCAGGCTCTGTGGCGTGTTCCGCCATGGGATCCAGGACCCCTTCAGGGGCTTACTACCCGGATCCGCTTCTTGCCAACACCACCAAGCACAATGTTACCCGCCACATTTACGAGATCGCCAGGCTGGCCCACGACGTGGCCGGAGGAATCCTGGCCACCATGCCTTTTGAGGGGGATCTCAGAAGCAGCGAAGTAGGCCATCTGGTGCGCAAGTACCTGGCAGGGGCCGAAGGTGTTCCCGTGGAGGCCAGGATCAAGATCTTGAGGCTGATAGAGAACATGAGCGGGGGCACGGCTCTGGTGGAGTCAATGCACGGGGCAGGCTCCCCTCAAACACAAAAGGTCATGTACGCCCGCTTGGGAAACCTGGAGCAGAAAAAGCATTGGGCAAGGAAGATAGTGGAGATCGAGTGATGGGAAAAAGCTTGAGCTGCCCCCAAGCAGGCCAGGGGGATCGGGCTTGGGGGGAATCATCCGGCAAGTGCGGGGGTTCTTGAGCCCATGTTTGTGGACTCCCACGCTCACCTGGAGATGCCCCAGTTCGAAGAGGATCTGCCTGAGGTCTTGGAAAGGGCCAGGGAAGCAGGTGTGGAAGCTGTGTTGAGCTGTGGAACCAACCTGAGATCCTCCAAGAGGGCTTTGGAGATTGCCGAGCAGTTCCAGGGGGTGTTCGCGGCGGCCGGAATTCATCCCCACGAGGCCGGAGAGTGTACCCAGGAGGGACTGGCTGTTTTGAGATCCTTGGGCTCCCACCCCAAGGTGGTGGCAATAGGTGAGATGGGATTGGATTTTTACCGCAACCTCTGCCCTCGCGAGGTTCAAATCCAGGCCTTTCGAAGCCAGATTCGAGTTGCCAGGGATCTGGGAAAGCCCATAGTGGTGCACGACAGGGACGCCCACGGCTTGGTGCTCAGGATCCTGCAAGAGGAAAAAGCGCAAGAAGTTGGAGGGGTCTTGCACTGCTTCAGTGGGGATGTTTCCATGGCCAAGAGATGTCTGGATATGGGAATGTACATCTCGATCCCAGGCTCAGTCACCTTTCGTAATGCCACTTTGCTCAGAAACGTTCTCCCGCATGTTCCCATGGATAGAATACTCTTGGAGACCGACAGCCCCTTTTTGGCACCTGTGCCTTTCAGGGGGCGGCGAAACGAGCCCTCCTATCTTAGGTACACTGCAGAAAGGGTGGCAAAGACCCTCAAGAGCCCCTTGGAGGAAGTGGCCCGCTGTACTCGTAATAACGCAATGGAGCTTTTTGGTATTAGGTTACCAAATGATTGATGGAGCGATGTACCCCAAGTTTGGAGTAAACTACTACCGCCTAAAGGGGTTAGGTTTGGCGGGCTAAACATGCCCCGTCGAATGTCCGCACCCTGCGCCTTCGGCTCACACTAAAGTCTTCGCCTAAAGGCCAGGGTTTTTCTCCCATTCCCCGAGTGGGACAATCATTTATTGCTCGTGAAGGAAGGGGGCAGGGGGAAATTCTCTTACATGTGAAGGAGACAGCCATGTCCAAGGATCTGAAGGAAAGAACAAAACGGGTAGCCTCCCTGTACTTCGAGGGTTGGAAGGGGGAGAGGCCCTTTGAGCTTTGGAATTCCTTTGACCAGGAGTTGGCCAGGGAATTTTCCCTTTTCATTACAGGCCAGCTCTACGCAAGAGAGCGGATTCCCCATAAGCTTCGCCAATTGGTTACAGTGGCAGCATTGACCGTGCTTGAAAGGCAGGAGGAACTTAGGTTGCACATACATGCGGCTCTCAATGTGGGGTGCACTGCGCAGGAGGTGGCCGAGGTCATCTTCCAGATGGCTGTGTACGGGGGGGTGCCTGCTATGAACTCGGCCTTGAAGGCTTTGAGGGAAGTTCTGCAGGAAAGGGGGGAGTGGCCGCCCCCCAAGGCTTCCAATGAGGCCCCCAAGCTTTAAGGCCTGGCTGGCGTTTTTCTTGCAAAACATAAATTCACAATGAGTGGATAAAAGGGGCTGTCTTTAGGGCATGTTAGGACAAAGAGCTCCATGCCCCCAAACACCTTGATTCCAGGTTTCAGACAGGGCCCTCTGGTTTAGCCCGCATTATTCACGATGAGTGAATTATGCGGGCTATCTGAATGACATCCTTTGAGAAACCGGTCTATGCTCAAAAGCACCCTGATTTTCGTCTCCAGATTTGATCCAGCTTTGAGTCGGAATATGTCGAAGTGTACCGGTGGCTTGGGGGCTTAGCCCCCAAACTCACAGGCTTTGGAGAATAATCCGGGCTGAGCCCTGGCCTGAAGTGTGAGTCTTACCAGGAACCCCAAGACCCGGAAAGGGCTTGATCAAAGCACGGCTTCCCAGGCCTGGTCAATGGCGGCTTGAAGCTCCCCCCAGCCGCGGGACATGGCCAGGGGCCTTTCTTGGGGAGGTATATTGTCCCAGCGGGGAGCCGGGAGTCTCTCCAATATGGGGTGCATGATCTCACCCCAGTGATCTTTGGGCCTCCACGCCTTTTGCTTGGCGTTTAACCAAAGCAGCACTGCCCTCATACCTGTTCGCCTTGCCGGAATGATGTCGTTGTCCAGCCGGTCTCCCACCATGAGGCTCTCATGGGGATCCACCCTGGCCTCTTCCAAGGCTATGCGATATATGGCTGTGCTGGGTTTGCTCACAGGATGCTGCGAGTCCAGGATAACCACTTCGAAAAGACTCAGGAGGCCCTGTTGCTCCAGGAAATCAAGGGCTTGAGGGGGTTGATTGGCTATTATGCCCAGCCTGAAACGCTCGTGAAGCCCTTTTACAGCCTCCAAAGCCCCAGGCACCCTTCGGGCAAGCTGCCACCAGCGTCTCTCCAGCTCCAGCTGAACATCCCTTCGCACCTTGGGCCACTGCCTTCTCAAACAACGAATTCCCATGCGCTCCACCGCCATGTGCCCATGGGAGCGCAAGGCCCTGTCCACATCTCCCAGGAAGCGATCCATCCTGGATCTAGGGCTTTCTGCGGGCATGGCCCTGTGGATCAAACGGAAGGCCTCGCACAGAAAGGGATCGTCGTCGATGAGGACATTGCCCACGTCGAAGAATATGATCCGACCGCCACGGGGCATTTGCCCCCCCTCGCACGCTTTGGGTCTGGGCGGGGTTTATCCCCACCCCCCATACCACCCCCAACCCCGAACCCATCGCAATTACAATTGTTTTGCGTAGGGGCGGGGTTTATCCCCGCCCGTAAGGTTCATCCCCGCCCATGG
>CAYPWF010000125.1:0-5655 GCA_964414345.1 uncultured Desulfarculaceae bacterium
AGTGAAGAGTGAAGAATGAAAAACAGGGAGGGGGGGACGGGGGGAGAGGGGAGGGGAATGAAGAATGAAGAATGAAGAGTGAAGAATGAAGAGTTAAGAGTGAAGAGTGAAGAGTGAAGAATGAAGAGTGGGGGTGTTACAATGTTGGAGGATATGAGCGCGCGGGGCTCTGGAGGAAATTCACAGCTTACGGGATGATTTAAACCGGCCGGGCAAGCCCAGCGGCTCGAGGGCCTGGGAAAACGCGTCTTTGGGCTGGCTCCCTTTGAGAGCTGGCATGTTTGTTTAAAGACTGGGAGTCTCAGCCAAGCCAATCTGGGCCGCCAAGGTCTTGATCCATCAAGGGATGAGGAGATGAGAAAGAGAACTCTTGTAGTGATCCTCTTGCTGGCCGCCATTGCCTTGGGCGCGTGGATGTATCTCAGGGGGAGGCAGGGGCAGCAGGCTGCCCCCTCTTACAGGACGGCCAGGGTGGAGAGGGGGGATCTTCTGGTTTCCATAAGCGCCACCGGCACTGTGGAGCCCGAGGAGGTGGTGG
This sequence comes from uncultured Desulfarculaceae bacterium, assembly GCA_964414345.1. Taxonomy (GTDB): domain Bacteria; phylum Desulfobacterota; class Desulfocorpusculales; order Desulfocorpusculum; family Desulfocorpusculum; genus Desulfocorpusculum. Next base: position 539 of record CAYPWF010000125.1, read on the forward strand.
ATGTGGGGGCCCAGGTGGCCGGCCAGATCCTCTCTTTCGGGACCGACTCTCACGGGAAAGTGGTGGACTACGGCTCTCTTGTGGAGGAAGGTACGGTCCTGGCCCGTATAGACGATTCCCTTTACTCTGCCGAGGCTGCCCAGGCAGAGGCCCAGGTGCACTCGGCGAGAGCCAACCTCCAAAGGGCAGAGGCGGACCTGGAGCAGCTAAAGGCCAAACTGCAGCAGGCGGAGCGGGACTGGAAACGAGCCCAGAAGCTGGGGCCCTCGGAAGCGCTTTCCCAGGCCAGCTATGATTCATATCAGTCCGCATACGAGGTGGCCCAGGCCAACCTGGCCGTGGGCCGGGCCGCCGTGCTACAGGCCAAGGCAGGGGTGGCCCAGGCGGAGGCCGCCCTGAGGAGGGCCCAGAGGAACCTAAGCTACTGCACCATAAGATCCCCTGTGAAGGGCGTGATAATAGACAGGAGAGTAAATATCGGTCAGACCGTGGTGGCGAGCCTCAACGCTCCGAGCCTTTTCCTCATTGCCAGAGACCTCAGGAGAATACAGGTCTGGGTTGCCGTCAATGAGGCGGATATAGGCAAGATAAGACCTGGCCAGCCCGTGAGCTTTACAGTGGACGCTTTCCCCGGACAGGTCTTCAGGGGTGAGGTGGGCAAAGTGCGCCTCAACGCCTCCATGACCCAAAACGTGGTCACTTACACAGTGGAGGTGGTGGCGGATAACTCAGACGGCCGCCTGCTGCCCTATCTGTCGGCCAACGTGCGTTTCGAGCTGGAGAACAGGCAAGGGGTCCTCCTTGTCCCCAATGCGGCCCTGAGATGGAAACCCCAGCCCGGGCAGAACGCCGCAGCCCCTGGGGGGGACGGGGGGAAATCCCCTCGTGAGCCAGGGGTCTCCAAGGAGGTCCGAGGGGTTTCCCGGGTCTCGGACAAGGACCTAGGCATGCTCTGGGTGGCCGATAACGGGGGAAGAATAAGGCCTCTTCGGGTAAGAGTGGGGCTAAGCGACGGGCTAAAAACAGAGGTGAGCGGGGAAGGTTTGGCCGAGGGCATGGAGGTGGTGGTGGGGCAACAGGTTTCTGCAGGTCAGGCAAAGGGGCAGGTAAGCCCATTCACACCGAGCTTTCCGGGTGGAAGGGGACGGTAGAAAGCTAGACCAAAGAGAGGGTTCGTCTGCGGGCAGCCATGGAGCTCATAGAGCTAAGATCCATTTTCAAGAACTACCGCATGGGGGAGGTGGAGGTGCCCGTGCTGGTGGACGTATCCTTGAGGATCCAAAGGGGGGAACTGGTGGCCATAATGGGTGCTTCCGGCTCCGGCAAGACCACCCTCATGAACATCCTGGGCTGCCTGGACCGTCCCACATCAGGGCAGTACTGGCTGGACGGCCAGGAAGTCTCAGGCATGAGCGCCGACCAGAGAGCCATGGTCAGAAACAAAAAAATCGGCTTTGTATTCCAGAACTTCAACCTGCTGCCCCGCACCAGCGCCTTGGACAACGTGGCCATGCCCTTGTCTTACACTGCAGGTGATCTCTCCCAGAGGGAGGCCAGGAAGAGGGCCAAGGATGTCTTGGCCAGGGTGGGCCTGGCAGAGAGGCTTCATCATGAGCCCTCACAGCTTTCAGGAGGCCAGCAGCAGAGGGTGGCCATTGCCAGGGCCCTGGTGAACCGGCCGCCCCTTCTTTTGGCCGACGAGCCCACAGGAAATCTGGATTCCAAGACCAGCGAGGAGGTCTTGGCCCTTTTTGAGGAACTGAACAGGGAAGAGGGGGTCACGGTGGTGCTTGTGACCCACGACCCCCATGTGGCTGGCCACGCCAGGCGCACCATACACATACACGACGGCCGCATCGTGGGAGAGCCTCCCGCGGCCCACAAAGAAGGGATCCTTGAGAAGGGGGGTGCACCATGACCCTTTACAGAACGGCCCGCACGGCCCTCCGTTCCCTCAGCCGAAATCCCATGAGGGCTCTTCTTACAACCCTGGGCATAGTGATAGGGGTGGGGGCCGTCATAGCCATGATGGAGATAGGGGTGGGTTCCTCCTCGGCCATCAGGAAGACCATAGCCAGCATGGGGGCCAACGTGCTCTTGGTCCTCCCCGGGACCGCCTCCAGCGGCGGGGTGAGCTTCGGCTCCGGAAGCGTCATGACCCTGACCGCGGAGGACGCCGAGGCGATACTGAGGGACTGCCCCTCGGTGAGGAACACCGCACCCGTGGTGCGAGCCAGGACCCAGGTGGTTTACGGGAACCGCAACTGGGTCCCGGCTGTTATGTACGGCACCACTCCTGCTTTTCTGGACGTCAGGGACTGGATGGATCTGGCCGAGGGGGAAGCATTCACTGACAGGGATGTGCTAAACGCCAACAAGGTCTGCCTTCTGGGCCAGACCCTGGTTAGGGAGCTTTTCGGGGAGGAGTCTCCCATAGGAAAGGAGATCCGTGTCAAGAACGTGGCTTTCAGGGTCGTGGGGGTGCTGAGCGCCAAGGGGGCCAACATGATGGGCATGGACCAGGACGACATTCTCCTGGCTCCCTGGACCACCATCAAGTACAGGGTCACGGGCTCCAGCCTCCAGAGCCTGAACCAGAGCTCCAGCTCTTCCTCTGGCTCCTCTGTGAACACCCTAAGCAGGCTCTATCCTTCCACCGGGGTGCAGCTCTACCCCGAGCGCTCCGAGACACAGGCCGCGGATCAGCCCATGCCGGTCCGCTTCGCCAACATAGACCAGATCCTCCTGGCAGCCAGGAGCGCCGAGGAGATCCCCGTGGCAGTGGAGCAGATCAAATCCCTGCTCAGGGAAAGGCACAGGATCCGGCCCGGGGACCCAGACGACTTCAACATCCGGGACATGACCGAGATGACCCGCACCCTTGCCTCCACCACATCCCTCATGACCAACCTGCTTCTTTGGGTGGCCATGATCTCCCTGGTGGTGGGAGGTGTGGGGATAATGAACATAATGCTGGTCTCGGTCACCGAGAGGACCAGGGAGATCGGGCTTCGAATGGCCGTGGGGGCAAGGGCCAGGGACGTGCTGCAGCAGTTCCTGGTGGAGGCCGTGGTGCTTTGCCTGGTGGGGGGGGGGCTGGGCATTTTGGCAGGCCATGGAGGCTCTTACCTGGTTTGGCTCACCTTGCGCTGGCCGGTGGAGTCCTCCCCCGAGGCCGTGGCCGCGGCCGTGGCGGTCTCGGCCAGTGTGGGCATAGTCTTCGGTTTCTACCCGGCCTGGAAGGCATCCAGGCTGGATCCCATAGAGGCCCTAAGGTATGAGTGAGGAGGAGATGAAGGCGAGGGGGAACCGGGGGCGTACGAGGGCTCCAGGGGGGCTGCGTGGCCTCGGGCGGGCATTTCTGTTGGGAGCGCTCCTTTGGGTGATCCAGGGTTGTGCGGTGGGGCCTGATTTCAGGAAGCCTGAGATGAGGATGCCTGGGGAGTGGGTGGAGGGGCCCTCGGCCCACGAGCCGGATTCATCCCCAGAGGGGGGAATTGCCCGCTGGTGGGATCTGTTCCAGGACCCGGTTCTGAGCTCCCTGGTGGAGCGGGCCCTTGGCTCCAACCTGGATCTCAAGCTGGCAGAGGCCCGCATAGCTCAAGCCAGGGCGGCCAGGGCTGCGGCCATAGGTTCTCTGGGGCCTCAGGTGCAAGGCTCGGCCGCCTTCCGCAGGACCCGCACACCTGTCACCTTGCCTTCCGGGCCAGGAGGAGGTGAAAAAACAAAGGGGCTTATCTCCGACCACTATGAGGCAGGGTTCGATTCGGCCTGGGAGCTGGACCTTTTCGGGGGACGGCGCCGCGGGCTTGAGGCCGGCCAGGCCGATCTCCTGGCCGCGGTGGAGAACAGGCGGGATGTGCTCGTGAGCCTGGCGGCGGAGGTGGCTAGGGAGTACCTTGAACTTAGGACCCTCCAGGAGCGTATCCTGGTGGCCCAGAAGAACCTGGATGCCCAGAGGCGCACGGCGGAGATCACCCGCAAGAGGTTCGAGGCGGGCTTTGCCAGCGGCCTGGATATGGCCAATGCCAAGGCCCAGGCAGCCACAACAGAGGCTCAGATCCCGGTGCTCCAGGCATCCGAGAGACAAAGGGTCTACGCTTTGAGCCTGCTTCTGGGGCAGGAGCCGGGGGCACTTCTGGAAGAGCTTTCAAGGCCTGCCGGGCTTCCCCAGGCTCCTCCGGCCGCCCCGGTCGGGTTGCCATCAGAGCTTCTGCGGCGAAGGCCCGACATCCGCAAGGCCGAGGCAGAGCTTCACGCATCCACCGCCAGGGTGGGGGTGGCTGTTGCGGAACTGTTCCCCAAGTTCACTATCACTGGTTCCCTGAGCTTTCAGGCTAGCGACGCCACCTCATGGTTTAACTGGGTGCAAAGGATATGGTCCTTCGGTCCTGGTGTGAGCTGGCGGCTTTTCGAGACAGGTCGTGTGAGGGCGGAGATAGCCCAGAGGGAGGCCTTGCAGGAGCAGGCCCTCATTTCCTACAAACAGACCGTGCTGGAGGCCCTCAAGGAAGTGGAGGACGCCCTCGTGGCTGCGGCCAGGGAAGAGGAACACAGGCGGGCTCTGCTGGAAGCGGTGGAGGCCAACCGAAAGGCCGTGGACCTGGCTTTGAGACTCTATGTGGAGGGCCAGACAGATTTCCTCAACGTGCTCCAGGCCCAAAGAGCCCTGTACGGATCCGAGGATGATCTCATCCAGAGCCTCCGAAACAGCTGTGTGCAGCTGGTGGCCCTTTACAAGGCCCTTGGCGGGGGATGGGGAGAGGAAGGCCTTGAACCTGGGCTTTGAACCGGGGTTACAAGTTATTCCCCGAACTGGTCAAATTAGCCCAACTTCCGCACCCCTGGCTCACGAATCCAGTGATATCAAGGTATTACGATTTTAGTTAGTCACTAAACTGGCTTTAGCCCAACTTCCGCACCTCTGAGTCAATAATCCAGTGATATCAAGGTATTGTGTCTTGGTTAGTCACTAAACTGGCTTTAGCCAAGTCCTCCTTGGTTTGATCGGCTCGCAAGCTATGTTGAGCTTGGCGTAAAGTTCAGCCTGTTACACAATTTTGGTCATACCGTTTTTGGGTAAAATGGCGCCTGGCGGGTGGGGCTCTCTTTGCTAC
>CAYPWF010000126.1:0-5394 GCA_964414345.1 uncultured Desulfarculaceae bacterium
GGATGGGGGACCTTGACCGAGGAGGCCCTGTTGGGATAGATTGGGATCAAGGCGAGCACGAAGCCCGCGGCGAAGTTTAGGGCCACACATAACCAGAGCCACGAAGGCCAATTCCCCCTGAAGGGGTAGGTGTGAGTGGCTCTTTTTTTTTGAGTCTCCTCGTCCTCGGCCTTGGCCCTTGGCCGAGGCAGACATCCGGTGGCCCGGATCAGGTCCTGAAGAGACATGGAAATCCCTTGGTATGGAGGTGACCGCAATGACCCGAAGAAGTGCTCTCTTTCACGCCCTCTTGATCTCATGGGCCCTCCTTTCCATGGTCACGGCCCCATGGGCCCAGACCAGGGAGGTCCGCATCGCTGACAGCAAGGGAGACTGGGGCTATCCCAACCCATGGAAGCATTATCCCCGAGGCCCAGGTTATGTGCGCATGAGTTGGGTCTTTGATACCCTGGTGTGGAAAGACCAAGACGGAGTGGTACCTGCACTGGCCAAGACCTGGAGATACGATGAAGGAAGAAAGGCCTTGGTCTTCGAGATGGTCCCCAATGCCAAGTGGCACGACGGGAGGCCGCTGACCCCCGATGACGTGGCCTTCACAGTGGCCTACTTCAAGAAACACCCTTATGGCTGGGTGGTCCTGGACCATGTGGAGAGGGCCGAGCCCACAGGCCCGCATCAGGTGACCTTCTTCCTGAAAGAGCCCTACGCCCCTTTCCTGGAGGACGTGGGAGGGACCATGCCCATCTTGCCCAAGCACGTATGGGAGAAGGTCTCCGATCCCAAGGCCTACGCTGAGCCCGATGCATATCTGGGGAGCGGCCCCTTCGTGTTCAAGGACTTCGACGTGGCCAAGGGCAGCTACCTTTACGAGGCCTTCTTCGAGTATTACCAGGGAAGGCCCAAAGTGGACAGACTCATATACGTGAAGGCCACAGACCCAGTGGCGGTCCTCCTCTCGGGCCAGGCGCAGCTTGCCAGCATCCAGCCGGAGATGAGACCCCTGCTCGAGGGGCGCGGCATGACGGTGATCGCAGATCGGGCAGGGTGGGTCAAGAAGCTCATGATCAACCACCGCGTCTTTCCTCTCAGCGAGAAGAAGTTCAGGCAAGCCCTGGCCTACGCCATAGACCAGGAGGAGATCTTGCGGAAGGCACACAGGGGCACGGGACGCCCGGCTTCCTACGGCCTTCTATCCGTGGACCACGATGACTACAACCCCAAGACCCCGAGGTACGGCCACGATCCCGGCCGGGCGAGGCAGATGCTGGAGTCCATGGGGTTCCAGCGCGGGCCCGATGGTTTCTACTTCAAGGATGGGAGAGCGTTGAAGCTGGAGCTTTTGGCCTCATCCATCACCGTTGCAGGCCAACCCACCACGGATCGCGACGGCGAGGTCATCCGGCAACAGCTCGAGTCAGTGGGGATCCGAGTGGACCTGAGAAACATGGAGCAGACCACAACGGACGCCAAGGTCCGGAACTGGGACTTTCAGCTGGCCATATCCGGGCATGGAGGGATCATGGGGGACCCCAAGATCCTCAACGAGATGATCTCGGAGGAGTATGCCGCTGGATCAGTAAACAGCGCCCGTTTCCAGGGCAACAAGGAACTCCTCGATCTCCTGGAGGCACAAATGGTGGAGATGGACCCGGCCAAGCGAAGGGGCATGGTGCACCGGATCCAGGAGCTCTTCGCCGAGGAGCTGCCGTCCATCTGTCTCTACTACCCTGAGACCCTCTCCGCCTACGACCACAAGACAGGGATTCGGTGGTTCTATACCAAGGGCGGCATAAGCAAGGGGATTCCCATTCCCCAAAACAAGCTCTCGCTTGTCCGGTGAGGGGAGAAGGGCCTGTGGAGCGTGCGGGCAAATTGCGTCTTGGCCAGAAAGGAAAGGGTTTCGGGAGCATCTTCACCTCCGTAGTGGCCCTGTCCGTGCTGGTCTGTCTTAGCTATGTTCTTCCTCGCCTCATGCCCGGCGATTTCATCACAGCCATGTTCGCAAGCTCCCATGTGACCCTGAGCGCAAAGCAGGAGTCGGAGGAAAAGGCTTATTTCCAGAGGGAGGAGGGGTTCGGAGCGTATCTGCTTCGTCTTGCCAGATTGGACTGGGGGCGATCCTATGCGCTCTTCCAGCCGGTCTCCTCCTTGATCCTCCAGGCCTTGCCCTGGACCTTGATCCTGGCCGGGGGGGCCCATCTTTTGGCCAGTATTTGCGGTTTTCTGATGGGGGTGGAGGCGGCCTGGCGCCGAGGGAGTCGCATGGAGAAAGCTCTGGTGGGAGTGACCACCATGTTGGAGGGGGTCCCTGAGATGGCCGTGGGGGTCGTGCTCCTGGCCCTTTTCGCCTTGCACCTGCACTTCCTGCCCACGGCAGGTGCCCAGACCCCTTACGTGGAACTCTCCCTGGGAGAAAAAGTGGCGGATACGGCCCGCCACTTGGCCCTGCCCATGGCCACTTTGGTGATCTCTTATCTGCCTGGAAACTTCCTCCTTGCCCGAAACTCCATGGTGATGGTCTTGGGAAAGGAGTTCATCCTCGCGGCCAGGGCCAAGGGGCTTCCGGACAGGAGGGTGCGTTACGCCCATGCGGCCAGAAACGCCTTGCTCCCTGTGGTCACCAGGTTCGGCCTGCGGCTGGCCTTCATGGTGACCGGGGTCGTGGTAGTGGAGACCATTTTCTCCTACCCTGGGCTAGGTACACTGCTTTTCAACGCCATCAGAAGCCGCGACCTGCCCCTGATTCAAGGGGTGGTGCTGTTCTCGTCGGCGGCTGTGCTCACCGTGAATCTTGCTCTCGACCTTGTCTATGCACGCATAGACCCGAGGACGCGCCATGCACCTTGAGGTCGCATCCACGTTGAAGCGGGACAAATGGTTCACGATGGGGGCCGTAGTGGCGGGCTTCATGGCCCTGATCGCCCTGGTAGGTCCCCATGTAGCGCCCTTCGACCCCCAGGACATGTCATTCCAGCCGTTCGCGAGACCCTCCTGGGCGCATCCCCTGGGGGTGAACGATGGCGGTCAGGACATCCTCTCGGAACTCGTCCATGCGGTGCGAAACTCCCTGGGCTTCGGTGCCCTGGTGGGCGGGGTGGCCCTGATCCTGGGAGTCGGAGTCGGGCTCACGGCTGCCTGGTTCGGCGGTCTTGTGGGCAGGCTCCTCATGAGCTGTGCCGATGTCTTCATGGCCATCCCCTCGGTGATGATCTTGATCCTGGTGGCAGCCCTATTCCAGCCTTCTGCGGCGGTATTGGCCATGGTCCTCGTTGGGTTGAGCTGGCCCACCACGGCCAAGGCAGTGAGGGCCCAGGCCCTGGCCCTCAGGAGCGCCCTCCACGTGCGGGCCGCTGCCCAGATGGGCGGCTCGGCCTGGTACGTGATATCCCGCCATCTGGTCCCCGAGATGTTCCCCCTGTATCTCATCGGCTTTGTGGCCAAGGCAAGGATGGCTGTTTTCATGGAGGCATCCCTGGCCTTCCTCGGTCTCTTCGATCCGGGGAGGAAGTCCCTGGGCGGTATGATCCAGTATGCCTTGAGGTACTACTACATGGACACCTGGTGGAACTGGCTGGTCCCGGCAGTCTTTTGCCTTTCGGCCTCCATCGTGGCGGCGGGCCTTCTGGCCATTAGCCTGGAGAAGGTCTTGGATCCTAGGCTGAGGTCCCTATGGGGTTGAGCATAAAAGGGCTCACCGTGAGCTTCCTCACCAAGGGCCACCTCGTGCGCGCCGTGGACGGGGTGAGCCTGGAGATCCGGAATGGGAGCTGCTTGGCCCTGGTGGGCGAGTCAGGGTCGGGGAAGACCACGATCGGGCTTGCCTGCATGGGGCTCCTTCCGAGCAACGCGATCCTGGACGGCACCATCGAGTTGGACGGCACACCTCTCGACTATTCAGTCCAGGAGACAGCCAGGAAGATCCGGTGGAGGCACATTTCCATGGTCTTTCAGTCCGGGGCGGCCAGCCTGAACCCCGTCAAACCCGTCCTGGACCAGGTGGCCGAGCCCATGGCGGTGACATTGGGTTCGGGGTGGAAGGAAGCGAGAAAGGGGGCAGCTCGGGCCATGGAGCTAATGGGCCTCGGGCCCGATCTCCACCAGAGGTTTCCCCACGAGCTCAGCGGAGGGCAGGCGCAGCGCATTTTGTTGGCCATGGCCACCATCTTGGACCCCCCGGTGATGATACTGGATGAACCGACGGCCAACCTGGATGTGGTGACCAAGGCCTTTGTAGGAGGACTCCTGGGAGAGGCCAAAAAGAGGGGGAAGGCCCTTCTCCTCGTAGGTCACGATCTGGACTTCATCGTTCGATGGGCAGACGAAGTAGCAGTCATGTACCTGGGCCAGACAATGGAGTGCCTCCCGGCAGGCAGGCTTCTAACCTTTCCCCGGCATCCCTACAGCTGGGCACTGGTTCGCTCCTACCCATCCATGAAGTGCACCAGGGATCTGGGGGGCATCAGGGGGGACGCCCTCCAGCGGGTCACCCACCAACACGGTCGCAAAGATCCGTCCGCTTACTCCCATGCTCACGACCAAGCCCATGGGGTGGCGGGCGGCACATCTCACGCCCCAGAGGAGGGATGCCTCTTTTGGCCTCGCTGTACTCAGGCCCTGGGAGCCTGCAGGGAGGGAAGCGTCGAGCTGACCGTGCAAGGGGATTTCGGGGTGAGGTGCCTTCGAGGCGGGGTGGTAGACCTCTTGCGCCTGAAAGGGGTCTCCAAGAGTTATGGGGGGATCCAAGCACTTCATCCCACGGATCTCGAGATCCGGGCTGGGGAGGTCCTATGCTTGGTGGGGGAGACGGGCTCTGGCAAGACCACACTGGCCATGATAGCCGCCGGGGTCCTGAGACCGGACAGCGGCGCCAGGCTACTGGATGAACAGGACATGGACGAGATCCTCAAACAGGACCGCACGGCCCTGGCGCGTCAGGTGGGGATCGTCTATCAGGATCCGGCCTCCTCCGTGAGCCACCGCTTCACTGTGGAGGAGATCGTCGCAGAGCCCATGAAGATTCACAGGGCCTTCTCCAAAGAGGGTATCAGAGAGAGAGTGGAGGACCTATTGAGAAAGGTCCATCTGCCCTGGGATAAGCGATTCATGGCCCTTTACCCCCACGAGCTGAGTCAGGGGACCATACAGCGGGTGTGTCTTGCAAGGGCTCTTGCCCTGAGACCCAAGCTCCTGGTTGCCGACGAACCCACAAGCTCCCTGGACCCGAGCGCCCAGGCCAAGGTGATGAGGCTCCTCATGGAGCTCCAGATAGAAGAGGGTCTGACACTTCTCTTTGTGACCCACGACATAGGCCTTGCCCGGAAGATAGGAGACAGGCTGGCCGTGATGCTGGCAGGCAGGATCGTGGAGCTGGGGCCAGCAGCAACTCTGTTGGCC
>CAYPWF010000127.1:0-5325 GCA_964414345.1 uncultured Desulfarculaceae bacterium
CCCCTCCGTAGATGGTCTTCTTTCGAGCGACCTCTCATACCCCATGCCGGAATCAGGACTGACCCAGAGGGTAGCCAGAGGCGGAGCAATCGCCTTGGCAGGTCAAGGACTGAGTAGGATTGCGTCCTTCGTCTTGCAGCTGATCCTTGGCAATGCCCTGGGGATGAGGATCTATGGGGTATACTCCTTGGCGATCAATGTGGTGGAATGGGCCCAGCAAATATGCCTCTTGGGTCTCACAAACGGGCTCGTTCGTTTTTCCTCGACGTATGCCGCGGAAGGATCCAAGCAACGGATTCGCGATGCAATGATATCCGCTGGGGTGGTCACCCTGATCACCTCCCTCTTGGGCGTTGGGCTCGTCTGTCTTGCGTCTGGGGCTCTGGCCGAGGCATTGTTTCATGATCCTTCTTTCGCTCCCCACCTGAGGTGGCTTTCCATATCCATACCCATCGTGATCTGGCTCTCTTTGCTCCAGGCGTTGATGAGGGGTCTCCAGAGAATCGACAAGATGGTCGCTTTGGGTCTCACACGCTCGATAATCCACTTGGCCGTAGTGGGCCTCTTCTTGCGAATCGGGATGGAATTGGGTGGGGTGATAGCTGCCTTCATAGTTGGGGCTTCGGCTCCTATCTGTTACGGGATTGTCATCCTCAGGCGCATGGGGCTCAGGATCCTGGGTGGATCGGCCTCTGAGGTGAGGGGGCTTCTGGCCTTCTCGATACCTATATTCCTGGCAACCCTGAGTCAATTCGTGGTCGCCAGGCTGGATCTGCTGATCTTGGGTTATTTTTATGGAGCCCAATCAGCGGGCCTGTACAGGGCAGCCGTCACGGTGGCCTCCATGGTGAACTTCATCCTAGGGGCCATGAACACGGCCTTCGCCCCGATGATAGCAGAGCTTCACCATCTGGATAGGAAGACCGAACTTGGAGCGATGTACAAGACTGTGACCAGATGGATACTGATGGTCGCGGTGCCGGTATGTTGTCTGGTCCTCATCCTGTCCAAGGAGCTGCTCGGACTGTTTGGAAGCGGTTTTGAGGAGGCCTATGTCGCATTAGGGATCCTCGCCATTGCTCAGCTATGCAACGCCGCCACCGGATCTGTCGGCTTCATGCTCCAGATGACTGGTAAGGAAAGATGGTTTCTATTAAACTACATTGTCTCGGCCTTTCTGAGCGTGTCGCTGAACCTCCTCCTCGTTCCCACCCTTGGGGTAAAGGGAGCGGCCATAGCAACAGGATCCTCCATCGTGGTAGTGAATGCGCTAGGCTCCGCGGAGCTCTGGATGTCTCAGAGGATTCATCCCTGGAGCAAGTGGTGCGCTCTCACTATGGCTGCAGCAACCGCCTCTGCATTGGGTGGACTGGGGATCCAGTCCCTCCTGAATAACTGGATTCTCACCATGTTGATGGTAATAGTAGCATATTCATCCATGGTCTTCACGTTTGCTGCACCAAGAGAAGATAGAAGTCTGCTTCTCCAACTATTGTCAATGGCTCGACTGAGGGTCAAGAGGTGACCTGGGAAGATGGAAGGTAAGTGATCACAGGGTGGCGGCGTTTCTCGGAGCGGCTTGGCGGAGGCGCTTCGATTTTCCAGGATTTGGACCTGGGGGAAGCCCTCTCGGCCGAAGCGAAGCTGAGGCCGACCGAGGGAGGGGGCAAGCATCCCCCGGAGGCCAAACCCCCAGGCAGTCGGGCCCCGAAGACCCGAGGATCCCGCTCCTCGTCCAGACGGAATAGACCAGATAGACCGAACAGACGGAATAGACGGAACAGACGAGATAGACCAATGCCGCCACCCCCCCGTGACCAGTTACGATGGAAGGATCAGCGTCCGGACGTCCTTTGGGAGGTAGTGGAGAGTCTATAGCCTCCACAGTGTCAGGGGTCTCCATGAATCAGGTCTTCATCGTGGGATGTTACAGGAGTGGGACCTCCCTCATGCGTCTCATTCTCTCCTCCAACCCCCAGATATATATCTCCCAGGAGACGAATTACATAGATCGCATTTGGGTCCGCCTTCCCTCCTATCAAGATCCCTCGGGTGGATGCGATCTGGTGAAGCTCCATAGAGATGTCGTTGCGTTTCTCGAGGGAGAGAGATGGGATCCGTTGCCGCAACTCAGCGAGCTCTTGGAGTGGGTAAGGACCAACGGAGCAGACTATCCTTCTATAGTCACCTTCTATGCGACCTGGGGAGCCCGAAGGGAGGGACGGGAAGGAGTGGTGTATTGGGGGGACAATACCCCGCGCTATGTCCACTGTTTGAGCCTCCTCAAGTCCCTGTTTCCCTCTGCCAGGTTCATTCACATGGTCCGGGACCCGAGGGACGTCGTGGCCTCAGCGTTGAGACTGCCGCTTGGCGGGAAGACCCCTCTGGGAATAGGGTACGACTGGGAACGGGCCATCGCGAGCGGGCTTTCCGCAGAGGTGAAGTGGGGGCCGAATCAGGTGAAGAGGGTCACGTACGAGTCCCTGGTGAAGGAGCCTGCGCGCACCGTTGAGGAAATCTGTGCATTCTTGGGGGTGAAGTCATCCGAGAAGATGTTCGATTTTCACACAACGGAAGCCGCCAGGCATCTCTCCAAGCTGAAACATCACACGCGAGTAGCCGAGCCCATATTCACCAGTTCCCTGGGGCGCTACAGGAGGGATCTCTCCCCAAGGAGTATAAGGGACATAGAAGGCTACCTGTGTGAGCCCATGCGATTGCTGGGTTATCTAGGAGACGAGGAGTACACTAGGGCATTGGAGAGGAGAGTAACCTGGGGATGGAGATCGTGGGGGCTCCTGGGCTGGGAGTCCGTCTTGAGGATACTCGCCTTGGTCAGGAACGAGATCGCCGTCTGGTTGCTGTCGAGAAAGAGGTGAAGATATTCTTCCTACAGAAGAGAAGTGTCGGAGACCTGGGGGCTCCAGCCTTCGAGTATGTCCCGAGGGTCCTGGCAGAGTTGGGCCACGAGGTGCGAGTCATGGGCCTTGGCGATGGGCCATCCTGCGCCTCGGAGTCCGAAGGGATCAAGGTCATCACCGTCGGCCCGAGAGACAGTTGGATCCGAAAGCTGAGACTCATATCCTCCGAATTTCGCCCGGATGTATTTCACGTGCACATTCACCACGGCTGCGGCCTTTACCCGTTCATTGTTCCACGGTCCCCAACACGCCCTCTATTCATCCTCGACATAAGATCCCCTCTCTTGAGCACCGGCTTTGAGAGAAAGCTCAGGCAGTGGAAGAACCTGATTGAGACATTGGGATACGATGCTGTATGTGCCCATGGCATAGAGTCTGGCAGAACGGTGATCGGACCTTGGCGAGAGATCCACTGGGTGCCTTCCGGCGTTGATATGGGTCTTGTGCCGGAGTGGGCGGGAGAGCCCCAAGGACTGCACTCGCCCATGCGCCTCGTGTACACGGGGTCCTCCTCCCCGAAGAGGGGTTTGCCCAGGATGTTGGAAGGCGTGGCCATTGCCGCCAAGGAGACGCCAATTCTCTTGGACATGTTCATCTACGATGGGACGTTGGCCCAGATCAACGACCTTACCAGGGATTTGGGGTTGGTCGAGATCGCGCGTGTGTGGCACAAGGTGCCCCGTGAGGAACTCTTGCCTAGGCTGCAAAGTTACGACGTGGGCCTAGCCTACGTGCCAAAGGTGCCGTACGACCCTGCCCCACCTATAAAGACGCAGGAGTATCTGGCCTGTGGACTTGCTGTGGTTGCAACGGACACGGTTGGCAATCGATTGTTCGTGAAGGAAGGAGTCACGGGTCTGCTGGTGTCCGAGGATCCTCACGCGTACGCGCAAGGTATCCTGAATATCCCGACAAGGATCTCGTTCCCTGAGGCTAGAAGAATGGCACGTACTTCCATGGAATGCTTTGAGTGGAGAAAGGTAGTCCAAGAGAGGCTTCTCCCCCTTTACGACCGACTGCTCGCCAGTGAGGGTGCCTGACGGTGTCAGCTTTCAGGGAAATGACCCACTTTGAGGGCTGATTCTTCACTGATATGACCCACCTTGTTTTCATGTAAATGACCCACCCCTGGGGCGGGCCGAAGTAGGGAAAGTAGCGCGACCATGGTCCAGCTCTGAGCAGAGAGGAGGCTGGGCCGACCTGCCTGCCGACAGGCAGGTGGGAAGGAAGAAGGTGACGGTACGCGACATAGGGGAGATTCTCGATCATTGGCAGTCGGGGCGGAGGATCAGGGCCATAGAGCGGTCTTTGGGGGTGTATCGGCGCACCATCCGCAAGTACGTGGCCATTGCCGGATCCCATGGCTACGATGTTGGAGGGTTGACCCCCTGTTCGGGCACCACCAGGGGGATGAATATCCGTGAAAAACCCCTGGGGCATTTGCGTGAAATGTGACATGCTGCAGGTCATCAGAGTTCTGGCAAGACCGAAAGAGACAAAGGTGCGTGCGCCGCGGGCTGGACGCTCGTTCTCGCATGTTCTGTACACCGATACCAAGGCAAGCACTACCCTTGACTCCGACGAATCCGCAAGGAGTTGTGGGCTACCCCGGATGATTCTCTAGGCGGCCTGCACCTGTTATGGGCAATAAGCTATTGCTCGCGAGTTGGTCATGGCCAGAACCCCGCAACACGCGTTTAGGGTTGACAGATTGTTTGTGGCAGGATATTCTCTGGAGAGATTCGTTCTGTGGAAGGAAACGGTTTCCCATGAAGGACGCAGATAGAGAGCCATGAAGAAAAAGACGAGCCCATGGCTCAAGGGTGACAGCGAGGCGCGCCGCGAGGAGATGGTATCCAGATTGAAGGAGCGGGGGTTTCGGCTCACGCCCCAGCGCCTGGCCGTGGTGGAGATCCTTTCCCTTAGTAACGGCCATCCCAGCGTTGAGAGGATCTACGAGGAGGTGCAAAGAAGGTTCCCCACGACCAGCCTAGCCACAGTGTACAAGACGGTCTCCGTGCTCAGGGAACTTCGTGAGGTATTGGAACTGGGTTTCCCGGACGGAAGCAACCGCTACGACGGAAAGAAGCCTTACCCCCATCCGCATCTCATCTGCACGGGGTGCGGGACGGTCATAGACCCCGATGTACCTGGGATCGACCACCTGGCAGAGGAGCTCGGCAGAAGCTATGGTTACAGGGTGCTCCATCACCGGCTGGACTTCTTTGGCCTCTGTCCCAGGTGCCAGGAGGCTTGAAGGACTGGCCTCCCTGGCCATCCTCTGGCGGGCCCGCCCTGAACCGGAGCGCCGGACAGACGGGCATCCAGACATAAGTGATCAGAGGGTGACGGCGTTTCTCGGAGCGGCTTGCCTGCCTGCCGCCTGTCTGCGTGCAACGCACAG
>CAYPWF010000128.1:0-3441 GCA_964414345.1 uncultured Desulfarculaceae bacterium
CAAGATTCTTGTGGCCGGGGCTCGGCCCATGCATCTTGGGGTAGAAGGCTCTCTTTAGAGATAACCAAGGGACTTGAGGAAGTCCTTGAGCATCTCCACGGCCTTGCCGCACTCGGGGGATTTCTTGGCTTCCTCGTCCCAGATCTTGACCGCCACCTCCGTTATTTTCTTCTGTTCCTCAGGAGGCAGCACAACCACTTTCACCCCTTTTTCCTTCTGCACTTTGGCCAGGGTGATGGCCTCCAGGTACTCGTACTGGTTGGTTCTGAACCAGAACTGCTCCTCCAGGCTCCAAAGCAATATCTCCTTTATGTCAGCCGGAAGCGAGTCCAAGGCCTTCTGGTTTATGAGCCAAACATCCGTGGAAGCGATGTTCAGGCCAGGCTTGAGGTGGTACTTGCACACATCGTAAAAGCCCATGCTGGCTGCCCCCTGCACAGCCCCCCAGTGGGCAGCGTCTATGACCCCAGAGGCCAGCCCTGGGTAGATCTCAGGGCCCGGGATGTAAGAGCCCGCCCCCCCCAAGGCGGTCAGGAAGTTGGCCAAGACCCCCGAAGAGCGCACCTTGAGCCCTTTGAAATCCGCCATCTTCTCTATGGGTTTCTTGGAAACCATCTCTGTGGGGTACACCTTGTCCGTGGAGAGGTACACCCCGTGGGGAGCGCAGGCATCCCTCATCATCTGCTCGAAGCCCAGTCCCTTGTGAAAGTAGGCGCACTCCCACACTTCCCGGAAGGCGAAGGGGAGCCCCGAGGCGATCCCGGCCAAGGGGACCTGATCGCGGAAATATCCTGGGGAAGCCGTGGCCATCTCTATCATGCCCCTCTTGACCGCATTGAATATCTCTGGAGATGGCACCAGAGACTCCGCCGCAAAGGGCTCTATGATGAGTCGGCCGTTGGTCCTTGCCTTGATGTTCTCCACCAGGCGAAGGAGGCTGTCCTTGTACGAGCTGCTGGCCGTGGGCCAGTGGGACTGACACTTCCACTTGATCACCTTCTCGGCAGAAAAGGATTCCTGGATCCCAAGGCAGAACCCAGCGAGCAGAAATACCACCCCAAAGAACATGCTCCAGAAGCTTTTCCCCTTGCTCATAGCAGCACCTCCTCTTTCCGGGATTTGTTAAGGACTCCGAGCAAGCCTATCAATGTGCCCAAGCCGCGTGCATCATAGCATGTTCCGCGAGCATTTCCAGCCTCTGTTACCTGAGAAAACTTCTCTTAAACCCTCTGCCCTTTTGAAACAATGGGGTCTCCTTAGCCGGTGTGGGCAGCAAAAATCAAAGGCACCTCCTGTTGACTGCGCCAGGAGTGCTTCTTAAGATTTTTATTCAGGGCCGGCACCCTTTGGAGATACGAAAAGTTAGAACTCTGCCTGGTGGTCACCTCGGAGCGCAGGGGGACCTACTAGCGGGTGTAACCTATGAAGGAGGTGCAAAGATGAGCGAGACTGAAAAAACAATTCTGGAGGCCATGAAGAAGGCGGGCAAGCCTCTTAGGCCAGGAGATGTGGCCCGCATGACCGGAAAGGACGTCTCGGAAGTCTCCAAAGCAATCCAGGAGCTCAAGGAGAAAGGCAAGGTCACCTCCCCCAAGAGGTGCTTTTACTCCCCCAGCGAATGAGGTTTTTAACAAGTCCCACAGGATCACAAGGGGGGCGGGCCATTAGCCCCCCCTTTTTTTTATTGGTTCACCGGGAAATGATTGCTGGCTGAAAGGGGAGGGCTTCTGCGTATTCGCCCTTGCTGAGCCAAGCGGGGCTCTGCAGGCCGGCAAGCCGCTCCGAGAAACGCTATCACCCTGCAATAGCTTACCTTTTGATAGGACTCATTTCTTTGGCAAATACTTTCCACAAGCAACCCGAGACGACTCGTGAAGTATCGGTGCGCAGCAAAAATCAGGATGAAAAACAAAAGATAAGCCTTCAGACACCGAACCCGGATTATTCTCCGAAGCCTGTGACTTTGGGGGGTAAGCCCCCAAACACACAGGTACACTTGGACCTATCCCGACTGAACCCCACACAAAACCTGAAATTAAGAGTCAAGGTGTTTTTAAGTATGGACCGGTTTGTCCAAACATGTCATCAAGATAGCCCGCCTTATCCACTGATCGTGAATAAGGCGGGCAAAAAAACATTTCCTTGACAATATCCAGAGCTTTTGGTTAAATGGCCTGGCCAATTTCAGGCTGAGGGGGATTCCCTTTGTTCAAGCCGATTCGGCCCAAAAGGGTCACCCACGAGATCGTGCAGCAGATCCAGGAGCTCATGGGCTCCGGGGCTCTCAAGCCCGGCAGCCGCCTGCCCCCGGAGAGGGAGATGGCCCAGCAATTGGGAGTGAGCCGTCCGACCCTAAGGGAGGCAGTGGGGGTCTTGGAACACCTGGGTTTGGTGCGCTCATTGCAGGGCAACGGCACATATGTGGTGAACGCTGCCCAGCGTTCTCTCAGAGACCCTCTTCAGGAGCTCATACTGGCCTCTGAAAAAAGGTTGGTGGAGCTGGCGGAGTTTAGGACCGAGGTGGAATCCTGGGCAGTGAGCCTGGCAGCCCAAAGAATAGAGCCTCAGGAGCTGGGGCTTCTCCAAGAGATCCTGGAGGAGATGAGGCTGGGCCTGGAGCAGGGCAAGCCAATCCATCGTCTGGATGCGGACTTTCACGTGAGTCTGGCCAGGGCCACCCACAACGGGATCTATTACCATGTGGCAAACACCATCTTTTACCTGTTCGCGGAGGTGACCAGGGTCTCCCACGAGAGGATCTTCCGGAGCCAAAGGGATAAGCTGAGGCTTTTGGAAGAGCACAGGGCCATCTATGAAGCCGTGGCACAGGGAAACGGAGAAGAGGCCCGAAGGCTCATGAGGGCTCATTTGGGCAGGACCGAGCAATGGTTCAAGAAAAACTTCGGGGAAGCAGGGGACAGGAAAGAAAATGAAAAAGAAGAGCCTTTTCCATCCTGAAAGAATAGAGGAGATCCGGGAAGCCAGATCCCGCTGGGAGAGCGATTGCCTAAAAGAAGATGACCTGGAGGGGGAAAAGACTCTTAGGTCCGCATCCGGCATTCCTCTTAGGTTGATCTACAGTCCCGCCGACGTGGGCGACATGGACTATATGAGGGATCTGGGCTTCTCAGGCCTTCCCCCCTACACCAGGGGGGTTTATCCCAACATGTACCGGGGCCGGCCATTCACCATCCGCCAGATAGCCGGTTTCGGCTCCCCGGAGGATTGCAACCAGCGCATGCGCTTCTTCCTGGAGAAAGGTGGAACGGGGCTCAACATAGTTCTGGATATGCCTACGATCCGGGGTTACGACTCTGACTCCCCCCAGGCCGAGGGGAACGTGGGCCAATGCGGGGTTGCCATAGACTCGGTGGAGGACATGAAGGCTCTTTTCCATGGCCTTCCCATAGACCAGGTGAGCGTCTCCTTGGTCACCCATCT
>CAYPWF010000128.1:3541-5222 GCA_964414345.1 uncultured Desulfarculaceae bacterium
TACAACCTGAGGGAAGCAGGCACCGACGCCGTAACCGAGGTTGGGGTGGCCATAGCCAACGCAGAGGCCACGGCCAGGGAGTTGATGCGCAGGGGATGTTCCCCGGACTCCTTTCTCCCCCGCTTCTCCTTCTTCTGGGACCTGCACAACGACTTCTTCGAGGAAATCGCCAAATGCAGGGCTTCCAGGAAGGTTTGGTATAGGATCACCTCAGAAGCTCTTGGGGCCGAGAAGCCTAGATCCCACCTCATGCGCTTCCATGTCCAAACAGCCGGTATCACCCTTCCGGCAGTAGAGCCCCTCAACAACATCGCCCGAGCCGCCCTGCAAGGCCTTGCGGCGGTTCTGGGCGGCGCCCAGTCTCTCCACATCGATTCCTACGACGAGGCTTACTCGGCCCCCACCGAACAAGCAGCCCTCGTCTCCCTGAGGACCCAACAAATCCTACAGGTGGAGACAGGGGTAACCAAGGTTGTGGACCCCCTCGGGGGCTCCTACTTTGTGGAGCATCTGACCAACCAGGTGGAGGAACGGATAATGGAGTTCCTCGAGCGCACCGAGCGCCTGGGGGGCATCATTGCGGCTGTGGAAACTGGATGGCTCCACCGGCTGATCGCGGATTTCGCTTACCAGCAACAGCGTGCCATAGAGTCCGGAGAGCTCCCCATAGTTGGGGTGAACTACCAGCCCGGCCGGTCAGACAGTGTCCCCATGGAGATCTTCCGCTACCCGGAGACCGAGAATCGCCAGAAGGAGAAGTTGGCCCAGCTCAGGCGGCAAAGGGACCCAGACAGGTGGAGAAATGCCCTGGACGGCGTCAAACAGTGTTGCTTCCAGGGAGGTAACCTCATGCCGGCTGTGATGGAGGCGGTCAGGGCAAGGGCCACCCTGGGAGAGATCCAGGGGATCTTTCGGGAATGCTTCGGGATGTGGGAGTTCCCCCTGAGATGAAAAGAGAGCCAAGGATGTTGGGAGGAGGTCTTGAGTGAAATGATAAAAGGGAGACCAATAAAAGTGTTGCTGGCCAAACTTGGGCTGGACATTCACTGGAGGGGAGTTGTATCCATTTCGCGCCTGCTCCGGGATGCCGGCATGGAGGTGATCTATCTGGGCAATCAGTTTCCTGAAGCCATTGCAGCCGCTGCGCTCCAGGAAGCACCGGATGTGGTTGGCCTCAGCACCCTTTGCGGGAATCATCTGAGCCTGGGGCCCAAGGTAGTGAGACTTCTCAGGGAAAAGGGAATGGAGGATGCCATCGTCATCATGGGTGGGGTGATCCCGCCAGAAGATCACGAGAAGCTGAAAGAACATGGAGTGGCCGAGGTCTTCGGCCCCAACACCCCTGTGAGTCGGATAGTCTGTTTCATCCAGGAAAAAGTGGGAGAAAGGAGAGTATAAGCCATGTCCCAATGGCCGCCGATCTACGACGAGCACTACATGCCCGGGCCCAATCAAGAGTATTGGTTCCCCGAAGTTGAGACCATGGAACCCAAAGAGCGCGACCGGATCATCCTGGAGAAGCTGAGGGCCCAGATGCAATGGGCATATGAGAGGTCTCCCTTCTACAGGAAGAAGTGGAAAGATGCGGGTGTGAGGCCCGATGGGATCCGTAGCCTGGAGGATTTCCAGGAAGTGCCGGTTCTGACCAAGGATGAGATAAGGAAGGACCAGGCCGAAAACC
>CAYPWF010000129.1:0-5056 GCA_964414345.1 uncultured Desulfarculaceae bacterium
AGTCACCGAAGAAATCCACTATGATGCCCCTGTGCTTCTGGATGACCTGGATCAGAAGGCCAAAGAACCGGTTCAGCACCTGTATTGTGCTCTCCGGGGTTAATGACTCGGCAAGGGGAGTGAAGCCCCTCAAGTCCGCAATCAGTATGGCCACGCACCTCCTCTGGCCTCCCAGTCGGGACGCCTCTGGCCTTCTGAGGATCTCCCTGGCGATTTCAGGGTCCACGTATCGGCCGAAAGTATCGCTTAAGAAGTCCCTCTCCCTTAGTCCCTCCACCATCTCGTTGAAGCTCCTCACCAGGCGGCTTATCTCATCCTCGCCCTTGGTTGGCTCCATGAACCCATAGTTTCCTCGGGCCACGTCTCCTGCAGCCTTTGAGAGATGCTGGATGATCCTTGCCCTGGGCCCTATGACCAATCGAATGAGGAGTAAGATTGCAAACACGGCCACTCCTAAGGCTGCAAGGTAATAGTCTCTGAACCGAAGCACCGGGGCCAGCACGTCCTTTCCCCTCGCGAAGAGGATCATGGTCCACGGCGCTTGTTGGAGCCTATGGAATCCGGCTATGAGCTCGGGGGGCATCCCCGGGCCCCACACGGTACCAGAAGGGCCTGCTTTCATCTGGGAGAGGATGCCAATCTCCAAGGGGTCCCCATTCTCCCCGAGCCGACCCCTGGAGGTCATGAGGGTTCCGGCGTGTGCCAGAAAGCGCCCCTGCTCGTCCACCAGGCAGGCCTGCTCGCTCTTTCTCCAGCCGTACCTGAGGGCATCCCCCAGTAAGCCATGCAGGTCCATCGTCAGGAGCACTGTCCCCAAGGGCTCCCCATCCGAAGCCCGAACCAGTGCCTCTAATTTCAGGAGTCCTTTCTCGGGCTCAACCTCCAGCTCATATGATGGCCGGGAATCCACCTGTTGGAAACTGTGACCGCCATGGGAATGAACCCTTCCAGGAGCTTGAACCTGGCCCATGGTTTCCCCCGCATTGCCCCTTTTCCATTGCACTTCTTTCACCCAGTCTTGCCTCTGCAGTTGACCCAGGATCCAGCTCTGGATGCGGGGGGCCCCCATCTCCCCGAAGCTTTGCTGGAAGGCCTGGATCAGCTCCAGGGATCCCCCAAGTTTCATGTCCACCTCGTGGGCGGCTCGAGCCAAGGAGAGCCCCGCCGCCTCTTGCCACTCCTGGAGGATGGCCGCCCTTGCCCGCAAGAAACCGGCAGCCCCGGCAATGAGAAGCACCATGGCCACAGGTAACAGCAAGAAGACCACCAGCCGGCCTTGGAGAGTAGCGATTCTCAGAAAACCCATCTCATTCCCCCGTTGATCTCCAGAATCCTCCTGAAGCCCACATGGGGGAAAGATTTCCTCCCACAGAGGGCTCCTTCCGGACTCAGACCCTATACCCGCCAGTCTGCCATAAAAGGGTTTGTCTATAGACTAGGTCGGGAAAAAAACATTATCAAGGCAAGACCTTCCTGAAAAGATTCCAGGGGGTGCACCCCTTGACACAGGGGAAGGTTGGAGATAGCCTACCTCTAAGCTCAGGAACCACGGGACTTCCTGGTAAGAGCTGTTGCCAGAAATTACACCCGGCTGCGCTGGAGAGGGACACGGTGGGGGTGCCGAGGGTTTGACCGCCTTGCCCCCTGCAAGTGGTGAGACATAGCCCATGAAGACGACCTTGGTTCTGCTCTTGTGCTTCAGTCTACTGGTGGGAGGATCCCATCCCTGCCTCTGCGGGTTGAAGGCTCCTGGGGCAGAGCTCAATGACCAGAATGCGTCGCAACACCACGACGGTTCTCTTGCTCATGGGGGGTCCAAAGATCAGGGTGGGCAATGTGGCGGTCCAAGGGCAGATCGTAGTACAGGGCCTGCTTCTTGCAGCCAAGACGATTATTCATGTTGTCAGGTGATATTCGCAGAATGGAACAAGGGGGAGTCCGCCCACTTCGTCCTCGACGAGGGGGCCTCTTCCTTTGATTTTTCTCTGTTCAGGACCCAGGAAGTGCTAAAGACTGTGTTTCACCCGCCAAGGTCGTTCGTGTAAGAATCCGAAGCCAAGCAAGGCAAAGTGTACCAGCTTCTCAGTTTGGGCATGATGTTCAAGGAGTGTCTCCAGGAAGAACATCCTGGGCCCGTCCCTGAAATCTTTGGCGGCTCGGTGGGGTAGCATATTGCGGCCGTGAAGAATTCAGGTGGAAAGCCGGTCATTCTCCGTGAGTTTTGTCTAGTTGGGATTAGTGAGGACTGGTCCACAGTCCAGGGCAGCTGACTGAAATAACGTGATATCTGCCGAGAGACCAGGGTGTCGTTGCTTCGAGACACCTTGACCAGAGGGGCAGATTCCTCTTCCACCAGGTCGATGGGACTGCGGAGGAAGAGAGACATAGGAGGTAACAGATGAGAAAAAGGATTCTTTGTATGGCGATGGGATTAGCTCTTGCGGCCTGCGCGCCTGCCTTCGCCCAAATGGGAGGGGGCATGGGAGGTGGGATGGGAGGTGGAGGCACTGGCCACATGGGTGGGTACACGGGCGGTTCTGGCTACGGGATGCATGGAGCGGGCGATATGTTGGCCGGTATGAGACAAGCCACTATCTCTCACCTTTACTTGGACACGCTCCATCCCGTTGCGACCACGGCCAAGGCCTACGCAGCGATCCTGGATTTTCTCTCGCCCTCGGGGGGAAATCTCCAGGTATCGGAAATTTGGGAATATGAGACAGCCTTCCTGGCAGAAATTTCTGACACCACAGGCCAAAGAGCCTTCGACCTCTTGGTGGACAAGTTCACGGGTGCAGTGAGCCCACAGATGGGCCTTTCCATGATGATGAACGCCAGTTATGGACGAAGCCTTTTCAAGATACACCGGGCCGCGAGGCGCCTCAAGTTGAGCCCTGAGGAAGCGACATCCATTGCCCAAGCCTTCGTGGACAAGAACGCCTTGCCTTACTCACTCCAGGCTCCGGAGCTCTATCCTGGGTTTTACAAGTTTCATACCACGGACCCAGGAGCTCCTGCTGGGTTGGGCTTGGACATCATGGTGAATGGTTACGGCGGGGGAATATGGATGAGCACCCTGCTCGGTAACCCAGTGGCTCCTCCTTCAACCGCGCCTTTCTGAAAGGAGGGAGGGCGGCCTTGGAATGGTGAAGTAAACCTTGGAGGTTAGTTGACATGAAGGCTAGGCGAGTTGTAGAAAGCCTAAAGAGGGTATGAGTGAATGCACCGATACGTCAGCTGAGGAGGTGGCATATGAGAAAGATTGGGATTATCCTTGGGGCTTTGGTGTTGGTTTGGAACATGGCTCATGCCAAGGAGCTGGAGTTGAAGAAGAAGGCGGGGGACATGGAGGTCAAGTTGACCCTCAAGCAGAATCCCCCAATTGTGGGTGACAATGATGCGACCGTGGAGATAAGGGACTCAGCCGGGAAGGCCGTGACAGATGCCAAGGTGGTAGTCAATTACTCCATGCCTGCCATGCCCGGGATGCCCCCCATGAACTACAAGGCCGAAGCCATGCTCCATGGGGACAAGTATCACGCCCGCATGAACCTCTCCATGGCAGGTCCCTGGAACATAGAGGTGAGGGTCACGAGAGGGGGAAAGACTGCCTCTGCCAAGTTCCACGTGGATGCCAAGTAAGGAAGCGGGGACGGCCGGTTGCCGGCCGTCTTCCTATCCTCATGACTCTCTAAGCTCACCTTGACTGGAGGTCTTGCCATGCTCAGGGCAGGGGTGCGTGTATGGGGCATCCGCGGAGGCATCGCTTCATTGGTTTCTTGGGGCTGCTTGGCTGCGGCCCTTTTTTTCCATCCCGCCGCCCTGGCCCAGGAGCTCAGACTGGAGCCACTCATCCAGGAAGCCCTGGAGAGAAGCCCCGAGATCCTGGCTGCCCGCGCCCGGGCTCTAGCAGCCCACCACAAGGCCCCCCAGGCCAGGAGCCTTCCTGACCCCATGTTCATGACCGGGTATCAGAACGAAGGGTGGAAGAAATACACCTACGGAGAGATGCCCGATGCCCAGTGGATGTTCTCCGCCTCCCAAATGATTCCCTTCCCGGGGAAACTGGAACTCAAGGGCCGGATGGCCGAGAGGGAGGCCGAAGCGCTGGAGGCCAATGTGGAGGTGCTGAGTCTCCAGGTGGTATCCAGGGTGAAGGAACTCTTCCACGAGCTCTTCCTGGCCCACAAGACCCTCGAGATCCTCTCCAGGACACTCTCCCTGTTCCAGCGGGTGGAGGAGGCCGCCTTAGCCCGATACAGCTCCGGAAAGGGAGAGCAGCAGGAGGTGCTCATGGCCCAGACCGAGCGCTACATGCTACTGGAGAGGGAGGAGATGCAAAAACAAAGAGTCCGCTCCCTGGAGGCCATGCTCAACGCGGCCTTGGGCCGCCCCACTGATGCTCCCCTGGGAAGGCCCCAGGAGCCCCAACTCACACCCCTTTCTCTCAGCGCGGATGAGCTGGTCAGAATGGCCCAGGAGAGATCCCCACAGATAAAGGCCAGGGAGAGGATGATCCAGGCCGCCGAGACCAGAGTCTCCATGGCAAAGAAGGAGTTCTTCCCGGATCTAACCCTGGCGGGGAATTATTTCAGCCGCGGGGGTGGCCAATTGGAGGACATGTGGAGCCTCACCGCCACCATCAACGTGCCCATATTCTTCAAGACCAAGCAGGAGGAAGGGGTGAAGGAGGCAGGGGCCTCCCTGGCAGAGGCCCGCCACGAGCTCGCAGCCACAAGGCTCATGCTGGCCTCCAACATCAGGGACAACCTCTCCATGCTCAAGGCCGCAGAAAACCTCATGGCCCTCTATCGGGGAGCCATCATCCCCAAGAACTACCAGGACTTCGAGCTGGCTCTCTCCGGTTACATCACCGGCCGTATAGAGGCCATAACGGTGATATCGCGCCTCAAGGCCTTCCTGGACACAGAGTTGCTCTACTGGTCCCAGTTCGCCCAGAGGGAGAAGGCCCTGGCCAGGATAGAGGCCCTGGTGGGAGGAGGAGGGGAGAGTCAGTAGTGAAGAATGAAGAGTGAAGAGTGAAGAGTGAAAGGGG
>CAYPWF010000130.1:0-4872 GCA_964414345.1 uncultured Desulfarculaceae bacterium
GGCGTTGTCCACCGCCGCGGTGGTGGGGGGGCTTGCGAGCCTGCCCGGGGCCGTGGTATCGGGTCTTCTCATAGGTGTTGTGGAGACCTTCACCGTGGAGCTTGGGACCTCCAGCCTGAGGCACATGGTCTCCTTCATCCTAATGATCCTGATTTTGATCTTCAGACCCGGAGGCCTATTTAGAGGCAAGGAACTCATCAGGGTGCGGGGGGATTGATGGGCAGGCAACTGAGAATCCTTCTTAGCAATTCCCCGTACTTGGCCATCCTCTGCGTGCTGCTCCTGGTCCCGGAGCTTGTGAAGAACCGATACCTGCTACAGGTTATGACCTTTATCGGGATCTACGTGATATTGGCCCTGAGCCTCAATCTCCTAAATGGCTACCTGGGCCTTCTCTCCATAGGGCACGCGGCCTTCTACGGCATAGGGGCTTACACCTCGGCCAAGCTGGTCATGGAGGCTGGTGTCGCCTTCCCGTTGGGCATGCTTGGGGCCGGAGCGGTCGCCAGCCTCTTCGGCTATCTCATAGCAAAGCCCACCTTAGGCCTCTCGGGGATCTACATGACTCTGGCCACCTTGGGGTTCAACATGGTCTTGTTCCTGGTGCTCCAGAATTGGATGAGCTTTACCAACGGGCCCCTTGGCATAATGAACATTCCGGCGCCTGTAATACTAGGTTGGTCGGTGGAGAGCAGGACCGATTATTACTACCTCATGCTCCTTCTAGTGGTGTTGACCGTTCTTAGCATGCACCGCCTCATAAACTCCAGGTTCGGAAGGGCCCTCGTCTCTGTGAGGGAAAACGAGCTGGCAGCCGAGGCCATGGGAGTGGACACCACCAGGTACAAGGTGCAGGCCTTCGTGCTTTCCACCTTCTACGCAGGGGTGGCCGGGAGCTTTTACGCCCACTTCGTGAAATTCATAAGCCCGGACAGCTTTTACATAAACGAGTCCTTCGTGCTCCTGGCCATGCTGGCCCTGGGAGGGCAGGGGAACCTTATAGGACCGGTGGTGGGGGCTGCCTCCCTGGTGCTGATCCCGGAGGTGTTCAGGTTTCTCCAAGAGTACAGGATGTTTGTGTACGGTGGCATTCTTATAATAATGATGCTCTTTAGGCGGCAGGGTATCCTGGGGGGGCGGGATTACAGCCTGCGCCTCCCTTGGTTTCAAGAAGGCCCCAAGGTGGTTTACCTGAGGAGGGACAAATTTTTACCTGAAGAGGAGACCCCTTCGGGGGAGTCTTGAGCGGGGCGCAAGGGGGGATGGGAGACCAGGCTTTACTTGAGATCCAGAAGCTAAGCAAGCTCTTTGGGGGCCTTGCGGCTCTAAAGGAGGTCTCTTTCAGTGTCCAGGAGAGGGAGATCGTTAGTCTGATAGGCCCCAACGGGGCAGGCAAGACCACTTTGTTCAACTGCATCACCAATACAAATCCTCCCACATCCGGCTCTGTACGATTCCTGGGGGAGGAGCTGAGGGGCCTTGCCCCTCACGAGGTGGCCAGGAAGGGGATCGCCAGGACCTTCCAGCACATCCGGATCTTCGGCCGCATGAGCGTGCTGGACAACGTAAGGGTGGGAAACGACCACCTGGGCCGCACAGGCATCCTGAGCGCTCTTTTGAGGCCCCCTTGGGTGCGAAGGGAGGAGCAGGCCAACACGGAAAAATGCATGAGCGTGCTTTCCCTGTTCGGAGAGAGGTTGCTTCCCAGAGTGAACCAGTACGCCCACATGCTCTCTTATGCCAACAGGCGGCGGCTGGAGATGGCCAGGGCCCTTGTTTCAGAGCCCAAGCTCTTGCTCCTGGATGAGCCCACGGCAGGCATGAATCCAAAGGAGACCCAGGAGGTGGTGGATCTAATAAGGCTCATAAGGGACCGTGGACACACGGTGCTGGTCATAGAGCACAAGATGAAGGTGGTCATGACCGTATCCGACCGGATAGTGGTGCTGGATCACGGGGAAAAGATCGCCGAGGGGACGCCCAGCGAGATAGCCGGAAACGAGCAGGTCATACAGGCTTACATGGGAGGCGGAAGAGGCCGTGCTGAGACTCACTGAGGTGGATACCTTCTACGGGCCCATCCAGGTCTTGAAAGGGGTCTCCCTGGAGGTGGAAGAAAAGGAGGTGGTCTGCCTCCTGGGGGGGAATGCCTCTGGCAAGTCCACTACCATGAAGACCATCTTAGGGCTCGTAAAGCCTAGGAGGGGGAAGGTGGAATTCATGGGTTCCCGCATAGACGGGCTTCCACCCTCCCATGTGGTCAAGGCGGGGATATCCCCGGTTTTGGAAGGCAGGCGTCTTTTCCCTTACCTCACGGTCCAGGAAAACCTGCTCATGGGGGCGTACATCAGAAAGGATGCTCCAGGGGTGAGGCAAGACCTGGAGAGGCTAAGGGAGCTGTTCCCCATCCTGACCCAAAGGAAGGACCAGCTGGCCTCCACCTTGAGCGGAGGAGAGCAGCAGATGGTGGCCATGGCCAGGGCTTTGATGGCCAAACCCAGGCTGCTCATCATGGATGAGCCCTCCATGGGCCTCTCTCCTCTTTTCGTGGAGAAGGTCTTCCAGATCATCCAGGCCATCAACCAAAAGGAGGGGGTGGCCATCCTGCTTGTGGAACAGAACGCCAACATGGCCCTCTCTGTGGCAAGCAGGGGCTTTGTGCTCCAGACAGGGGAGATAGTGCTGGCTGACACGGCTCCCAATCTTCTCAACAACCCCTTGATGCAGAAAGCCTATCTGGGAGTGGCCTGAAAAACAGCAAGTGAATCGCACAAGAAAGGGAGAAACAAATATGCACAAAAAAGAGCTGGTGGAGGGGGTTCTTGCAGGAGAGACCGTGGAGAGGCCGCCTGTTTCCCTCTGGTATCATTTTGGGATTCAGCACGAAAGTGGGGAGCGCTTTGCACAGACCACCTTGGCCTTCTTCCGTTACTATGACCTGGATTTCCTGAAAGTGATGAACGATTACTATTACCCGCCGCCCCAAGGCCTGGAAGAGGTGCGCAACAAGGCGGACTTGGAGCGCATTGAACCCCTGGAAATAGAAAACACCCTTTGGAAAGAGCAGTTCAAGGCTCTGGAGATCATATCCAGGGAACTGAAGGGGGAGGCCCTTTTCCTGGACACCGTATTCGACCCCTGGCAGACCCTGAGGCGCAACATGGCAGGCCAGAACATGGACCTACTCATGAAAGAGGAGCCCGAGGCCTTGCTCGAGGCTCTGGAGGTCATAACCCAGAACCTCATAGCCTACTCAAGACGCTCCCTGGAGATCGGCTCTTCAGGTATCTTCCTTTCCATCCCGGGGGGCGCGGAGATATTGAGCCGTGAGAACTTCCTGAGGTTCGTCAAGCCCTTCAGCCAGAGACTTCTGGAGGCGATCCTTCCCCTTGGGAAAATGAACACAGCGCACATCCACGGGGAAGATCTTTTCTTCGAGGATGTGCTGGATCTGCCCGTGCATGTGCTCAGCTGGTGGGACAGGGGACCCAAGGGCCCCTCTTTGGCCCATGTGAAGGAACGCTTCAGGGGCTGTGTCATGGGGGGCATAGACCAGACAAAGGTCACCAGGAGCAGCCTTGCCTTTCTAAGAAGGCACGTCCTGGAGGCAATGGAGTTGGGGGGCAGGGAACGGTTCTTCCTGGCCAACGGCTGCAGCATAGACACGTGGGTCTACCCTGGGGCCGTCAAGGCCATGGTTGAGACTGCCAGGGCATAGCTCTGAGTATGGCAGGGTGAAAAAGGGGAGAGGCGCTATGGATCCAGGCGGAAGGGAGATCATAGAGAAGGTAAGGGCGGCCATAAAGGACAGGGCTGTATGGTTCGCCCTTCTCTACAGGAGTTTCCAGGAGGCGCTCCCGGCCCAGGAGGTGGAGAGGCTTGCCCGCAAGGCCATAAGGGAGTTCGGCAAAATGAAGGCCCTAAAGGATCCGGTGGATTTCAGCCCCAGGGCATGGGTGGAAAAACATGTGGAAAAGGGCTCCAGCCTTGTCTTCGACTCTGAGGTGGAGGCAGGCGGGGGGTATGCCCTCCAGAGGATGAAATACTGCCCCCTGGTAGAGGCTTGGAGGGAGATGGGGTGCACAGAGGAGGAGATCAAGCTTTTTTGCGACATAGCCATGGAGGGGGACAGGGGGAGAGCGCAGGCCCATGGGGTTGGGATGAAACTTCAGGAGAGGATCGCTTTGGGGGATCCCTGTTGCAGGCTCGAGATCTTTGAGAATCCCTCGGAGGGGGAGGGGAGTTGAACGTCTATCTTTGTGGAATGATCGGCTCGGGCAAGACCACCCTGGGCAGGCGCCTGGCAAGAGAGCTGGGTCGGGATTTCTTTGACCTGGATGAGGAGATGGACCGCGCCTTGGGCTACTCCTTTCACAGGCTGGTAAGGGAGAAGGGGTGGCTTGCATTCAGGGAGTTGGAATACTCTATCTGCAAGCGCTTTGCCGGGTTGCAGGAGGCGGTGATCGCCCTGGGCGGAGGCACGGTGCGCTACGAGTGGAACCTGGATGTGCTTCGCGGGACCGGGCTTTTCATCCTGCTTTACGCCTCCCTGGAGACTTTGGCCTCCCGGGTGAGGCTCGCCGACCGCCCCAGGGTGAACCCCGGAGCCTCCCTGGAGGAAGACCTCAAGAGCATATGGGAGAGCTCAGGTGAGAAATATCTGGGATGCGCCCAACTAGTTTACCGCACAGACGATAAAAGCCTGGAAGAGTCCGTTGAGGATCTAAGAAATTGGACCCTGAGGCATCTGGAAGAGAAATCACGGGAGACAGCAAAGGGGTGATTCTATACGTCTGTTTGGGTTTCGTCGGGGCGGGGTTCACCCCCGCCCGCAATGGGTTGGAGGTTTGGTTTAGTCCGGGCACATTTTTT
>CAYPWF010000131.1:0-4577 GCA_964414345.1 uncultured Desulfarculaceae bacterium
TGAAGAGTGAAGAGTGAAGAATGAAGAATGAAGAGTGAAGAGTGAAGAATGAAGAATGAAGAGTGAAGAGTGAAGAGTGAAGAATGAAGAGTGAAGGGTGAAAAAAACAGTGCCTCTTTGCTGGAGGCCGGAGCTTGCACTCTGAAGGCCCGGGGCCTGGCGCTGCAGGCCCGGGGATGGGAAAGGGGTCAACAACAAAGAGCGGACCATGAGGAGCAATGAACAAGTTCTGGAAGAGCTCAGGCAGAAGATCTCTCAGGCCGAGCATCCGCGGGAGCTGGTGGTGGATGTGATGCTTGCTCTTCAAGAGCATTACGGGTACCTGAGCGACCAGGCCGTGGAGCAGACAGCCTCTTTGCTGGGAATGACCCTCCTCGAGGTGGAGGAGCTGGCCACGTTCTACGACTTTATCTACAGGCAGCCTGTGGGGCGTTTCGTTATCAGGGTTTGCGACAGCGTGGTTTGCTGGCTGGAGGGAGGAGAGCCACTGGCAAAACACCTGCAGGAAAAGCTTGGAATTCCCATGGGGGGGACGAGCCCTGACGGGCTCTTCACCCTCTTGCCCGTTTGCTGCATAGGCTACTGTGACATGGCCCCGGCCATGTTGGTGAACAACAGGGTCTATGGGAACCTGACTCCCGAGAGAATAGACCAAATACTGGAAGAACTCAGGGGAGCTCATGGGGCCGGGAAGAGTCAGGAGCAATGAGAGATCTGCCCAGGGTTCTACTTCGAAACAGGAAGCCTGACAGGATTACCTCTTTGGAGGAATACCGCGCATCCGGGGGTTACAGGGCACTTGAGACAACCTTGAGGGAACTCTCCCCACAGGATGTGTGCGGGATGGTGGTGGACAGCGGGCTTCAGGGCAGGGGAGGAGCCGGGTTCCCGGCAGGCCGCAAGTGGATGGGCGTGGCTCAGGATGGGCCCCACCCGAGGTACATAGTGGCCAATGCCGACGAGATGGAGCCCGGCACCTTCAAGGACAGGGTCCTGATACATGCGGATCCCCACCAGGTCATAGAGGGGATGCTTTTGGCCGGGTATGCGGTTGGGGCGAGCAAGGGGATAATTTTTGTAAGGCCGGCCTACGGCCGCATGGCCGAGATCCTGGAGAGGGAGATTGAGGCGGCAAGAGAAGCAGGGCTTGTGGGCAACAGGATCCTTTCCAGCCAGTTCTCCATGGAGCTGGTCGTGCACAGAAGCGGGGGCCGTTACATCTGCGGGGAGGGGACGGCCCAGATCAACGCCATCATGGGCATGAGACCCCAGCCCAGGGAGACCCCGCCCAGGACAACGGAGAAGGGCCTGTGGGACATGCCCACGGTGCTCCACAACGTGGAGACCCTGGCCTGCGTGCCGCATATACTCTTAAACGGGCCTGATTGGTTCAAGGGGCTGGCCAAGAGTTCAACAGGGGCAGGGACCAAGCTCTATTGCGTGAGCGGTAGGGTTCAAAGGCCGGGTTGTTACGAGCTTCCCATGGGCACCCCTTTGAGGGAAATCCTGGAGCATCATGCAGGGGGACTCCGCCGTGGAAGCAGGTTCAAGGCCTGTCTACCAGGAGGCGCCTCCACAAGGTTCCTCACCCCCGAGTGTCTGGAGGTGGAGATGGACTATGAGTCCCTCCGGCGTGCTGGGCACAGACTTGGCACAGGGGCAATCATAGTCTTTGATCAGGACACATGCCTTGTGAGGGCCACCCTCAACCTGATCCGCTTCTTTGCCAGGGAATCCTGTGGTTGGTGCACTCCCTGCAGGGAAGGGCTTCCATTTGTGCAGGAGATTCTGGAGCAGCTGGAGGCAGGCCGGGGCAGCATAGAGCAGGTGGAGATGTTGAGGCCCATGGCCGATTCCCTCTGCAATGCTTTCTGCCCCCTGGCCCCCGGGGCTGCACAGCCCCTGGAGAGCCTCTTGACCTGTTTCCGGGATGAGCTGCTGGAGCACGTGAGATTAGGCAGATGCCCATACGGGGCTTTGGAGGGGAGCCCTTAAGATGCCCAAGCTCCTCATAGACGGGCGCTCCATAGAGGTGGCCCCAGGCACAAAGGTTATCCAGGCGGCGGAGGAGCTGGGTATCCATATTCCCAGGCTCTGCTACCACCCGGCCTTGGGTTCCGCAGGAGCCTGCAGGCTCTGTGCCGTAAGCTTTCTTGAGGGGCCTGTAAAGGGCCTTCTCATGAGCTGCATGGTGGAGGCCAAAGACGGCATGGTGGTCTCCACACAGCACCCTGACGCCGTGGGGTTCCGCAAACAGGTCATGGAGTGGCTCATGATGAACCACCCCCACGACTGCCCGGTGTGCGACGAGGGAGGCCATTGCGTGCTCCAGGAGATGACCGTGGCCGGCGGTCACTCCGTGCGCAGGTACCCCGGAGCCAAGCGCACCTACCTGGATCAGGATCTGGGCCCCTTGATCCAGCACGAGATGAACCGCTGCATCCATTGCTGGAGGTGCAAACGTTTCTACCAGGATTACTCTGGCTATCGGGACCTAGGCGCATTGGGCCTGGCCAGCAGGACCTATTTCGGCAAGGCCACACAAGGTCCCCTGGAGAGCCCTTTTTCCGGCAACCTAATAGACATCTGCCCCACCGGGGTCTTCACGGACAAGCCTTCCCGCTTCAGGGGGAGGCGTTGGGATTATGAGCGAGCCCCTTCTATTTGCATTCACTGCTCCCTGGGCTGCAACACCGTGGCCAACGCCAGGTACAGGGAGGTGCTCAAGATAGAGGCCAGGCACAACCCGGATGTGAACGGGTATTTCATCTGCGACAGGGGCCGCTACGGCTTCGACTACACAAACCACCCCCGGCGGCCCCGCAAGCCCCTCTTAGACGCCAGAGCCTGCTCCTTTGAGGAGGCTGTTGGAGAGGCAGGGGCAAGGCTCAAAAGGGTGATCCAGGAAAGTGGACCTGAGTCGGTGGCCCTGGTGGGCTCCCCAAGGGGGAGCCTAGAGAGCCTGGGAGCCATAAGGCTTTTCTGCGATACACAAGCCCTGGAGGGCCCCACTTTTTGGATGGATCGGGAATCCATGGAGTGCGCCCGGGTCCTCCTTGGGGGGGAGGCAGAGGATCTAATCTTGAGCCTGAGCCGTTTGGAGGAGGCGGACTGCATCCTTTTGGTGGGCCTGGATCCCCTGCAGGAGGCACCCATGTTGGCCTTGGCCCTGCGCCAGGCCTGGAGAAAGGGGGCCTGGATCGGGCTTATTGATCCAAGAGGGGTGGAACTCCCATTCCCCTTCAGCCGCCTGGCCGTGCATCCGCGAGAGCTGCCCGGACTCCTGGAATCTTTCTCCCAAGAAAGCGGTTCCGGCGTCGAAGGACCCCAACGGGGGGGTTTTGGGGAAGAGTGGCTCAGGGCTCTTGAGCCCCGCAGCAGGCCGGCTGTTGTCTGGGGCAGGACTGCGGGTGGGGTTGCTTCTTTGAGAAGCTGCCTCCATTTGGTCCGTGGACTCAGGCAAAAGAAGGGTTGGGGGGGACTCTTCCCGGTTCTGGCGGGAGCCAACTCTCTGGGGGCTGCAGCAGTGGCAGGGGAGGACGCCCGCAGCCGGGGGGAGCTCCTGGACAAGGCCCGCAAAAGGGGCCTTAGGGCCATGATCCTGGTAGAGACAGACCCTTTTTTCGCCTTCCCCGATCAGGCAGAGTTGAGGCGGATTTTAAACAGCCTGGAGCTGCTCGTGGTCATGGATTACCTGCCTTCGGAGGCTGTGAGAATAGCCCAAGTGGTAATTCCCTCTACCACCATCTTCGAGAGCCCCTGCCTTTTTATCAATCAGGAAGGGAGACTGCAGGAGGCCAAGGCCCTTCACGCAGGGGGGATCCCCTTGGCGCAGGGGCTGGAAGATGGGCATCCAAGCAGAGAATTCAGCCTTGAGATCCCAGGGGGAAGCTCCCAACCGGCCTGGAGAGCCCTGGCCGGGCTTTCTGAAACCATGGGCAGGTCCATGGGCTTCTCCGACATCCAGGCTCTCAGGTCCATCTTGGAGGAGAGATTCCCCTGGCTTAAGGCAGCAAGGACAGGCCAGAGGATACTCCCCATGGAGTTGCAGCAGGAGAGGGAGTGTTTGGCAGAAGCTGCCCCAGCTGCCCAAACCGTGCCTGGCGAGTTGGCCCTTCTCATGGTGCAGGCCACCTTCGGCACAGAGGAGCTATCAAGCTACTCCAGACCTGCCCTGAAAATGGAGAGGGAGCCCATAGGTTTTCTGCACCCTCAGACCGCCAGCCTCCTGGGAGTGAAAGCTGGGGACCGGATTCGGCTCGAGTGGGAAAAAGGGGAACTGGAGCTAACCCTTATGACCAAAGAAGAAATGGTCGGGGATCTCCTGGCCGTCCAGGCCCACAGGGCACTGGCTTGGGAAAAGGTGGGGCGTCTGCCAGGGTTTTTGAAGTTTGAGCAGGTGCGCAAATCCCGTTGATAGAGTTCAAGTCTTCGGGAAGGCGTACAGGGACGGGGTCCTTCCAGGTGTGTGCGGGTAGCTTTAGGGAAAGGAAGTGGAATAGGCAATGGGAGAGCTGGCAGCGGGGATCCTTCTGGCGGCACTCAAATCGGGGGTTGTGATCCTCCTGCTTTTAGGG
>CAYPWF010000132.1:0-4572 GCA_964414345.1 uncultured Desulfarculaceae bacterium
GTAGTGACGACTCAAAGAATGACCTGATTGAAATCATTCAATTTTTAGCCAAAGATTGATAATCTCCGGTAGCTCCTCAAGAACCTCCCCCATTGCCACGCCAAGCCTTTCACTCCAGATTCCACCCTCCCTCTTCATACTGGAATGGAAGCTGTCCTTGTGCCATAATCCCTTTACCTCATTGGTGATAGAATCCTCTTGTTGGAGGTACCCTATCATCCTGTAACCATAGGAGCAGCGAGGTCCTTTACCTTTTCTTGACAATTAATCAGGGGCTTCTTTTCCCGGGGCTTTTCAACAAAGCTCTATCTTTCGGGCTCGGCGGCGTGGGCCAAGACAAGGCATGGATACGACCTGCCTAGAAGCCTTGGAGATAGAAGGATTCTAGGCAACCATGGCGCGTTTTTTGCAATACTAAAAATGTAGCGAAGTTTTCCTGGAAAGGGAATGATTCCCATGGGAAAAGCTAGAGGTCGGCCCAGACCCGTCTCAGGTCGAAAGGAAGCCTCCCTACTTCCTCTCCAGGACAGGGAGATCCTCTGGCTGAGAAGCATCCTGGAGAGCCTGCCAGTAGGCGTCATCACCCTGGACAGGGACTGGCGAATCACATCTTTCAATCGCACCGCCTCAGAGATAACCGGTTATGATTCCCAGGAGGTAGTGGGCTGGCGTTGCTATGAGCTTTTCAAGAGCCCAGTGTGCCAGAGGGACTGTCCCATCGAGAGGGCCCTGTCCTGTTCCATGCCTGTGTTCGACCGGGAGGTGAACTTTCTGAATCGAAACCACCGCAGGGTCACGGTGTTGGTGAATGCCACCCCTCTCAGGGACGCCCAAGGCAGGGTGGTAGGCGGCTTGGAAACCCTCCGGGATATAAGTGCGCTGGAGTGGATGCGGCAGGAGCTGGGCCTCAGCTACGACTACAGTCATATAGTTGGCAAGAGCTCTGCAATGCAGGAAGTTTACCGTCGAATGGAGCAGGTGTGCCGGACAGACACTACTGTATTGATCTTGGGGGAGAGCGGCACGGGCAAAGAGCTGGTGGCCAGGGCAATACATCATAACAGCCATCGCAGGGATCGTCCTTTCGTGGCGGTGAACTGTTCCGCCCTTCCCGAATCCATCTTGGAGAGCGAGCTTTTCGGGCACGTCAAGGGTGCTTTCACAGGGGCCATGCGGGACAAGGTGGGCCGCTTCGAGATGGCCAACGGGGGGACCCTGTTCCTGGATGAGGTGGGCGAGCTGGCTCCGTCTGTCCAGATCAAGCTTCTCAGGGTTCTCCAGGACAGGGAGTTTCAGAGGGTAGGAGACATCCGTTCCCTTCGAGTTGACATCAGACTTCTGGCTGCGACAAACAAGAACCTGCGTGCCGAGATGGAGGCGGGCCGTTTCCGCGAGGATCTCTATTATAGGCTCCACGTATTCCCCATAGAGCTACCGCCCTTGAGGAAGCGCCCCGAAGACCTGCCACTGCTGGTGAGCCACTTCATAGAGAAGTTCAACCACCAGATGGGTCGAAGGGTAAGGGGACTCTCGGGAGAGGCCATGGATGCACTTTACAGATATCCATGGCCCGGAAACGTTCGGGAGCTGGAAAACGCCATCGAGCATGCCTTCGTGCATAGCAAGGGGGTACTGATCCAGCACCATGACCTCCCCAGTCATGTTATCCAGGAACCGATGGAAGGCACTGTCGGGAAGCTCATCGACAGGGACACTGCCATTGAGTCCTTTGAACGGGAGCTCATCCTCAAACATCTGGAGGAGGCCAACTGGCATAGGGCCGTTGCGGCCCGCAAGCTGGGGGTGAGTCCAGTCACACTCTGGCGCAAGATGAAACGGTACAACCTCAAGCCATTTCAGTCTTGAAACATCCTCTTTCTCAAGAGAAACGGCCTTTGTCGGGCTCCCACCAATACTGGCAGGGCGCTTAGGCTCCCTGGAGTTTCATCCATGAAAAACGAGAACATGGGGTCCTCGTCTCAGAGCCAAGGCCACGTGTCTATTGGGAGCCGGCTAGGCATTGCGGGGATTGGAATTGAGCCCCTGGCTCAAAGCTTTTCCCTGCTCGGCACACTCCTTGCGGATAGTGGTTAGTGAAAAATGATGACTGCGTAAGGAGCCGAGAAAAGTGCTGTCACCACAGGGGCCAAGTATAGCGGGGCAAAAGGACAGACAATCAAGACTGGCCACAGCCGGAGGTATTTCCATGTCCCTGGCGCCCAAGGTGCTGGTGGTGGACGACGAGCCGGACGTGAGATTGTACCTGCGCACACTTCTTTCGGATAACGGTTTTGAGGTCAACGAGGCCGCAGATGCCGATGAGGCTATGGAACAGCTTGACCAACAGAGGCCGGATGCCATCATCCTGGACATAATGATGCCGGGGAGAAGCGGTGTAACTCTCTTCAACAAGATCCGCAAATCAGGCGGCCTTGAGGGCGTCTGCGTGATCGTGCTCTCCGGAGTGCACGAGCGCTTCGTGGAGGACTTCAAGAGCTTTTTCGACACTCTCAAGCTGGGAAAGCCTGCGGCATTTCTGGACAAACCCGTTGACCCAGAACAACTCCTAAGCCTCCTGCGTGAATCCCTCGGAACCCCAGAACCCACAGGAGATGGTCAATGAATGCGGAATTTCAAAGTGAGGTGGCCGGCAAGAGCAGAGTTTCCTTTGCCTCGTGCTTTCATTGTCTTTCCTGTGGAGCCGGGTGCCCGGCTGTAGAACTCATGGATTGGCGGCCGAACCAGGTCATCCGGATGATTCAGCGGGGGATGAAAAAAGAGGTTTTGGAATCTCGCACCATCTGGATCTGTATAGGGTGTTTCAACTGCCTGGATCAGTGCCCCAACCGGGTGGATATCCCCTCCCTCATGGATACACTTCGGCATATGGCCATCGAGGAGGGTGTGAGGGTGCCAGAGCCAGGCATACTGGCTTTTCACAAGGAGTTCTTGCGGCAGGTGGGCAACCGGGGCCGAGTCTTCGAGGTTGGCTTGATGATGCGCTACAAGCTCGCTACCCGTAGTTTCTTCCAGGACATGGGCACCGGTGTTCGGATGATGCTCAAGGGAAGATTCCAGCTCACCCCCAGTCGTGTTGAGAACCCCAGGGAGTTCAGAGAGAAACTCGGAGGCTCCTCATGAAAGCGCAGACCCTCAGGGATGTGGAAAGTGAGCGGGTCATCAGCTTCTATCCCGGCTGTTCCCTCACATCCAGTGGTCGGGAAATGATGGAATCTTACTTGGAAGTGGCATCCTTTTTCGGTTTGCGGGTGCAAACCCTGGAGGATTGGAGCTGCTGTGGGTCCACACCTGCCCACAGCATCGGGGGTTGGTGGGGTCTTGTTCTGCCGGCCAGAAACCTTCTCCTGGCAGAGTCTAGGGGCATAGAGGAGTTGATGACCCTGTGCCCGAGTTGTTTTGTGAGGCTTTGGGACTCGAGGGAAAAGCTCTTAGCGGATGAGCAGAAGAACAAGAGAATCCAAGACCTCTGGGGAGCGGCTGTGAGGGGGCACACCAGGCCCGTCTTCTTTTTGGAGAGCCTGTTGGCCGTGGCATTGGAGAAGGTGGAGACTCTGGCACCTGGTTCATTTCGCGGGCTCCGGATAGCCCCTTATTACGGTTGCCTCCTCAGCCGCCAGAGGTGGGTCACTGGGCTGGATGGTCACTCCCCCAGAACAGCTTTGGGCGATCTTCTCAAGAGGCTGGAAGCGCAGGATTTGAAATGGGGTCTGGAGGAGCAGTGTTGCGGGGCTGGCCTCGCCGTAACCAAGCCCGAGCTATCACAGAGGCTCGTGGCCAGGATCCACCAATACGCCCGCAGGGCCGGGGCCGACTGTCTGGTGGTCTTCTGCCCGCTATGTCACATGAACCTGGAGCTTAGGGCTCCTGGCCAGGAAGCCCTTCCGGTTCTCTACTTCACGGAGCTATTGGCCATAGCGGCGGGACTCCCCCACACCCAACATTGGCTGGACAGGCATTTGGTGGACCCGAAGCCTTTGCTGAGCCAGTTGAGAATCGCCTGAGGAGAGAACCCTATGCAACCTGTGGCACCTTTTCCCGAGGTCACAGAGGCCATCATGGCCGTGGCCGGCCAGACCCTCAAGATCTGCATCCAGTGCGGGACCTGCACAGGCCTCTGCCCCTGGAATCTGGTCAAGGAGTTCAGCCCCAGGGGCATGATCCGCCTGGCCCAGTTCGGCCTGGAGGGATTCGAGTCAGAGGCCCTTTGGAACTGCGTCACCTGCAACACCTGCGTCCAGAAGTGCCCCCGTGGGGTGGAGATCATAGACGTGGTTAGGTCCATGAGAGCACTCATGAATGAGACAGGAACCATCCCAGCGTCCCTTAAAGGACCAATGGGGAGCCTCGCGAGCAGGGGGAATCCCTGGGGAGGGGAACGCAGTGATCGTCTCAGATGGGCCGAGGGCCTGGAGTTGAGACCCTATGGCGAGGGGACCGAGTATCTGTTCTTCACCTGCTGCACCCAGGCCTACGATCCACGAAACCAGAAGGCGGCCCGCGCCCTAGTGAAGGTCCTCCAGGCATGCGGGGTGGACTTCGGCGTCATCGGGG
>CAYPWF010000133.1:0-4520 GCA_964414345.1 uncultured Desulfarculaceae bacterium
AAGAGTGAAGAATGAAGAGTGAAGAGTGAAGAGGGGGGTGGCTTAGGGGCTGAGAGTAGGGAGCGGGAAAAAACTTTGAGGTGCAGGCCATGGGCGATTACAGGGTGAGACAGAAGAATTCCAAGTTCAAAAAGCAGAGGATAGAGCTCGACGGGAAGGCCTTTGAGCACTGCGAGTTCGAGGACTGCATAATAGTGCTAGAAAAAGGGGACACTGAACTTAGAGGTTGCAGCTTTCGTAACTGCCACCTTTTGCTTCAGGGAAACGCCTACACAGTGGGCCAGATCATCCGGATGTTTACGGGAAAAAGCCCCCTCAAGGTGTTGGACCTGGATGAACCCCTTTTCGATAAGCCCCAGTCCAAAGAGGAGCTGGATCAGCTCAAGGAGAGCAACACCCCCTCCAAGTCGTAGCCCCGAACAGCTGTGATGCGTACGCTAGCGAAGCTTCCCAGGGGTGCCTTCCCTTTCCTTATGCGCACTACCCCGTCTATCTCCGGAGCCTGGAAGCTGCTTCGGCCCAGCAGGCATCCCCTGCCCTGCTTTTCCACCAGAACCGTCGTTTCTCGGCCCACCCACCTCTCCAGGTTCTCCGTGGTGATCTGTTTCTGAAGTCTCAAAAGCTGGGCCAACCTTCTTCGGGCCACCTTCCTGGGCACCTGGGCGGGAAGCTTTGAAGCCGCAGTCCCCTCTTCCCTGGAGTAAAGGAACCCGCCCAGCCACTCAAAACGGGTCTCCCGCACGAAATCCATGAGTTCCAGAAACTCCTCTTGGGTCTCCCCGGGGAAACCCACTATGATACTGGTGCGAAGATGGATGCCCGGGATAGCCTCCCTGAGCATGTCAATGCAGCCACGGATCTCCTGGGGCCCGACCCTCCGGTTCATTTCCTTGAGGATCCTCGGGGATATGTGTTGAACAGGAAGGTCCAGGTAGGGGCAAAGTTTCTTTGTCCTGCTCAGGGTTTCAATCAACCTCTCATCCACTCCAGCCGGATGCACATACATGAGCCTGATCCATCTTAGGCCCTCCACCCGCTCCAGGGCTTCCATCAACTCGGGTAACCGGCTTCTGCCAGCCTGGTCCACTCCAAATGCGGTGGTATCCTGGGCCACCAGGATCACCTCCTGGACCCCCTTTTCCGCCAGCTGCCGGGCTTCCTCCAGAACCGCCTCCTGGCTCCTGCTTCTAAGGGGCCCCCTTATGAGCGGCACAGCGCAGTAGGAGCAGCGGTTGGAGCAGCCTTCGGCCAGCCTAAGGTAGGCGCTGGGGCCCATCACCGGGCGCACAAGGGCCCCCTCATCTTCCAGTAGGTACCTTGTGCCGCTCAGGTGGCATGATCTTGCACCTCCCGCCTGGATTGAGCTTAGGTGCTCCAGTAGACGAGGTATCTCACCGCTTCCCACAAAGAGGTCCACCTCGGGCATGAGCTCCAGGAGTTCCCGCCCATACCTCTGGGGAAGACACCCTATGACCACAAGGTGCTTACAACTGCCTGTTTCTTTCCAGGCCGCCATCTCCAGCACGGTCTGGATGGCCTCCTCCTTGGCCTCCTGAATAAAGGCGCAGGTGTTTACCAGGATGAGCTCTGCCTCTTGCGGGGAAGGCACAGGAGTGTATCCTTGCTGAAGCAACAAGCCCACTACCAGCTCGCTGTCTATCCAGTTCTTGGGGCAGCCCAGGCTCACCATGTGGAACCTGGGGGCTGGGTTCCTGCTCAAGGCTTGGGCCCCTGGGCAGGGTAGTGGAGCACCTCGGCTCCTTCCGGAATCTTGAACTGAAATAGTTCCTCTGGAAGGCCCAGGTCGGTCTTGATGTTGTAATATTGGATATGGGTTCTTTCCCCTTGGATTCCCTCAAAAGCGGTCTGAACCACGTGGAAGCTTCCTGGCTCTATGAGGAGCCGAAGGCTCGTCCACTGAGAGGTCTTGGACTTGGGCAGGAGCTTCACCATGAAATATCCTTCTTTGGTTTCCACAGGGCTTTGAGTCTCATCCACCAGAAAATCCCTTCGCAGATCCCCCATTCCTGTAAGAAAGGTCAGCAACTCTTGGGAATTGGGCACTTTGGTCAGGTCGGTTATGGTGACCTGTTGTTCATTGGGCTCGTAAAACCACATGGTGCTGCCGTTTAGGACAACGATCTTTTCCTGCCCTTTTAGATATTCCCATCGCATCTTCCCGGGCAGTTTGAGGTACAGCCTGCCTCCGGCCTCGGTAACACGGTTCAGCATGGGGAGTGTGGCTTCCTGGTGAAAGTCGGCCTGAAGATCCTTGATCTGCTTGTAGCTCTTCTGCACCCCCTCCAGAAGCTCCCCCACGGTCCAAGCCCGGACATATCCCAGGCATGCAAACCACACCGCCAGGGCTGTCCAAAAAACCATACTACACTTCCCCAAATTCCACTCTGCAATCTTCACGGAAATCTCCATGCTCAGGATTGATCAACCGGGACTGTTTCTAATGCTATCACGAGTCCAGAGACCTAACCAGGACCTCCCGCGGCTTGCTCCCATCAGCGGGCCCCACTATCCCTTCAGCCTCCATGCGCTCTATGATCCTGGCAGCCCGGTTGTAACCTATACGCAGATGCCTCTGGATGGATGAGATGGAGACCTGTCTAAGCCTTCTGGCCAGGGCCACAGCCTCCTGGTATTTTTCGTCCAGCTCTGCCTCCTCATCCTCTTCCAGATCCGAGCTTGGAGCCTGAAGCACCGTGGGGTCGTACCTGGGCCTGGCCTGCTGTTTGAGAAAATCCACCACCCTGCGAACCTCCCCCTCGGAAACGTAAGCCCCGTGGATTCTCTGGAGGCCGGCTGTGCCGGGAGGCAAGAAGAGCATGTCTCCTGAGCCCAGCAGGTGTTCCGCCCCCTGGGTGTCCAGGATGGTCCTGGAGTCGAATTTGGATGTCACCTGGAAGGCTATGCGCACGGGCAGATTTATCTTGATGGTGCCTGTAAGCACATCCACCGAGGGCCTCTGGGTGGCCACCACCAGGTGGATTCCGGCTGCTCTGGCCATCTGGGCCAGCCTCAAAACAGCCTCTTCCACCTCCCTGGATGCCACCACCATCAAGTCCGAAAGCTCGTCTATCACCACAACTATGTAAGGAAGTCTTTCAGGAAGAGGTTCTTCCTCAGAGCCCTCCACAGCCGGGGCCGGCACCCCTGCCTTGGCCATTCGGGCGTTGTATCTGTCTATGTTGCGCACTCCCACCCTTTCCATCCATTTGTAACGCCTCTCCATCTCCCTGACTGCCCAGCCCAGGGCCACCGCAGCTTTTTTGGGTTCCACCACCACTGGGTGGAGCAGGTGGG
Source organism: uncultured Desulfarculaceae bacterium (assembly GCA_964414345.1). GTDB lineage: Bacteria > Desulfobacterota > Desulfocorpusculales > Desulfocorpusculum > Desulfocorpusculum > Desulfocorpusculum. The sequence continues at coordinate 3,316 of CAYPWF010000133.1, forward strand.
GGATATCCCTGTACACCGAGAGTTCCAGCCTCTTGGGGTCCACCATGAGGAATTTGACCTCCTCGGGGGTAGCCCTAAAAAGGATGCTTGTTATTATGGCGTTTAGGCACACACTTTTCCCTGAGCCTGTGGCCCCGGCAATGAGCAGATGGGGCATGGAGGCCAGGTTGGCCACCATGGGCCTGCCCACTGTGTCCTTACCCAGGGCAATGGTAAGCCTGTGGGGAGCCTTCTGAAAGGCCTCAGAGGCCAGGATCTCTTGCAGAAAAACCGTCTCCCGCCTGGTGTTGGGAATCTCCACCCCCACGGCTGCCTTGCCGGGTATGGGGGCTATTATCCGAATGCTCAAGGCCCGCAGGGCCATGGCCAGATCATCTTGAAGGCTCACTATCCTGCTTATTTTCACCCCAGCAGCCGGCTCGAACTCATAGAGAGTCACTATGGGGCCTGGATGCACCTCAGTGACTTTCCCCTGCACTCCAAAGTCCCCCAGTTTGCGCTCAAGCAAAAGAGCATTCATGCGAAGGCTTTCCCTATCCACTCGGATGTCCCCACCGGCGGGCTCATCCAGCAAAGAGAGGTGAGGGAAGCGATATGAACTCCCTTTGCTTGCAAATGGGAAAGAATCCTGTACCGGGCGACCCTTGGGAGGCGGTTTGCGGGGAAGCTCTATGATCTCAGGCTCCTCCACCTTGGACTTGCCTTTTCGCTTTTTTCTGGCCGCCTGCTTTGGTTTTTCAATGAGCTCAACCCTAGGAGGCCTAATCCGATTCCAAAGCCTCGCCCATTGCCCTTTGATCAGCTCAAAGCCGGTTCTGAGAAAATTCAAAACCCCTGCACCCGTCATCATGAGCACGCCCACGCTCAGAAGCACCAAGAGCAAAAGCCATGTGCCCCCCGGGTTCATGTAAGTCAGAAGCGTTGAACAAAGGAGGTAACCCACCAGTCCCCCGGCCCTCTTGATGGAGACCCCGCCGGACCAGGCCCCTGTCAGGAGATGCAATACCCCGCACACCACCAGAAGCCCCAGCAGCATCCCAATCCACTGCAGAGTACCCCATCTCCAGCCTTTGAGCCTGAGCTGCTCCCAGCCCACCCAGGCCCCCAAGGCCGGGAGAACCAGGGCTGCCAGCCCCAATGTTTGGAGCAGCAAATCCGAAAGGTAGGCCCCCACCAAGCCCCCCCAGTTGCGCACAGGCCATGCC
>CAYPWF010000134.1:0-4518 GCA_964414345.1 uncultured Desulfarculaceae bacterium
CAGCTTAGCTTCGGGCGAGAGGGTTTCCCCCAGGTCCAAATCCTGGAAAATCAAAGCACCTCCGCCAAGCCGCTCCGAGAAACACCATCACCCTGCCCCTTCACCCAAGCCCCGAAGTTCCAGGAGTTTCTCCACCGGGTCTTGGGCTTCCATGAGAGCACTTCCCACCAAGAAGGCCCTGACACCTGCCTCCATGAGCAACTCCATCTCATGGCGGGAGCGGATCCCGCTCTCGCTCACCAGCCTGACCGAGGGGGGAACCAGAGGAGCCAGCTCCAGAGTCCTCCTGATGTCTGTTCTGAGGCTTCTGAGATCCCTGTTGTTGATCCCTATGATCGTGGCGCCCGCATCCAGGGCTAGCTCCAACTCCTGTGCGTCATGCACCTCCACCAGAGGCTGGAGGCCCAGGCGGAAAGCCAGATCAATCATCCGGGCCAATCTGGCCCCTTGCAGGAGACCCGCTATGAGAAGAAGCGAGTCCGCTCCAAGGAGCCGGGTCTCATAGATCTCATAAGGGTCCAGGATAAAATCCTTTCTGAGCAGGGGGAGGGTGACAATCTCCCTGGCCTGAGGGATGAAATCAGGGTGGCCGCCGAAAAAACGTTCTTCGGTCAGAACGGAAATGGCAGCAGCCCCTCCCCTCTGGTACATGGAGGCGATTTCCCGGGGGTCACCTCCACGCCAGATCCAGCCGCGGGATGGGGATTTCCTCTTGATCTCAGCTATGATGGCCAAGGGCCGATGCCCGAGGGCGGCATGGAAATCCCTGGTAGGGGGAAGCCCACCCAGTCTGTTCTCCAGCTTGGCCAGGGGAAGGCGCTCTCGGCTGCGGGCCACCTGCCTGGTCTTCTCCTTGAGGATTTCCTCGATCACCATGCCCGGCCCCGTCTCACCCGTTGGTTTTCTCCACCAAGGCCTCGAGTTTGGCCAGGGCCGCGCCCGTGTCTATGGAGTTTTCTGCCATGCGCATCGCCTCTGCCAGGTTCCCGGCCAGACCCCCAGCCCAGATGCCCAGTGCCGCGTTTAGCTCCACCACCTTGCGGGGGGCCCCGTTGTGGCCTTCCAGGACCTGCCTCACCAGCCGGGCATTGGTGGGCGGGTCCCCACCGCGAAGCTCCTCCAAGGGGTAAAACCGGCCGATGAGCCGGCGCGGGTCCAGGTTGTAGGTGCGAATGAGCCCGTCACGAAGCTCACAGATGCGGGTCTCGGAGCTGATGCTGGCCTCGTCAAGGCCTTCCAGACCGTGGACAACCACGGCCCGCTTGGTGCCAAGATCCCTCAGAACCGATGCAAAGGTCTCGGTGAGCTTGGGGTCGTATACGCCCAAGAGCTGACAGGTCGCCCCGGCGGGGTTCGTGAGAGGGCCCAGCATGTTGAAAATGGTCCTGATCCCCGTCTCCCTTCTGGGACCTGCAGCGTGACCCATGGCCGGATGGAGCATGGGAGCGAACAGAAACCCTATCCCTATCTCCTGGAGGCATTCCTCCACCACCTCGGGCCCCACATCCACCTTGACACCCAGGGCCTCGAGCACGTCCGCGCTGCCGCACCCGCTGGATACGGCTCTGTTGCCATGCTTTGCCACGGTAAGCCCCGCTCCTGCCAGCACCAAGGCAGTGGCAGTGGAGATGTTAAAGGTATTGGCCCCGTCTCCTCCTGTGCCGCAGGTGTCCACCACAACGGGGGAGCGGGCATCCACCCTGATGGCCCTCAGCCTCATTGCCTTGGCAGCCCCGCAAAGCTCGGCCACGGTCTCTCCCTTCATCCGAAGCGCAGTGGCCAGGGAGGCTATCTGGGCGGCTGTGGCCTGGCCATCCATGATTTCCTCCATCACCACCACCATCTGTTCCTGGGTGAGGTCCTCACCAGTCACTACCCTGGCTATGGCTTCCCTTATCATGAGCCAGCCTCCTGGAGTGCCAGTCTTAGGAAATTCCCTAGAATTCTCTTGCCGCTTGGGGTCAGGATGGACTCCGGATGGAACTGAACCCCTTCGGTGAGGGCTTCCCGGTGGCGGATGCCCATGATCTGTCCATCCTGGCTTTGGGCGCTCACCTCCAGACAGGAGGGAAGCGATTCTCTCTCCAGGACCAAGGAGTGGTACCGGCCCGCCTCAAATGGATTGGGAAGACCCCGAAAAATGGAGCGGCCGTCGTGGAGTATTTGGGAGGTCTTCCCGTGCATCACCTGGGGAGCCCTCACCACTCTGGCCCCGAAGGCCTGTCCTATGGCCTGGTGGCCCAGGCAGACCCCCAGGATGGGGATAAGCCCGTGGTACCTCTGGATCACATCGAGGCTCATGCCTGCCCGCTCTGGTCTGGAAGGGCCGGGGGACAGGACTATGGCCCGGGGGGAGAGCTCTCCCACCTGATCCAATGAGAGGGCATCATTGCGAAACACCTTGAGCTCTGCGCCGAGCTGGCCCAGGGCCTGGACCAGGTTGTAGGTGAAGGAGTCGTAGTTGTCGATCACGAGGAGCATGGGTTCCCTCCTGCTTCAGCCGTCAGGTGCTCTGAGGCCTGAGTGGCTTGGCCGTTTCCCGAAGCCTCGAACACCTCAAGTCCGGATGCGGCCATGCGCACCGCCTCCCACATCCCCCTGGCCTTGTTACAGGTCTCCTCGTACTCCTTGGCAGGATCAGAGTCGGCCACTATCCCCGCCCCTGCCTGGACATATATCTGGCTCCCATGGAGCAAGAGGGTGCGGATGGTGATGCAGAGGTCCATGTTCCCGGTGTAACTCAAATAGCCAACCGCCCCCCCATAGGGCCCCCTGCGGGTGGGCTCCATCTCCTCTATGATCTCCATGGCCCGCACCTTGGGCGCGCCCGTGAGGGTGCCTGCTGGGAAGGTGGCCCGCAGCACATCCAGTGCATCTTTGCCCTGAGCCAGCTCAGCTTGAATATGGGAGACCAGGTGCATCACGTGGGAATACCTCTCCACGGCCGTGAACTCCCTTAGTTGAACAGTTCCTGTGCGGGCCACACGCCCCAGGTCGTTCCTGCCCAGATCCACCAGCATCACGTGCTCTGCCCTCTCTTTGGGGTCCCCCAGGAGCTCATCGGCCAGAGCCCGGTCCTCCTGTTGGGTGCCCCCTCTTTTTCGGGTCCCGGCTATGGGCCTAAGATCCAGGCTCCCGCCTTCCAGACGCACCAGCAGCTCGGGAGAGGATCCCACCAGGGTGACCTCCCCGCTCTTGAGAAAGAACAAATAGGGGGAAGGGTTGATGAAACGCAGTGCCCTATACAGGGCCACGGGGTCCACCTGAGCTTCCATCTGGAAGCGTTGGGATAGGACCACCTGGATGGCCTCCCCTGCCAGGATCTGCTCTTTGGCTTTCCCAACCGCATCCAGGAAGGCCGCCTTCCCCATGTTGGAACTGGGCTGAGCCAGGGGAGGGCCATTTGCGATCACCGGCCTAGGAAGTGGCTCCTCCGAGGGCTCCCGAAGTCTTCTCAGGATGCTCTGGATCCTCTGGAGCGCATCCGAGTAGATCTCCTGCAAGGAGCTCCGGCCCCCCTCGACTTGGGCAGTCACAACCACACGGATGGTGTGGCGCACGTTATCGAAGATGAGAAGCGAATCCGTGAGCATCATGCTGGCGTCCGGGAGCTCCAAGCAAGGCTTTGGCGTGAACGGCACCCTTTCCATGAACCTGACCATGTCATAACCCAGGTAGCCCACAGCGCCTCCCCAGAACCTTGGCAAACCTTCCACCTGGGCCCCTTTACGCTTCTCCAGGAGCCCTCGAAGGATTCCCAGAGGATCCCCCCCATGGGGAATCCTGATGCTGCTTTCCCCCTGCTTTATCCGCACCTCATCTCCCAACACCTCCCATATCTGCAACGGGTCGAAACCCAGGAAACTATAGCGGCCCCACCTCTCTCCCCCTTCCACGCTTTCCAAGAGAAAAACGTGGGAACTCCCTGAAAATCTCATGAGGGCCCGCACAGGGGTCTCGGTGTCGGCCAGGATCTCAGTGTGGACTGGAATCAGCCCGGCGCTCCTGGCCAGCTCCCTGAAGCTCTGGAAATCAGGCTGCACCATGATTGTCATCCTCCTTTACTTCAAAAAACAAAGGCCGTAGGGAGATCCCACGGCCTGAAGAGAAAGAGTCCAGAAACATCAAGGCCGCGGGAGCCATCCTGGGCTCTCCGCGGCCCTTCTCTGCCCAAAAGCACTGGCAAGCCTAAAGGCGGCGGACGAGCCCCTTTTTCCAGCCCTGCCAGCGCCAGTTTTGATCCAAGAAAACGGGCTTCATTTTCAGTGCCTCCTCCAACAGATAAAAATGTACTTAATTTGATCCAGTCTTGTCAAGCACTTTTTTGCCCCTCCCTGGTCGGGCTTCTAAAAGAGGGGATTCCCGGGGGAATACTTTTGGGTTTCTTGTTGTTACCTCAAGTGTCCAAAGGCTTGGGTCCTCTAAGCCCGAATTACTGATAATGAGTTGATGCAACTGGTCACGGGGGGTGACGGCATTTCTCTCCGCTTCAAGTCTTCGGCGCTTGATTTTCCAAAG
>CAYPWF010000135.1:0-1692 GCA_964414345.1 uncultured Desulfarculaceae bacterium
AGAGTGAAGAGTGAAGAGTGAAGAGTGAAGAGTGAAAGGGGAGGGAAGGGAAGGACGCGGAGACGGGGAGAAGCGGGGACGCGGGGACGCGGGGAGGGCTGGGTCTATTGAGGCCAGGCCGTGTGACCGGCTGCAGGAATCTCAAATCGGGGGATGGGAAAAGAGCATGAGTAGGAGATCTTGGCCCTTGGGGGGCAGGTTTTTGGCAAAGTCAGGGCTGCTCCTGGTCTTGGCCTCGGGGCTGGGGGTAAGCTGCGCGGCGGGCCTGGCCCATGCCCAGGGGGGCCATGGGGCCCAACAGGGGCCGGCCCAAGCGGCCCAGGAGCCTCCCGGCCAGGCCGAGGAGATGCCAGCCACCATCGAGATCCCTCCAGAGAAGCGACAGCTCATAGGAGTCCGCACCGCGGAGGTGAAGGAGGCGCCTTTTCTGAGGACCATCCGCACAGTGGGCCGCATAGAGTATGACGAGAGAAGGCTCGCCACGGTGAACACCAAGTTCGAGGGCTGGATAGAGAAGCTCCACGTGGATTACACGGGCCGGTATGTGAAGAAGGGGGAGGTGCTGGCCGAGATATACAGCCCCGAGCTTCTGGCCACCCAACAGGAGTTCCTGAATCTCCTCAACTGGTCCAGATCCAAGAGGGAGACCGGGCCCTGGGAGGAGAGCTTGCTTAGGGACGCCGGGGCCATCTTGCAGGCTGCAAGGGAGAGGCTTCGTCTGTGGGACATGCGGGAGGAGCAGATCCAGGAAGTTGAGCGCACAGGGAAACCCATTCGCACGGTAAAGGTGTTCAGCCCGGCAAGCGGCTACGTAGTCCAGAAGATGGCCATCCTGGGCATGCGGGTCATGCCGGGGGAGAAACTCTTCGACATCGCAGACCTCTCCACGGTCTGGATCATGGCGGACGTCTACGAGTACGAGCTCCCCTTCGTGCGACTGGGCATGCCGGCCAGGGTGAGCTTGAGTTATCTGCCGGGAACCGAATTCTCCTCCAAGATAGACTACATCTACCCTTCCCTCTCCCCTGAGACCCGCACGGTCAAGGTAAGGCTCACCTTGCCCAACCCCAAGGGGACCCTCAAACCCCAGATGTTCACCAACGTGGAAATGAGGGTGGATCTGGGAACGAGGCTCACGGTCCCTTCGGAGGCCATCATCGACACCGGCACTCGCCAGATAGTTTACGTGGACAGGGGCGAAGGGCTCTTCGAGCCCAGGGAGGTGAAGATCGGGCTCAGGATCCAGGAAATGGCAGAGGTGATCCAGGGGCTCAAGGCCGGTGAGAGGGTGGCCTCTTCGGCAGCCTTCCTGCTGGACTCCGAGGCGCAGTTGAAGGGAGTGGCACCCCTGGGAGGGGGGAGATGAGAGAGTGAAGAGTGAAGAGTGAAGAGTGAAGAATGAAGAGTGAAGAGTGAAGAGTGAAAAGTTAGGTATTGGGAGTTGAGGGCCAGGGCACGAAAGGGACGGATAAGACCTCGGAAGTGAAAAGTGGAAGGCAGGGCAGGACTTCTGGGCCGGCTTTTTCAGGACCACTCATGGAAGCTCAAATGACCGGGGAGAGACACTCACCCAAGAAAACTAATGATAGCCAAACTCATCGAATACAGCGCCCGTAACCGCTTCTTCGTGTTGCTCATGATGGCCTTTCTGGGAGGCTGGGGATACTGGGCCCTGACCAAGACCCCCCTGGA
>CAYPWF010000135.1:1792-4442 GCA_964414345.1 uncultured Desulfarculaceae bacterium
TGATGGCCTTTCTGGGAGGCTGGGGATACTGGGCCCTGACCAAGACCCCCCTGGATGCCCTTCCGGATCTGAGCGACACCCAGGTGATCATCTTCACCGAATGGCCTGGCAGGAGCCCGGATCTGGTGGAAGACCAGATAACCTACCCCATCTCCTCCACCCTCCTGGCCGCCCCGAGGGTGCAGGCCGTGCGCGGCTTTTCTTTTCTTGGAGCATCCTTCATCTACGTGATATTCGAGGACGGCACGGACATCTACTGGGCCCGAACCAGGGTCCTGGAATACCTCCAGGCAGTGCGCGCCAAGATCCCTCAGGAGGTGAACCCTGTCCTGGGCCCGGACGCCACGAGCGTCGGATGGGGCTTCATGTACGCGCTCAGGTGCGAGACAGGAGAACACGACCTCTCTCAGATCCGCTCTTTCCAGGACTATAACGTCAAGCTCGCCTTAGAGAGCGTCCCTGGGGTGGCCCAGGTGGCCAGCGTCGGGGGCTTCGTGCGCCAGTACCAGGTGACCCTGGACCCCAACCGCCTCCAGGCTTTCAACCTTGCCCTCGAGAAGGTGGTGGAGGCCATACGCAGGAGCAACAGGGACGTGGAGGGCCGGGTGCTGGAGCTCTCGGGGGTGGAGTACATGGTGAGGGGGAGGGGCTATATCAGAAGCCTGGGGGACCTGGAGCAGATTCCCGTTGGGACAGGCCCGGGGGGCACGCCGGTGCTCCTGAGGGACGTTGCCCGAATCCAGATGGGCCCCGAGATCCGCCGGGGTCTTGTGGACCTGGACGGGAAAGGGGAGGTGGTGGGCGGGATCGTGATCGTGCGCTTCGGCGAGAACGTGCTCAAGGTCATAGAGAGGGTGAAGGAGAGAATCCAAAGGGACATCCAGCCCAGCCTGCCCAAGGGGGTGGAGCTGGTTGTGACCTATGACCGAAGCGACCTCATCCACAGGGCAATAGACACCCTCAGGGAAGAGATCATCAAGCTGACCGTGGCCGTAAGTGCGGTCTGCCTGGTCTTCTTGTTTCACCTCCCCAGTGCCCTGGTGGTGATCCTGACCCTCCCATTGGCCATCCTGATGTCCTTCATCTGCATGCACTATATCGGGGTGACCTCCAACGTCATGAGCCTGAGCGGCATAGCCATAGCCATAGGGGCCATGGTGGATGCCTCCATAATCATGGTGGAGAACGCCCACAAGAAACTCGAGGAGTGGGAGGCCCAGGGCCGTCCGGGAAGCCGGGTGGATGTGATAGTGGAGGGGGCCAAGGAGGTGGGCCCCTCTCTTTTCTTCTCCCTTCTGGTCATAACCGTGGGGTTCCTCCCTGTCTTCACCCTTGAAGCCCAGGCAGGAAGGCTTTTCAAACCCCTTGCCTACACCAAGACCTTTGCCATGCTCTTCTCCTCCATGCTGGCCGTGACCATAACCCCCGTGCTCATGACCATGTTCATCCGGGGAAAGATAAGGCCCGAGGAGAGAAACCCCCTCTCGGTGATCCTCCACTTTCTTTACACCCCCTTTGCCAGGCTGGCACTGAGGTTTCCCAAGATTCTCCTGCTGGTGGCCCTGGGGGTCATGCTGGCCACGGTTTACCCCTTCAGACAACTGGGCTCCGAATTCATGCCCCCCCTTTATGAGGGGACCCTCTTTTACATGCCGGTGACAGTCCCTGCGGCATCCATCTCCGTCGCCTCGGAGCTCCTGCAACTGCAAGACAGGCTCCTTGCCACCATCCCGGAGGTGGCCCAGGTGTTCGGCAAGGCCGGAAGGGCAGAGACGGCCACGGACCCAGCCCCCTTGGAGATGTTCGAGACCGTCGTCAACCTCAAGCCTGAGGCCCAGTGGCGGCCCGGCATGAGCGTGGAGAAGATCATAGAGGAGATGAACGATCTTTTGACCATTCCCGGGGTTGCCAACTCTTTCACCATGCCCATCAAGGCCAGGATAGACATGCTGGCAACCGGGATCCGAACCCCTGTGGGCATCAAGGTCCTGGGCCCGGATCTCAAGGAGCTGGAGAGGATAGGGCTGGCCCTGGAACACCAGGTCAAGGAAGTGCCCGGCACCAGGAGCGTGTACGCCGAGAGGGCCACAACGGGATACTTCCTGGACATCCTTGTGAAGAGGGATGAGGCCGGCCGCTACGGTCTGAGAGTGGAGGATGTGCTGGAGGTGGTGGAATCGGCCATAGGCGGCATGAACGTGACCACCACCATAGAGGGCAGGGAGCGCTATCCCGTAAACGTCAGATACCCCAGGGAGCTAAGAAGCGATTTGGAACGGTTGAGGAGGGTGCTGGTGCCGGTGGGCATGGAGGCCCCGAGGCCCGGGGGGGGGATGTCCTCGCCTCCTCAGGGGCCTGCCCAGGTCCCCCTTGGTCAGCTGGCCGATATCCGGGTGACCCGAGGGCCCACAAGCATAAAGAGCGAGGAGGGACTCTTGGCCCTCTATGTGTTCATTGACTTCGCGGGCCGTGACGTTGGGGGCTACGTGGAGGAGGCCAAGCAGAAGGTGGCCTCCTTGGAACTTCCCCCCGGGTATAGGCTCCAGTGGAGCGGCGAGTACGAGTACCTGCTTCGCACCCATGAGAGGTTGAAGCTGGTGATCCCGCTTACGGCCTTCATCATCTTCGTGCTCATCTATCTCAACACCCG
>CAYPWF010000136.1:0-1723 GCA_964414345.1 uncultured Desulfarculaceae bacterium
GGCTGCAGGTGCCGGCAGAAGGAGCTTGGGAGGCCCTTCAAAGAAGAGGCTGGTTTCTTCCCCTTTACGTGGGTCTGCTGATGGGGGTGCTGGTTCTCTTTGGCAGTTACCTGCTTTCCAAGAACGTGGTTCGGCCCCTGAAACGGCTCATGGAAGTCTCAGAGAGCATAGCCTCCGGTCAGCACAGCTCAATTTCTTGGGAAGGCTATCCTCTGCACGAGGTGGGAAGACTGGCCCAGGCCCTGAGAAAGATGTCCGAGAGCCTCAAGGAGAAGCAGGAGGCGCTTGAACAGAAGATCCGGGACCTGGAGGCTGCCAACCGCGCCCTCTTGGAGGCTCAGCAGGCATTGGTCCGCTCAGAGAAGCTGGCATGCGTGGGAAGACTGGCAGCAGGGGTGGCCCACGAGATCGGGAACCCCATAGGCAGTATCCTGGGGTACATGGAACTCCTTCTGCAGGAGGCCGGGGACCCAACCCACAGAGACTGCCTTGCAAGGGTGAAGGGGGAGGCCGAGAGAATCCAGCGCACGGTGAGGGCATTGGTGGAGGTGGGGAGACCTTCGGGGCAGCGCTGGGAACTGGTTGACCTGAGGCAGATCGTAGATGAAATCCTGGCGGTGCTGAAAGCCCACCCCGGCATGAGAGGGGTCGAACTTAACTGGGTTGCACCGCAGGGGCCCCATCAACTTTGGGCCCACCCGGACCAGATAAGGCAAGTGCTCTTGAACCTGATGCTCAATGCCATGGACTCTCTCGGGGGAAAAGGTTGCATAAATGTAAGAGTGGGCAGTGTGGACAGGCTCCCCAAGGAGAGCGGACTGGTTCCCTCTCCCAGGCGAAAAGATGATCCTGCAGATATAGATTTCAGCCCCTTTCGGAGAGTCCCGCCGGTGGTGGTGGAAGCCGGTCCTGGCCCTTTTGTTTTTGTCCAGGTGGAGGACACGGGATCCGGAATTCCCCCCGGGGACATGGAGCGCCTGTTCGAGCCTTTTTTCACCACCAAGGAGCCTGGGAAGGGTACGGGCCTCGGGCTTACCGTGTGTTTCGGAATAGTGGAGTCCTACGGGGGCAAGATCCAGGTGCAAAGCGAGCCTGGCAAGGGAAGCATTTTTACGGTTTTTTTCCCTGTGGGAAGGAAAGATAATATCTCCGTTCACACAAACTTGATGTAAAATGAGAAAAAACACCCGAGGCGGGCACATGGGGTGAGTGCCAATTTCTACAGGAAGATAGAGCTGCTGGAGCCGCAGGTCCGGGAAGCCTTTTTGGCCCTTGCCGAGCATCTGGAGAGCCTGCAGCGTACCGAGAAGCATATGGAGGCTATCTCGGCCGGGATGGAGAGGCTCACTCAAGCCCAGGCAGGCACAGACGCCCGAGTGGGGCGCCTGGAAGCTGCCATGGCCGAGCTGGCCCAGGCTGAGGCCAGGACCGAAAAGAGGCTAGAGGAGCTGGCTCAGGCCCAGGCCAGGACCGAGGAGCGGGTGGGGCGGGTGGAAGTCGCTCTCCAAGAGCTGGCCCAGGCCCAGGCTCGCACCGAGAAGAGGCTAGAGGAACTAGCTCAGGCTCAGGCTCGCACCGAGAAGAGGCTGGAGGAGCTGGCCCAGGCCCAGGCCAGGACCGAGGAGCGGGTGGGGCGGGTGGAAGTCGCTCTCCAAGAGCTGGCCCAGGCCCAGGCTCGCACCGAGAAGAGGCTAGAGGAACTAGCTCAGGCTCAGGCTCGCAC
>CAYPWF010000136.1:1823-4293 GCA_964414345.1 uncultured Desulfarculaceae bacterium
CCCAGGCTCGCACCGAGAAGAGGCTAGAGGAACTAGCTCAGGCTCAGGCTCGCACTGAGAAGAGGCTGGAGGAGTTGGCTCAGGCTCAGGCAGGAACCGACGCCAGGGTGGGGCGCCTGGAGGCCGCCATGGCCGAGCTGGCCCAAGCCCAGGCTAGAACCGAGAGACGCCTTGAGAAGCTCATCGGTGAGCATGCTGAGACCAGGAGGCAGCTTGGGGGATTGTCCGCGGCCGTGGGCTACGGCCTTGAGGACAGGGCTTTCAAGGCGCTGCCTGAGCTGTTGAGGCGAGACTACGGGATAGAGCTGCTGGAGCGCCTCCGCAGGGGTTACCTGCGGGACAATGAAGGACAAATGCTGGAGACCAACATCCTGGGCCGGGCCAAGAAAAACGGCCGGGAGATCCTCATCGTGGGGGAGGCCAAAAGCCAGCTCTCCAAAGGGGAGGTGGACAGGTTCCTGCGTCGCAAGCTGGCCAGGCTCAAGGGGATTGGGCCCGAGCTTTTCCCGGTTATTGTCACCTACATGACCACAGCAGCGGATGTAGAGGACTACGCCAGGGGGAAGGGCTTGGCCCTTTATTTCTCTTTCGATTTCTAAGGAAAGCTGTTTTCGAAAATTTACATGTGGGAATGGGAAGCCGACCCCCCACACGGAACGGACATGTCACTGAAATGCTTTCAACTTTCGGGCTCAGCCGTTCTTTTGGCTTCCCAGGGATGAGCAGGATCGGGTGACACACTTCTGATATGCCTCAAGAGACTAAACACGTCCTGGTGGTGGACGACGAGGAGAACATGCGCCACATGCTCTCCCTTTTGCTGAGCAGGGAGGGCTACAGGGTCTCCGTGGCCGAGCACGGCGCCCAGGCCTTGGAGATTCTTGCCCAGGACCCTGCCGACATAGTGCTTTGTGACCTAAAGATGCCGGTGATGGATGGCATGGAGTTTCTGGAGTCCTGCCAAAGCAAAGGGCTGGAGCCTACCCTCATCATGATGTCGGCTTACGGGACCTTGGATATTGCCATGGAGGCCATGAAAAAGGGCGCGTACGATTATGTGTCCAAGCCCTTCAGGCCAGATGAGGTGATTCTCACTCTCAGGAAGGCTGAGGAAAGGGAGAGGTTGAGGAGCGAGAACCTCAGGCTCAGGGAGGAGTTGACCCGGCAGTCCCGTTATGGGGAGATGGTGGGCCAAAGCCCGGCCATGAAGGAGATCTTTGTCACCATTGAGAAGGTGGCCCCCTTTGCCGTAACAGTCCTCATCCTTGGGGAAAGCGGCACTGGAAAAGAGCTGATTGCCAGGGCCATCCACGAGAAAAGCCCCCGTGCTTCAAAGCCCTTCCTGGCTCTCAACTGTGGGGCTGTCCCCCATTCTCTCATGGAGAGCGAGCTTTTCGGCCATGTAAAAGGGGCCTTCACCGACGCGCTTCAGGAAAGAAAAGGCATGTTTGTGGCAGCGGACAAAGGCACACTTTTCCTGGATGAGGTGGGAGAACTCCCCCGAGAGGTGCAGGTGAAACTTCTCCGGGTGCTTCAAGACCAGGAGGTGAGGCCTGTAGGCGGGGTCAAAAGCCAAAAGGTGGATGTGAGGATACTGGCCGCCACATCCAGGGATCTGGAGGAGGATGTGCGGGAGGGCCGTTTCCGGGAGGATCTTTTTTATAGGCTCAATGTTGTGACAATAAAGGTTCCTCCTCTCAGGGATCGGCTGGAGGACATTCCGTTGCTGGTAGAGCATTTCATCCCCAGCCTCCGTGAGAAGCTTAGGGTGGAGGTGGAGGGGGTGACGCTGAGGGCCCTTTCTGCCTTGATGCGCTACTGGTGGCCGGGGAATGTAAGAGAGCTGGAAAATGTGATGGAGAGGGCCATGGTGCTTTGCGATAGAAGACGCATTGACCTCGACGACCTGCCCCAAAGGATAATAAACCAGGGGGTCCCCAAGGGGGCCCTGCCCCAGACTGACTTAAGACTTCGTACAAGGCTTAGGGCCTTGGAAAAGGAGCTCATCAAGGAGGCCCTGGAAAGAACTGGTGGGAACCGCACCCAGGCTGCTAAACTTCTAGGAATAACGCATCGGGCACTGATGTACAAGCTGAGGGAGACCGAAGAGGCCTTCCAGGGCCCGGCTACCTCAGGGGAGATTCTTTCTTGACGGGGTGGGGCTCCTCAGGCCTCTCCAGGCATGGATGTGCCTTAAGCTTCAAGGCATATGCTCAAAAACACACTGAATTTTGGTTATAGGTTTTGCTCGGCTTTGAGTCGGAATATGCCAAAGCGAACCCGGGCTTGGGGGCTTGAGCCCCCAAAGGCACGGGCTTGGGGGGATAATCCGGGCTGATTATGCGGTGACTCTGCCAATCTAAGGAGGGATTGTAAGTGAAAAAGCGGGCCTCGGAGCTGTCCTTCGAGGCTTTTTTTGTTTCCAGTAGCAGAATTCAAGAGAACCGTGGGAAATGCACTCTATCTTGAT
>CAYPWF010000137.1:0-4163 GCA_964414345.1 uncultured Desulfarculaceae bacterium
GATGGCCAGGGTTCCTGAAGAACACGCATTGGCTATTGTCACCCGCGGCCCCTTGATGCCGCAAACGGAAGAGATATCCATGGCCACCATGTTGGGGGACGCGGAGGTGTACAGCAACTGCACGTCCTTTTCCGAATATTTTCCATTTCTCAACAACTTCCTGATGTGCCTCTCGAAATAATCCATCGCGGGGAAGGTCATGCCAACGGCTATGCCCAGCTCGCTCTTGGGGGGCTCCGGTATACCGGCGTCCAACAAGGCAAGACGGGCGGCGGCCACTCCCAGGTGAGAAGCTCGTCCCCTCTCTTTGACCAGTCGCTCCGGCATAAAAAGAGTAGGATCAAAGTCAGGTACCTGCCCGGCAATGTCCGTCGGAAGACCTGTAGTGTCGAAAAGCGTTATATGGCGCACACCGGACCGGCCGTGGTACAATGCCTCCCAAAAGGCATCCTTCCCGATTCCATTGGGGGCTACGACCCCTATGCCGGTGATGACTACCCGTCTGGGTTTCACGATATATCACCTCGCTCTCAAGACACTCTCGCCCTGGCACACACGCCCATTGGGACTTCTACACAACTGCTGGAGAAAAGTCAAGCCAAATTTATTCTAGTTATATCTAATTATGCAAAAAAATTCTGCCCATCTGGAAGGGGCCGGGGGGTGGGGCGGCTAGACACCGCCTCTGGCGCGTGCAGAGCCTCCCTTTCTGCCTCAGGTGGCCACCTGCACTGGCGTGGCAGAGAGGAGGCCGACGAGGTCTTTGGGGTCCATTTCCACCAAGAGCCCCCTTTTGCCGCCGTTTATGTAGATCCGTGGAAGCTCCAGGATCGTGCTTTCCACATATACAGGCAGGGGCTTTTTCATGCCTATGGGAGAGGTCCCTCCCACCAGATATCCGGTGTGTCTCTGGGCCACTTGGGGCTCGCAGGGGGTTACCCACCTGGCTCCCAGGAGCCGGGCCAGGCTGCGGGTCGATACTCGCCTATCCCCATGCATCAGGACCACAAGCGGCCTTCTTTGATCGTCCTCCATCACGAGGGTCTTAACCACCGCGTGCTCCTCTATGCCAAGCTCCCTGGCTGCCACCTCGGTGCCCCCGTGCTCCTCATAGCGATACAGATGAGCCTTGAAGGGCACATTGCTCTGTTTTAGTAACCTGAGGGCCTGGGTGGCGGGCAGATTCCTAATTTCTTGCTGCCTTTGGGCCAAAGTTTCGCCGGTCTCCTTCCAGCAACGGAGTTTTTGACTGAGTTTTATGCTACCATTTGGCCGCCGGTGGTGTAAGGGGTGTTGGGGGAAAAGGAGAGTTGAGGTTCGCTATTCCCTGCGCAAAGAAAAGCCCCTTCGACGTTGTGGGGCTGGGGCTCAACGCCGTGGATGATCTTTGCGTTGTGCCCCATTTCCCTGAGTTCAACACCAAGGTGAAGATGCTCTCCCTGGAGCGCCAGGGTGGGGGGCAGGTGGCCACTGCCATGGTGGCCCTGGCCAGGTGGGGGCTTCGGGTGAGATACATCGGTAAGGTGGGAGGCGACGAGCTTGGCCGTTTCTCTTTGGAGAGCATAGCCTCCCAAGGGGTGGATGTGAGCTGCGTCACAGTGGAGCCAGGGGCGCGAAACCAGTACGCTTTCATTCTGATAGACGCCAGAAACGGGGAGCGCACAATAATCTGGGACAGGGACCCCCGCCTCATGTACAGGCCTGGGGAGCTCTCAAGAGAAGCGGTCTGCTCGGGCCGGGTCCTGCATCTGGACGGCCACGACGTGGGAGCCACGCTCCAGGCGCTCAGGTGGGCCCGGGAAGAAGGTATTGCCTCGGTCATTGATCTGGACAAAGTGGAAGAGGGTACCGAGGAAATGGTCCGAGAAGTGGACTACCTCATCTCCTCCTCCAGGTTTCCCTGCAGGCTGACCGGCATCTCGGATCCGGAAAGGGCCCTGATGGCCCTGGGGCGAATGACCACGGGCTTCGTGGCCATGACCCTGGGAGCTGATGGTTGCCTGGCTCTCACTCCGGATGGCCCTCTTCACTGCCCTGGATTCCAGGTGCGGGCAGTGGACACCACGGGCGCAGGGGATGTGTTTCACGCCGGCTTCATCTTCGGGCTCCTGCAGGGCTGGGAACTCCTCCGGATCTTGGAGTTCGCCAATTGTGTGGCAGCCATGAAATGCACCCGACTGGGCGGCAGGCCAGGAATCCCGCTACTCTCCCAAGCCCTGGATTTCCTTCGCGAGAGACTGCCCCATTGGAGGTCACTGGGAAACAGGGTGGTGATCTGAGCTGCTTTGAGGCTCAGGAGGCAAATCCCTGTCCGGCCAAATGCCAGTCGAATTCCGCCAGGATAGGGGTGTGATCAGAGGGACGCTGGCCGCGCCTGGGCTCCAGGTCTATCCAAGCCCTGAGGCTCCTTGCGGCAAGGGCCTGGGTGGCCCAGATATGATCCACCCGCCAGCCCAGGCCGCGGGAAAGGGCCCCTCGGATCCTGTAATCCCAGAAGGTGTAATGGGCTTTCTCCTTGACATGGAGCCTGAATACATCCACCCAGCCCCAGGCGCGAAGCCTCTCCAAGGCGGCTCGTTCCTGGGGGTGAAAGCCGATTTGCCCGGCCAGACCCTCTGGGTCGTACACGTCCATGGGCTCAGGGGCCACGTTGAAATCTCCTAGCCAAAGGGCGGGCTCATGGGGGGAGAGTCTGCGCTCCATGAACTCCCGGAGTCTTTCCAACCATTTGAGCTTGTAATGGAACCGATCCGATTCAACTGCTGTGCCCTGGGGCACGTAAGTGTTGAGGAGCTTGAGTCCCAGCGTGCTCACCAGAAGGAGCCTTTCCCGATCCGGCGGCCCGCCGTCGTCCAGCCCCTCCTGAAGCACCTGGATTGGCCCTCGGCTCAATACGGCCACGCCGTTGAAGTTCTTTCCCCCGCAGAAGGCGCAGACATACCCTGCCTCCTGGAGCGGGGCCAGGGGAAACTCCGAGTCAGGGACCTTGGTCTCCTGTAGGGCCAGGATGTCCGGTTGGACCCGCTGGATCCAGCTCATGAGCACTGGCATCCGAGCCCTTATGCCGTTTACGTTGAAAGAAGCCGCACGAAGAGTTGCCATTGCCACCCTGAGCCCTCCTCCGCCCTCACAATGCTAACCCCTGTGCTGTGTCTCTCACACCTCCTGGTCTGAGTCAAGGCTTCCCAAGTCATGGGATGCCGCTCAGGCCCACATATTATTGCGCAGTGGATAATGCGGGCCGGGTTTGAGTCAAAATATGCCAAAGCGTGACCGGGGGCTTGGGGGCTTGAGCCCCCGAAGTCACAGGCTTTGGAGAATGATCCAGGCTAGAAAGTGAAGATCACATCCCCTGCCAGGGTCAGCTGGTCTTTCTTGGATCCTGCATCGAATGGGGTGCGCCCAATGGCATGATCCCAGCGGACCTCAGGCCTAAAACGCAGGTTTTTGAAGCCTCTTATGGGGTAAAGATCCAAGCCCAGCGTGAGTTCTGTCAACTCCTTGGCCCCTGAAAGGCGGGTTTGGGTCTCGTCGCGGAAGTACTCGGCCCGAAAAGTAGTTCCCACTGTGGGAGACCACCTGTAGGTCACATAACCTGCCACGCCCCACCAAAGGCTCCCAGGTGCATCCGGTAAGCGCTCATGGCCTACATCCACATTCAGAGCAAAGCTCCATTTCTCAAGGGGCTGCCAGGTTGCCACCAGATCCACCACTGTGCGGTAATTGTTTTCACTTTCGGTTTCAGGACCGGTGATAAGATTCAAAAGAAGATTCAGCTCTTGAGCAGGCTTGACCCCGAGGCCGAACATGTGGGAGAAGCCGCTGTTGAGATCCGTGGTGACCACATCCCAACCTCGGACCAGGCCGTAATAGAGACTCAAGAAATCCGCCGCCTGATAGTCGAATTGCACTCCTGTATGGGTAAAAGGAATGGCAAAGCCGAAAAGGTAACTGTGGGAGTACAGGGCGTTTCCAGGTGCATCTATGACCTCATAGCCCAAGGTTGTCACATACTTTCCCATCTTCACAGTCAGGCCTTCACCTACGGGGAGGCGAAAAAGTGAATAGAACTGGGTTGGATCTACCTGCACTGTGTGCTTGGTGAAGGGGCTGTCCGCCTCGGGTAGGTCTAAGGAGTGAATGAACCTGCTGTCGGCCCCGTA
>CAYPWF010000138.1:0-4086 GCA_964414345.1 uncultured Desulfarculaceae bacterium
TTTGAAAACACGAAACCCCAACCCCAAATTCTGCCCAAAAGTGATAATCTCCGGTGTATACATGATTGAAGGACATATATCGTAACTTGGGATGTCAAGAGAAAAGTGAACTATCTTTGTCCTACATGAAGGGCCGCATTCAAGGAGGTCAAGATAAGAAAATCAAGGCCTTACTGAACCCTGAAAGCAAACAAGTGTCAAAGTCGGGTTCAAACGGAGACACAGAAACCTCGATCTGGAATCCTGATCATAGTCTCCCATGCTGCGTTCTGAGAGAAGGTTTCAGGAAGGGTCTTTTGGTCTTTTTTCTATGAGTCTTGCCAGCGATTTCAAATCGTGACGTGCAGCCAATACCATCTTGGCCCTGAGGACGTACTCCTGAAGGGAGTATGGACTATCCACCCAGCCAAACTTAACTGATGGATCTTCTACGTCATCGTCCATAAACGCCAAAGAAATCATGAGACCGAAGTCTCTAAATTCGGACAATTCAGGTACCTTCATAAGTGTCTTTTGTAAATCACGAAGAAGACCTGCGCAGCTGTCGTGAATATCCCCGTGTTCGAGTCCCCGCTGCCACCACGAACGAGGAACCGGCATTGAAAGATGCTCTAGAATGCACTTGGCCTCCCTTAGGATGTCTCCCCTAGAGTCCATCAGACAATAACCCAGACTTTCGTACCAAAGGCTCATGGCTTCTCCTGGGGTTCCTTGCGTTGCGACCCCGGATTCGTAGTTGCTCGCGGGGATGATAACATTTCTCCTTGCTCCAAGTCTTTGGGGCTTGATTTTCCAAAGGATTTGGCCTCTGGGGGACGCTTGCCCGCTCCCTCGGTCGTTCTCGGCTTGGCTTCGGGCGAGAGAGCCCCAGGTCCAAATCCTGAAAAATCAAAGCGGATCCGCCAAGCCGCTCAGAGAAACGGGGAATCACCCTGTGATCACTTACGGTTTTACAGCGCAGAGACCTCTTCCATCTTCCCCCTATTCCCCGAATCTGAACCCCGGCAAACTGGCGCTGCGCTCCGCCCTCATCTAATGTCCCGAACACAATGCCTCCTTAATAGTCCCAAATCGCTTAGGCCTCAATGAATAACCAGGCCAAGGAGAACCTTTCCCTTCAAAAAAACGCCCCTGGGATGGGCATCTTCCGTCCACCCCAGGGTAATCAAGTCTTCACAATACCTTTTGAGACCCAACCAGATTGTTGATCTGTTCCCACTCCATGGCCAGATTGCTGGAATCTATCCATGCGATCACATGCTTGTCATTTGCACTGTGACCGGGGTTCAAGCTCACATTCAGCCGCTTAGTTTTGAAATCGCCCGCTCTCACTGCACCCAGGCCTATCTCCTGCAAGAGTAAATCCCCACCATCCAAGACCTGGTCCTCGGAGAGATAGAAACGCATTGGGGGCCCATATCCAACTTTCCGGTTGCCCAGACTCTCTACTCTGAGAGTCCCAGTGGACTCGCATTCCAGCCCGGCCTCTGTCTCACTGCAGCTCTGGGCGAGCTCAATCCTCTGGCCTGGGGGATCTGTCCCGGAAAGGTTGGAAGATCGCGGTGCAGCTTTTGTCCGCATCCATTAGAATCCGAGTCTTCGCGCCCCGCCCCAAGCAGTCTCCCTCCCAGCCCGTAAACATGCTGCCTTCATCTGGCACCGCCTTGAGCTTCACAACCGTGGATGCCACGTAATCCTGATTGCACTTCTCTCCGCAGGAGATGCCGCCCGGTTCGCTTGTGATTACTCCCGCCCCCGAGCCGCCCTTGGACACGCTGAGGGTGTAGACATCTGGGAATTCATTAACAATTGCATGGTCGAACGTGGCGGAGATTGAGGCTTCGAGGGAAGGGCCCGAAGTTACAGGGATCATTCGCGTCCCCAAAAGAGGGCTTGCACTGAAAGGGGGATACACATTCCCTTTCGGCTCGTAACGAGCCGCAAACTCATTGCAAACAAAAGTGAAACGGGAGCCGTCCCATGCCACTAATAGATCATATCTTCCCCCCAAATGAACGCTCAAGGGGAAACTGCCAGATGCCAACAAAGTAGTGTTGGTGGCTGTTGAATTATTGGATCTCGCAACAAGCCAGCCAGCCTGTGGGGCCTCGCTTGTCCCGCCCAGATACACCTCCGCCCACACATCCCCTGTGGACCCATTGTAAGGGGGGCCACTATCGTTATAGAACCATCTACCAAGTCTGGCCCTGGTGGAAACACCATTGGGGTTATAATAATCCCGAAGCACAACTTGGGCTCCAAGAGCATCAACTTCGTAGGGGTCCCTTTTGATGACCAGGCTGTTATTCATCCCTGCCCCTAGGCTCCTTAGCTCCGAAAGCAGTTTCTTATGTCTTATTTTCCTGACAAACTCATAGGAAGACCACTTTTCAGGATCAATTGTTGGAGAGGAGAAGTCATCGGCCATAAACACGTTGCCTTCCACATCATAAGCCACAACGTTGTCGAACTCGGCCGAGATCCTTCCATTGAGAGGTACAGAAGGCTGACGAAAGGACACGTCGGTTCTGATCAGCTTAAATGGAAGGCCTGGGGAGTTTATCGTGGGATGAGAGGAAGTCCAGCTTTGGGTTTCTCCGTCAACCCTAAATTCGAAAGTCTTGCTTTCCGGGTTGAATCCCAGGAAGAGTTTGTACACACGATGCAAGTGCACGGGATTGGGGAAAGACCCCGAGGCCAAAAGTGTAAAGGAGGTCCCGGCATCGTTCTCAGTCCGCAACACGTACCAAAAAACCCATAACTCCCCGTCGTTTGGCTCTATCCTGATGCTCGCCAGAACATCGCCCTTCCTGCTAGACGGACCCGAAGCCAATCCGTCGTTGTAAAATGAACCCAGCAAAGCAGCATTTGGGATAGCGAAGCTACTTGACCCGGAGACGCGCAGATCACCCTCAACATTGGTTACCCTTACGTCTGCCTCTATAGCATAAATGCTCCCAGGCTCCCGGAAGGTGAGTTCATTCATCACTCTGGTGGATCCGTAGGCCGCCACCTCTGAGATAAGTCTTCCATGCTCTACCTTTCTCACAAATTCCCAATTGTTCCATTTTTCCTGATCCAGATAGGGTCCGCTGAAGTCGTCGTAGACTTCCGCCCACACAGAAGGCAGGTTAACCGAGCTCAGAATCAAAAGAACGCATCCGAGGATAAGAAAGGAGTTTCTTTTCATGTTACACCCCCCCCTTCCGTGGCTTCGATCTTTTTGATCAGCCAGGAAATTGCCTGAGTTCAAGCTTTCTTCCGGTAACCGTGCGCACCATACCCAAAATACCGAGCTTCTTGGCACCTCCTATGGGTGCCGAGTGTTATTGTGCTTGATCGTTATTCTTTTCCACGCGGCTCTCCTCCCGGGGTAAACGGATTCAAAGGGAACCAGGAGGTCCCCGGATAAGGACAAAGTGCTCCCAAATCTGCATGGACTCAAAACCACAGGAACTCCTTGATCTTACTGGGCGTATATCAGGATGCTCCTCCGCAGGGGTCAGATAGGCTATCTCTATTCGCTCAGCCAAGGAGCGAAAAGCCCATTCTGAGCGGATTTCAGGCTTCCCCCCCAAGCTCGACGGCAGGCCTCCCCATCCCGTCCCGACCTGGGGGGTGTAATATAAAAACGCGCGCCTTGTGGGTTTGAATTGCTGGCTTGAGCCCATGGGACGCCCCCATAAGCCGAGACCCCTTGGAAAGTGTCTTCTTGGCCACCGGGCGGAGCTGATCGCTCTCAGCGCAGGAGAGTACCCCTGTGGCCACACTCCACGGGTCTCATCAGGCGCTAGACTATTAGACCAGCAGGTTTTGGGATTATGGCTCACAGTGGCATGTCTCAGGCAAAAAGTCAAGCAATTTCTATGGCCTGTGTTGTTAGTACATGAAATGTCCGGTTGTATAGCAAGTGATGTGTCCGCTATCTTGGCTTTGGGAAGGTAGGGAAAAAAAGGGGTAGCCCATGGTAAGAATCAAAGTTTGTAGGCACACCCATGATCTGGTGAGTTCCACCCCTCGCCAGCTCAGCCTGCTCAAGGCCCTTGGGGTTGGGTCCCCCAGCAGAAAGAGCTGGGCGCACAGCCC
>CAYPWF010000139.1:0-3996 GCA_964414345.1 uncultured Desulfarculaceae bacterium
TAGCGGCCTAGGCCAAAAGAAGGGGATTTCCATCATGAAAAAGTGTCTTGACAAAAGGGGTAGAGTACGCGTCGTACTGCTCATCGTGGTCGGTGCGGGGGTTGTCTGGTCCTTTTGGGGCATTTGGTGGGCTGCGGCTGTCATTGCAGGAATCGCATTCCTGATCGTAAGCGTGTTGATGCTGGCTTTGCGGGTTGACCTCTACAAGAAACTCGGTGAACCGAAGCGAGCGTTTGCGAGCGTCCTCTTGACGCAAGACAAGGTGGCATCCGTAACGCGGCAGCTCATCGCTCTTGCATCGGAAGCAGTTGCAGCAGAGAAGGCTCTCGTGATCGACGCCACCAAACCGCTTCTCGACGTGGTCGGTGAACTCGCCAACTTGTGGCAAGCGTACCCGGGGCTTCGCACAAGTGAACACTACGGCACTTTGCTGGCTCAGGTCAGACAGCTGGCCGACGAGATGCACCGGCAAGCGGAGAATTACAACGCAGCAGCCACAAGGTTCAATGAAGACCGAGCGCCCTTTGTGTCCCGTCTAGTTGGGGTGGCGGACCTGCGTTTGCTGACCGATTGCAGCGACGGGGAAATTCGGTCTGTGAAAAGAAGGCTGGGCATGTGAAGGGCGAACCAACGGATGAAGCTGACCGGGGCCGCCATACTGGTTTCGCGCGGCATGAAGGTCTTGCAGGCGGCCCCGGCAGCTTATCCTTATCGTTAGCACGCCTTTACTAAGCCAATTGTGCATCTGATGATGAATGAATGCTTTGTTCAGTCAATTGTAGAATACGGGAATAGATACCGCCGGAAGATGCTGGGCAAACACAACCCAGATAGCCTCTTGGCAGATTGGTGGCTTGCTTTCGATTTCTTCCTTGGGAGAGCGTGTTTTCAAGGAAGACGTGATGATGTCTCTGAGCGAGTGTACCAGGCAGTGATAGATGGGCTCCGACCGCTGTTTGGCAGTACAAATAAGACAATAATCTATCAGCAGAAACGTTCCCGCAAATGGGAAACTGTCAAGCAAAACTTAGAAGAACTGATTGGGAAAGGAAAGGTTGGCAAAGGCAGAGATGTCGAAATGGTTTTGAGTATTCTGGATTTCATTGGAAATCTGCCCTCGCTCAATATCATTGGTTACTCCGTTCAAAAGATCAGAAGTGGTGAGATAAGAGAGCATTACGGTGAACTGCAACGTGATATGGTCCAAGTTAGCCCAAAGATCGCCACTTTTTACCTGAAAGATGTGCTTTCTTTGTACCAGTTGGAAGAGTTGGTGCCTGAAGAGTCTGCTTTTTGCCTTCAACCCATTGATGTGTGGGTGCGGAAATTGGTCAAAAAGATGGGTATGGTGGGCGATAGGGCAAGTGACGATGATATACGCAAAGCGATTATCGGATTATGCAGAGACCATAAGGTTTCCCCTGCTCAGTTTAATCAGGGAGCGTGGTATCTTGGTTATTTTGCATTTGATTTGCTGGTTGAGATGTTGTCGAGCAAAGCGAATGTAACATCAAATTCAGGTCAGGTGGCGTGCTAAATCCGGGATCATGCGAATGCTTGGGACTGTTGGTCCCGTCACCCCCAGCTCCAACTGATCTGTCTGGTTCTGAAGACCCCAATCTCAGGGCCCGGAAAAGGACATCATCATCCACTTCTTGATCACATCTGCTCCTTGGGGGTCTGGGAAGAGCAATGCAATTGCTGTCCTTTTCCAAAGCGCACTCTCGCTGACATCTCTCAGCCCTCTCGGCCAGCTTTCCGTGATGGTTTAGAACCCCCACAAAGCCCGCGCTCCAGGCCTCGAGGGATTCAGGGGCTAAGAGACTCAGGACAACGGCCCCTCCAAGAGCAAATACGCATCTCATGGAGCCCCCTCCATCTTTGTGAACTTCTGCACTACATTGTGGATCCCCGTCCTGCCTCTACCTTCATGAAGGGTCCTTCCTATGAACACATCGTTCCCGTAAAAGGCCAAGCTCAAATACTCGTCCAATGTCTCAATCCTCTCAATGTCGCTTAACTTCTCGAACCACTCCGAATAACTCTTCTTCTTGTGCTTCCAATAACCGATCATCTCCCCACTTGTGTCAAAAATCATCGCATCGATCACCCCAAAGGGCTTCATCCCAACAAAGGTCACGTATACCTCGTCTTGCGGACTTACATAGAGGCCGTTGGCATAGTAATAACCAGGCGAATTTCCTGTCCAGGATAGCTTCTCTGATGTGAACTGCCTCAAGCTTATTGCAGCGTCCTTGAGCATCACCTCCTCATAGCCTATCTCCCTTCTCCTGTCAGGGTCATAGAACCGCCCTGGGCTCTCAAACCCCTTCTTCAAAACAGTCGTGAATTGCTTCTTCTTGTTCCAATACCGGTCCAATACCACTACCGTGTTATCCTCGGCAAAAAGGTAAACCCCCCCTGTGCTGTCAACACCAATTGCACCCACATTGCCCTCACCCTTCAAAAAGGGCACCTTGGCTCCTGTCACAGGCATCCTTGCCGGCACCTTGGGTGGCTCTATCGCCCTTTTCCTCTTAAGCTTCCCCTCCAAGCTATATTCCCTGAGCTGAGGTACCATACCGTCTCCCTCTCGGGCCACAACAAATCTCCCATTCTGCACCCCGGCACCCCTGTGGGAACTAAACGATCCATCAGAGGCCCTCTCCTCTAGCCACCAGAGACCCAAAACCGCCCCATTGGAGTCAAACTTAACCACCTTGTTACCCTTGTAGTCCACTACATAGATGTTGCCCAGGTGATCCGAAACCATTATCAACGGCATTATGAGAAACTCCCTTGAGTCAAGCTTCACAGGTTCCATATATCCCCTATACCGGGTTATCATCACAGGCCTGAGCCTCTCATACAGATCCCGACCAAGCTCCAGTTTGTTCCCATCAGGCCACTGTTTAATAAAATTACCCTCAAAATCATAGTGTTGTATCCTGTAGTGCTCCAACTCGTTTATGTCGGCCTCAGCAATCGCTCTAGAATGCATGTCTATATATCCATCTATTGTCAGTGACTCTATTGACTTTCTAAAAGATCTCTTGTTCATTTCGGTTTCTTTTTCTTCTTTGACTTTTGCTAAGAAGCTAATAATTTCATCTTTTTCCTCTTGCTCCATTTCGGAAGCTTTCCTGGGTGGGAAGAAGTGTTCAATGATGAAATCAATATACTTGTCCCTCTCCTCCCCATTTAGTCTGCCAGCAGCAATTCCGGAAAGAGATTTTCCAGAGACGTACCTATCAATGAAGGTCTCCTTTTCTTTCTCCGTCATCTCAGAGACCGGCTTGGGCATCTGGGGTGGGTAATAAACTATCTCCTTTGCATTGACCAGGAGGAACACCCCTTTATCTGTTGCTGTCATGGAGAAGATCAGATGCCTAGCCTCAGGCTTTATCTCCCTTATCTCCCACTCTTTGACAAATTTGGGGGCTGTCCACCTCTTTCCATTTTCTCCCTGGCAGGACACAAGGAGAGCTAATACAAGGAGGATAAGAACCCTCACTGCCCAGGGTCTCACCCCTGGGAGGAAATCTATGGAATCAAAACATCTGCTACCCCTTTGCATGGCCGTCTTTGTCCTTTCTCAGAGTTCTGGTACCTTTTGCGTTTTTTAGCCTCTATGGTTTCTGTCACCTTCGATTCTTTTATGGGGAAACGCCGGGGCTAGAAGTTGGGCCCAAGTACGGGACATCTATCTTCTTGCCCCTGGGCATGCTCGGCCCGCAAAAATCGGGCCGGCTGACACTTCTTGTGGTCCTGCAAAACCTTTAGGGGCTAAGTGTCTATCACTTCTTCCATGAAAGAGCACTCACCCCTTCCCACCAGTACAAGGACCTGGGCCGATAAAGCACATCTTCGTGGTTGCCTCGAGTATAGGTGCAGAACCCTCTTAATCGCTTGTCCTGATGGATCACGAAGGTAGCTTTTAGCCCGACTTTGACACTTGTTTGCTTTCAGGGTCCAGTAAGGCGTTGATTTTATTAT
>CAYPWF010000140.1:0-3945 GCA_964414345.1 uncultured Desulfarculaceae bacterium
CCGGCCACGACCACCTCGCCGCTGCCGGCTATGGCCAGCGCGTAGGCCTCATCGCTCCCGCTTCCCCCCAGGTAGGTGGACTGGGGGTTGGAGGTGAGGGTGGCGTTGAGCCGCGCCACGAAAGCGTCGTAGTTGCCGCCGTTGCTGGCCTGCGCCCCGCCAGCGGTGTTGGGGAAATTGGTGGAACCGGTGTACCCCGCCACGAGCACCTC
The DNA here is from genome assembly GCA_964414345.1 of uncultured Desulfarculaceae bacterium. Classification (GTDB taxonomy): domain Bacteria; phylum Desulfobacterota; class Desulfocorpusculales; order Desulfocorpusculum; family Desulfocorpusculum; genus Desulfocorpusculum. The sequence goes on from CAYPWF010000140.1 coordinate 213, forward strand.
GCCGCTGCCGGCGATGGCCAGCGCGTAGGCCTCATCGCTCCCGCTCCCCCCCAGGTAGGTCGACTGGGGGTTGGAGGTGAGGCTGGCGTCGAGCCGCGCCACGAAGGCGTCCCAAAAGCCGCCGTAAGTTGCCTGCGCCCCGCCGGCGGTGTTGGGGAAGTTGGGAGAAACGGTCCTACCCCCCACGTACACGTCACCGCTGCCGGCGATGGCCAGCAAGTTGCCAAACTCGTTCCCGCTTCCCCCCAGGTAGGTGGACTGGGGGTTGGAGGTGAGGCTGGCGTTCAGCCGCGCCACGAAAGCGTCGTAGCTGCCGCCGCCGTTGCTAACCTGCGCGCCGCCGGCGGTGTTGGGGAAGTCGGTGGACCCGGTGTACCCCGCCACGACCACCTCGCCGCTGCCGGCGATGGCCAGCGCGTAGGCCTCATCGGGGCCACTTCCCCCCAGGTAGGTGGACTGAAGGTTGGAGGTGAGGTTTGCGTTCAGCCGCGTCACGAAGACGTCGCCGCTGCCGGCGTTGCTTGCCTGCGCCCCGCCGGCGGTGTTGGGAAAATTGGTGGAACCGGCCGATCCGCCCACGTACACGTCCCCGCTGCTGGCGATGGCCAGGGCGTAAGCCCGATCGTCCCCGCTTCCCCCCAGGTAGGTGGACTGGAGAATGGAGGTGAGGGTAGTGTTCAGCCGCGCCACGAAGGCGTCGAAGGAGCCGCCGAAGCTCGCCTGCGCGCCGCCGGCGGTGTTGGGGAAGTCGGTGGAAGTGGTGTGCCCCGCCACGTACACGTCACCGCTTCCGGCGATGGCCAGGGCGTAGGCGTAATCGTTGCCGCTTCCCCCCAGGTAGGTGGACTGGAGGATCGGGTCGATCACCAACGGCAAGCTGGGATCCGCCCCTTGCACCGCAAAGCCGTAGCGGTTTTTCCCCAAAAGCCGGTAAGAGGCTTGCACCGGCAGCTTCCGGCTATCTTTTTCTTGCCACGCCACGGGCTTGGAAAGCACAAGCTCCCCGAGACCTGTTTCGATGACGATCTCGCCTTGCTCCGAAAGCTGCACGCCCTTGGCCCCTTGGAGCTCCACGCGCACCTGGGCGAGGTCCGCTCCAGGACGCACGTAAAGCAGCTTCTCGACGGTCTTCTGGCTCGCCTTGAGCCTCACCTCCACCCCGGGCCAAACTTCACCCAAGGAAACCAAGCGGTAGCTGGCAAGACCCGAGCGGTGCTTGGCAGGGTCGTCGCCCAAAAAGTAGCTCACCTTGGTGGCAAGCTCTTCTTCGCCACGAATCGCCTTGACCTCCCCCCCCACCCAGCGCTCGGAAACCACCCAGCTCTGCGCAGGGCAGGGCTTGCCGGAGAGCTTGCCCAAAGCTCGGGGTTCGCGAGAGTCTTTCTCGTTTTTCTCGCAATCCTCCCTCTTGTTCAGCACGTGCCGCAGCTCGCCTTCCCTGGTGACCCAGGTGGTGCCGAAGTAGCCGGGAGCCGAAAAGGCCGCCCCTTCGTCCCACTGCCCATGGTTTTCCACCCACCCCCGCTCCATCGTGACAAGCCGGGATAACACCTGCTCCTTTCCCAGTGCCTGGCCCTGTGCAGGGTTCGCCGGAACCTCCCTTGGAAACCAGAAGGCTTGCATCGCCAAAAAAGCAAAAACGGCCCATGGCAAAAAGCCCCTTGCCTCAGTGAAGCCAAAGAGTCTCATCTCACTACCTCCCCAGTGTCTGTAGCTCCTGCTAATTCTCCTTTCGGCCCGCAAAACCGGTTTGCCATCCATACAGCCCACCTCCCATCAACATTCGTGGTTCGTCTCCATGATCCACAACCTTTGGGGGTCTCTACAAATTACTCCTGGCGCAGATACTGCTGTGAAGCCCATTGGAAGGTTTCTCCGTAAGCGATCGCAGGGTGACGGCGTTTCTCGGAGCGGCTTGGCGGAGGCGCTTCGATTTTCCAAGATTTGGACCTCGGGGGAGCCCTTGCGTCCGAGTCCTTTTGCGAGGGGGACAGGGTAGGGGGGGATCCGGCACCGGGAGCTCCCCTTGAGTGCATCTTTGTCCTGAGACTTGTCAAACTCAGGGCAACCCACGCCAGCCAAATTGTCCACACGAAGCCAAATCCAGAGTTACTCCTCTCTCCCCCCTTTTCTCCGTGAGATGGTAGAACAACGAAAATGCTCAAGTCAACCATGCCGTATCCCAGGCCACCCAAAGGGAACAACTCTTCATAGATGGGTGTGCCTGCAGATCAAGGCTGCACGCAATCGGCCTGGACGAGGGTCCTTACCTCCGGAGATTATCAGTCTTTGGCTAAAAGCTGAATGATTTCAGTCAGGTCATTTTTTGAGTCGTCACTACAGGGGCTGTGCGCCCAGCTCTTTGTGCTGGGGGGCTCCAACCCCCAAGGCCTTGAGCAGGCCGAGCTGCCAGGGGGTGGGACCCACCTAATTGTGATGCGTCGCCCACCTTGGGTTCTGCCCATGGGATACCCATCCCCCCCCCAGCCGTCACAACCAAGAATGCGGACAGTTCACTTGCCATACCAACCGGATATTCACATGCCAACGAACCTGAAATTTTTGCCTTGACATCTCAAAACCGATGTTATAAGATTCCACAAAGCGGAGATGAATTCCGCCTGTCGGAATTTATGGGAGGTTGTCTTTCGATGCGGCTTTTTGAATACGAAGCCAAAAGGATTTTCCAGCAAGCTGGAATCCCAGTGCCGAGGTCGGGCTGTGCCAGGGATCCCAAAGAGGCGGCTCAAATCGCCGAGCAAATCCATGGCCCCGTAGTTATCAAACCGCAGACGCTGGCTAAGGCACGGGGGAAGGCCGGCCTGATTCGCTTTGCCAACGATCCACAGGCAGCATTGGAGTTGAGCGAGTGGCTTTTCAGCCAGAGCCACGACGGAGAGGTAATCAAGACCCTCTTGATAGAGGAGCGCATTCCTGTTCTCTCGGAGCTTTTTCTCGGGGCGACCGTGGAGTACTCGAAAGCTGCGCCTGTATTGATAGTCAGCCCCGAAGGCGGCATGGATGTCGAGACTGCTGCAAGGGAGAGGCCCGGTTCCGTGCGGTTTTCCCGAGTCTCCCCCACCCGCGGGTTGCTCCCCGAACAGCTCTCTGATCTCGTAAGGTTTCTTTGTGAGGGCAGGCCTGAAGTACAAGGGAGGAGGCTTTCTTCTACACTGGAAGTAGTGATCCGGAATTTCTGCCAGATCTTTCATGCTTATGATTGCGAATTGGCGGAGATCAATCCCCTGGGCATAAGGGAGGATTTCTCCTTGGTGGCTTTGGATGGTCTTGTGATCATCGATGATGAAGCCCAGTTCAGACATCCAGAATTAGTACGGCCACGCAATCAGTCCATGGAGGACTTCCAGAGGGAGCAAGACCTCAAGAAGAGAGGTTGGACTTACATCCAACTGGAGGGGGATATCGGGATCCTCTCCAGCGGCGCAGGCATTACCATGGCCATTTTGGACCTAATTCATCTCAACGGAGGGAGGCCTGCGAACTTCCTAGACACCGCTCAGATGAACCGACAAGGGATCTATGATGCGCTTCGGATGTTCCATCAGAGTTCCGACATCAAGGTTCTCCTTGTGAACATCTTCGCCGGTCTCAATCGTTGCGACGAACTGGCCGAGGGGATATCGGATTATTTGAGGGAATTCAAGGCACCTTTCCCGCTCGTTGTGAGGATGATTGGAAATCGAGACAGGGAGGGACGGGAGATCCTGGAGGC
>CAYPWF010000141.1:0-3907 GCA_964414345.1 uncultured Desulfarculaceae bacterium
TGCGGGCTAATGCTTTCCTGCACCACGCGCAAAAGGTGTTTTGGATCCACTGGCTTTTCCAGATACGCAAAGGGCCTGTCCAGCTTAAGGGTTGTGAAAAATTCCCTGAAGTCCTCCACAAAATGCTCCTTGATCCCGGTCAGAATGATGATGGGGATCCCTTTGTATCTCTCATCCCTGGCTATCTTTTGAAAGATCTGTACACCGCTTTTGTGGGGCATGAGCAGATCCAGCAGAATCACATCCGGCCTCATCTGCCTTAGTCTTTCCATGCCTTCTGTAGGGTCGTTGGCCACGTGAGCCACAAAACCGTTATCTTCCAAGAGCGTTGAGAGGTAGGTTGTCATGGCCGGCTCGTCGTCTATGATCAACACGTGCCTGGAATTTTTCATTGATTCCCCTCCTTGATTGGGCCGGGCCTTGGGGCCTCTTGGCAAGCCTCAGTTTAATCTTCTTCCCCAAGGCATGGCCGCCTGGGGATGACCAGCTGAAACACCGTGCCACTTTGCGATGCGCAGTGAAACCTGACCTTTCCTCCATGTTCCCTCAGGATCTTTTCTGTCACCACCAGTCCCAAACCGGTCCCCGCGCTTCCCTTGGTGCTCACCATCTCCCGAAAGAGCCTTTCCTGGACTTCTGGGGCCACCCCCGGACCGTTGTCCTCCACCTGGAAAGCCAGGCATTCCTCCTCAGGGAGCTCCAGAACCTTGACCTGCACCCGCCCTGTTTGCAGGCCTTGGACCGAAGCGCAGGCCTCCAGCCCATTGGAGACCAAGTTGGCCAAGGCTGTGTGGATCGCGTCCGGGTCGACACTAATGGGATCCAACTTCTCTTCCGGCTGGAGCAGACACAGCTCCACGCCCAGATCAGCGGCCTTCTTTTCAAACAGCGAGACCACCCCGGCTGCCAGGGCTTGGGGGCATACACTCCTGTAATTAGGAGTGCGGGCCTTGGAGATGAGCAGGATGTCTTGCACCAACCTCCCGGCCATTCCTACCCCATCCTTAACCATCTCCCACCCCTTTGCAGCCAGAGCAGGATCCCCCCTGCGAAGTCCAGACTGGACTACGTAAGCCCCTCCCTCCAAGCCGCTCAATATGTTCTTTATGGAATGGGCGGTGATTGCCACCGCCTGCCCCAGGGAGGCCAATTCCCTCTGGAGCCTCTTGACCTGGGTGATCTCCGTAGACATCTCCATGACTGCGAAAGTTTGACCCAGATGATCCGTTATGGGGGCCGTGTAAACAACCATCTCCATGGGCTCCCCTGAGCTGCGCCTAACTGTTTCCTCACTGAAGTGGATCTGCCCGTCCTCAAAGCTGCGCTCTACAGGACAGACTTCGCACTTTTGCTGCCTTCCTTTGTACACCTCATAGCACTTGCGTCCCTGGGATCTTCCGAAATCCCTCTCGAAGAGCCGATTGGCTTTCAGGATTCGAAACTCTCTGTCCTGCACCGAGATGTAGCAGGGCACTCCTTCAAAAAGGGCCCTGTACTCCCTTTGGCTCAATTCCAGTTGGCGCTGCCTGGCCCTAAAAGGACTCAGGTCCGTGGAGATCTTCAAGACGGCCCGAATCCCAGCACCTATTTTCTGCAAGGGAACTGCCTGCACCAAGGTGTGAGTGGCAGAGAGATTTGAGCCGGGTAAGGACTCCTCCCAAACCGAAACCGATCCCTGCTCCAAGGCCACTCCCAGTTGGCAGTCTGGGCAGGGGCTATGGCGTGCTCTGTAGATCTGATGGCAGGGCAAGCCAGCCACTTGCCCTGCCTCTCTCATCAGGGCCTTGTTGGCCCAAAGTACCTCCCGGGCTGGAGAAATGAGGCTCACATAGCAGGGCAGAAGGTCCAATAATGCTCGGGCTCCCCCATCCAGCAGCGTATCAGGAGGAATCCCGATCTTAGCAGCCGGGGGATCAAGGGTCTCCTGAGGCTTATTCCATGGGAGAGCAGCCCACCGCACGGCCCTGCCCTCCTTCTTCTAAGCCGAGGAGGCTCTTATGTTCTCTAAGGCTTTTTTCACCTCCGCCAGGAGAAGCCTGGGCTCTACGGGCTTCTCCACAAACCCCTGGGGCCCTGGAATGGAGCGCTCGTAGATGAACTTGCGGAAATCTATCATGGGGAAGTTCCCGGAAGTGAACCCAGTCACGATGATCACCGGGATGTGAGCCAATGTCTCGTTTTTCTTTAGGTCCCTGTAAAGCTTGATGCCTGTTTTGTCGGGCATAAGCAGGTCCAGGGTGATGAGATCGGGCCTGTGGTTCTCAGCTTGTTCATAAGCCTCCTGGGCATTGGAAGCCGTGATGGTTTGGTAACCGTTGTCCTCAAAAAGGGTGCTCAGGTATGTGAGCATCGAGGGCTCGTCGTCCACTATGAGTATTTTCTTGGGCATGAGAGCCTCCTCTGATGGGTTGAGCCTCACTCAATGATGAGGGCGTCTGCCACAAGCTCGCACAGGAGCTTGACCTCCACCCCCAGCTTGTAGTGCCTGTTTATCTCTGCCAGCTGATCCAGGCAGTTGTGGCAGGAGGTGGCCACGATTTTGGCACCTGTGGCAGCAATCTCCTCCGCCTTGACCTTGGCTGCCTCCAGCCTCCTCTTGGCGAACTCGGTCATGGTCAGGGCTCCGCCTCCACCCCCGCAGCAATAGGAGAACTGACGGTTGTGCTTGAGCTCAACGAAGTCCTCCACGGCCGCCCTAAGCACTATTCGGGGCTCCTCGATGATGCCGCCGCTTTTGGCTGCATTGCATGGGTCATGGTAAGTGACCCTTTTGGGGTTGCGGGAGGGATCCAGTTTGATCCGGCCCTCTTGGATGTACTGGGCCATGAGCTCCTGAAACCCTATCACCTTGAAATTGGGCTGCCTTCCAAGCCAGTTGGCAGCCTCCCAGCGGATGGAGCGATAACCGTGGCCGCATTCGGCTGCCAGGAGGTACTCGCATCCCAGGCTCTCCACGTCCTGAGCCTGCCACTGGGCCACCTTGCGGGCATTGGCCCCGTCGCCTATGAAAAGGCAGTAGTTGGTGGCGTCCCAGTACTTGGTGGAGATGGTGTAGCTCTCCTTGGCCGCGTGGAGGATCTTGGCCTCGGCCTGGATGGTAAGGGGGTAGTACTTAGGCTCCCTGGGGTTCATGGTGAGGAAGTACTTTGCGCCTTTCTGGTTGAGGGGGATGCGGGCCGTGGGGTCATCCAGTTCAGCCTGGAGCTCCTCCTCGATCCACTCCAGGGTCTCCACCAGCTCCTCCTCGCTGATCCCCATGTTGTTGCCCGTCTCCAGGTGCACGTCTATGGTGGCCTTGAGCCCCTCGGGCAGGCGGTTCATGGCCGCCATCATGTAACGGGCCGTTGCCATGATGGAGGCATAGTCCACCCCCATGGGGCAGTTGAGGGAGCAGCGCCTGCAGACCGTGCAGGCCCCGAAGATCAGATCGTACATCTTCTCGGCCAGCTGAGGGGTCAGGTCTTTTCCTCCCACCCACCCGGGGAAAAGCCTGCCCAGCCAGTCGTACCTTTTCTTGTACACCTTTCGCAACAGGTCCGCCTTGTAAGCAGGGGCAAATTCGGGGTTCCTGGTAGAGGCGTAATAGTGGCAGGCCTCGGTGCACAGCCCACAGTGAACGCACGCAGCCAGGGAAGAGGCCAGAAGCCTGTTCATGCGCTTGTCCAGGATCTCGAGCATCCTGGGGATATCCTGTGGCTCAAAGGCTGGCTTGGGCCCCTCCTTGGGTTTTTCCAGGGGTTGGACCGCTGGTTGCGACTCCTGGATCTTCTGGATGGCTGCTTTACTGTCTTGCATTCCTCTTCCCTCCTGATGTCAGCTCAATTCGAGGCCTTTACAGCTCTGGCTATGACCCCCCGACCCCCGAAATTCACCCCGTAGTACCAGCGGGCAAAGGGATAGGTTATGT
>CAYPWF010000142.1:0-3893 GCA_964414345.1 uncultured Desulfarculaceae bacterium
GCCGAGAGGAGAGCAATGGAAAGTAACGATGATTGGTTCGAGCAATGGGCCACCACCGTCGAGGCTCATCCTCTCCATGCGCAAGTGCTTTTGGGAACAACAGCTGGCGCCGAGGAGCTCCGAAGAGCCTCTGGTGTCCTACGGGAAGCTGGGGTGGACATTCTCGACGAGAGAGTCAAAAAGCACGGAGGCCAGCATCTAGTCACTTTTTTTGTAACCTCAGAGGACCTCAGGGAGGCGGTTCTCAGGCTTACCGAGGCGGGCTTCAGGCGGCTGATGGGAATAAGCCCCAAGAGACAAAGCCCAGTTTGAACTAAGGAAGGAAATATGCACAAGAGCAAGACCGAGAAGCTTGTTGCTCTCCGCGAGCCAAAGTTGCTCAGCTGGGTGTCAAGAGTCTTCCGGTATTGCCGCGAGAACTCCAACATCTTGACCAGGATTGGACCAAGAGCTCATGGAGCTTTGGATTGGCGCAAAAAACTAAACGCTCCTTACCGTCCCCAAGGGGAATTAACTCTTCGCACGAGGAAGTTCCAATGATGAAGCAAGAAGAGAAGATCAAGACGGAGAAACTAACAGGTCTTCGGACGAAGGCGATGTCTTCGGCTTATACAAGCGCTACAAGTGTTTACGTGGCATCCGCCAAAGGGGCTCTGGTCTGGGATGTTGATGGTAACGAGTATATCGATTTCGCGGGCGGCATTGGCGCGATGAACGTGGGACATAGTCATCCGAGAGTGGTAAAGGCGATCAAGGAACAGGCTGAGAAGTTTACACACACCTGTTTCATGGTATTGCCGTACGAATCGGCGCTTAGGCTTGCGGAGAAACTCTGCGAGCTGGCTCCGATGGATTTTCCCAAATCCGCCTTTTTCGCCAATTCCGGGGCTGAAGCGGTGGAGAATGCGGTGAAGTTCGCGAGATACTACTCGAAGCGTTCGGGCATCATAGCCCTGCAACACGCCTTTCACGGTCGAACGCTCCTGACCATGACTCTTACCAGCAAGATCAAGCCCTACAAGTTGGGATTCGGGCCTTTTGCCCCAGAAGTGTATCACATCCCCTCCCCTTACTGCTATAGGTGCCATTTCGGGATGGCTTATCCGAATTGTGACTTGACTTGTGTTGACTACCTCAAAGAGTCTTTTCTGACCGTCACTGCAGCTGAGACAACAGCGGCCGTCATCGCAGAGCCGGTTCAGGGAGAGGGCGGCTTCATTGTCCCACCCATTGAATACTTCTCCAGGCTCGCCGAAATCTGCAGACAAAATGGGGTTCTTCTTATAGCCGATGAGATCCAGTCTGGCATGGGTCGGACCGGAAAGATGTTCGCGATCGAGCATTACGACGTTCAGCCAGACCTGCTGGTTGTGGCCAAGAGCTTGGCTGCGGGCATGCCCTTGAGTGCCGTAGTCGGCCGCAAAGAAATAATGGACAGCGTGCACCCATCGGGAGTGGGAGGGACCTACGGGGCAAACCCCGTAGCCTGCCAAGCAGCTATTGCAGTGATGGAGGTCTTCGAGGAGGAAGCACTTCTGGCAAGGGCCCAAAAGCTCGGAGAAAAGATGCGCTCCCGGATGGAATCCTGGAAACTTGAGTATGAAATCGTCGGCGACGTCCGAGGGCTTGGCCCCATGCGTGCCGTAGAATTGGTGCGAGACAGGGAAACGAAAGAACCGGCAACAGAGGAGGCAGTGGCGCTGGCCAATCATTGCCTTGAAAAGGGCCTCGTGATACTGGTATGCGGCACGTTGGGCAACGTGATCCGTTTTTTGCCACCACTTGTTATCACAGATGAACAGCTTGACAAGGGCATGGCAATTCTGGAGGAAGGCTTGGCCAAGATGCGAATATAATTTGTGAAGCCCCGGCCACGGGGGGGAAAGGTCGAGACCTGCCCCAGAGTCGCCAATCCCGTCGCCCCAGGACGGAAGACCATGGAGAAAGGAGGGAGCATCATGATGAAGAGAAGAAAGGTCTTGGGAATTCTAGGCATGGCCCAAATTCTCGGGCTGGCAGTAATGCTCACAGTTTCGAACGCGGCTTCCCCAGATGAGATCCGCATTGGAGCTACGGCTCCGCTCACCGGACCGGCGGCAGAGGCCGGTGTTGCCTTGCGGCAGGGGATCATCTTGGCCGTCGAGGAGTGGAATGCGCAAGGAGGCATCTTAATAAAGGAAGCCGGGAAAAAACTCCCTATCAAGATCCTGATTGAGGACTCTCAACAAAAGCCGGAGGTTGGGGTGAGCATGGGGGAGAAGCTCATCACCAGGGATAAGGTTCATTTCCTGATGGGGGACACCTTCGCCAGTTCAGTTACAATGGCTATGATGGAGCTGGCGCCTAAGTACGGGATACCAATGATGAGCGTGGAACCAGTGAGTGCGGAGATCGCGAAAAAGATCGGAAGCAATCCAGAACGTTACTGGAGTTTCTGGAAGGGCGACTGGAACAGTGACGCTTACGCAAATACAATCTTCAGCACATACAGGTTCCTGATGGAAAAAGAGCTTTTCAAACCGCGCAACAAGACCATCGCTTTCATCGTTGAGGACACGGACTACGGTCGATCGAATGCAGAGAAGGCAAGCCAGCTCTTTGCGGGGATTGGTTGGAAGACGGTGGCAAATGAGACCGTGGCTTTGGGATACACCGATTTCTATCCGCAGCTTTCGAAGATCAAGACTCTGGATCCTGACATCCTGGTGACGGTGTTTACGGCCCTGGCATCGGGCGTAGCACATTCCAAGCAATTTCACGAGGTAGGTCTCAAAGCCTCTCAGTTTGCCATCTACTATCCTCTGAGACCGGAATATCGGGAGCAAGCCGGCAAGGCAGGGGAAGGCCTTCTATGGAGTCCGCTGAATTTCGATCCAGCTAACAATCCCAAGCACAAAGAACTGGCCGACAAGGTACAGAAGAGATGGAACGTTACCGCTAACAGCGATCATGCCTCCGGTTATGACGGTGTTACCAACGTTCTTGATGCCATCCACCGGGCAGGCACACTCGATCCCAAGGCTATTGTGGCGGCCCTCTCCAAGCTGGATCGCAGAGGCTATTTTGGCCGGTATGTATTCGACCAGAAAACCCACACGATCATGGACGGGGAGGATTACTTGCCTGTGCCTGCTGCCCAAATTCAGGACGGAAAGCACGTCCTCATTTGGCCTCCGGCCATGGCCGCAGGACCTTACAAACCTCAACCGTGGCTTCCGAAGTGAGGAGATAGAACACATCAGGGTTCAGCGGAGATGGTTACAAGGGACCAGGAGCAGGCCGTGAGCGAATACCTTTCGCGGTCCAGAAAAGGAGAGGATCAACCTATTCTGCGGGGGAAAGGAGTCACCAAGTTCTTCGGTGGGCTTGCAGCCCTTAGCAAGGTAGATTTTGAGCTTTACGAGAATGAAGTCCTGGGGCTCATCGGCCCTAATGGGGCCGGAAAGACGACGCTTTTCCATGTAATCGCTGGCATGCACAAGCCGGATCAGGGCCTGATCCATTTCAGGGGGGAAAACATTACTGGGTTGAGGCCAGACCAGATCTGTCGCAAGGGGATTGGTCGAACCTTTCAGATCACAAGGCCTTTCTTGCAGATGAGCGTCTTGGAAAACGTGATGGTGGCATGCTACTTTGGCCACTCCGTTAAAGGCTCTCTCAAGAAGTGCCAGGGGCGAGCCGAGGAGATCCTCTCGCTGGTGGGCCTGGCAGACAAGCGCCAGGCCATGGGTGCAGAGCTAACTCTGGTTGAGAGGAAGCGGCTGGAGTTCGCCCGGGCTCTGGGTACTGAGCCATGCGTCTTGCTTCTGGATGAAGTAATCGCTGGTCTCAATCCTACGGAGACCCAGGAGATGATGGACCTCCTCGGAGGGATACGAGATAGAGGCATGAGC
>CAYPWF010000143.1:0-3878 GCA_964414345.1 uncultured Desulfarculaceae bacterium
AATGGGGTGACGGGGCGGGAGGGAAGAGGGAAGAGTGAAGAATGAAGGGTGAAGAATGAAGAGTGAAGAATGAAGAGGGAAGAGTGAAGAGTGAAGAGTGAAGAATGAAGAGTGAAGGGTGAAGGGTGTGGGTGGGCAGGGAATGGGTTACGAGCACAGGATCACGTTACTGAGGAAGGGATCGGTTCTGGCCGAGTGCGGTCCCATGCGGCTTAGGATCTCGGCCTGGGTGGGAAGGCTTCCTCAACCCCAAGAGGCCCTGAGAGCGGCCCAGGAGGCTGTGGGCTTTCTGGAGCAGGTGGCTGTTGACCGCCCATTGCTTTTGGGGGCCTGGGGTTCTGTGTGCAAAGAGAGACTGGGCCCATTGGGTCGCAAGATGTTGGAGAGTGTGGCTCTCATTGGGGATCCGGATCTGACACCCATGGCTGCCGTGGCAGGCACCATAGCCGACGGGGTGGCGGATTTTTTGGTCTCCAGGGGCATGACCAAGGTCATAGTGGAAAACGGCGGGGATATAGCCCTGAGGTTGGCCCAAGGCGAGAGGGTGGGAGTTGGGGTTCGCCCCAGGGTGGACAGGGAGTCGCTGAGCCATTGCCTGAGGCTTGATGGTACAAGCCCCTCTTGGGGGGTGGCCACAAGCGGGCTTGGGGGCAGGAGTTTCACCCGCGGGATAGCCTGGTCTGCCACAGTTCTGGCTCCCAAAGCATCCACTGCTGATGCGGCCGCAACAGCAGTGGCCAACGCCACCTGGGTGCCTTGCCAGCAGGCAAGGAGGGCAAGGGCCGGGGAGCTGGATCCTAACTCGGATATAGCCGGGCTGGAGGTGACCTTGGAGGTGGGGGAGCTTCCTTTGGAAATTTCCTCCAAGGCTCTGGAGCTGGGACTTGCCAAGGCGATGGGTCTGAAGGCTGAAGGAGTTATAGAGGGGGCTTTCTTGTGCGTGGGGTCTTTGTGCGGGTCTGTGGGGCTCGAGGGTTTTCTTGATGCAGCTTGAAAAGGGGAGGTGCAAAGATGGACATACGGAAGATCGTCACAATAGTGGAAGAGATCTGGGAAGAGGGCGGGGCTGCAGTGGAGCCCCATGCCAAGAGGGCAGCAGCCATAGCCGTGATAAGAAATCCTTTTGCAGGGAAGTTCGTTCAGGATCTTACAGAGCTTGTGGAGGTAGGAGAGAAGCTGGGGGATCTGCTTGGCAGAAAGGCAGTGGAAGTGCTGGGAGTACCCCCTGAGAAGGTGGAAAGTTACGGGAAAGCAGCCATTGTGGGGAGCAAGGGAGAGCTGGAGCATGCAGCCGCCATCCTTCACCCTAAACTGGGGACCCCCTTCAGAGAGGCTGTGGGAGGTGGGAAAGCCATTATCCCCTCTGCCAAGAAGTTCGGGGTGCCTGGCACTGAGATAGACGTGCCAGTGCATTTCAAGGATGCGGCTTTTGTGCGCTCTCATTTTGATGCCATGCCCGTGAGGGTCTATGACGCTCCCAGGGAGGATGAAATAGTTGTAGCCTTGGTGGTGACTGACTCAGGCCGGCCGCATCCCAGAATAGGAGGGCTCAAGAAGGAAGAGGCCAAGAAAGAGGACGGGCTCAGGTAGCTCACACCTTGGGGGGTGGTCCCAGTGGATAAGTCAGGGCTTCTCAAAAGACTGGAGAGGGCCTGGGAGGAACTCAAGGACTCCTATGCAGACTTGGGGGAGCAGGAGCTCTTGGAGTCCGGCGTGACAGGCGATTGGTCGGTTAAAGATGTTATCGCGCATGTGAGCTCCTGGGAGGAGGAGGCCCTGACTTATCTACCCGTGATCCTGGAGGGGGGAAAACCGCCTAAATACTCAGTCCTGTACGGAGGCATAGACGCCTTCAATGCCCGCATGACCCAAAAAAGCCGAAAACTCTCCCTCTCAGAGGTAATCCAGAAGCGGGATTTCATCCATGCCAAGCTCTTGGAATTCATAAGAGAGGTCAAGCAAGAATATTTTCTCAAGGAAAACCGTTTTAGGCGCAGGCTTAGGCTGGACACCTACGGCCACTATAGAGAGCACGCCCAAGCCATAAGAAGCTGGAAGGAAAAGAAGGCCCAGAGCTGCTGCAACGGCTAGCCGGGGAAAACCTTGTGCCTGGGAGCACAGTCCGTTTGGTTTTTTGTGGCAGGCTGGAGTTGATTCTCTTTTTCAGGTTCAAGGCCGTTTGAGTGAGAATAGGTAGTAGTCCACCTAGGGCTTACGGCTGAGCTCCCAAGGTTTCTGATTCAGGCCAACTATCCAGTTTGAAAACAAGGCTTGGGCTGTAGGCAGAGGGGGATCATTCGGCATGGAATCGGCTGGTTTCAAAGGCCTTGCAAGAAATGAATCAGAATCGGTTGAGGCGTGTAAAGATAAGGGTCAGGGCCAGTGGCTCGGGCCCTGTGCCAAGGAGCAATGCGGACATAGCCCAGCGCCGGGCCCTGAGCGGCGATGAAGCGGCGGCATTGCTGCAAGTAGTCGAGGAATACGCCTCGGCCCTGGATTTGCTGGAATGCTATGACCAGCGCCAGTTGCCGGAGCCGGCCTGCTTGCATCTTGGGGGCGCGCCTATCCAGGTACATGAAGCGCGACAGGCGATCCAAAGGCTACGGGGGCACTTCAATGCCGGCCCGCTCTGCGGTGGCCCTTGCCCGTGCTGCCGGGTCCATCCCGGGACCTGACCGGGTGTGGGTGATGGCCCTATCCTTGGAAGGCTCATGGCCCACAGCCGGTTTTGCCAGCCCAAACAAGTTCTACCGGGGAAGGCCCTGAGAAGCTCGCAAAAATCCTTTGGCTGGCCCGGCGAATTCTCTATAATGTAGCAAAGTTTGTCCGATGGGGTCTGAGGGGCCGCCCTTGGAGATCCCGGAAGGGCCAGTGGGCCAACCTCAAGGAGTTGGGCTATGGCGGGTGGCATCCATCCCTGCGGCTATGCTGAGCTGTGCGAGGACCTCAAAGGCCGTATCCGTTGGGTGCGTCTACAAGCGGCCTTGGCCGTCAACTGCGAGCTCGTTCTCCTCCACGGGAACATAGGACAGGTTATCGGAGAGGGCCAAAGGGAAGAGGGCTGGGACGCAAAGGTGATCGGCCGCCACTAGACCTCCGTAGGGAATTCCCCGGTATGAAAGGGTCGGATTTGAAACTGAGGAGCAAAAGAGGTTGGGATATGACAGGCAAAACCAAATCTGCACTGCTCAAGGGCACATTCGCCAATCTGGGGTTCGAGGCCCAGCTTTGGGCGGCCAACGCCCTGCGGGGCTCCATGGACGCCGCCGAGTACAAGCACGTGGTCCTGGGGCTCATCTTCCTCAAATACATCTCCGACGCCTTCGAGGCCCACCACGCCAAGCTCGAAGGCGAGCGCGACCAAGGGGCCGACCTGGAGGATCCCGACGAGTACCTGGCGGAGAACATCTTCTGGGTCCCTCCCGAGGCCCGCTGGTCAGAGCTGCAGAAGAGCGCCCGTCAGCCAACCATCGGGGAGCTTGTGGACCGGGCGATGACATCCGTCGAACGCGACAACCCCTCCCTCAAGGGGGTGCTTCCCAAGGACTACGCCCGCCCGGCCCTGGACAAGCAGCGCCTGGGGCAGCTCATTGATCTGATCTCAAACATTGTTTTTCGATCAGATCAACCCTCACCGCCAGCCCCTCTCCCAACGGGCGAGGGGCATTACCGCGGCGGATTCGATTTTTCGGGACAACTCGGGCTCGCGCTCGAGCTGCGCAAAAAGGCAACTCCAGCCGAAACGCTGTTTTGGGAATTGCTGCGCGATCGCCGCTTCCTTGACCTGAAATTCCGCCGCCAGCACCAAATCGGGAGCTACATTGTGGATTTCTACTGCGACGAAAAGAAACTGGTCGTCGAACTCGACGGTCCGGTTC
>CAYPWF010000144.1:0-3819 GCA_964414345.1 uncultured Desulfarculaceae bacterium
ACTCTTAATTCTTCACTCTTAATTCTTCACTCTTAATTCTTCACTCTTAATTCTTCACTCTTAATTCTTCATTGTCTCCATACAGCTCCGGTCTTCGGTGTCTCAGGAAATGGGCCAGAGGATGATTTCTGACCCTTTTGATCTCTTCGGCTCTCAACAGGGCCACAGCCACAGCCTCACCATCTCCTGTCTGGGAAGCCAAGAGCCTGCCTTTGGGGTCCAGGATCAGGGAAACAGCCGGGAAGCTTAGTCCCGCTCCATTATCCCCGGACTGGTTGCAGGCCATCACAAAGGCGCCATTGTCGTAGGCTCGGGCAGGCATGAAGCGAAGCCATCTTTCCATCTTTTCTTGAGGAGTCTCCCCTGGGGAGGCACTTGGAAAGCAAAGGATTTCAGCTCCATCCAGGGTCATTTTCAAGGACCATTCCGGGAAGTGTGCCTCGTAACAAAGAGCCATAGCTCCCAGAGCAGGACCTGTGCTGAAAAGGGCTGGCTCCCAGCCGGCCTGGAAAAGCAAGGCTTCTTGGGGGCTAAGGTGCGCTTTTCTGTAAACTGTGAGGCCGCCCTTCGGGGAGATGGCTAGGTGTGTCAGGAAGAGCCGCTCTTGGGGATCCCTTTCCATCATTCCCACCAAAAGGGTGACCCCCTTTTCTGAGCACATCTTCCTCAGACTTTCTATCCAAGAGTTTTCTAAGGGTATGGCCCAGGCCCTGGCTTCCTGCGGGCGAACCGAGTAACCCGTAAGGCATGCCTCAGGGAAACAAAGCAGCTCCACATCCAGGGCTGCCAAGGAACGGGTGAGTCGGCTTATATGGGAGTAAACGGCCTCGGGATTCCCCCCTGGGCAGTTCATGGATATGGCTGCAACCTTTAGGTCTCTTTCCATTTCTGGGTCTTTGGCCTGCCCGTTGTTCACCGGAGTGTGGGGATTATATCTTGACACTGAAGCCAAAACAATTTATAAGGTGATGTCCATCTTGTCGATGCTCTGGCCAGCGTCGGCACCCGAGGCCAGCATGAAATGAATAAACCAGATGAAGCTACATCATGGATTTGTTTATGAAATCAAAGGAAGAAGGGGGGGACGATCCTTAGGTTAGAGCGGAAGGCGGTGAGCACCTCGATGTGGCGATGGTGCCCAGGTTGAATCTGATTAAGGGGAGCACAAAGTATGGGAGGTGAATGAGGATGGCGAAATCCGAGACCCCGTTGTTGGATGAACTGGAGAAGGGTCCATGGCCTAGCTTCGTCAAAGACATAAAGCGGGTGGCTGCGCGAAAGCCCATGGCCAAGGACCTGTTGCGGCAGCTCGAGCTCTCGTACAAGGAGAAGATAGGCCACTGGAAACACGGCGGCATCGTGGGTGTGACCGGATACGGCGGAGGCGTGATCGGCCGTTACTCTGACCGCCCCGATCTTTTCCCCAACGTGGCCCATTTCCACACCATGCGCGTCAATCAACCCTCTGGCTGGTTTTACACCACCAAGGCCCTCCGGACCCTATGCGACATTTGGGACAGGCACGGCAGCGGGCTCACCAACATGCACGGCTCCACAGGAGACATCATTTTGCTTGGGACCTTCACCGAGCACCTGCAGCCCTGCTTCGACGAGCTCTCGGAGGCCGGCTTCGATCTGGGTGGGTCGGGTTCGGCCCTTAGGACCCCCAGCGCGTGTGTGGGCCCGGCCCGCTGCGAGTGGGCCTGCTATGACACCCTGGATGCCTGCAACGACGTGACCCACGAGTTCCAGGACTACCTCCACAGGCCCATGTGGCCTTACAAGTTCAAGTTCAAGTTCTCAGGCTGCCCCAATGACTGCGTGGCCTCCATAGCCAGGTCGGACCTGGCCGTGATAGGGACCTGGAGGGACAAGATCCGGGTGGACCAGGCGGCAGTCCAGGCCTATGTGGGAGGGGAGATCGCCCCTGCTGCCGGTGGCTGCGGCAAGAGGGCAAAATTCGACATCCAGAAGGACGTGATCGAGCTTTGCCCCACCCGCTGCATGGAGTGGAACGGCAAGAAACTCACCATCTACAACGATGACTGCACCCGCTGCATGCACTGCATCAACGTCATGCCCGAGGCTTTGAGGCCCGGCAAGGACACGGGAGTTACCATCCTGGTGGGTGGAAAGGCCCCCATCCTGGAGGGAGCCCTCATGAGCTGGGTGCTCATTCCTTTCATGAAGTTCGAGTCCCCCTATCAAGAGTTCAAGGACCTGGCCGAGAAGATCTGGGAGTGGTGGGACGAGAACGGGAAGATGAGGGAGAGGCTTGGGGAGCTCATCGAGCGCATGAGCATGAGGAAGTTCCTGGAGGCCATGGGGCTTCCGGCGGTGCCCCAGATGGTCAAGACCCCGCGCTATAACCCATACATTTTCTTCTGAGCCGGTATCTGTGAGGGAAGTGGCAACTGAGGCTGAAAAAAGGCACGTGCGAAAACGTGATACCCGTCATCTGGATGTTGCGACGGGACATATCGAGGAGGTAAGCGCAAATGGGCAAGACAGACATTGGTCCTCCGGATTTCCGCAAATTCCTTCCGCCAGTTATCAAGAAGAACTATGGCAAGTGGAAATACCACCGCATCCTTGAGCCAGGGGTGTTGGTTCACGTTTCGGAGAGAGGCGATGAGGTCTACACCGTTAGGATGGGCTCTGGCAGGCTTGTGAGCGTGGACTTCATTCGGGAGGTCTGCGACCTGGCCGACAAGTACTGCGACGGGTACCTCAGGTTCACCAGCCGCCACAACGTGGAGTTCCTGGTCACGGACAAGAAGAAACTGGCCCCACTGAAGAAGGAGATCGCTGCCATGGGGCGGCCCATCGGCGGGACCGGTCACTCGGTGACCAGCATCGTGCACACCCAGGGCTGGGTTCACTGCCACACCCCGGCCACGGACGCCTCAGGGGTGGTCAAGTCCGTGATGGACGAGCTGTTCGATTACTTCGGCTCCCACAAGCTGCCGGCCCAGGTGAGAATCGCCCTGGCCTGCTGTCTCAACATGTGCGGGGCCGTGCACTGCTCGGACATAGCCATCCTAGGTGTGCACACCAAGATCCCCAAGGTCGACCACGAGACACTCAAGAACGTGTGCGAGATCCCCACCACGATCGCCGCTTGTCCCACAGGCGCCATCAGGCCCCATCCGGACAAGGAGAAGAAGAGCGTCATCGTGAACCCGGAGAGGTGCATGTACTGCGGCAACTGCTATACCATGTGCCCGGCCATGCCCCTGGCCGACGGCGAGGGAGACGGGATCTCCATCTGGGTGGGCGGCAAGGTCTCCAATGCGCGCCACACCCCCATGTTCTCCAGGCTGGCCATTCCGTACCTTCCCAACAACCCGCCCAGATGGCCAGAGGTGACTTCGGCCATCAAGAACATCGTGGAAGTGTACGCGAAACATGCCAACAAGTACGAGCGCATAGGGGAGTGGATAGAGCGAGTAGGTTGGGAGCGGTTCTTCAAGCTCACGGGCATCGAGTTCACACCGCTTCACATTGATGACTACAAGCTGTCGACCACCACCTTCCGCAACAGCACTCAATTTAAGTGGGGTTAGACATGAGCAACCAGGAAGTGAAGCAGAAGATTCTGGACTGGTTCAAGAGCCAGAAAAAGAGCAGGTTCTATATCAAGGACGTGGAGAAGGGGCTCTCGGACATCCCCAAGTCGGAGGTCAAGAAGGCCGTCAAGGAGATGATCGACGAGAAGACCCTGGAGTACTGGTCCAGCGGGAGCACCACCTACCTGATGCTTCCAGGAGCCAAGAAGGACGAGTGAATCAGGGGAAGGGTCGGGCTTGTAGCCCGGCC
>CAYPWF010000145.1:0-3783 GCA_964414345.1 uncultured Desulfarculaceae bacterium
TGAAGGGGTGGGTCGGAACCGTCACCTACGAGGGGGACATGGAGGATTTCTGGCCTTTTCTATGGATGGGCCAATATGTGCATGTGGGCAAGGCCGCCGTGTTCGGACAAGGATGGTACCGGATGGTGCCGGAGGGCGAGTAGGTGCAGCCGGTGTGGCCTTCGATGGGGAAGGCCATGGACGGCGGGGGGGAGTGACTGCCATGAAGGAGACGAAAGACTCTACGGCGAAAGTGGTGCCCATGACGGCGGGGCAGGGTGAACTCCTGCCTCTGAGGGGTCCCGCACAGCTGAACCTTTTCACAAAGGAACCCACGCCGATACCACTCCTAGTGGACACGAAAGTTGAGGATGAGCTCAGGATCAGCGATGAAGTGGTCCTGGCTCGTACAGGGGATGCCTCTCAGTTGGTGCTTTCGGGGTTCGGGCTTTTCGTGAGCAAGAAGGCTGAGCGCCTCCTCGTCCGGAAAGGAAAGGATCTGCTATACGAGTTCCCCTTTTACCGCCTGAGCGAGGTGAGTCTTGCCTCACGAGGGATAACCATATCCTCCGACCTGATCATGGAGCTTTGCGAGAGAGGCATTCAGATCAACTTCCTGCACGGGTCAGGCAGACCCTATGCCAAAATCACGGCTCCCACCCTCTCGGCCACGATCCAGGCCAGGAGGGAACAATTCAGGGCCCTGGAAGACCAAAGGGGGATCGAGTTCTCCAAGGCGGTCATTGGGGGCAAGATCAACAACCAAAGGAACTTGCTCCTCTACTTTGCCAAGTACATGAAACAAAGTGCCCCGGACCGATACGACTCGGTGACCAAGGTTGCAGCCACGTTGAAGACCCTCCGCCAGGAAATACTCAAAGTAAAGGGCGAGGAGATCAACCAGGTGAGAAACGCCCTTATGGGCATCGAGGGTACGGCGAGCCGCCTTTACTGGGAAGGGGTCCAACAGATAATAGCGGAGAGGGCGTCTTTCATGGGGAGAGTCAGGCGTGGTGCCACAGACGAAGTCAACTCGATGCTCAACTATGGATACGGGATCCTTTACTCTCAGGTTTGGGGTGCGGTGGTGGCAGCCGGCCTGGAGCCCTTCGCCGGGTTCCTGCACGTGGATCGCCCCGGCAAGCCTTCCCTGGTATTGGATCTGGTAGAGGAGTTCCGCCAGCCGATTGTAGACAGGACCGTCATTGCCCATGTCAACCGGGGGGAGTCTATTCGGATGGAAAATGGGCTCCTCAGCCCCGACACTAGAAAAGCCCTGAGCGAAAAGATTTTGGAAAGACCGGAATCCAGGGAGCGTTACCAGGGTAAGAGCTACCAGCTCAGATCCATCATACAGATCCAGGCACGTAATTTCGCGGCGTTCCTGAGAGGTGAGAAAACTTATCGACCCTTCTCGTTTAAATGGTGAACTGATGGGGAAGATTGTCAAGAAACAGGAACTGGTAAAGACCGGGATCGATGCCCTGGACCTGGTGGGTAGGGTTGGGGAGGTTTTGACCTACGTGTTTTACGACATTGAGAAAGACAAGATAAGAAACCGGGTCGGCTCCATTTGCAAGGACTATGGCTTGGAACGGATCCAGTTCAGTGGTTTTATAGGCTACCTTTCCCGGAATCGGCGAGAGGAGCTGGCCACCAAGCTGCGCGATACCCTTGCTACCACGACAGGGAAGGTCCTCATCCAGCCCGTATGCGAAAAGGACTTCCGGGAGTATCGCGAGTTCATAAATGTGGAGGAGGGGGAAGGGTGAGGATGGCACAGGGTTTTGACGGGCCGTTCTCTGGTCTGGGCGGGGAGGAGCTGGAACTGAGGGTGAATGACCTCAAGCAATATGCCTACTGCCAGAGGATAGTCTACTACCAGTATGTGCTCCCTGTGGAGAAAAAGGCCACCTACAAGATGGAAAGGGGAAAAGTCGCCCAGGAACAAATTCAGAGGCTTGAGAGCCGGCGCAAGCTCAGACGATACGGCCTGGAGGCTGGATCCAGAAAGTTCGACATTTGGATCCGCTCGGGAAGGCTGGGGTTGTCCGGAAAACTGGACATGCTCATAGAGACAGATTCAGAGTGCTTCCCAGTTGATTTCAAGTGGACAAAGGGAGGCGTCCAACGAAATCACTTGTTCCAACTCGGGGGTTACTCCCTCCTCGTGGAAGAACGGTTTGGGAAACCGGTTCGGACCGGGTTCGTATACCTCCTGATCCAGGAAGATGCTGTTCACTACCCCATGACCCAGGAATTGAAAGAGGCATGCAGGGTTGCTTTAAGGGATATTCGCTCTATGATTCGAGAGGAGCGATTTCCCGACCCGCCCAAGGAGAGGGCCAAGTGCGTGGAATGCGAGTACCAAAACTTTTGCAGGGATATTTGGTGAGTTCGCCCGGACCACTACAAGCTGCGGATGATCCGGCCGTACCGGACGCCAGAAGTAGGGGTGATGTTCATCCCGCCCGGGATCAAATCCGCGCCCAGTCGCAAAGCTCTGATTGCGAACATCCGGGCCGTCTCATGCTTAACCGATTCTGTCTCCACGTATAGGTTGGTGAAATGGTCTGAGAGATGACATGATTGCCAATCTAACTACATCCTCATGCATAGGGCGCACGCCAAGTCCGGTGGCATATCTCGACCTTTCCCAAGGGGTTGGGGGCCAGGCCCCACTGCCAGCGGCCTCATGATCGATCGTGGTTAGAGAAAGTGGTTGACATGAGCATTTGTTGGGGGGTAGAAAAAGAGTCTAGAAAGTTTCGCAAAAGGGAGGGGGTGGGGAGACCAGACGGCGGGTTGCGAAAAGTTCGCCCCATCCACCCCCCGTCGACCCAGCTCTCAAGCGGCACGAACTATCTGTTTCAGCAGTTGTCCCGATGAGGAGGGAACTGAAAGCGTCACTGTTGAGACGTGTTCGGAACTGCTCGGCAGTTTCAGCAGTTGTCCCGATGAGGAGGGAACTGAAAGACCGCCGATGCGGCTATGCCTCGGCCTCCAGGGGCCGGTTTCAGCAGTTGTCCCGATGAGGAGGGAACTGAAAGGCACTTCCCATGCCAGACGAGCAACTTCCTGCTCGTGTTTCAGCAGTTGTCCCGATGAGGAGGGAACTGAAAGCCGTGGGGGGCTCTGGTTTACTAAATGGCCAAATACGTTTCAGCAGTTGTCCCGATGAGGAGGGAACTGAAAGTCTTCATCCCTGAAATCCTCAGTCTATCCCCCCTCCAAGTTTCAGCAGTTGTCCCGATGAGGAGGGAACTGAAAGAACATAGAACACGTCGATCTCTACCTTGAGCCGCTTGTTTCAGCAGTTGTCCCGATGAGGAGGGAACTGAAAGAATCTTCATGCAACCTCCCATCCGCCTGGGCCAAGAAGTTTCAGCAGTTGTCCCGATGAGGAGGGAACTGAAAGTCCAGGAGTAGTGACCGGTTTGCTCCTGCCAGCTGCCGTTTCAGCAGTTGTCCCGATGAGGAGGGAACTGAAAGTCTTTTTCCAGGGATGAGGAGCTCCCTCTGCTCCTCGGTTTCAGCAGTTGTCCCGATGAGGAGGGAACTGAAAGGGGAGACTCAAAATCATCCGCATAAAATGAAAATGATGGTTTGAGCAGTTGTCCCGATGAGGAGGGAACTGAAAGCTGCCGATCTTTGCCTCAGTGACAGCGCCGCTGCCGATGTTTCAGCAGTTGTCCCGATGAGGAGGGAACTGAAAGTTGCGCCCTTGTAGGAGACTCTTATGAAATCGTCGAAGTTTCAGCAGTTGTCCCGATGAGGAGGGAACTGAAAGATGAGAACGACTAC
>CAYPWF010000146.1:0-3717 GCA_964414345.1 uncultured Desulfarculaceae bacterium
AAGGCTGCAGTGGGGAGGGTGGAGGGGGTTGGGAAGGTAAAAATTCGGGTGGAGAATTTTGATAGGGCCCAGGAGCTGGATCAGCTCCTTGGGGAATCACAGGACTGAGGAGGAAGCCATGCCCGGAAAAGATGGAACAGGTCCCCCAAAGGGGGGTGGCAGGGGAAGAGGGAAATCAGGCGGAATGGGCCAGGGGAGCCGGGGCCGGTGCGGTAGCCTGGGCCAATGCGTGTGCCCTCAGTGTGGGAGCTCTGTTGCCCACCAGCCGGGGAGACCCTGTGCCCAGATGAAGTGCCCACGGTGCGGATCCGCCATGGTGCGCCAGGCTTGAAAATCTTTGCTTTGTGGATAATGGTGCAGCCCGGAGGATTCCATGCCCATCTATGAGTTCCAGTGTCCCACTTGTGGAGCCATGGCGGAGATGGTTCTACCTCCTGGTGATCCGGGAGAAACAGGACCGGCCTGTCCCGAGTGTGGGGCTCCAAGGACGACTAAGGTCTTATCGGCCCATGCGCAGGCGCGGCTTGCCCCTAGGGCAGCCGGCACAACCTGCTGCGGCAGCCAGGAGCGGTGCCAAGAGCCTCCTTGTTCCCAAGGGGGTTCTTGCAGGAGGGGATAAGATCGGGCCGTGAGAGGCCTTAGAAGAGAGTGCTGCAAGCAGTGGGTGCGTAACTTGCACTATAGGCTTGCGCCTCGGAGGCCGAGTTGGGCGGTTTAGATGCTTGGGAGTTAAAGGAACATCAGGGGGGTGGGATATGCTCAGAATCACGATCCTTTGCGACAATGTGGTGGGCTTCCCCTTTGGTATAGGGGAACACGGGTTTGCCGCTTATGTGCAGAAGGATGAAGAGGCGATACTCTTTGATGCAGGAAGCGGTAAGGGTATAGTGGCCAACGCTCTCACATTCGGCTGCGATCTAAAGGCCGCAAGGAAAATCTGTCTAAGTCACGGGCACTTCGATCACACAGAGGGCCTGCCCCAGGTGATCCCATTGATAGGGAACCCGGAGGTGCATGCCCATCCAGGGATATTCCAGGAGCGCTTCGGGGAGCGGAGGCTGGGAGACACAGTGGTGCGAAGGTTCATAGGCATTCCTCACCGAAGGGAATACCTGGAGCAATTGGGCGCCCGTTTCCGACTGGAATCAGGGTTTCATGAGATCGCCCCCGGGGTTTTCTTGACAGGCGAAGTCCCCAGGGAAACCCCTTTTGAGAAAGGGGACCCAAACCTGCTGATACCTTTCTCGGGCAGCTTCACTCAGGATCCCGTCCTGGACGACCAATCCATGGTGCTGCCCACCTCAAAAGGTTTGGTGGTGCTCATGGGCTGCGCCCATGCGGGGATGATAAACACACTTCAATACGCCAGGCGCAGCACAGGCGAGAAAAGAGTGCGCGCGGTCCTGGGTGGCACACACCTGGGTTTCCTTTCTCCCCAACAGCTGGAGGATTCCATGATGGAGCTGGAATCCATGGAGCCCGAGCTGGTGGCGGTTTCGCACTGCACAGGCCTTCCGGCAGCAGCCCGCCTCATGCAGAAATTCGGGGAGCGGTTCCGCTTTGCACATGTGGGAAGCAGCTTTCTTTTCGACTGAGGGATTTAACCCGGATTCTCCTCCAAAGCTCGTGAGTTTGGGGGCTACACCCCGAAACCCCCCGGTCACGCTTTGGCATATCACTACTCAAACCAGGACCAAATCTGAAACCCAGAATCAGGGTGTTTCTTGATATGGAACCTTGGCAGGTGCCATCCTATCCGGAGTGATGCATAATACAGGCTGGCCAGAGGCGAATCTAAGAGATCTTTTTTCTGGAAATGCTCTGTGAGTCTCTTGGGGCCTGCAACTATTTTGAGTCCTCAAGGAAAAAGGCAGGGGCAAAAACCCAGGTTTTGAACAAAGGGGGTGACAGTGGACACAAAGCCCGACTGGGAAAAGATGGTGAGAAGGATGGAACTATTGCTGAGGCTCAAGTCCTTTCCTGTGGCATTTAAGATGTTGGAGAAAAAGGAGCAGCTAAACCAGATCCCCTTTATGCGCAGGCTCGGCCACAAGAGCACACTTTGTCAGATGATCAACCTGGTTCGAAACTTTGACTGGACAGTTGGGGCGGATGCAGAGGACTTCCTCTCCCCTGTGTGCGCCTCCATCATAGGCCTGCAGGAGATCCCGGAAATCTACAAAGACGGGACTTTCAGGAGTATCGTCTGGGTGAAGACCAAGGAGGATGCCCGCAGGTACGAAGCCTCTATCCCGCGCCTACCTTTGGGGAAGTACGAGGCCGTGGCCATGGCTCCCCTGGTTTACAACCCCTTCGAGCCTGACATCGTGCTCATATATGCCAATCCAGCCCAAATGATTCTGCTCATCAATGCCTTGCAGTTCGAAGACTATGAGGTCATGCAGTTCTTCTGCGTCGGGGAGTCCTCCTGTTCCGATGTTATTGCCAGATCCTACCTCACCGGGAAACCCCACCTGAGCATCCCATGTTATGGGGAGCGCCGCTACGGGCACGCCCAGGACGAGGACCTGGTCATGGCCATCCCGGCCTCCATGATGCAAAAGGCCCTCAAAGGTCTGGAGGTCCTCTATCGCCGCGGCGTAAGATACCCCATAAGCTATGCCGGGGCCGAGCAGGACGTCTCCCAGGCTTTTCCCCTGGCCTATTCGGGGATCCAAGAGCTGGAAGCCCTCCGGGGCAAAGACAACCGCCTGCTCCTGGGGGTAACCGGCGGGATAGCAAGCGGCAAGACCACCGTGGCCAACATGCTGGCAGAGCTGGGGGCGCACATAGTGGACTTCGATCTCATTGCCCGCAAGGTGGTAGAGCCCGGCCAGCCGGCTCTCAAAGAGATCGCGGATTACTTCGGGACCCAGGTTCTGCAGGAGGACGGCACACTGGACCGCAAGAAGCTCTCTGAGATCGTGTTTCGTGACATGGAGAAAAGAAAGAAGCTGGAGAGTTTCATCCACCCCCGCATGGGGCAAGAGGTCCTGCGCCAGGTCAACGAGCTGGCGGGGAAAGATCCTGAGGCTGTGATCCAAATGGTGGTGCCCCTGATGATAGAGCTGAACCTGCAGTACCAATGCCACAAACTTCTTGTAGTCTATGTCCCCCAGGAGGTACAGCTTCAACGGCTCGTGGAGAGGGACAAGATAACCAGGGATCAGGCCATGGCCATGCTTAAGGCCCAGCTCCCCATAGAGGAAAAGCTGGGTTATGCGGATTTCGTGATCCGAAACGACGGGCCGCTGGAAGAGACGCGCAAACAGGTAAGGGAGCTTTGGGCAAGGCTCAAGGAAATCCAAAACCAGAGGAAGGCCGAAAAGTGATAAGATTGCTCTGCTGTTGGGGGTGAACCGGCAGACCTGCTCGAAACCTTTCCAGGGGGGAAGCCATGGCAGGTTCTTATGGAGTCGCGGGGTGGATTCTAAAGCGCTTGGGAAGCCTTAGGCGCTCGGCTTTGGAGATCCTCTACGGCATGACCGTCCACGAGCTGGACCTGGAGCTAAGAAGGGAAAGACGCGCCCTGGAAGACCTGCTGCTCATCGCCATATTCGGGGACATGCTGGGGCTCCCCTTCTTTCCCCCATATTTCGCCCTTAGGCTTTTGCCCCATGTGGTCCCATCTTTGGAGGTCTGGAAGAGGAGCCTCCTCAGGGAAAAGGACCTGACAGAGTTGGTGGGAAGGGAGTGAGGGGGGGGATGGGGGATGAA
>CAYPWF010000147.1:0-3655 GCA_964414345.1 uncultured Desulfarculaceae bacterium
AGGACCTGCCCCAAACTCCCTGCCTGCCCCGAGCCTCCTCAGACAATCCTGGGGGAAGCGGTGCGTGCCCCCTGTACCCTCGAGTGTGACCTCCACCAGGGCACAGGGGTCGTTGATGACCACATCGGGATCGGTCACTACTCCTTTCTTTCCCAAATACTCACACATGTAGGGCTCCCAGCGCTCGTCCGTGGATGCCCGATAGATCTCCACTCGATCCCCCTGGCGAAGGGGGCCTTCCTGATCCACTGGCTCCATTTTTTTACCTCTCCGGGGGCGAGATCCCGCTCTTGGACTCGGCAGTTGCCTTGCGCGCGCACCCTTCGCAAAGGAGTCTCCCACCAAAGGCCTGGGCAACCCCCTCTGTGCGCTTTCTCACGTAGTCAAGATACCTGGCCGGCCCCAAGGGGACGCCGCAGTCCTGACATCTCTCCAAGCGCTCCCGCTGGAGTATGGTGCCCCCCAGGATGAGAAGCCTCTCGCTGCCCCTGTCCTCTATCCGCATGGCGCCTGTGGGGCAATTGGCAGCGCATGCTCCGCAGAGAATACATCTCTCGGCCGTGAAACGAAAGTCCGTGGGCAACCCCTCACCCTGGCCCACGTATCCCAGTTGCAGGGCCTCTATTCCCATGCTGTCCCTGCAGATCACCACACAGCGGCCGCACCGCTTGCATATGTCGCACCTGAGGCACCTGTGCGCTTCCCGCCTTGCCTCCTCTTCCCCCAAACCCAGCTCCACCTGTTGAAAGGTTATGCGGCGCCGCTCAGGCCCCAAGAGACCCACTTCGGCCCTTTTCAGATCCATCTTGAGGGAAGCCGAAGCCTCCCAGGGCTCCAGTCTGGCCCTTCTGACCGGCACCGCAGGCATTGTGGGCTGTGGGAGCCCCTTGAGGAAACGGTCTATCCCCTCGGCAGCCCTTTTCCCGGCTCCTATTGCTTCAACCACGGTGGCCGGGCCCAAGACCACGTCCCCTCCGGCAAAGATCCCTTCCCGGCCGGCCCCTGCTGTTATGGTGTCCGCAACTATGGTGTCCCAGCTGGTCCAGCGCAACTCCAGATGCTCCAGCCCCTCTGTCAGGACCCTCTGGCCGATGGCCGTTACAACTGCATCCGCTGAAACCAGGTGATCGCTTCCCTCAACAGGCACGGGTCTTCTTCGGCCCCTGGCGTCCGGATCGCTCAACTGGGCCCTCAGGCATCGGAGCCCCGCCACTCTTCCTTGCTCCCCCACCACCTCCACGGGAATGGTTAGGAATACCAGGCGAACACCCTCCTCCTCGGCCTGGCGCACCTCCTCCACATTGGCAGGCATCTCGGAGCGGGAACGTCTGTAAAGAAGGCTCACCTCCTTGCAACCCAGCCGCACCAAAGTTCTGGCAGCATCTATGGCCACGTTGCCGCCCCCTACCACCACAACTCTCTCCCCGGGTCTCCTCCTGGAGCCCATGGCCACATCCTGGAGAAAGCGCACCGCATCCAGAACTTGAGGCAAATCCTCCCCAGGCACAGCCAACCTGTGGGAGGAATGGGCGCCGACAGCGATGAAAAAGGCCTCGAAACCCTCTTCTCTTAGAGACTGAAGGGACACATCCCTGCCGAACCTGGTGTTGAATCGAAACTCCACCCCCAGCTCCTCGATGAAGCCCACCTCCCTGTCTATGACCTCCCTTGGAAGCCGGTAGCGGGGGATCCCCACCATCATCATGCCCCCGGCCATGGGAAGGGCCTCTATGACCCTCACCCTGTGGCCCTTGAGAGCCAGAAAATAGGCTGCCGTGAGCCCGGCAGGGCCTGCCCCTACCACGCAAATCCTGTGGCCTGTGTCGGGCTCTTTCGGGGGGTTGAGGTACCTTCCCTCGGAGAGGGCCTTCTCAGCGGCAAAGGCTTTGAGTTCCTTTATGGCTATGGGGGAGTCCACCTTCCCCCTAACGCACACAAACTCGCAGGGATGGGTGCACACCAGCCCACAGACCCATGGGAAGGGGTTATCCTCTCTGATGAGGGAAACAGCCTCCTCGTAGCGCCCCTGCCCGATGAGGGCAACGTAGCTTGGCACGTCTATGCCTGAGGGACAGGCCATCTGGCAGGGGGCCGGGGCCAACAGGTCGCACTCACCAGAGGGACAGTTGCGAGTCTGGATGTGGCTCCGGAAGACCTCGCCCTGGCTCTCCAGGGCGGCCAGGACTCCTCCTCCCAGGCTGGCGCCCTCTGGGTCCTGCCATTCCTTCAGTGACTGAGCCACCGAGCTCAGATCCGCCAGGTGCTCCGAGCCCGCTCTGCCCTGGGCAATATCTTCCAGGAGCACCAGGAGCTTCTCGGCGCGCATGCGCGCCCTGGGCTCGCGCACGCGCTCCTCCCCCAGAGCCGAGGCCACGGCCTGGCGGGTCTCTTGAACCGGACAGGTGCTTTCCTGGACCATAAGCCCCAAGCCTCCCGCCAGGCCTCTACTCCCCCTGTTTCCGAACTGGGGGCTTTCGGGGTTTGGCCGAGGGGCCAGTGGGCTGCCTCAGGGTCACCTCCCAGCCCACCGCGGCCATGGCCTTGGCATGGCGGTTGCGCCTGGCATCCACCACGCTTTCGGGCTTTCCAAAGTGAAGGCACTTGGTCACGCACTTGGCCACACAGGCCGGCTCAAGGCCTTGGTCCACCCGGTCCATGCAGTAGTCGCACTTTATGGCCTTCCCCGTCTCCGGGTTCCACTGCGGGGCGCCCCAGGGACACGCCCTCATGCAGGCCTTGCAGCCAACGCACAGATCCTGGTTCACAAATACGATCCCGTCTTCGGCCCGCTTCTGCATGGCCCCAGTGGGACAGGCGGCCACACACCAGGGTCTCTCGCAATGAAAACAGGGCATGAATATGAAATCCATGCGGGGGAGCCCCCCCACCAGCTTGGGCCCCACGGTCATTACCCTGCAGAGCCTGGGCCCCACTGGAAGCTTCTTATTTTCCTTGCAGTGGACCTCGCAGGAAAGGCACCCTATGCACTTGCTGCTGTCGTGGAATAGGTAATACTCGCTCATGCTTTTCTCCCGTGTATCTGTTGAGCCGCGTGGTTCATCAGGGTCATTGAATTGAGGCGAAAGGCCCGCTCATCCCGCCTGGCGGCTGATCCCATCCCGGTCTGCCGCCTCTTTACTCCCCCTTCACTCTTCACTCTTCACTCTTCATCCCTCACTCTTCACTCTTCATCCTTCACTCTTCACTCTTCATTCTTCATTCTTCATTCTTCACTCTTCATTCTTCACTCCCCACTCTTCACTCTTCACTCTTCACTCTTCATTCTTCACCCTTCATTCTTCACCCTCTCTTCCCTCCATCCCTCAAGCCGGCCTCACTCTCACGAAGGTCTCGTGAAGCCCTGGGCTTCCCCCCACCATGTCAGTGACGTTTTTCTGCAGGGCCGTGTCGGATGCCCCTTTGTTATAGCAGCGGGTTGTGACCGGCACCTGGCGGCCGAAACCGTGGAGCATGAATACGGCCTCCGGGTGGATAAGCTCTGTCACAAAGGCCCTTATCCTTCCCCAACCCTGGTCCGAGGAGACCTCCACGAACTGCCCGTCAGAGATTCCCAGCTTGGCCGCCTCCTCGGGGTGTATCCAAAGCACGTTTTCGGAGACCAGCTCGTTTAGGTAGGGGTTATTCTGGGTAGAAA
>CAYPWF010000148.1:0-3560 GCA_964414345.1 uncultured Desulfarculaceae bacterium
CATCTCGGTTCAGACCAAGGACGGTAGCCAGAAGCGCCTTGGCATGTCTGTGGTGCCCATCTTTGCCTTTGAAGGCGAGGAGAAAAAGACAGAGGAGGTCTTGGGGGTGCTGGCCACCTTTGTGGACAATACTCGGGAGTTTGAGTTGTCTTCCCGTTTGGGGGAATTGAAGGAGTTTGCAGGCATAGTGGGCAATTCACCTGCCATGCTGGAACTCTATGAGATCATCAGGGATGTGGCCAATAGTGACATACCGGTTTTGATACAAGGGGAGTCTGGAACAGGCAAGGAACTGGTGGCTGCTGCCATACATAACGAGAGCCACAGGAGTCAACACCTCTTTGTGCCGGTCAATTGTGCGGCACTGCCCGACAGCCTGCTGGAGAGTGAGCTCTTTGGCCATGTAAGAGGTGCCTTTACCGGTGCCATTCGTGACAAAAAGGGGAGGTTTGAGTTGGCCGACGGCGGCACCCTTTTTTTGGATGAGATAGGCGATATCAGCCCTGCCATGCAGGCCAAGCTTTTGCGAGTCTTGCAGGACGGGGTATTTGAGCGTGTGGGCGGCGAAAAGAGCATTCGAGTGAATGTGCGCATCATCTCAGCCACCAACAAGGACCTGGGCGAGGAGGTGAAGGCAGGCCGATTCAGGGAGGACCTGTTTTATCGCATCTGTGTCATGCCCATTCGGCTTCCTCCCCTGCGAGAGCGTGCTGCGGATATCCCGCTCCTGGTGGAACACCTGCTGGAACGCATCAAAAAGACCAGCGCCCTTGCCTATGAGCCGTCTGTTACTCATGAGGTTATGGATATCTTTTTGCAATATCACTGGCCTGGAAATGTGAGGGAGTTGATGAACTGCCTGCAGTATGCTGTGGTGCGGGCACGAGGCAGGGCTATGGAGCCTCAGCACCTGCCGTCGGCCATTTTATCTGCGCTGAAAGATTCAGGGCCCATGTCTGTGCAAGCCAGACCATTCAACACATCAGGCCAGCCTTTGGAAAGGAGACTCAAAGGAAATGAGTCTTTATTCCTGCGGCCCCGCACCTCCATTGTAACACCTCAACGAATTCAAGAGGCCTTGCAACGGTTCAATGGCAACAGGACATTGGCGGCCAAGGCCCTTGGAGTCAGTCGCGCAACCTTTTATCGCCTGTTAAACAAATATGACTCAACATTTCGCGATTGAATTGGCCAGAAGACAATAACCCCTTTCCACATTAACTGCCCTTCATGGCGGAGAATGTGTGGTCGGCGCCCTTCACCAGCGCCTATTCTACAAATACTTCACCGCTGCCGCCCAAGAAGTCTCATAGATCCTTTTTGTTTTTCAGATTCAATCGTGGATTTTAGGATTGAACGCCGGAGAATGTGCCTTTTGGTGCATATAACTATTGATTATCAAAAATAATTCTTTTTTTCACAAGAATCTTTTTATTTGTATCAATGAATGACAATTCATTTTTTTCTTGACATTCCTGCAATCACCATATTAAATAGTCCGTAATTTTGAGCGAGGCAGTATTGTTTCTCATGTTTGTTGTTTGAATTGCTGTATGCTGTTCCCACATTAAGTCGTCATGAGGAGGGTTTGAAGATGAGTGGGTTCGAATCCATTGTCTTGTACCTTGGGATGTCCATGATCGCCATTCTGGCTATGCTTGGCATATCGGCATTGCTGGGGCCGTTCCGTCCCAAGTCCAATAAGGCTACCACATATGAATGCGGCGTGCCCCTTTTTGAGGCGGGCATAAAACGCTATGACGTCAAGTATTATCTGGTGGCTGTTCTTTTTCTGGTTTTCGATCTGGAAACTGTTCTGATTTATCCCATAGCTGTTCAATTCAAGTCCTTGGCCCAGCAGGGTTGGGGTGTTTTTTTTGAGATTTTTGTATTCGTTGCCGTGCTTTTGGCAGGACTGCTCTACGCCCTTCAGAAACGGGCTGTGGAGTGGGACTAAGGGGGTATCGAGATGGGTCTTAAGGCTTATACTGGTGAGGGTTGGTTGCTGACCAAGATGGAGGAGCTGATCAACTGGGGCAGAAAGCGTTCCCCGTGGCCGCTTCCTTATGGTACCGCCTGTTGCGGCATAGAGATGATGTGTGCATTGGCCGCCAGTTACGATATGGCGCGTTTTGGGGCGGAGCGTCCCAGCTTCTCTCCCCGTCAAGCCGATGTGCTCATAGAGGCAGGCACTATCAGCAAGAAAATGGCGCCCATTTTGCGGCGTATATATGACCAGATGGCGGAGCCCAAGTGGGTGATCGCCATGGGTGCATGTGCCTGCACAGGCGGGGTGTTTCGCACCTATTCCACGCTTCAGGGTATAAACAGGGTCATTCCCGTGGATGTATATGTGCCCGGCTGTCCTCCTCGTCCGGAGTCTCTGTTGTATGCCCTTATGAAGGTTATGGAAAAGATAGAAAAAGACCATCCGCTTCGCGCCCTGTTTGACCGTGAGATCGGACAGGTCGATTTGAGGAGTTGCCCATGAGCCTGAAAGATCAAGTCCAGAGTTGTTTGGGGCCATTGGTGGTGGCTGTTTCTGAGTGCCAGGGTGATTTGAGCGTCGAGGTGTCCCGTGAGAATATCAAGGTTGCTTTGTCTAAATTAAAGGAGGATCCAGGGCTTTCCTTTGATTTTCTCAGCGACCTCTTTGGAGTGGACAATTCGGAATTATATAAAAAGACTGCTGCCAAGCCTGCAAAGAAGGCCGAGGCAGAGACTGCTCCGGAAGAGCCCCCCAAACCCCAGGAATTTCCCCCCAGATTTGAAGTCATTTATCTGCTGCTGTCCCTCAAGACCAACAAGCGGTTACAGGTAAAGGTGCGCGTGCCCGAAGAAAATCCTGTTGTGGACAGCGTGGTGTCCCTGTTCAAGGCAGCCACATGGCCTGAACGCGAGGCGTATGACATGTATGGCATCCGTTTCAACGGCCATCCGGATCTTAGGAGATTACTCATGTGGGAGGGGTTCCCTGCGTATCCTTTGCGTAAGGATTATCCCTTGGAGGGCAGAGGGGAAGAGAGGCATCTGATCTATGATTAACCATGATGATTATGTCAAGATAAACATCGGTCCTTCGCATCCGGCCATGCACGGCACACTGCGCGTGGTGGCCTATACGGACGGAGAAACTGTCGTCAGCGCTGATCCAGAGATCGGCTATCTGCATCGCGGGGTCGAGAAGCTTGGGGAGCATCTGAGTTATCACCAGTTCATTCCCATAACCGACCGCCTTAATTACTGTTCGGCCATTTGTAACAATGTCTCCTATGAGATGGCGGTGGAGAAGCTCTTGGGTGTGTCCGCACCTGAGAAGGCCCAGCTTGTGCGTGTCATTATGATGGAGCTGGCGAGAATAGCGGATCACCAGGTGTGTGTGGGCATTCTTGGTGTGGACCTGGGGGCATTCACCCCGTTTTTCTATTTGATCATACAGCGTGAAGAGATATACGAGATATTCGAACACTATAACGGCGCAAGGCTCACCAACACCTTCGGCAGAATAGGTGGGGTGGAGGCTGACCTGCCCAAGGATTTCGAGCAGCGCTGGAAGAAGC
>CAYPWF010000149.1:0-3467 GCA_964414345.1 uncultured Desulfarculaceae bacterium
GGTGTGAGAAGCCCCCTGGATCGATGATGGGACGACTCAGGGGATTCCGAGCAAACCCGGGGTCCAGGGGGACGTTTCCGGACGAACCGGTTGCCGCCGGTCCACCGCCAACCATTCACCCTACAGCCGTTCTCACCCTACGTCGCTCAGGGCTTCTTGTCCGTGGAACGTTGGCCAAGGGGGAAGCCGGCTGCCTCGAGGAGAAGGTCGCTGCCTGGCTGACAGATCCAAAAAGAGAGCGACACAGACGCAGGCGACCCACGCCTTTCTTGTTGTCGATGCCATCAGCCCTCCTCCCATGCCGAACACGAGGGCTGAGCGAACTCCGCAGGGGAACAAGGGTGTGGGAGTTCTTTTATTGTTGGGTTCATCAGGCGAGCGCGCGGGCAGGCAAGCACTGCGCTCCCGTTCCGGCGGCGGCCTTCTTGCGGCCGAGGCCGGAACGATGCGGCTCACCGGGAGCGGGGTTCATGGGCGATCCGATGGATTGATGGGTCCCCCGAAACGGTTGTTGCTTACTTGTAATGCGTCCACATTCGGATGACTTTTACAGTGTGGATGTCATCCAGAATCTGGTAGACCAGCCGATGTTGGATATTGATCCTCCGCGAGCAGGCGCCAGAGAGGTCGCCTACTAACCTCTCGTATCTTGGAGGAGATCGATGAGGGTCCTCTCTGAGGATCTTGAGCAGTCTTTCCGCCTGCGACTTAAGGCCGGATTGGGCGAGCTTCTTCGCATCTTTCTGGGCCTGCCTGGTAAATACCAGTCGCCAGCTCACCACTCAAGCTCCGCATCGCATTGCTCCACGGGTGTCTCAAGCCCCTTCCGAATCGACTCCCGCATACCAGGCAGGGATGTGAGATATAGGGTCTCTTGAATGGCGCGCCAGTCCTCCTCGGAGACTAGAAAGGCAGAGTTGCGCTTCCCCACGATCTGAATGGGGTCATGCGACTCAGCCACATCGTCTACCAGTTTATACAGGCGTTTCCTTGCCTCGCTGGCCGTTATCGTCGCCATGAGCGGATCTCCTTGTGGTACTATAAAGCGTACGAGATGAATCCCTTAGAGTCAAGCCTTTCGCGAGGAAATTACCGGCGTCCTATTACCATCAGTTCAGGGGGTTCCCAGAGAGAGCGCAAAGTCGTTCAATCGTCATCATCCTCATCTTCGTCGTCTTCGTCAGGATCGTAGCAGTTGAGGCAAAGGAATCGCCTATTCCTCCAGTTACCGTGATCCTCGCAGTAACCGTCGCGGCACTCGGCACAATAGTAGTCAACCGGACTGTGACAATTCTTGTAATTGCATTTTCCCATCTCCCGTCCTCCTTTCAAACCGTGGGCAACGCTCGGCATCAGCGGCGGCGCGCAGCGCCATCCGCTGCATGCGGTTGTCAGGCAGAAAGAGTTCACAATTCAAATTCATTCCGAGGCAGCCCTGACTGGCGGATGATGGATTGGAGTGTGCCAATACGGATTTAGTCATAATCTGGCACAGGAACCGTTATTGTGCCTTGTGGCAGTTTCTTCTGCATGAGGATGTGCTACCGCGTCGGCGCACTTCCACAAAGCCATGTCGGGACAGAATGGCGCACACCTCTTCGCCAGAAAGGACTCGGAGCTTACCCAAGCGCCACCTCTACCTGGGTCACGAAAATCTCGCCATGAAGACGTTGCTTGACCTCTTCGGGAGATGCGGTCTCGAAAAACAACTCCAACGCCTCGCGCAGATTGTCCCGAGCGTGTTCGACACTGTCCCCTTGGCTTGCGATGTCCAACTCCGGGCAAAGCGATACATACCCGTCCCCCTCGCGCTCAATGATCGCTGTAAGTTTCATTGATGACCTCCTGTCTCCCCAAGATTGCCCCTAATACATAGACTTCTCTATTTCCCAATCAACCTCTGCGTTGGTGGTATCCCAAGAGGCGCTCTTTGGGATTATAGAGACGGTGGCGAATTGAACATGCCTGATTTGGGTTTTCGGATCTTCGCCAAGGAACTCTTGTAGTTCCCCCTGCAAATACTCATTCGCCGAGATTCGACCAGTGTCATCGCCCACCCTAATCGCCCGAAAATTTTGATCTGCCCGTACGGAGGATATCATAACTTTCATTCGCCTTGCCCCCTGCTTAGAGTGCCTAACGGCGGAGCTAAGCGGTTTGCGCACAGCGGAGCCCGGCTCGCCGCAGCGCAGCGTGATGCGCAAATCCGCTTCAGCGAATAGTTGGGGCCGCGCGAATCAGCGCGCGTCGCAACGAATCATTATCCTCAAGCATGGCACCATCCTAACAGATCATGGCGCCAACAAGGAGCTGAAAAGCGGAAGCTTGGCTCCACCGTTGCCGACGCGCAACGCTATGGTAACATGCATTCATGGAACACTCGGGCTCTTAGTTTAGCCCGGACCATTGTGCATCGCGGCTCCCTTACTTGGCGCAGCCCTCGGCTTTTAGCAGCGCATTAGAGGGGCGTCAAGAAAGAAATGGGACGATTGTAGGAAAACGAGGCTACATCGCCGCCCTGCTCATGTGCGCCAGCTGACCCTTGGGGGCCTTCTCTCGGGCAGCCGATAATAGCGGAACTTAGGGTAACCCAGCATCATGGGGTAGTGGTTTGTGTGTCCCTCTGGGAGGCCTACCGCCTCCTTGAGCGGTTCCCAGAACATGAGGGCCCTTTGGAGCAGCCCTGCCCAGCAGGTGCCTAGCCCCATGGTCGGGGCGGCCAGCTCAAGGTAGGAAAGGGCCAGGGTCAAATCCACCATGCCATTGGGGTTTTCCTTGGGACAGGAGGCAACCAAGAGGGCCGGGGCGTCTCTTAGCACCGTGTCCCTGCCGGCATCCCAACCGGCAACTATGAGGGGCATATAAGCCGGCACCCCGGGCTTGGGTCCCTCTTCCACGAGCTTCCGGATCCACTCCACGGCTGTGGCCGAGAGTTCTCTTAGCTTCTGCTTCCCTGTAAAGACGGTCCACTGAACCGTCTGAGAGTTGCCGCCGGTGGGAGCATAGCGGGCGATCTCTAATAGGCGCTCTATCTTTTCCCTCTCTACGGCTTGCTCTTTGAAGACCCTGACAGAGCGCCTGGAGCGCAGGAACTGAACGGCCCTTTCCAAATCCAGGGCCAGCTCCTTCCTTATGGGAGGACACTCCTCCATAGGGACCAGCTTGTGGCTCATGGCCCCGTGGGGGCACACGGCCACACAGTGGCCGCACACAAGACACACTTTCTCTCCCCCGGGGACCATCCCAGGGTAGCTTTTCTCCCCTTGTCCCATCCTGATTATCCCCATGGGACACTCGGCCACACATATCTTGTCCTGCTTGCACTTGCTGACATCCACCTCAATCATTTTTGGAATTCCTTTCTACTATTCTCCGGATTCCCGCAGGATCCCCCCGCCTTTTTAACTCTTCACTCTTCACTCTTCATTCTTAATTCTTCACTCTTCACTCTTCACTCTCCATTCCCC
>CAYPWF010000150.1:0-3430 GCA_964414345.1 uncultured Desulfarculaceae bacterium
CCATGAGCTTCTCTATGGCCTCTGATGTGCGGCCCCTTGCCCTGGCCTCCAGCATTCGGCCCAGAAGGATGATCACTATGATGGCCCCTGCTGTGTCGAAGTAGACCTCTGCCATTAGCCCCTGGGCTGAGAAGAGGGAGGGGAAAAAGGTGGCCAAGGTGCTGTATAGGTATGCGGCGGAGGTGCCCACGGCGATCAAGGTGTTCATGTCGGTGGTGCGGTGTCTGGCCGCAGCCCAGGCGCCCCTGTAAAACTGCCAGCCCACCCAGAACTGGATGGGGGTCTGAAGAAGGAGTTGGATCAGGAAATTCGCCTGGCGCTCAAGGGGCAGGAGCCTTGTGAGCCCTAGGGGCTCCCAGTAACACAAAAGCAGCATGGGCCCCAGGAGCCCCACACCCACAAGGAACTTGCGGCGCAAGGCGCTCAGGGCCCTGTGCCTGCTTTCCCTTTCCTGCTCCAGGAGATCTCCTTTGGGGGCATCGATCACCCGGTAGCCTGCCCGCTCCACCGCCCTGACCAGGTCCTGGACCGTTGCCTGGCCTGGCACAAAGGAGACGCTGGCCCGCTCTGTGGCCAGGTTCACCTCTGCCTGAAGCACCCCATCCACACGGTTCAGGGCCTCTTGAACCCTTCTCACGCAGGCAGCGCAGCTCATGCCCTGAATGGGAAGACTAACCCGCTCCAGACGCGCCTCGTAACCCAGCTCCTCCACTGCCCTGACCAGCTCCTTGAGGCCCACCCTGGTCGGGTCGTAGTGTACGGTGGCCCTCTCGGACGCCAGGTTCACCCGGGCCTCAGCCACCCCGTCCAGCCTGGACAGGCCCTTCTGGACCCGAGCCACACAGCTCGCGCATGTCATGCCCCCAATGGGGAGATCCGCCTTCCTGGTGGGTTGTGGGGAAATGCTCTCTGGGCCCATTTCCATAAAGCTCCTTGCCTCGCGACTTCTATCCAGTATCCTGCTCCGAAGGGGAGGAATCAACTCAAAGGAGCCCCCTGAAATGGCAGCCGGCTTCCTTGACCCGAACCCAGCCCGGGCAATAAAAGGGATTGAGAAGCTTGTGGGTATGTGAATAGAATGGCTTTATGGGTCCCTGGATCGCAAGGGGGGAAGATGAGTAGATGGCCGGGGTTGGGAATTGGTCTTTTGGCGCAGATTCTCTCTCTGTTTCTCTGGATATCAACGGGCAAGGCCCTCACCCAGGAGGAGATCACAAACATAGAGGTATACAAGAAGGCCTCCTCCGGGGTGGTCCACATCCGCTCCACTGTGGTGCGTTACGGTTTCTTTTTCCAGCCAGTTCCGAGCCAGGGTACGGGCTCCGGGGTCATCCTGGATCAGGAGGGCAACATCGTCACCAACTCCCATGTGGTCCAGGAGGCCCGCTCCCTGGAGGTCACCCTTTGGGATGGAAGCGTGTGGCCAGCCACCATGGTCAGCAGCCTCAAAGAGTTGGATCTGGCTGTAATCCGTATCCAAGCACCCACAGACAGGCTCAAGCCCATCCCCATGGGAGATTCCAGGGGTCTCGAGGTGGGGCAGGCCGTTTACGCCATCGGCAATCCCTTCGGGTTTCAGTTGACCCTCACCAAGGGGGTAATCTCCTCCCTTGGCAGGACTCTCATGACCCCCCAGGGGAAGAAGCTGGAGGGGCTCATCCAGACGGATGCGGCCATCAACCCTGGGAATTCCGGAGGGCCGTTACTGGACAGAGAGGGACGCCTGGTGGGCATCAACACTGCCATATTGAGCCCCTCTGGTGGAAGTGTGGGGGTTGGCTTCGCCATCCCAGTGAGCGCGCTAAAGGAACACCTTCCCAGGCTGGTAGGCGGAGCCCGAGTGAGGTGGCCTGGAGCCATCCTGGCCTTCCTGGGTCTGGCCATCCTGGCGTGGATCCTGGTGCGCCGATGGCGCAGTGGACCCAGATGGTGAGGGGTCTGGAGGAGATTAGATGAGCCGGTTTCTTTCTCGAAGCTTCATGTTGATGGGGGTTGCGGCAGGGATTGTGCTGGCAAACTTCTCTGCGCTTTGGGCCATGACCGAGGAGGAGCGTAACACCATCTCTGTGTACAAGAAGGCTGCCCCGGGAGTGGTGAACATCACCAGCACGGTCCTGGAGAGGGACTTCTTCTTCGGGCTGGTGCCCAGAGAAGGAGCAGGCTCCGGAGCCGTGATAGACTCCAAAGGCTACATCCTGACCAACAACCACGTGATCAAGGATGCGCGGCGCATAGAGGTGACCCTGGCTGACGGGAGCAAGTGGCCGGGCAGACTGGTGGGCACGGACCCGGACAACGACCTGGCTGTCATCCGCATAGAGGCCCCTGCGGAGAAGCTCAAGCCCATCCCACTGGGGAGCTCCAGCGACCTGCAGGTGGGGCAGAAGGTCCTGGCCATAGGAAACCCATTCGGCCTGGGCGAGACCCTTACCACGGGCATCATCTCCTCCCTGGGCCGATCC
Organism: uncultured Desulfarculaceae bacterium; assembly: GCA_964414345.1. Classification (GTDB taxonomy): domain Bacteria; phylum Desulfobacterota; class Desulfocorpusculales; order Desulfocorpusculum; family Desulfocorpusculum; genus Desulfocorpusculum. Next base: position 2,463 of record CAYPWF010000150.1, read on the forward strand.
ATCCGCTCGGAGAGCGGTTTTCTCATGGAGGACCTGATCCAGACAGATGCGGCCATCAACCCGGGCAACTCTGGAGGGCCCCTTCTGGATTCAGAGGGCAGGATCATCGGAATCAACACGGCCATCTTCTCCCCCTCAGGAGGGAGCGTTGGGATAGGCTTTGCCATACCCGTGGATGCGGCCAGGAGAATCCTGCCCGATCTCTTGGAAAAGGGCTACGTGGCCCATGCCTGGATGGGGGTGAGCCTCTTTCCCCTCACCCCGGGCCTGGCCAAGGCCCTGGACCTGCCCGTGAGCCGGGGTGCCCTGGTGGTGGAGGTCATGAAGGGAGGGCCCGCTGACAAGGCCGGGCTAAGGGGTGGGACCAAGATGGTGCAGGTGGGAAACGCCATGCTCCCCGTGGGAGGGGATGTGATCACGGCTATTAACGGGGAGGCAGTGAACTCCTCCGAGGATTTGGTGCGCAGGTTAAGGAAGCACAAGCCCGGGGACCAGGTGCGCCTCAAGATCCTCAGAGAGAGACGGAGCGAGGAGGTGACCCTCTCCCTGGGGGAGAGGCCAAAGGGGAGATAAGGAGCCTATCGTGGGAGCTGAGCGTCCAGGCTTGGTGCTTCCAGGTGAGGGACGAGGTATCAGATGCTCACTAGAGATTCAGGGAGGGATGGGCCATGACGGTTAACGAGGGACTCAGGATGGTGGCCGGAAGCCTGGTGCTCATCTCGGTCTTTCTGGCCTTGGTGTGGAGCCACTGGTGGCTCCTTCTTACGGCCTTCGTGGGGGCCAATCTGCTCCAGTCAGCCTTCACCAAGTGGTGTCTTATGATGAACATCCTTCGATTCCTGGGATTCAAGGAAGGATGAGGCACCCTTCCGGGCCCTCTGGCCGGCTGCGGGCAGTTGGTCTTCGTGGAAGGGCCGGGGGCGGGGCTGCAGCTGAATCTTTGTGGAGCAGTCGGTCCGGGGCGGACC
>CAYPWF010000151.1:0-3350 GCA_964414345.1 uncultured Desulfarculaceae bacterium
CGTGCCCACCTGCATGCCAAGGTTGTCTTTCCCGACTTCAGCTCAGTTCTGCGGCCTCAAGGCAATCGCAGCCGAGGCAGCAGGCGCCATCGGCTGTTTATGGGCGAATAGACGCTGAAGGTAACCAAGGGCGCTGGCGAGCATGGAAGAGAGCCACACTAGAACTGGCAGTACGACGCGGAGTATGGGGGTAAGGGGTAAGCAGATCGCATAGATCAGCACCGCCCAACAAGCCACTTTCAGCAAATGTGGATTTATCCCCAGTAGATCCGCACCTTCTGCAAAGATGCTATTCAGAATTGCTGGATTCGTCGCAGCTACATAGAGAAGACCCACAGCTGCACCGCTCTTCAAGATCGCCTTGCCGAGAGCGTTCTTGGGGATGAGCCTTCCTGCTAGCAACTTAGTGCGATTGAGAAGGGTGAGTCCCTTCCCTGACTTCCCGGCCGCATTTCCCACTCGCATCGCCTGACCTGCTATCTCCCCCGCGCGTGCAGCTTCTCCCGCTCGAGCGACTTTAACGGCGCGAAGCGCCTTCACGGCGCTAACAAAGACAGCAACATCGACTCCGGCCCAGAAGAGATCCGCAGCTCTGATCTGTTCGTCCAGAGCGTATCTAGTCTCTAGATTCTTAATACCACTTAGGAAGAATCCGCTCACGCCCTCAATCAACCGCTCCGTTTGTATCCACACAGCCTTGTTATCGGCATTTACCGCAAATTGGCCTAGAAAATCGTGCCCATGGGAGCGAATATTCTGAATCGCGTACCACCCCCTTTCGATTGGCCCAAATTTCTGTTCCTCAGGTGTCGCGGCGACCGCCGCTCCGTCTCCCTTTGCTCCGGACAGTTTGTCCCATATCTTCTTAGCTCCATCGGCTACATTCCTCACAAAGTCTTGAGCGGCATGTATCACTCTGACCGAGAATGGGTCATTCTCAATGAAGTACTGCACTATAGGAATTATGTTCTCGCCATATTTGCTCAGTATTTCCTTAAATTGCGGCTCTTCTCCGTATGTCAAAAGCACCTTTCTGGCGTCATCTCCATATTTCATGATAGCAATTCGCGCTTTTAGAGCCAGCTCCATACTCTCCGAGTAATCGAGAAACAAAGCCTGCATTTCGAGCGATTCATTCAGAAGTCCATGTGACTCCGGCCCAAAAGCATCCTTAAGCCCCGCACGGATCAGTCGTTCTTCATAAGAGAGATTGTCAGACAGAAATGAGATCACCAGCGCGCACATCGCCGCGCCCAGAATCATTATAGCCGTTCTCTTTGTCGCATCCATGGTAGGACCCCCTTTCGTCGATTTGATAGTCCGTTTTAGAGGGCGAATGCCCGTGCTGAAGCAGTTTTTGGGGCAGTGTCGTTTCTAGTTGACCTCAAACACCATGTCTTTCCACCTTCGTCCTTTGAATATGAAATGGTCCACCAAGCGCCAGGTTGACATATGCCCTTCTTCTTGCTTCCTCTCCGCCTGCTTCCTGGGTGCTATGTATGCTCACCTCCTCGAACTAATTCCCATTATCGGCAAAAGGGGTTTGAAACTTTAGAGGGGTTGCTCAATCGCCGGTTTTGAGTTGGCGGATCATTCTGCAGATGTATCATAAATCCTTAAGTGTTATCAGCTTCATTACCCACAGGGCATATGGGATCATGTTTATCCCAGATTTCGCTTTTTCATTTGGTAGAGTGAGGAATCGTAGGGAGTCTATCGTGTAACTTATTGAAAGAAAAGCCTCCTTGGTGTATGTTGGCTTTGCAAAGAGCACAAAACAAACACCAAAGGAGGCACCCAGAGGGTGAAAAAGAGAATACCAAGAATCCGGGTCAGATTCCAGAAAAAAGTGTATACGAGCCGTGCCGGTCTTAAGCTGTTGACCCGCTTTGCCAAGTGGTTCGGGATGCGCAAGTTGGTTGAGGCGCACTTGGTTTTGCCCAAGAGGCAGCGCAAGTTCACGGCGGCAGATCTTGTATGTTCGCACCTTGCGATGCGCTGTGCGGGGGTGCGCAGGATCTCTCACTGTGGGGAGATCGGGGGGGATGCGCTGGTGTTGGAGCTGGCAGGGGTGGAGCAGTTTCCCAGCTCGGACAGCCTCTATGATCTGCTTCACATGTTTGCCCCAAGCGAAGAGATGCTCGATGAGGAGGGGATCAGGAGGTTGAGCTCCCTGGTGAGGATGCACGAGGCTTTTGTGAGGGTGTTCTTTGAGAAGAGCCCCGGGTGGAAGAGGCGAGCCCAGAGGGTGCTCACCGTGGATGTGGACTCTCACGTGCAGACGGTCTATGGTCAGCAGCAGGGAGCGGCTCGGGGGTATAACCCCAGCAAGAAGGGACGGCTGAGCTATCATCCGTTGGTAGCCACGATCTCGGAGATTCGCATGCCTCTTGCGGGGTTGTTTCGAGGTGGGGACACCAACGGCAGGAGCGAGATCGTGGAGTTCTTCGACATGGTGCTGGAGGCCATCGAGGCTTCTGGGCTTAGTCCTAGGGTGATTCAGCTTCGGGGTGATGCGGGCACGGTGTGTGAGGAGCTTCTTTGTGCATATGAGGGGGCGGGCAAGGTGCGCTATGCCTTTGCGGTACCGGGCAAAAGGGCGTTTCAGGCAAGGTTGGGGGGCCTCAAATACAAGGAGGTGTGCCCTGGGGTTGGGGTTTCGGAGTTCTTCTATGGGGGCAAGGGGACGGGCTGGAGCCGCAGCCGTCGGATCGTGGTAGTGAGGCAGTCGGTCAAGCAGTTGGGGGATAAGGCCCAGGGGAAGCTCTTCGGGGATCTGCCCAACTATCGTTATCAGTTGATTGTGACCAACAAGAGGTGTTCCTGCCAGGCCGTGTGGCGTTTTTACAATGGACGGGCTGACTCGGAAAATGTGATTAAGGACTCCAAGACTATCCCCATGGTGCGCACCCTTTGGGAGCGGTTCCTTTACTGGGGTGGCCAGATTGTGCGTCATGGTGGAAGGGTTTATCTGGACTTGGCCAAAGGTAGCGCCGAGGCTGCAAGGTTCATGGCCCTTTGGCAACAGATGGACACCCTTGGTGTTGCCTAAGCCAAGCAGCCGGGAGGAGAAAGGGATCACGGCAAGCACCCCAAAGGGGGAGGAGCATAGGAGTCTTTGAAAACGCTCGGTTGTGGCATGATGGCCTGCCCCCAGGAGCCGAAGGGGGCTTTCCCAGCCTCGCTCAGCCTGACTCAGCACTCTATGATCATGCATGCAAAGCCGTGATCGCCCCTATAGGGTGCCCAAAAAACAACCGTGAACATTCACAAACACTTAAAGCGAAATCTGGGTTTATTGTCCCACTCGGGGAATGGGAGAAAAACCCTCGCCTTCAGGCGAAGACTTT
>CAYPWF010000152.1:0-2940 GCA_964414345.1 uncultured Desulfarculaceae bacterium
CTTCACTCTTCACTCTTCATTCTTCACTCTTCATTCTTCACTCTTCACTCTTCACTCTCTTTCACTCTTCACTCTTCACTCTCTTTCACTCTTCACTCTTCATTCTTCACTCTTCACTCTCATTCCTTCCCGTCCTTCCTTTCCCCCATCCCCAGCTTCTCCATCAGGTCGTACAGGGTAGGCCTGCTTATACCCAGGGCCTGGGCAGCCTGGGTTAGGTTCCCCCCGCACCTGGTAATTGCCTTCTCCACCATCTCCCTCTCCAGGGCTTCCCTGGCAGAGCGAAGGTCCAGACCATCTGGGGCTGAGATTTCGCCTTTCAGATCCAAATCAGAGGCGGTTATTCTGGGGGCCTTGGCCATGATGACCCCCCTTCTGACCCGGTTTTCCAGCTCTCTGACGTTTCCTGGCCACTCATAAGCCTCCATGGCCTTGAGGGCTCCTTGGGTGAAACCCTTGAGCTTCTTACCTGACTCGTTCTTGAAACGCTCCAAAAAGGCGTTGGCCAACAGCGTTATGTCCCCTGCCCTTTCTCTGAGGGGTGGAAGCTCTATGACCACCACCCCCAAGCGGAAGTAGAGGTCCTCCCGGAAGCCGCCCTCCTGGATGGCTCGGCTCAGGTCCCTGTTGGTTGCGGCCATAACCCTGGCGTCCACGCGGATCCACTCCCTGCCGCCGACTCTCTCGAAACTCTGTTCCTGGAGAAAACGCAGGAGCTTCACCTGGAGGCCGGGAGGCAGTTCCCCCACCTCGTCCAGGAAAAGGGTGCCCCCCTGGGCGTTCTCCACTCTGCCTTTCCTTTTGACATGGGCGCCGGTGAAAGCCCCTTTCTCGTGCCCGAATAGCTCGCTCTCCAGGAGGTTCTCGGGGATGGCTCCGCAGTCTATGGGCACGAAGGGACCTTGGGCTCTGTGGCTTAAGCCGTGGATGGCCTTTGCAGCAAGCTCCTTGCCTGTGCCGGTCTCGCCCACAAGCAAGACCGGGGCGTCGGTTCGGGCCACCCGCTGGATCTTGGTCCAGACCTCCTCCATGGGCTTGCTGGCCCAAAGCATCTCTTGGGGGGCACCCATGCGGGCCCTTGCCTCTAGGGCCTGGTTCTCCTCCTCCAGGGTCCTCAGGTGAAGGGCCCTCTTGAGGATCACCACCAGCTCCTGGACCTCCACAGGTTTGCTCATGTAGTCGTAGGCGCCCATGGCAACAGCCCTGAGGCCGTGCTCCCTCTCCTGCCTGCCTGTTATCACGATGACCTTCACCAATGGGTCGGCCTCAAGCAGCGCGCCCAAGACTCTAAAGCCTTCCTGCACCCCTCCTGGGTCGGGCGGGAGACCCAGATCCAGGGTGATCAGCTTGGGCCTGGCCTCTTTGAAGAGTTTGAGGGCAGAGGCGGCGTCCTGTGCCGCCTTGACTTCGTAGTGCTTGGCCATGGCCCACTTGAGCTGGGTGGCCAGCTCCTCGTCATCCTCCACAATGAGGAGTGATGGCTTCTCAGGCAAAGTCATGGACCTCGACCTCCTTCAAGCTCTGTCACAGGCTCGAGCATACCGGGAGGTGCGAGCTGGGGCAAGTCTAATATGGTGTTGTTGGACCGCATTATTCACGATCAGTGGATAATTCGGGCCAACGCTTTTGCTTGCAGGCGCGCAAAAGCGCATTGCTTGGAGCTTAAATGCCTATCGGGATATCAACCAAGAGGGAAACACAGGGGCTTTTTTTTTCAACCTGGATGAATCGGCCGGGCTCACTACACCACTTAAGCCTTAACGGCTACTGGGGTTTGCGAAAGGCCGCCGAGCCCTTTTTCTTGGCCGCCAAGCCCAAAACCGCTAATCCGATCCCCAGGAGAAGAAGGCTTGCAGGCTCAGGCACCCGGACCCTGCTTTCAGCATCGTGGGAAAAGGGGGCGAACTTGGTGACATCCACATCCCCGTTGCATCTGATCTTGGTGTTATATAGGTCGAAATGGATGATGTAGCCCGGTTCAAGCCCTGAGACATCAACCTGGAAAGTTACGTAATACATTCCCGTGCCAGAAGTGGGGATGGCTCCCTTGGTCTTGGCTCTGTCCTGAGTGTTGTATTCTTGGATTTGCTGAGAAGTGCTGAACGCGAACTGGAACTCCTGAAAGTAGGTGTAGTAAATTCCGTGGCGAGGTAGATCTCCTGCGTCCCAAAGTTGCGTTGTCGCTATCTCCAGGGGCGGGATTCCATAGGTCATGTCGTTGGTCACATCTACCTGGGTGTTGTCAAAAACAAAATAACCCAGATCGTCTCCGTCCGGCCCCATTTTTGGCACCACAGCAGCCGAGATGTAATACGTATCATCCAGCTTGTTGGAGCTATTGGGGATAAGGAAGGCATAAAGGGTGAAAGTGTCGGCAGGAGCCACTATGGTCTCTTCGGTCTGGCCGTCGTTAGAAGAGCTGTAAGTCCCACCGGCAATATCCAACTGCAGGGTCGGGCAACCAAGGGAAACACCGGCAACCCAGAAGCACAGAGCTGCACACAAGGCCGCAGCCGTCAAAAGTTTATTGAGCTTTAGAGTCCTCATCATCTCTCCTTGCTTCGAAGCTTTTGCATTATTTTTCTATCAAGAACCATGCCAGAAGCTCTTGGGGCTTGCCGGGGGGAACTCAGGGTGTGGCGCCGATGAGCGCGCTCTTTTCTTTATTGGCCCAAATAATCGATTTCATTAAGTTTTTATGATGATCTATCCGGCACCTTGTCAGAGCGGCGTCTCAAAGGCTTTGGTGACAGGGAGACTCTCCTCCCGGGGCTTGCCTGGAAAACAGTAAAAAAATCCGACACCCCTTGGGCCCGTTTGGAAGCCAAGGGGCGACACAACCCCAAAACCCCCAAACCCGGTCGGGGTCTACCCTCTCCAGGGGTTTTCGGGTTTTGGTTTGGGTTTTGGTTTGGCCCGTTTTGCGGGCGGACATAAAGT
>CAYPWF010000152.1:3040-3315 GCA_964414345.1 uncultured Desulfarculaceae bacterium
CCGCCCCTACGTCCCCCAACACCCAACCTAACGAAATCAGATTGGTTTTGCGTAGGGGAGGGGTTTATCCCCTCCCGTGCGGGTTTATCCCCGCCCTGTGGGTTCATCCCATCCCGGTGGGTTTTGGTTTGGGTTTTGGTTTGGCCCGTTTTGCGGGCGGACATAAAGTCCGCCCCTACGTCCCCCAACACCCAACCTAACGAAATCAGATTGGTTTTGCGTAGATACTGTGTCGTGTTGTCAAGCCTCCTTGGTTTAGTGGGAGTAAGCTCCCT
>CAYPWF010000153.1:0-3240 GCA_964414345.1 uncultured Desulfarculaceae bacterium
CCTCCATCTCTTGGAGGAGGCCCAGGGCCAGGAGGAAGCTGTCCTGCGGCGCCAGGCCAGTGAAAGATAGCCCGGCGCGTTGCCCAGCCCAGATCAGGGCCGAGAAGTTCACGTGGGCCGTAAGGTCCTGCCCGCCTGGCAGCGCATAGGAGTCAGGGCTGGCCGCGTGCCTCTTGTAGGCCATGAGGGTGCCGGCTGGCCTGAGGGGGTGGAAGGCATCCGGGCCGCTGTAACCGAAATCCACGGTGATGACCACTCCCTTGCCCAAGACAGATCCCACCCTCTCCATCCAGTCTGTGGCTGCCAGACCCACCTCCACCCGCTGGCCCTCCAGGAGTTTTGCCCCCATGGCCCTGAGGTATCCCTGAATGCGGGCATTGGAGGGCTCGGCCAAGACTTCCCTTATCCCTCCCTCGCTGACCTCCACAAAGACCTCCTGGATTCTTCCCGAGTGAACCTCCACCAGGTGCACCGGCATGGCATCCAGGAGTTCATTGGAGACCATGCAACCAACTATCTGGGGCAAGCACAAGAAGGCTTCGGGGTCCATAAAGCTCACCCCTTGGAAGCCCCCCAGGGCCCGCTTTTGAGCCTCGAGGAGCCTGGGGCTTCGCTCCACGAGTATCAACTGGAGCACCTGGAGAAGGCCGGGGGCTTCTTCCTGGATGAGCCCCAGCATGTGGCGGGATAGATCCCCCCTGCCACCTCCCATCTCCACCAGGGTAAAGGGGGAGGGCTCCCCCATGAGCTTCCAGATCTGGGCCACCTGTCTTCCCAGGAGTCTTCCGAAGGCCGGGTGCACCGAGGGATATGTGAGGTAGTCCCCCTCCTTCCCCATGGGGGGAGGGCCTGCTGTGTAGTAGCCCAGCTCCGGGTGATATAAACAAAGCTCCATGTACAGGGCAAATGGGATCGGGCCCCGAGCCCGGCAGAGCTCCAGAAGGTGCTCTTTGAGCCTATTGAGCCTGTCCTGCTCTTCCATTTCCGATCCCGGCTTGCAAGCTTTGAGTTGAGCTGAATCCAATTTAGCCTCAAGATTCGTTATCTGCTAAGTATACAGGACAGCGTCGAAATCCTCCATGGTGTGCGGCTTTGCGGACAAACCCAGTCAAAGTGGGACACCGAAGTACGGGGTGAGCCTTTCGCCCAGGAAAACACTCTCCACCCTCCGGGCGGGCATAAGCCCCCTCCCGGCGAATCCCAAGGGAAGCTTCCCGATTGCCTGATACTTATTGCCGACTCTTTTTGGTCTCTTCACAGGGCCTGTTTTTCGAGGTATTAGATAGGTTACACGGACGGTGCGGAGGACTTGCCCCCTGGGCTCAGAAAGGGGCGAAGTGCAAGATGTGATTTTCCCCCCAAGGAATGCTCTCTGTTTCAGGGAACCACAAACAGGAAAGGAGGAGTTTGCTATGAGGAGGATCTGGGAGGGTTCATTGAGGCTAGTCCTGGCAGCTTTCTTGGCAGTTTCGCTTGCGGCCTGGCCCCAGGCCTCAGAGGCTGCCAAGCAGGTGGTGAAGGTGGGGCTTTCGGCCCCCCTCACAGGGGACTGGGCCGAGTACGGTAACGATTTCAAGAGGGCCGTTCAGATGGTCTTCGACAAGGTGAACAAGGATGGAGGCATAAACGGAACTAAGTTGGAGCTGGTGGTGCTGGACAGCCGGGGGGATCCCAAGGAGGCGGTCCTCATAGCCGAGAAGCTTGTGGCAGATCCCGAGGTGATAGCAGAGATTGGGGATTTCAGCAGCTCCTGCAGCATGGCCGCGGCCCCCGTGTACGAGGCAGCCAAGATGGTGCAGCTCTCCCCCACCACATCCCACCAGGACTGGACCAAGAAGGGGGAGTACATGTTCAGGGTGGTGGCCACTCAGGGCTTTGAAGGGCCCTACAATGCCAGGTGGGCCGTCCAGGAGCTCAAAAAGAAGAAGATCGCCACCATCTATATCAACAACGATTGGGGGGTGGACGCCAACAAGTACTTCGTGATGGAGGCCAAGAAGCTGGGGGCTGAAATAGTGGCCGAGGAGGCCTTCACCCCGGGCGAGAAAGACTTCACAGCAATTCTAACCAAGATGAAGCGGCTAAACCCCGAGCTCATCTACCTGCCAACCTTTTACGCCGATGCTGCAGCCATCCTGAACCAGGCCAAGCGCATGCACTTCAAGCCCGTGGTCCTGGCCAACAGCTCCCTCTTCTCCCAGAAGACCATAGAGTTGGGGGGTGAGGCGGTGGAAGGGATCCTGATCCCGGCCAACTATTTCAGCACAGATCCCAGGCCAGGGGCCCAGAAGTTCACCAAGGAGTACAGGGAGCTTTACGGGACTGACCCCAACCAGTTTGCGGCCTTAGCCTACGACGCGGCCGGGCTCTTGGTGGCTGCCCTCAAGAAGGTGGGGGTGGAGGATCGCTCCAAGGTACGCCAAGGGCTTTTGGAGCTCAGGGGCTTTGAGGGGGCCACGGGGCCCATTACGTACGAGCATGGTCGGGACCCTGCCAAGGATCTGGTCAAGATTACCATCAAGGAAGGCAAGTGGGTCCTTTACAAGCCGTGAGCCTTAAAGACCGGGGGATTCTTAATAATCCCCCGTAAAACCTCAAAACAGAGGCCTTGAATTGATCTTCGAGCAGTTGGTCAACGGGCTCACCCAGGGGGCGGTCTATGCGTTGCTGGCCCTGGGCTTTACCATGATTTTCGGCACCTTAAGGATGGTCACCTTTGCCCACGGGGAGGTGTACATGATAGGGGCCTATGTGGGCTTTGAGGTGATCCGCCTCCTATCCCCAAATTTCTTCCTGGCCTTGGCCGCGGCCCTGGCGGCCACGGCTCTTCTGGGTATAGTGGTCGAAATCCTGGCCTTCCATTTCCTAAGGGACGCCCCCCACTCCACCTCTTTGCTTGTGACCATAGGGGTATCCATCCTACTTGTAAACGCGGCGCAGTTCCTTTGGGGTCCTGAGACCCAGTCCCTGCCCCACGCACTTTTGGATCGCATGGACTACGGCGAGGTGGAGCTGGCAGGGGTTTACATCACCTATTTCCAGGTGCTGGTCATGGCAGTCACGGTGGCTCTCATGTTGGGCCTTTACTTTCTAATAAACAAGACCAGGCTGGGCATGGTCATCCGGGCTACTGCTCAGGACTACGAGGCCGCCTATGCCATGGGTGTGAACGTAAACCTGGTCTTCATGGCAGCCTTCGCCATCGGCTCCATGCTTGGGGGTGTGGCAGGGGTGCTGGTG
>CAYPWF010000154.1:0-3103 GCA_964414345.1 uncultured Desulfarculaceae bacterium
CCTTGCCGCCCGAGTATGTGGGCCGTGGGGGCTCCCTCAACTGCCCGGCCATGTTGCCCACCTCCCGGATCTGGACCGTCCAGGTGCCCCTGGCCCTGTTCACCAAGGGTTCGGCCACCACGGGTCTGCCTTTCTTGGGCTTCAGCAAATGCCAGTCCGGCACAAGGGGCGTGTGATATTGAGTGTCAGGGCAAGGAACCGTGCGGGCGAAGATAAAGCAATGCGGCGGCAGGTAGCCCGTCTTTGGATAAAAGCGTTGCAGGGCGCCATTGAAACGCCTTCTCAGCTCAGCCCCCCAATGACGCGCCTTTGGCGCAAGCTGCACTCCGTACCGGTGTGGATAATGGACCGTAGCCTCGAGAATACAACATCCAACAGGGTTGTATTCGTTGGAGATGGTATGGAATCCTAGGCGCGCCGACTCGAGAGGAATGGATCCACCTCCAGCCATGGGGTCCATCACTGCAATTCTCGAACCCCAGAAATTCACAGCAGCGGAACGTGCGCTGGCCACATCTTCGGACCGGAGGCGTCGCTTGAAAGCTCTCTCCCCGTGAGGATTGGCAATTCTTCTTCCCCAATTCTGGGCCCAGTTTAGCATTTGTTGAGCTTGGGTGATCTGTTGGGCACTTCCCCAAAACCCCAACAACCTCTCAAACACGTCCCTAGGGAAATCCGCGGGCAAGAGGGATCCAAGCACCGCGGCCCTGGAGACGACAAGGGGCCGTCGGGCCCACCAGACGTGGAGGCGGGCATTGGGCGGATTTAATCCGGTGCTCCTCTCCCGCATGCACTCCACCCCGATGGCCGCGGCCGGAAGCCACTCCTCGATGAGAAGACGTGGACGCTTCAGAGTGAGTCTCGTACTGCTCTCCGGTGCGCCTGAATCATCTTGCCCCATCTTTCCGCTTCTCCATCTGGGAAAGGCTCCTGCTTATCTGAAAAAATCTACCCGGCAAAATCCCTGGTCAGCGACTGGCCCAAACTCCCGGTGATCCGAGGTCACAACCGTGGCTCCCACCCTCTGGGCCAGGGCTGCTGCGTAACAATCGGCCAGCGATATCTGCGAGCCCCCTCGCATCAGTTTGGCCTTCAGAAAGGCCACGCTTCGGAGCAATGCATCGTCCATCTCTTCACGGACCACCAGCCCGGTTGATCGAAGATCCTCCATAGCCTGGCTGGCCACTACCTCGCCCCCATCCCTGGCAAATATGTAATAGACCTCTGATATGTTCACGGCGTGCGCCAAACAGGTGAGGGACTCATCCAGGAAATAGGACTCGATGACATCGGAGCCTTGTTCGCCGTGAAGAAACGCGATGAGCGCGCATGCATCCAGGACCACTGGCATATGACTCACACCCGCTCGGCGAGCTTCGATCGTGCGTAGTCTTCACTGCTGGTGGGGATGAACGAGTACTTCCCTCGCAAAGCACGAATTCTGGCCTCGCGCCTACCTGACAGCTCGGGGACCGGCAATAAGTGCGCCAAAGGCATGGGAATGCTCTCCGAGCTGGAGATGACTCCCGCTGGTCCTTTCCAGACCACGGTCTCGGATCCGCGAAACCCTGGGAGCCATGCGATCCTGTCCAGCCAAAGTGCATGCTCTCGAACAAAGGGCAGAGTATCGGAACAGCTTTCTACGGCTGAAGCCTCAACCATTTCACGGCCTCCTGCGCCTGGTGAATCGCCAGATCGAGCACCTTTATCCCCATCTCCTCGCTGGATTCATATCCCCTGCGCTCGTTGAAAGAATAGCGGTCATTGCAATCCAGCACCACCTGAAGTCCCTTTTCAATGGCCTCTTCCCTGGGCATCGGAACGACCCCTTGAGGACTAAATTCCATCTTGAAGGCCCGGAAGTTGCGTATGAGGATGTTGGCGAAAAACGATCCCTCCAAAACCCTCACGGTCTTGAGCTCCATGTCGTGCAGGCCTTGTCTTTCCACCGCAGCCCCTAAACGATTGCACAAAAACTCTAGCAGCTCCTGCTCATCTCCTCGAGAGGGAAGGTTCAGCACCAGACTGATCCCCACAAACTTAGGACGCACCTCGGGTATGAGCTCGAGTAGCTCAAAGATCACTGGCAGTGACTCCCTCAAGTCCCCTTCGACATGTGCGAGTTGCCTCCCCTGTTCCCGGGGGTAGTGGTTCTGGACAGACAAGCTTACCTGTGACATCATGAGCTGGCCTGCACCGTCTTTTGTTCCGAACAGTATTCGGGGCACCTCTGGCTCGAGTTCATCTGGGAAGGGTAAGAGGTGGGGGGGCAAGAACCTCTCTTGAAGGCGCTCCTCAAACTGCAGTACATAGCGCCTGATATCGGTCCTTCTGGGAATGACCGAGGTGAGAATCGCCTGGGCTACGTAGCAATCCTCGAACATGGGGTCCTAACCTCGATGTCCGGTTGCCAGCTCCAAACGCGCTGCCACCGGCAGCGCTAGGCTCTGAGCCCACCTGCCGTCAAGTATGGAACACGCAAGGTTCCCCTTGGAATCTCGCCTATTCCAGACCACCTGTCAAGCTATTTCATCTCACCGCCCCACCAGGAACCGCAAGGCCCTGAGGGCCCTATAGCCCCTGCCGGGAGCGACCACTCACCTTGCCTTCGGGCGATAATCCCTTGGGTCCAGGCACTTCTGGTAAAGGCTACGATCTATGGGAATCCAATCGGTTCCATCGATGCCCCGCCTGTTTACGCTGGTTGGGCTCTGCGGAAAGGCGCAGGCCACCTTGATCCATCGGTCTTGCTCGCTAGAGATGACCCGAATCTCCCTGGCCACCTCCGAAAGGTCCTGGTCCTGGCTGAAGATGAGGGCCACATCGTATTGCTTCCTGTGTGCCATACGGATCACGTCTATGGCTATACGGACATCTATACCCTTCTCTTCCCCAGTCAGAAATGTGTGTTCCGTTCCATCCGGAAGTGTGATCCTCTTGTTCCTATATCTGAGGGGACGGGAGTAAGTGTGAATCCCCTGCCGGGCCATCCATAGGAGCTTGGCCGCCCAAAAGGAATTCCACAAGGCATTGTCCTGTGCGTCCGGGACACCCGTATAAAAACGGGTTTGAACCAGTTCCCAGCCTTTTTCAGCGCAGACTG
>CAYPWF010000155.1:0-3015 GCA_964414345.1 uncultured Desulfarculaceae bacterium
AAGCGCCTCCGCCAAGCCGCTCCGAGAAACGCCGCCACCCTGTGATCACTTACGGAGCAACAGTTGGCGGTAAAGCGCCAAAGCGCCTTCCTTTTCCGCCCATTCCCGCAGGGCCTGGCTGGCTGGATGACCCAAGAAGCCGTTGGCCAGCGGGGTCAAACACTCTTCCACCCCCTCGCGCAGATGCTCACGTACCTGTCCGCTAAGCCAAAATCCGCCGGCTTTTGGCCGGGCAGCTCGGCGGAGGCCAGGGCCTCCAGCAAATCCGGACCGAAAAGCCCGCCTTCTATGCGCACGGAGGGGAAGGCGTGAGCAACGTCGGCCATCTTGTCCCTCAAGGCGTGGGGGTCAGATCCAGCCCTTGGAGGACCTCGGGTGGAACGACGCGCAGATGGTGATCGCGATGAACAAGGACAGCCTCTCTCTCGGCGGCGGCAGCGGCGATGAGCGAATCGATCAACGGCAGGCGGCCGGACGCACGGCGGGTGATCTCGAGCGCCCGCCGGGCGACCTGCTCGTCCACCATAACCAGCTCCTCGAACAGGGCGCCGTAGTCGCGCACAACTTCTTCCACATCCAGGGCTGCTGCTCCAAGCTCATACAGCCTTCGACCAAACTCTGTGAGAGAAAGCGCGCACAGATACAATTCCGCCCCTTCCTGCTCGAATAGGGCTTGCACCTGCTCCCAGCCCGCCTCCTGACGATAGTGCGCCAGCAGGGCGGAGGTATCCAGGAGATAGCGCATGGCTCAACCCTCGCAGGCGCGTTCCTCCACCAGTTCGGCCACTGCCTCTCGTTCAGGGGCCAAGTTTCGCCCTTTGCCCAGCAAGCGACGCGAGAGTTCCCGGCGATCAGGTATCACCCGCACCAATATCTGCTCGCCATCCAAGGCCGTCCACTCCAGACGGTATCCAGGCTGAATGCCATACTTCTGGGCGATTTGAGCCGGAACGGTAACCATGTTTTTCCTGGTGACTGTCGTAATCATGGAAATGATCCTACTCACGGGGATCTCCAATGTCAAGGAACAGGGAGCAACACCAAGACGCCGAGCAGGTCGGGCGGCGTCTGGGGGTCCAGCGATAGTTCGCGAACGCGCAGCCTCAGTGATCTGCGTATATTCTTGTGACTTTCTTCGAGAGCTACCGCGCGCTCCAGGAAGGCCTCCTCCAACCCCAAGCGTAGTTCCCTGCTGGGGGCCTGGCCGCCCCAGGGCCAGCAACGGATGGCTTCTTGCACCAGGCTTTTCTTCTCGGCCAGCTCAATGTTGGCGTCGGGCTTGGCCTGACCCAGGAGCGCGAGGCACTCGTCATGGGGAAGCAGCGGCGGCGCACCGCTCCGGACGCCCGCCATCCGAACCTCTTCCAGGAGCAAAGGCTGCCTTCCCGGCAGGGTCAGCAGGTAACGCAGGCGAAGAAGGTACAGGGTGGTCTCTTCGTTCACGCTTCGGGTGGCGACGGCGCCGGCCCTCCTGGCAGGCCGGGGGTCATGGCCCACCAGCGCCGCCTCGAAGAGATAGCGGGCCAGCGCCTGCACGAAGGGGTGGTTCCGGCCGAGATATTCCGCCTCCGCGGGCGTGGGCGATACGAAACTTACCCATTTTCGGTCACACCGCTTTTGGGTAAGACCCTTATGGCTCACAGCTATGGGCTCCTCACCTAGTTCTGTCACAGGATCAGTTTCGGCCTCCTAGAGGGAATCAACAATCAAGACCCTCAAACGCCAAGCCTACGGATACCGAGACATGGCCTACTTAAAGCTCAGACTCTACCACCTCCGCTGCCAGGAGTAATCATTTGCCGGATGAACCGTGATTATCTAGTTTCAGCTCCCTCCTCATCGGGACAACTGCTGAAACTCTGCCATGAGGACCCTGAGACTTGAGCTCGGCCACCACCTGGGCCACCGCTATGACTCGTCCCTCTACCAGTGGGACGGGGCCTACCGGTACCTCATGCAAGCAATAAATGACATGTGGGCGAGGCAGACTCTGGCGGATTTCCTCAAGACCCTCAATCTCAAATACGACATCCGGGCCCTGAGGCAGATCATGGAGTCGGATCCCAACACAGACTATGACAAATTAATCTCCCGAATGAGGAGGATTTGGCCGCGGGCCTGGATGACGCCGAGATGGCGGCTTTGGCGGCAAGACTCAATCTCTCGGTTCCGACGGTTGATTATTCGGAGGAGATCTGGGCCGCAATACGCTCCAAAAAGCCTGACATCGACCAGTACAGGTGGGCCCACATGGGACAGATCATTGCTCAAGATGCCTCAACGGAGTATCTGATAGATGCGCTCAGGCAGGCCTAATACAGCGGCAGCTCGATTCAAACCTGTACAAGTCTTCGAGATCTTGCCTTGCGTGGGGCTCTTCGATTTGATCGATCAGGGCGCGAGCCTCCTCAAGACGCCTCTGGTTGAACAGCTCCATAACCCGGTTGGCCAGGGCTGCAACCTCTCGGGCGTTCGGGAGGCCACGCCTCTTAAGGGCGGCTATGTAAAGCTCGCCGAAGAACATATGGTCCTTCTAACACCCAAGGAGCGGCTAGTCAAGTGAGTGTGCAGCTCAAAATCGACGTTCGGGATAAGGAAGTGGCCCTCGTGCTCCGAACTCTCCAGGGACGCATGCAGGATATGACGCCCGTGATGCGCGAGATAGGGGAGATCGTGAGAGACAGCGTCATGCGCAACTTCCGAGAGGGGCGGGCCCCGAACCGTAGACCGTGGAGGCCCTCCTTGAGGGCCATCCTCCAGCGCGGCCAGACCCTGGCTTTCAGTTCCCTCCTCATCGGGACAACTGCTGAAACCGCGTCGGCGATTGCCTTGACTCGCTCGATGTTGCGCTTTCAGTTCCCTCCTCATCGGGACAACTGCTGAAACAGGCAACGAGGTTGTCGAAGCCAAGAACCTAAAGACTTTCAGTTCCCTCCTCATCGGGACAACTGCTGAAACTTATGTCAGGACCATATGAAAGGATTGGATCTTTATCACTTTCAGTTCCCTCCTCAT
>CAYPWF010000156.1:0-2996 GCA_964414345.1 uncultured Desulfarculaceae bacterium
GCCAGAAGAACCCTATCACCCTTGGTCAAGGTGATCCGGTAGGGAAACCTCTGATCTTCAACCTTCTCCAGGACAAAGAAAGTCTCCATCCAGCACCCCTTCACTGGCCTTGGCGAGACCTCTTTCGAAAAGCTCCGCTTGGGGCCTCCCAAGCCTTTCAAGCACTTGCAGGGCAGGGACTATACTCTCTCCCCGAGCGGCTTTTGACAAGCCCAAGGAAGGCCTGCCTGGAGTTGCACGCAAGGACCCTGTCCCGGGAGCCTCCTCATGCTCTTATGCCTTGGATTTTAGGAGAGACAGCCAAGTGGGCCGCTCCAGAAAGCTTCCTTCAACGTTGCGCTCCATTTCAAGAAACATCTTCCAAGGTATTGCGAAGGTAAGATACTCCGCCCCAAGGAGTTTGCGAAGGTATTTTCTGGCCGAAATGTCCGTGAGTCCCACGACCGCCCGAGGATTTTGCGATTTGGCCTCCTTCCAGGGAATGATGCCTATTTGTTGGCATCCTGCGGCCTGCGGGATTATCACGTTTTCCATGCCTTGTCTCCCGTAGTTGGCAAGAACCACCAATGCCGAAAGTTGATCTGCATCCACCACAAATACCACGTCTTCGGGTGTACATGCCCCAGGCTCCACATCATGAAGCGGCTTAAACACTACATATCGGGAGTCTATCTTCGTGATAGGCAAATCTTTGAGCCATTGATCCACCAGATCTGGACTCTGCAGGTATCTTTCCCCTTCCAGAAAATCATCTGCAAACTCTTTCCCCGCTGCCCCAGCAAGGCCTTCTCCAACCTGGCTTCCCTTTTCCCAACCCTTGTTCCCGGAGGACAAGAACCTTGTGAAGCAGTCCACACCGCCTGGAAACCGCTCGTATGTGTTGCCGAAGCCCAAGCCCACACCGCCGCCCCAGCATCCGAAGCTCTCTGAGTCAAAGGCCGCTGTCTTTCCCCTCGCAACATTGGCAAACAGGAACATCACGCATCCCCATTTCCCAGGTTTGAACTGTAGGGCATTTCCCGGTTTCTGGTTTGCCAGAATAACCGCCACGGGGTTATACCTGATCCCGATGGCTTTGGCTATCTTGGATTCCATTGATGGTTCCCCCTTCCTTTGGAAAATCAATCACCGAAGACTTGAAGCGAAGAGAAATGCCGTCACCCCTGTGAGCAACCAGGTAGCCCCCAATTTCACCGGCCTTGGCAAACAAACCGGGTTAAGTACCATGTCTCCACTCCCAGTATGGTCTCCGAGGCAACCGGCTCAAAGCCAAAGGCTTTGTAAAAAGAGAGGTTCCTTGGATTTGAGGTCTCAAGGTAACAGATCTTCCCGGCTTTCCCGGCCAGGGAGCAAATCTCCTCCATGAGCATGGAGCCGAATCCATTTCCTTGGAAGGCAGGATGTGTCCCAAGAATTTCAAGGTAGTAATGGGGTTCACTTGGATGTCTCCTGCGAATGGAATTGCTCCAGGTGAGCCATCCTGGAAGCCCAGAAAACCCTGCTCGAAATATACACCTCAAGAGCAGGGAAAGCTCCCAAAAGATGGGAGGAGGATACCTTCCTGGAGAATAGAGAAGAGCAACGGATCTCACCTCTCCACCGTCTTTGAGGCACAGCTCGATCCTTCCCGGGACCCTTCTCTGGAGGCTCACCTCAAACATGCTCCTCAGTTTCAATAATCTGCGGTTGGGCCGAAGCTTCCTCAGGATGGAGCAGACCATGGGATCCTGGGAAAAGGCCTGGGCCAATACCTCGGCAGCGCTTCCCAGCTCTGAGCTTTTCGGACTCGACACAACAACTGCCATGTACTCGAGACCTTTGGCGGCTAGCTTTTCTCTTCCAGAGCCCTCGCACCCTCAAGTTTAGCAAAAAAGCATTCTTCTTTTACACCAATCCAATCCCCCTGGGCAAAGTGTCCCCTGGTCCATTAACCCGCATCATTCACGATCAGTGGATAATACGGGCTATCTTATTGACATATTTGGACAAATCTATCCATGCTCAAGAGCACACCCTGCTTTTCGGTTTCAGAGTTTATCTTGCTTTGAGTGGGAATATGTCGAAGTATACGGGGGGCTTGAGCACCCAAAGTCACGGGCTTTGGAGAATAATCCGGGTTAGGAGTAAAGCCTGAATGCTGCCACTTGGGCATACAACCACCCCGGCCAGTTGCCGAACCGCAAGATCCGGCATCGCGCCCCCCCTGCCCCAGGGCCTGCACTAGGAACTCCTCCGCCATTTCTTGAGGCTCCCAAAAGACACAACAGCGAAAATTACTTTCAGGTATAAGAGACTTGACATGTGAGCGAGTATCATCTTCTCATATCGTCTAACGGCTCAACTGTCTCCCACTGCCCCTCAGACTCCTCTCCTTGAGGTATGCGCGGCTTTTCACAGCCGGCCCGGGTGGTTCGGCGGCCGGCGAGAAAGGAGGTCGGCCGCATGAACACCGGCATCCAAGGACCTGACATTGGCACAGCCTGCGCGGATTGGGACGAGTATCTCAAGGCTTACTATGAAAAACCAACGAGCACAAGGACCTGGTCCGGATAAGAGGTGAAGGAATATCAGCTTCGTTCTGGAGCGTGACACCCCTGGCTTCAGTCGGGGAGCACCCGAGAGGAAGTTCGGATTTCGAAGCTCAGAGCTATGCCGGCTCTTCTTGGAAGATGCTCTGGCCCCACGGGAAGACCTCCTGGGCAGGGAGGGTGAGGGTTGGATTCACTTGCAGGAGTGCGGGGCAAAGCCAGCATGAAGTGGTCCACCATGGCAAAGGTCTACGCGAGCGATATGGCCATGAGGGTCACAACCAACTGCGTGCAGGTGATGGGCTCTTATGGGTACTCCAAGGAGTACGGGGTGGAGAAATACATGAGGGACGCCAAAATCATACAGATTTACATAGGCGCCAACGAATTCACAAGACAGGTCATCACAGAGGAGCTGGACTGAGAGGTAGGCCGGTGAGCCTTCCTCGGGGGGGGGCGGGGGCGAAG
>CAYPWF010000157.1:0-2848 GCA_964414345.1 uncultured Desulfarculaceae bacterium
ATCCGGTACCGGTTGGCCGCCAGATACGCCGTCCCCCGCGCGTGGGGGGACACGGCGGGCTCGGGCCACTGCCGGAGCCTGGCAACGTTTCAATCCGCGCCCCCGCGCGAGGGGCGACCTAACACCCCCGCACTTCTGCGATCACTTTTTATCGTTTCAATCCGCGCCCCCGCACGGGGGCGACCTGGGGAAAGAAAACGTTACAGGGATTGAGCCCAGTTTCAATCCGCGCCCCCGCACGGGGGCGACCCTCGGTAGGGAGCCCATCCAATGATTTATTTGTGTTTCAATCCGCGCCCCCGCACGGGGGCGACTGTTGCGGTTTTTTACTTCGTTGTTTCGAACACTTGCCTCCTGTGAACCGCGACACTGGCCACCCACTTGGCGTCCCCCAAACTCAAACCCGCTCTCCGATTGGCTAACATGTTGTCAAAGAACGACTTTCGCCAGTCGCGAATCTCCCGTAAGAACCATGGGAGCTATGGGTTCGCGTTTTCCCTGTCAGGCCAGCAGTGGCCCTTCCAGGTCCACCACCGTGTCAGAGCCATGATGTTCGACACGGTTCCTATAATTGGAGCCCAGAAAGTAGAAACGCAGGCTGTCCCTCTCTGGGTCGTAGACCGAGAGTAACCGCAGTTTCAACCTGGTCCATTGCTCCGGGTCAACCACACACTCGAAAACCGATTTCTGAACCCTCTGCCCGTAGTTCTTGCACGTCTTGGCAACCCTTCTCAGCCTCTTGGGACCATCCGGATCGCTTGTGGAGACGTCATAGGAAACCACTACCAGCATTTCTCACCCCCATGTCAGGCGACGGATCATCTCCAGATAAAGGCCGGGTACCCGTCCAAATCCCCCCTGAGGTATCTGGCCAGCAAAAGCGCCTGGAGGTGCACCAACATCCCCACGGTGGTCTTCTCCTGAAGGAACGGATGGGTGATCTCCTCCTTTTTCCTTTCCTGATAAGCTACCAGAACTGTTTTCCTGGTATTCTCATCCATGACGACGCCGCCTGTCTCGCGCTGAACAAATCCCTTACCTTGGACCTGCTTCCTGTTTATGAGGGAAAGAACCAGCCTGTCGGCCAGGAAAGGTCGAAATTCCTCCACGAGATCAAGGGCCAGCCCCGGACGCCCAGGCCGGTCTCTGTGGAGGAAACCCACCTGGGGATCGAGGCCGACTGCCTCCAGGGCGGACGCAGCATCATGGGTGACCAAGACATACACGAAGGACAGGAGCGCATTTACCCGATCCATAGGGGGCCTGCGGCTCCTGCCATTGAAGCGGAAATCCTCTTTCTGGGACACAATCAGGTGGTCGAAAACCTCGAAATATGTCTTGGCGGCATCCCCCTCGATGCCCCTCACCGTCTCCAAGGGAACCTCTTTTTGAAGACTCAAGAGGTCCTCCTCGAGAAGGGAGGAGGCCTTCCTCACCTCCTCCCTTCCGCAGGCATCCGGATGGTCCCGCAGGGATCTCATCAAGACAGTGCGGCAGTTGGCCGTCTTGGCCAGCACAAAGCTCTTGGCCAGCCTCGCCGAGGACACGGGATCGTCCGCTCTCCTGTATTGCTCCCGGCGCAGGAGCACGTTTCCCGAAACCGGGCCCTGCACCCTGGCCAAGAACCGGCCATTCTCGGTCAAGAAAGAGATGCCCACCCCTCTTTCGGCACAAAGCCCCATGAGCGGGGGGCTACAGCTCACCCGGCCGAAACACACTATCCCCTCCAGCATGTGGACAGGAACCTGCAAACGGTTTTCCTGCTCCACGCGCACCACCACCGTCTCACCCTCTGCGGCCAGGTACGCCCCCTGAGTGGTCACATAAAGAGTGTTTTGGTGCCGCTTCAATTCTTCCCGCCTCCCCTGTCTTCAGAAATACCAGCCAAAACCCCGGTCAAATACCTCTGGGCCGAGTGTCTTGCCCCCACCGTCCCTGGGAGGCAGACATCCAGAAGTGAACAACTGCGGCACTTGGGCTCCTTGCGGGCCAGAGGAGTGACCCCGCTTGCGAGAAGCTCGTGCAGCCGCCTTGCTGCGGATCGTGTGGCATCCCTCAGGGCCGCATCGAATTTCACATCGTGACGTCGCTGGATGGCGCCATAGAAAAGCGCTCCCTCCTCCACCGTGACCTCCAACATCTCTTCCAGACACATGGCCTGGGCGCAGAGTTGAACCTCATCGCAGAGATCCGGTTTCGGCTTGCCCCTCTTGTACTCAACGGGGAACGGGCTCCAAAACCCAGGCAGTCCCTCGAGCCTGACTCCCCCCTGGCGAGCGGCGCGGTTTTGGTGCTCCCTCTCTCCAGGAATCCTGTGAAATTCCACAACGTCCGCCCTGCCGGATATCCCCAAGGAGAAGGAGCGCAGAGGCAACGAGCGGCAGATAACCAGGTTTCCCCTGACCTCCCGGCGTGGGGCTTCCTCGTCGGTGCGGTGGTGGAGGAAAGCCCCTTCCAGGGTCAGCGGGTTGTCCTTCCACACCTGCTCGATATGGATCAGGGCGCACTGCCTCTCACAGAAGACCAGGTGCTGAAGCGCTGAAAGCTGGACAAGATCAGCTTCCTCGTATTTCACGTCTTCTTCCATGGCCCTCTCGCCTGGGAACGGGCTCTGTAGAGCCTCTCGGTAAAACCTCCCTCTTCCAGGAACTCCTTCTCCAGCGCCCGAAGCTGCTGATCCAGGAGGTAGTTTGTCTGGTGGATTAGGCAGACGGCAGCGTTGGCTGCCACCTCCGGCGGTTGGAGCTCGAGATAGGTCTTATAGGTCGAATATGACCTATTCTTCTGGAAAGCTAAGCTCCTCACCTCCTTTGCCTTGGGGTGGTCCTTGGGCCAGAGGGGAAGGCCC
>CAYPWF010000158.1:0-2713 GCA_964414345.1 uncultured Desulfarculaceae bacterium
CGAAGGTCAGACTCTCCCCCCAATCGTCCATCATCTGGATAAGCCCGGCCACAAAAATTCTCGGGCACTGACCGCTCACCTGGGTACCGTGAACGTTTACTCCGTCCATTGGAACAAACCCCTTCGGTACCGCTTCCGTTATTTCTGGCGGCCTCAGCAACTGGAAAAAGCACCCTCGCTTGCCAAAGTAATTCACTTGAGCGAGCAGGGATTGTAATTCCTGGACCCGTTCTTCCATCACCTGAAAAGCCAGCTCTACCATTCCTTCAAGACAAGCATACTCCCGGAAAGCGATGGTGCGATCCATCGCCCTTGCGGCCCCTTTCTTGCGCGTGGGCTTAAGGATTTTTGCGAAGAGGTTGGTGACCACCACCCGCTCCGGCGGGCGGACGGCGATGGAGAGCTCCTTGATCCAGGCGAAGGTCACTGGGCCTACCGCTAGTCCGTTGCTGCGGATGGCCACGTCCAGGAGCGCGGTACGAATGGCGAACGGCGTGGGCAGAAAAAGCGTTTTCGCCCCAGAAGAGGTGGCCATCCCTGACTTAAAGGAGAAGAGAGTGACCGGCCGGTATTCGGCGATGAGCCACATTACTGACACCTCCTACCAGGCCAGTTTGTATGGCCGTGTGGTCTCAGTGATCTCTTTCATCACCTCGGCGAACTGGCCCATGGAATCGAAACGATGGACGGTCACAGCTGCCGGTTTCAGGTCGTTCAGGGCTCCGGCCACCTTCTCCACTTCCTGGCGATAGTTCTCGTCCAAGGGGCTTAAGGCTGGGGCAGGCATTATCTGATTGGTGACCGTCACCACGCCTTGAAAGTCCACGATGTGTGGGTTTTGGGTGCCCCGCATGGCCCCGTTGGGCTCGACAAAGCTGTAAAGGATGCTCTCCATAAAGGCCAGGTAGCGTTTCTCGCGCTCGTCATCGTCTATGGCGTATTGTTGACTGATATCGTTGAAGCCGATGCGGACCATCTCGAAGTTCGCCACCATGGCGTAGACACCGGAGCTGGCCGGTCGATGGAAGATGGCCTGCTGCTGAGCTTCTTCGGGCCTCTCACCTCGTTCCGCCGCATAACGCACATGGAAATAGCTCTCGGTGGTTGTGTAATCCGGCACGCCAACTACCCAGCCAAATTCGGCCACCGACTTCCGAGGCACTGAACGGGCCCCTTTGGCGATCAAGTTGCCCTCCAGATCGTCCAGTGCGCAGTGTTTGAGAAGCTCGTCAATAACGGCGCTGTCCTGAACCGGCAACTTGCCCATGAAGTTGGCGTCGTCCAAGATGCGGCTGGCGCTGAACTTCTGGCAGCCGGCGCAAAGGGGAAGCTTGCCCTTGGCCAGCAGATACAAGTGCTCGGCCTGGATGTGCTTGAACATGTCGCCGGAGACAGCGTTGACTGTGGCCAGTTTGTACTCACCACTGGCCCGGTCACGGTAGACCACGTTTACCATCCGGGTGGCGATCTGGTTTCCCTCGCCTCCCTCATTGTTCAGGGAGTGCACGTCCAGGATGGCCCGCCCGCAGATAGAAAGGGAATAAACGGCTTGTTTCTCGCTCATTGTTGTTCCTCCTCTTCTCTTGTTTCTCTGGCATAGCCAAAGGCGATCAACAGATTACCGAAGGTGGTGGCTCCATACCTGTCCACCAGGCGCACAATTTCCTCGATATCAGTGGTCAGGATATTCTTGCGATATTGCTTTCCTGTCTTCTCGTAGACCCGGGCGTTCTCAGCGTTGTAGCTCTGCATGAACTCACTTAAAGCGGCGATGAACTCATCACTGTATAGCGCCTTCCGCTTGAGTACCTGTCCCAACCCATAACGGATCTCATACTCGCTCTCGCCCCGCCCCCGGTACTGAGGGATAATCGTACTGCGGCGGATAGCCTCGGCGATATTGCGGAAGCCTGGGGACTCCAGAATCGGCATAAGTGGCTCGTTGCTTTTCATGATCAACCTCCTTAGGTTCTCAATGGTGAATGGCTTCACCCAGTAATGTTCCCGGTCCAGTTCCCGCATCAGGAACGGGCCGTAGGCAGCGGTGAATTCGAAGAACGCCTCCCACCTCCCGCCTGAGAGAAAGTCTCGATAGTAGACCAGCAGGTCGTAGCCTCCTTTCTCCTCATCAATGCTGCTAATGATATTTTCGTGCTCCTCAATCACCTCCTTGTAAAGGTTTACATCGTCTGGCGTTTCCACCCGCATCCAGCGGGGCAGTTCAATGAAGGACAGATTCATCACCGCCGAGGCCTGGCCCAGGCTCTTGTAATAGGCCACGTACATCCCGGCCACGAAATTCTCTGGCCCTTGTCCCAGGAGTTCGGCCATAAGGTCCTGACCACGCGCTTCCTCGCACCAATCCAGGAAGCACCGGGTGTAGCGGAGAGCAGCCAGGATGTCCATCTTTACTGCCGTATCGTTCCAGAGAGCTTCCTGGAAGGCGGCCAGAACAGGGTCGTTGGCTCCAAGGCGCATGTTCACCGGTGCCAGGGCATAGGTCTTATAATCGCCCGAGAATTTTCCTCCGATTTTGACCACTCTTGGCACGGCACAGTGGTACATTCCCACCGCCTTCAAATACTCCAACAGCCAAAAGGATTTGATGTTGCCCATCTCCAGACGGCTGGCCTTAGGCTCATTCAATCCTTTGCCCTGGCTTGGGTTGAAAAGCTGGAGCAGGGTGGCTTCACTCTTGTTATCTGCCCCAAGT
>CAYPWF010000159.1:0-2647 GCA_964414345.1 uncultured Desulfarculaceae bacterium
GGTTTGGTCCGGAGCATCTGGTAATGGCCCGGGAGGAGTGCCCGGAGATCGACACCGCCATCGTATCGGTGAGTCGGGTCAGGGCTGACAGCGAAATCGTCAGCTTGGCCAGGGAAATGGGATTGGTGATGCTCGCAGGCAACTCTCATGCCCTGGAGATCTTTGAGAACGGCGTCCCCCTCGCACACGCCCTCAGGAGTCTCTTACCCGGGGTTGAAGTGGTGATTTTCAGGGAACGGGTCACGGCCATCCCCCTAGAGGAATTCGGCTCCCCAGAGATTCGCCTTTACGGCATGAAAATGGCGGAGGAACATCTTCTCAGACACTAAGATTGGAAGGTGGACTCCCCCATTGGACTCGACTTTACAGGATGGCTCTTATCAAACAGGCGCAACGCTTTGAAATAAAAGAGTAACATGTTCTACAGCTTTGTCCGCCCAGAAGAGAAGATATCCAATAAAGAGTCCACAGGCAGCCTCCATGCCGGGATTGCGTAGAGTCACACTGATGACAGATGTCAAGCAGAAGGACGGTCAAGCCAAGAATCCGGTCACCGTACTACGGGTCTCTTCTATTGCCAGTTTGTTCAGACAAAGAATCGCTGGTGTGATCCGATGGCCACTCATAGTGCGGTACCATTAAAGGCCGATACCTTTCCATAGTCCTCTCATTTATTCTTGTCGGAGGCGAGGTCTCCTGGGGAATCAGTGGCTGGTATGTTTTCCCAGCTAGGCGATCCCTCCACTCCGCTTGAGCCTGTACCAGGACCTCAGGCTTAGTCAAGAGATCCACGGCAGAGGTAGCCAGAACCTTGGCTGCCGTCTCCATGGCTTTCTTGCCAATGCTGCCTCTAGAACAAGCCGTTATCTGCCAGTTATGCCAGCCGATTCCGGGTGGGCCTCCAGCGACCCAGACCATGGCAAACGGAGCGAACCAACTGAATTCCGAGTTATCGGTCACGGCTGAGGCACCTCCGCGGAAATCTTCAACCTCTTCACACAAGCCGACCTCCGGGACACCCAGGGAGCTTTGCCAATACTTCGCCATCCCATGCTCCCGCTCGTCAAAGCTTGGCGGTCCCACCTCCACACAATTTTGATGGAGGATTGCGGCCAGGGTTTGATTAGGGATCTTCTCGTGGGTAGCCGTTACAAATTCAATGGTGACAGAGGTACCGGTAGCCACACTTGCCCCCTCCGCGCATCGGTGGATCCGCTCAATGATCCTTGCAGCCTCAGCAGCCGTAGTGATTCTTCCGACGACCCACACCGTGCACCGGTCTGATACTACACTCGGGTACTCCGGTCCCACGTCCGCGAAAGTATAGTTGATGGTATTGGCCGCGTCGGGATTGCCTGGAGGAATGTGTTCCCGCAGCAGCTCTATGGCATGTCCCATGAGTAGCCCGCTGTCAAAAGCGCTCCGTCCCTCCCACGGGGAATTTCCGTGGGCTGTACGGCCTGTGAAATGATATTTCACATTGAAATAGGCGTTACAAGTGTCATAGTTGGCCCCAGTGCGGTCCCAGGGATGCCAATCGATGATAGCGTCGAAGCCTTTGAAAAGCCCTGCCCGGGCCATGAACGGCTTCCCTACACAAATCTCCTCAGCCGGAGTCCCCAATACCTTTATAATTCCTGGCAACTCACAGTTCGAAAGCCATTCCTTGACGGCTACGGCTGCCATGATTGAACCGACACCCAAGATATTGTGACCACATCCGTGCCCAGGCGCCCCCTCTACCACTGGAATTTTCTCACTATGGAGCCGTTGTGAAAGCCCTGGAAGCGCATCATACTCGCAATTGATTCCGATGACTGGTCCCCGTACACCCCAGGCTGCCACAAAGGCTGTTGGCATACCAGCGACCCCTCGTTCGACATTGAATCCACTCATTTCGAGCAAATCGCACAAAAGAGCGGAGGAGCGGTGTTCAGTGCAACCAAGCTCGGCAAAGCTCCACACAGCATCTGCATAGGGAAAAAAGCGACTACCCTCACTAGTTAACCAGGATGTCACGAAATCCTTCCCATTTTGTGTCTTTAACATTTAGGTGATCCTCCGATAGCAAGTTGATTAGAAGTAGCCTTTTTCACTTCTCTTCATTAATCATTCAACATCGTATATATTTGGCTTTCTGTGTTTCAGGGGAGATCGGATTTCTCTCATTTCATTCAAATATTTCAAATCCAATTCAGCGGTAAAAATACATTCCTTGTTGGGTGCTTTTGCAATTTCGATTCCCCATGGATCCACAACAACGCTTCTACCAAAGTAGTAAAACGGGTCTCTATACCCGATCTGGTTCACAGCCACGAGATAAACCATGTTCTGCAAGGCAGCTGCACGTGTAAGGATTTCCCAGTGATCATAGCCTGGCGACGGTGCTGCGATGGGGAACGCTGCGGGGCAAAAGATGACATCCGCCCCTTTCAACACCAAGGTCCTGAGGAGCTCCGGGAATCGGATGTCGTAGCAGATAATGATGCCGATCTTGCATAGCTCGGTCTCGATCACTGTAACTCGTGTGCCTGCCTCGACAAAACGGGATTCCTGGAAATCAGGTGTGTCAAACAGATGAACCTTGCTGTAAGTGCCCAGAAGCTTGCCGTCTGGACCGAAAACCAGGCAGGTATTGTAGTGTCGG
>CAYPWF010000160.1:0-2641 GCA_964414345.1 uncultured Desulfarculaceae bacterium
CTCCCTTACCAGCTCCTTCTCGTGCTGGAAGTCCACTACTCTCTGGATCATTATCTTCTGTGCCATGACCGGGCCAGCCCCGTGCCATGTGGCCACCCCGTGCTGGCCAGCGCACCAGTTCTGCAGAAGCTTGTGCACCTTGAGTATGTTCTCGGTCGGCTCCTGGGATCCAAAGCTCAGGAACTCCTCCACATAGGCCCTTGTCTCTGGGTTGCGAAGCTCCCTCAAGGACGGGAGGGTCACCACGAGCCCCCCGCCTATGTCCCCGGCCAAGGCCATGACCCTCCAGAAGGCATTGCAGATGTTGAGCTTTGCCACATTGCCCATGAGCTCGTCTGGGAGAAATACCCCGGAGCCTGGGGGATCCTCCTGGCCGAGCTGAGCTGCGGCCATGCCGCAGGCCCTGCCTGTTTCCCTGAGGGTGACCATCTCTGTGAGCTGCTCGTTTATGTGGGCGGCCTTTTCCAGGCCTTTGTACTCCTGCACCAGCTTGCAAGCCCCTATGATGAGGTTCATGAAGCCCACCTTGCAGGTCCCCCCGCAGGTCATCCTGTGGCAGCGGGCGAAGCGGGCCACGATCCTCCCGGAGTAGCGCGTCTCCCCGCAATGGAAGACCCGCTCCCACGGCACAAAGACGTCCTCGAAGACCACCATGGCCGTCTCCCTCTGGCCGTACAAGGGATTGCCCAGCTCATAGAGGTCTTCGGCCTGCTCCCTCTCGGCAGAAAAGGGGGAGTACTGGCAGATGTAGGTGATGCCAGGGGCATCGGTTGGAACCGCGAAGGCCACTGCGTAGTCCTCTTCTCCTGGGCCTTTGGCAGACTGGGGCAGGACCAGCATCTCGTGGCTGGCATAGGCCCCGCTTATGTTTATCTTGGCTCCGCGCACCACGATGCCATCGGATCTCCTCTCCACCACCTTGAGGGATAGATACGGGTCCGGCCACTCCAGGGCTTTTTTCTTGCGGTCCCCCCTGGGCTCGGTGAGGGCACCTGCCAGGCACAGGTCCTCCCTCTGGACCTTTTCCAGGAAGTGAGTGAACCTTTGATGGTACTCTGTGCCCAGCTCCTGGTCCATCTCCCAAGTGGTGGCGGCCAGGGCATGGAGCCCGTCGTAGCCGGGACAACGGTAAATGCAGGTGCCAAGCCGCTCGGCCGCAACTGTTCCGGCCTGGGCCTTGGCCAGGAGATCCTCCACGCTGCGGCTGACGTGGGTGTAGCGGTGTACGGGCTGCCCAACCAAAGGGGAAGTCAGGGACATGACATCCCTGAACCTGGGGTCATGGGCCCAGCCGTATGTTGCCTTGTTGGCCTCCACCACGGTACGGGTCACAGGATTGCTCAGGACATCCTCCACGCGACTCCCGTTCATGTAAACCCGAGGTCTTCTAGCCTTCAAGCTCTCCTCGAACTCTTCCGGGGTCATTAGGCCCATGCTCCATCCCTCCTTAGGTATTTCAGCTCTACTCGAAAAGCCTTCTCTTGTCGATGACCCTTCTGGCCTTGAACTGGGTGCGCTCCAGAGTTCCTGGGGGCACCAGCTCCATGACCGGCCTGAGTCCTATCTTTCCCTTGATGCGGGCCGCCATCTCCTTTTCCAAGCGCTGGAGCACCTCAGGGTCGCCCTGGGCCGAGCGCTGAACCTCCAGCCCGTACTCGGCCTGAACCCTGAGTTCATCCATGGCCTTTTCCCTGGAGACGACGATTCTGAACTCCCCGCCGAAGCCCTCCATACCCCGAAGAACCTCCTCTATGGCGCTGGGGTACACATTCTCGCCGCGGATCACCAGCATGTCGTCCACGCGGCCGTAAATGCCTTTGGGCAGCCTTGGGTAGGTGCGGCCGCAGGGGCAAGGCTCGTCTGTCCAGAGGGCAAGGTCCCCGGACCAGAAACGAATCATTGGCTGGGATGTGCGCTCAAGATGAGTGTACACCGGAACCCCTTCGCTCCCATAGGGCACCCTTCGCATGCTCTTTGGATCCACAAGTTCAGTGTATACGATGTCGTTCCAAAGGTGCATACCCTGTCGATGCTCACACTCCCCGTTGGTCATCCAGGGGGTCATCTCTGCTGTGGAGCCCATGTCCACGCACTTGCAGCCGTAGGTTTCCTCTATGAGCCTTTTGGTGGAGGGGATCCCGGCTCCCGGCTCCCCCGAGAAGAACATTATCCTGAAGGAGAAGTCCTTGCGGCAGTCATAGCCGTTTTCCCTGGCCACCTCTGCCATGTACAGGGCATAGGAGGGGGTGCCATAGAAGGCCGTGGGTTTTATGTCCTTCATCCAACTCAAGCCCATGAGGGTCTGACCAGGCACCCCTGCGCCGAAGGGAAAGCACCTGGCCCCCAGCCGCTCCCCTCCCACCAGAGCTCCCCAAGAGCCCATGTAGAGACTGAAGAAGGAGCCTATGAAGATGGTGTCAGAAGGCCTGAGGCCGGCCCCCCACATTATTCGTGCGTGAGCGTTGGCTATCCGGCGCCAGTCCCCTTTCCCGATGGCAAAGGCGGTGGGCCTCCCGGTTGTGCCCGAGGTGCCGTGGATGCGCATCACCTCGGATGGATCCACGCAGAGATAGCTCCCGAAGGGTGGGTTTTCGGCCTGGTCCTTCCTTATCTCATCCTTGGTCAGAACCGGCACTTCCTG
>CAYPWF010000161.1:0-2594 GCA_964414345.1 uncultured Desulfarculaceae bacterium
GATAATGATCCAGAGAGTAGTGGACTTCCAGCACGAGAAGGAGCTGGTAAGGGAGGCCCTGGGGCTTAAGACCTGAGAAATGCCAGAAAGCCCAGGAAGTAGCACAAGGAGGCAGTAAGTAAAACCCAGGTGAACCCGAGTTGTATGGCAAGCAGGATGCTCAGGGCGGAGCCTGTAACCGAGGAGATGCCGTTTAAGGCCCACATCCAGGGGATCACACGGGCTTGAGCCCCCAGCCCCAAGGCCCTGATTCCCAAAGGGAAAGGGATCCCCATCAAGAAACCCAAGGACCCCAAGGAGAGAACCGCACCAGCCAGACGGGCCCCTTGAGGCCATCCCTGGATCCCCTCCAGGATTAAGTTCAAGAAGACCCCATAGGCCAAGAGAAGCCCGCTGATAAGAAGGCAAAAAACCCAAATCCTTCTCTGGAGGGCTTGCTGTCCGATACTGCCTGCCCATAGCCCAACTTCCGCACTTTGGGGTGGTTTTTGGGGGGATTTTGGTGTTTTGGTGGTGGTAAGGGGTTGAAAGGCTTAGGGGTGGGTTTGGGGAGGCCCAAAATAGTGACTACCAGTATGGAGTATTTGTGTTGACTTAGTTGGGGTCTTATGTTATGGTAGTGGCATGTACATCCGCAAAAGCATACGCAAGGCCAAAAACGGTAAGCAGTATGTCAACTACCTCCTGGTGGAGTCGGTATCCACTCCCAAAGGGCCAAGGCAAAGGACCATTTGTTCCCTGGGCAGCTTGGAGCCGGGACCACCTGAGCAGTGGCATGCCCTGGCAAAGAGGCTGGAGGCGGCTTTGGCAGGCCAGCTTTCTTTGGGGCAGCCCGATCCCCTGGTGGAGGGGATCGTGGCCAGGGCAAGGAAGCGGGGCCAGAAGGCAAAGCGAACTGCCCCAACGCAGGATGGCGAGGTAGTGGCGGTAAAGGTAGAGGCGGTGGCGGTGGAAGAGGCGAGGGAAGCAGGGCCTGTGCATGTGGCAAATCAGTTCTTTAGAAGGCTTGGGATGGAAGAGGTTTTGGCTCAGGCAGGTCTCAATGAAAGGGCAAGGGAACTTACCAAAGTCATGGTGCTCAACAGATTAATCAGCCCTAGCTCTGAGCACAGCATGCCTTTGTGGGTGAACACAACTGCCTTGGAAGACATCATGGGAGTTAGGCTTTCTGATCTTAGAGACGATGCTTTGTATCGTAACCTTGATCGTTTGCATCCCATGCAAGAGCAAATCGAGGCTGGGCTCAGGGCAAGGGAAGTGGACCTTTTTAGCCTTGATAGCACCATATATCTTTACGATCTTACCTCCACCTATTTTGAGGGGCAGTGTGAGAAGAACGAGGAAGCAAAGAGGGGTTATTCCCGGGACAGGCGGCCTGAGTGCAATCAGGTGCTGGTGGGCCTGGTGGTGGACCGGGAGGGTTTTCCCATCAAGCACGAGGTTTTTGAGGGCAATAGGGCTGACAGCACCACCCTTGGGGCCATGCTAGAGGCTCTGGAGAGGAGCCAGGGCAAGAAAGAGGGGGTCACGGTGGTGGTAGACCGGGGGATGGCCGACCGAAGAAACTTAGAGCTGATCAAGAGCCGGGGCTACCATTATGTAGTAGCGGCAAGACAGGCTGAGCGTGACCGCTGGCTTGGTGAATTTGAAGAAGAGGGGTTTGTGGGGGTATCACGCGTGGTTTCGGCCACCAATGCTTACCAGAGGAAGAGCCGGGTGGAGGTAAAGAAGAAGGAGTGTGAGGGCCAACTTTACGTTTTGGTGATAAGCCAGGAGCGGGCAGCCAAGGACCGGGCCATAAGAGAGAGCTTGGAGAAGCGGCTTATCCAGGACCTAGAGAGGCTTAGTAAGCGCATCAGCCAGGGCCGGCTCAGGCGGGAAGACAGGATTTATGAAGCGATTGGCCGGATAAAAGAGCGCTATCCCCGTGTAGCCAGGTACTACGAAATCAGCTATCACAAAGAGAAAGCCGAGCTGAGCTGGGTGGCAAGAGAAGACAAGAAGCTAGTGGCAGAGAAGCTTGACGGCAGCTACCTTCTCAAGACTGACCGGAGCGATCTTGGGGCTGAAGAAGCCTGGCACATTTACTCTCTTTTGACCAGAGCGGAAAGGGCCTTTCGGAGCATGAAAAGCCCCTTGGCCGAGCGGCCCATCTTTCACCAGCTGAAAGAAAGGGTGCGGGCGCACATTTTTCTTTGCGTTTTGGCCTACCATCTTTTGGTAGCCATAGAGAAGACACTGCAGGACCGTGGGGTGCACAGCTCCTGGGCTACAGTCAGAGAGATGCTCAAAACCCCTCAGGTGGTAACCATGGTGTTGCCCACAGCTGACGCTCGTATCTTAAAGATCCGTTGTGCCACAAGGCCAAGCCCGCAGCAGCTGGAGCTCTACGCCAAGCTCAACATAGCTTGCGAGCCGATCAAACCAAGGAGGACTTGGCTAAAGCCAGTTTAGTGACTAACCAACACCACAATACTTTGATATCACTGGATTATTGACTCAGAGGTGCGGAAGTTGGGCTATGTGCTCTGAGGCCTTCCTGGACCTGGCTGACTTGAACATCCGGCCGCCTCCCAATTTGGCCCCATGGCCAG
>CAYPWF010000162.1:0-2577 GCA_964414345.1 uncultured Desulfarculaceae bacterium
GGATATGGGGGTGGACCGGATCTTTGTGCCTGGCCGCAAAGATCCTGTCCCCATAGTTGGGGCTGCAGCTCCCCTGAGGCTGCTTCAGCAGTTGCGGGACGAAGCCCACCGCTTCGCAGTGGCACGCCACAGAAAACGCAGAAATCACGGCCGGCTGCGTTCCCCCCTGGAGAGTATACCGGGGGTGGGGCCTGTCAGGCGAAAGGCGCTCCTTCGCCACTTGGGGAGCCTAAAACGAGTCTCGGAGGCGACAGAAGGGGAGTTGGCACAGGTGCCGGGCATTCCAAAGAAAACGGCCCGTCTGATTTACGAAGCTTTACATGGTGCAAAAGGCCTGCCCGAGAAGCCAGGAGGTGACTCAAAGGGATAGGGCAGGCTCTGTTTATAATATGGTGAGAAAAGCAGGTCCCTGCTCAAAAAGCCCTGATTTGCGGTGTCGGATTTGGGCTTTTTTGAGTTGGAACATGCCAAAGCTTGCCAGGCGCTTAAGGGCCCAGCCCGCAAGCTCAGGGGTTTGGGAGAGTAACCTGGGCTAGAGCTCTATGGGCGGGGGAATAGGGTATTGTTCTGCAACCTGGGCGTGGTTTCGGATGCCCAGGGCCTCCCTGTGGATGATGAGCCAGCGATATTGCTCCAGGGCCTCATGCCTGAGGCGGTTGTAAAGCTTTACCTCCTGCTCCAGGCTGGCTCTTTTGTCTATCGCCCCCACTGCCTTGGACTCCCCGGTTAAACTCTCCATCAGCTCTCTTATGCGAGAGAGAGACTTCTCCAGTCTGGCCAGGGCTTTTTCCACCCTCTCGCCTGAGTTTCCGAGGGCCTCGGCCATCTCCTGAAGAATCTGGGCCTCCAGGCTTTCCTGCCCCCGGATTCTTCTCTTGACCTGAATCTCGTCCATTACCCATGCCGGACTTCGGCCGTTCTCATGCGTGTTGGCCGAGTCTCCTGGAGAGCTCCTCACAGATTCTCTTGAGATCCCTGCTCAGGGCCGCCATTCTCTCATCGGTGAGGCGGCTCTTGGGACCCGAGAGGCTTATGGCGTACTCCGGCCTGCCGTTGTAGTCGAATACAGGCGCGGCCAGGCAACGGATTCCTGTTACCATCTCCTCGTCGTCTGTGGCAAAGCCTCTCTGACGGACTAGTTCCAGCTCTGATCTGAGTTTTTCCGGATCTGTGTTGGTCTTGGGGGTCAAAGGTTTGAAGCTCGCAGAGGAGAGAAAAACCCTGATCTCCTCCTCTGAGCGGTGGGCCAGTATGGCCTTTCCCATGGCGGAACAGAAGGTGGGCACGCGGGTGCCAATGGCCAGGTCCATGAGGAGCACTTCCCGGCTCTTCACCTTGTCTATGTAAACGATTTCGTCTCCCTCCCAATGCCCCAGGTTCACGGTCTCCCCGGATATCTCTGCCAGTTCCTCCATGAAGGGCCTGGTTATCTGTCGGATGCCCAGGGCATTGACCATAGCAATGCCCATCTCGAAGAGGCGAAAAGAAAGCCTGTAGCGGGAGGCGGAATCCTGTACAACATAACCCAGCTCCTTGAGAGTGGCAAGGAACCTGTGGGCTGCACTCCTGTGGGTTCCCAATAGAGAAGCCACCTCTGAAACCTTGAGACTTCCGTGCTCGGCCAGAAGCTCCAGGATTCGGAGCCCTCGCTCCAGGGAGGAAACTTTGTAATAAGCCTTCTCATCCATATCAGGGCTCTTCCTGAGAGACGCGCAATTTGTGACTATGTCATGAATACTGAAACACTCTACCAGAAAGGCAGGTTGATTGTCAATGGCCCCTTTGCTGCAGTATGCTTTAGGGTTGATAGCCAAAAGACTTGGGGAATCTAGACCCAGAAGGGCTCTAGAAAGTCTTCCTAACCCCCAGAATTGCTCTTGACAAGCTGAAAGAGCACTAGTTACAATATGCGCAACCTTGTCACGAATAATGTGACAAGTCTGGAACTTCATAAAATTCCATATGGTTTGGTCTAGGAAAATGGTCGAATAAGGGGGCTGTGGCATGGGTACCACGATGTTCACCATCCCGTATAACACCACCCTGTGTGTCGTTGGGGTGATAGTGTTGGCCGTAATAGGCTTTGTGGTATACGGTTTCATCAAGGGATGGGAGAACGTGCTCAAGGAAGATTACGAGAAGGGGCCTCACCACTGAGAGGGGTTTCTCTGAGGCGCATTCGGGGTCTTGCTCCTCTTTTGAGACCCCGGTA
The DNA here is from genome assembly GCA_964414345.1 of uncultured Desulfarculaceae bacterium. Taxonomy (GTDB): domain Bacteria; phylum Desulfobacterota; class Desulfocorpusculales; order Desulfocorpusculum; family Desulfocorpusculum; genus Desulfocorpusculum. The sequence continues at coordinate 2,213 of CAYPWF010000162.1, forward strand.
AGAAATAAAGCGGGTGTGGGTCGGCTCCCTCCCCTTTTTGAGGGGACGCCGGGCAGTGGCGCTGGGCCTGCGGGAGCCAAGGTAAGCACTTCCATTTTCCCAAACCTTATGAAGGAGGGGGCCATGAGCGAGAAGGAGAAGAAGGAGAAGAGTACGTCCAGGCGAGGTTTCCTCAAGGCCGCAGCTGTGGCAGGGGGGGCGGCCAGCACCATTGGTTTCCCCGCGGTCATGAGGGTCTCGGCCCAGCAGCCCATCAAGATCAAGATGCAGACTGCTTGGGATGCAGGCACCATCGGTTTCGAGGAGTTCAAGAAGTTCTGCAAGCTGGTGGGGGAGCTGAGCGAGGGAAAGCTCATCGTGGAGGG
>CAYPWF010000163.1:0-2577 GCA_964414345.1 uncultured Desulfarculaceae bacterium
CTTCGGGCTCCTCTTCACGTACGTGGCCCTGAAGTACATCCTTCGGTACTTTGGGATCACCATTTAGCCCGGATTATTCTCCAAGACCTTATCCCCTGATCCTGAATAATACGGGCTAGCACTGGTGGCAGAGCCGAGATCGAGAGGGAAGAAACGATGCTTTCGGCCTATGCTGGATTCATGCGCGAGAGATATAGCTATGTTATCAGCGGAACCCTGGTTCTTGCCGCGGCCTGGGGGCTTTTCTCGTCCGCCCCCGGGCTCTTACTGGGGAGGCTCAGCGCATTGTTCATGGCAACGATGATCGCGGCCATGGGTTTCACCATCACCCTCAAGAGTCTAGCCATGGCCGCCAGGGACTGGCGGTCTTTCTCCCTGGGCATGGGGTTGAACTTCGTCCTGGCCCCCTTGGTCTCATGGCTGTTGGCACGTGCTGTCTTTTCTGGTCATTCTGATTTGGCAGTGGGGGTCATCCTCATCGGGGTAGTTCCGTGCGCAGGGATGGCCATGGTCTGGGTGGGTCTTCTGGACGGGGATGTGCCTTTGGCCACGGTGATCAATGCGGCAACCATGATCTTGGCCCCTTTCCTGATCCCAATGTTTATGCTTTTCTTTGCAGGGAGCCTAATGACGGTAGACACGATAGGGATGTTCAGGACCGTGTTTTACACCGTACTGCTTCCCTTAGTGGGAGGGATCGCCCTGCGGGAGTGGATCGGCAGAAGGGTCGACCTCAAGGAATGTCTCCCGGTCATGCCCGCTGTTTCAGGAACTGCCGCGGTGTTCCTTATGTTCGTGGCCGTCAACACTGCAATCCCCAAGCTGGCTGAGAACCTTAGGCTCCTCATCCCCTTGGTGGCCGTGACGATCATCATATTCCCGGTGCTCTTTTGGGCGGCCCATCTGGTGGGTAAGAATTTTCTGACCCCAAGAAAAGACATTGCCCTAACCTATTCCGCCGGGATGAAAAATCTCCCCATAGCCCTGGGAATAGCCCTCATGAGCTTCAAGGGGCTCTCCGGGCTTCCGGTGGCGGCGGCTTTCATTTTCCAGATGCTCACTGCCGTATGCTTCTACCAGTTTTTCAGGAGGGTGCAAGCCCAGCCCCGGAGCAGCGGATCCGGTGATGGACCCGTGTGAGGAAGGAGTGCGATGTGAGGCAAACTGGGGGTGCTGAGGAGACTTCTTGAGGGGTTCCGGGTGCAACGATCAATTGGGCCACGGCCATGAAGCCGGTGATTCAGATCGCTTTCATGGCTGGTTTCCTGCGCCTGACCCCAAGGCTGGAGAGGTGGTTTCTGCGTGAGGCGTAACATCTCGCACGCGGGGAGAAGCGCATTGCTCCGAAAAACCGTCCCAACGGACATCTCCTCTGGACAAGGGAAACCCGGAAGACATCGTTGGACCGTCCAGCAACTCGATGACCTCACAAGAGATTGAACCTTCGGAGCGCTTCTGCCACATTGGAATCCTTGGCTGCAACCGCCCGCATGACCTCGAGGAGCAACCTCACCTTCCCCTCCCTCTCCATCTCCTCTATGGTCTCCACCTTGGCCCTGCCGATGATCGTCCTCCTGTCCCAATAGGCAAACCCTATCACCGCAACGGTCAAAGCCGTGAAGACGCCCACGAGGATCCACAGAAAGCTCATCATCTGTTCGAAGCGCTTGTCGACCTGTTCGAACCGTTTGTTCATGTCCTCCCGCAGCTCCTGGAAGCGTTTGTCCATGTCCCCCCTGAGTTCCTGGAACCGCTTATCCACCTGCTGCATGAAGACCTAGAGGGTGGTTTCAACTCTCAGGAGGCGCTCCCTGTCATCCTGGGTGAACCCTGGCCCTTGAGCCCATCCGCTGGATTCAAAACAAAAACGCGAAGACGATGGCGCCCACCGTGGTCTTGCTTCTCATGGTCTCGCCTCCCGGGAGGTTTTCCAGGTGCACCTATGTGCATCTTGAATGTATTACATTCCAAGCTCTCCGGTGCAGACGAACAAACCCGTTCAGAGTAATGCAGCGGTTGCGACCGGGCAAAAACAAGTTCTTTCATCCCTTGCTCCATGTCGGCGGCCGGTGACGAAACGGGCCGGACGACTGCTCCTTGGCCGGGCCGCGCCAAGGCGCGCCATCTCCTTCCCACCGCCTGCCCTGCCAGCAAGAGCCTAGCTGGCGGGGTGGCGATTCTTTTGCGGCGTCTGAAGTATCATCCAGCGGCGGGTCGGCGGCTCGAGGGGTTCCAACAAGAGCCCGCGATGGAGCCGAAGGGACGGGGGAAGTCAACCATGGGCATGTCGGGGAATCGTCATGGTCACGTCATGGAGGCACAACGTTCCTGTCACACCGCCGTCAAGACCCCGTGTTAATTTATCCGCTGCTCGGTTGTTCAGAGTCCGAGCTGGGAGGGCTGAATTCCACCATGTCGCGCTGCGCCCACGATCCGCACACCCTGTCGGAGGCCGGGGCGAGGAAATATGTTATCTCCCTTTGCTGGAAAGGAAAACGCCCCTTTTGTCCCAGGTGCGGGGACCCCAAGATCTACTCCTTGTCCGATGGACGCTGGCGCTGCCGCCAATGCAAGTAC
>CAYPWF010000164.1:0-2508 GCA_964414345.1 uncultured Desulfarculaceae bacterium
AGAAGGAAGGCCTCTGAGCTCAGGCGCATTGCCTCTGAGCTGGGGTGGTTGGACAAAGAGTCCCTCTTACCTGACAATGCCACGCTGGCCTCTTTACTGGGTCAAAGACCGCTTCGGAAGATCACCCCTGCGTTGATCCTGCCTTACAGGGATCAGGTTACCCGTTGGTGGTCTGAGGGGATCAAGGGGACCACCATCCACCAGGCCCTGGTGAGGAACCACGGATTCAAGGGAGGCTATGGCTGTGTGAAGCGGTTCCTCAAGGAGCTCAAGAGGGATAACCCCAAGGCCACGGTGATGTTGGAGTTCGACCCCGGGGAGGCTGCCCAGGTGGACTTCGGCAAGGGCCCCACAATTGTGGATGCGAACACAGGGGAGGTCCACTCCACCTGGTTCTTTGTGATGACCTTGGCCTGGAGTCGCCACCAGTGGGCCGAGCTGGTCACAGATCAGAAGGTGGCCACTTGGCTTGGTTGTCACAGGAGGGCCTTCGAATGGTTCGGGGGTGTTCCCTCCAAGGTGATCATCGATAACCCCAAGTGCGCCATAACCCGGGCTTGTTACCACGACCCCGAGGTGCAGCGGGCATATGGGGAGTTTGCAGAGGGCTACGGCTTCCTCATCTCCCCATGCCCCCCTAGGGATGCGAAGAAGAAGGGAATCGTCGAGTCGGGGGTCAAGTATATAAAGGGTAGTTTCCTTCCCCTTCGGCAGTTCAGGAGCCTCCCAGAGGCTAACCGCCAGCTCATGGAGTGGGTGGTGGAGGCCGCAGGGAACCGCATCCACGGCACCACCAGGGAAAGGCCGATGAGGCGCTTTGTGGAGGTGGAAAAAGATCTGCTCAGGCCCCTTGCCGAGATCCCCCCGGAGTTGGCCTCCTGGAGTCAGCTTACCCTTCACGGCAACTGCCACATCCAGTTCGAATATTGCTACTACTCAGCCCCCTACAGGCTACTGCACAAGAGGCTCTGGGTGAGGGCTACGGAGAAGACCGTCCAGATCTTCCACAACCATGAACTTGTGGCAGTTCATCCCAGACTCCACAAAGCAGGCTCCCGCTCCACCGTGGATGAGCATCTGCCCCCCGAGGCCATAGCCTACAAGATGCGCGACCCCCAGTGGTGTCTCAAACAGGCAGCTCAGATCGGCCCTAAGTGCCTAGAGCTCATCGAAGCCCTCTTTGCAAACCGAGTGCTCGACAACTTGAAAGCCGCCCAAGGGATCATCTCCAAGGCCAAAAAGTATGGCGCCTCTCGGCTGGAGGCCGCCTGCGCTCGGGCCATACTCTTTGGTGACCCGCGCTATCGCACTGTGAAGACCATCTTGGAGCGAGGCCTCGATCAGCTTCCCCTCGAACCCCCCAGGGCTCCCCTGCCCGGGGTCTACACCGGATCCGGCCGCTTCACCAGAGGCAGCCGCGATCTGCTTCACTGAGAAGGAGGTGACCCCATGAACCCCATGGCTCAGATCATACCCCTTCTCAAGCAGCTTCGCCTCTCGGGGATCCTGGACTCCTTGGAGATCCGAAACCGCCAGGCCATAGACCAGAAGCTCTCTTATAGCGAGTTCTTGGCGCTTCTCATCCAGGACGAGGTGGCCCGCCGTGAGAACAAGAAGCTCTCCCTGCGGCTTCGCCGTGCAGGGTTTGGTTCTCAGAAGACCCTGGAGGGCTTTGACTTCAGCTTCAATCCCACGATCAATCAGGCACAGATCATGGACCTGGCCACCTGCCGCTTCATGGAGGAGAGGGTCTCGGTGCTCATTGTCGGCCCTACAGGCACAGGCAAAAGCCACATCGCCCAGGCCCTCGGCCACGAGGCAATCCGACGGGGCTATGATGTGAGCTTCACCACCCAGGGCAAGCTTGCAGCACAGCTCCAATCCGCTCGGGCCACCCAGCTCTACCAGAGGCGCCTAAGCACTCTGGCCAAAGTGGATCTGTTGATCATCGATGACTTCGGCCTAAAGCCACTTCATAGCCCACAGGACGAAGACTTCCACGAGCTCATCTCCGAGCGCTACGAAAGGCGTGCCACGGTGGTCACAAGCAACCTGGAGTTCTCCGAGTGGGTAGAGGCCTTCCCCAATCGGCTGCTTGGCGCTGCGGTCATCGACCGCCTCGGCCATGGCGCCTATCGAGTGGTCATCGAAGGCAAGAGCTATAGGGCCTCTAGGCCTTCAGCCCTCAAAAAGGAGAGGTCATGACAACTATGCCTTTGCATACCCTGTTGATCCGTCACGGGGACTCCCTATGGGGAGCAACTGCGCTCTCCCCCGGGGCTCGCTCCGTTGCCCCCAGAAGCCCCCCCCGGCAAATCCACATCCCTGGAAAACAGTCTTTTGCAATGGATCAAAATCTGCTATTTGTAGGAGTGTCCGAGACCCCAAAAACCGACCCCCAAAGTGGCTCCATTAAGGTGGCCATGCCTGGCTCCATTAGGGTGGCCAGTGACAGCTGCATGGCCCTGTCTGCGTGGGATCGCGCACAGGCAGGTACGTTGGCGCAGG
>CAYPWF010000165.1:0-2477 GCA_964414345.1 uncultured Desulfarculaceae bacterium
AAGCGCCTCCGCCAAGCCGCTCCGAGAAACGCCGCCACCCTGTGATCACTTACGATCAATCTATGCTGCCGTGTAATCAAGATTCCTGGCATCACCAACTTAGGTGAAAAATGCGGCCTGAGAAAAACAATCCCAAGAGCGCGGTCGAAAGGCGCGGGGGGAAACCAAGTGCAGCCTGAAGTCTTGTTTTGCTGGGGCGGGGTTGTCTGTGCTTTGCTGGCGGCCGGTCTGGCTGGATGGCGCTGGGAGAGGTCCTGGCCGCTTTTCTGGTTCGTTTTGGGTATGGTCTGCTTCGCTTTGGAGGGGGCTCTGGGAGTCTTGGGCCGGGGATCCTCTGGGCCTGCTCGGATTCTGGCTTTCCAGCGCTGGTACTGGGGCGTGGCAGCATTTTTGCCAGGCATCTGGCTTGCTTTCAGCCTGGGGTTTGCAAGAGCCAGGGAATCCGTAATCTCAGCCTCTTGGAAATGGGTTGTGGCCGGGCTTATGGGGGCCCCGGCAGTCTTGGCCTTCCCACTGGGAGATTGGCTCCTTACAGGCCAAATCATGATGGATTCATTTTCGGGCTGGTTTTTCCCCATTGGCTGGCCTGGGAAGATCTTCATTGGGCTCACGGTCCTGGGCTGGGTGCTGGTTCTGGCCAACCTGGAGAGAATTATCCGTTGTGCAGCCGGAAGGTCCAGGTGGCAGGTGAAGTTCCTGGTCTTCGGGCTGGGGGGCCTGGCGGCATTGAGGATTTACGAGGGCGGACAGGCTCTTCTGTTCCGTGGCCTGGAGACGGCCTTGCAGCAGGTAGTCGGCCTGGCCCTTCTTCCGGCCTCCTTATTGTTGGGTATTGGTGTGTGGAGATGCGGGGTCAGGGAGGTGCGGATACAGATGTCCCAATCGGCCCTATATTACTCCATCACCTTCTTGGCTGCCGGCCTCTACTTTCTGCTGGCCGGGGCCGCGGCACAGCTCCTGGCGCTGTTGGGGGCCCTGGAAGACATCCACTACAAGATCCTTTTCATTTTCCTGGCAGTCTGCGGGGCCGGTGTGCTTTTCTTCTCGGACCGGGTTCGCTACAGGATCCGCAAGTTTGTGCGGCAGAACTTCATGAAGTCCAGGTACGATTACAGGGAGGTTTGGACCCGTTTCACCCAAAGGACCACCGGTCTGACGGAACCCAAGGCCTTGTGCCGCGAGGCGGCCAGGTTTTTGTCTGAGACCCTGGAGGCCCTCTCTGTGAGCATATGGCTTTTGGAGGAAAGAGAAGGCAGCCTGCGCTTGGCGGCCTCCACCGTGTACCCGGAGGGGGAGCCAATGGAAGTGCCCCTGGGGGGGCTGGAGGCCAGCGAACTGCTCTCCTTGGTGGCAGAGCACCACCTGCCGTTGGTGGACTTGGAAGGCACGGCTCCTGAGCGGTTGTGGGCTTGGAAGGCCTCTGCGTCCAGCTTCCTGGAGGATGCCATGATCCGCTACTTAGCGCCCCTTACCGCAGCAGGAAGGCTCTTGGGCATGGTCACGGTGGGGGAAAGGATCCGCTGGGTTCCCCTCACCGAGGAGGACAAGGATCTCCTCAGGACCTTGGTGGACCAGATCGCGGTGGGGCTCATGCAGTCCAAACTTTCGGACGAGCTCAGGGAGGCCAGGGAAATGGAGGCTTTCCAGGCCATGAGCGCTTTTTTGGTCCATGACCTCAAGAATCTTTCGGCAAAGCTGGCCCTCACTGCCCAAAACCTGCCCGATTACTTCGAGGACCCGGATTTCAGAGAGGACGCCATAAGGGTTATCACCCAAAGCGTGGAAAAGATAAAGGGTATGTGCAGCCAGCTTTCTTTCATGAGGCAGGGGCTCCAAGTGAAACCCCAGGAGGTGGATCTAAACCACCTGGTCAGGGAAAGCTTGGAGGAGCTGGACGGCGTGTTGAAGACCCACGTGATTGAGCAGCTGCAACAGCTCCCAAAGCTCAAGGCCGATCCGGAGCTCATGAAAAGGGTGCTGGTGAATCTTCTTTTGAACGCCAACGAAGCCATATCAGAAAACGGACGGATCCTTGTCAGCACCTCCTCCGGGGACGGCTGGGTTGCCTTCCAGGTGGAGGATGACGGAAAGGGCATTCCAAGAGAATTCATGGAGAAATTCTTGTTCAGGCCTTTCAGGACCAGCAAGCCCAAGGGCATGGGAATCGGGCTTTTCCAGTGCAGGGCCATCGTGGATGCCCACGGGGGGAGGATAGAGGTGGAAAGCCAGGAGGGAAGGGGCACCACGGTGAGGGTGGTGCTGCCTGCGGGCGATGAGATAAGGTAACCGCCGGCCAGATATGGCCAAGCTTGAGCTCTTGCCCCAAATAAGCCTTTTGTAGGCCGAAAACCAGATGTCGGGAGTCTTTACGGTCACAGGCGTTGCAGGGTGGGGGTAAACCCACAGGGCGGGGATAAACCCGCACGGGAGGGGATAAACCCCTCCCCTTGTATATAATAGTGTTGCTGTTGGGTGAC
>CAYPWF010000166.1:0-2471 GCA_964414345.1 uncultured Desulfarculaceae bacterium
CGCCGAAGACTTGAAGCGGAGAGAAATGCCGCCACCCCCCCCGTGACCAGCTACGATTGATCCATGCTCAAAAAAAACCCTTTTTTTGTTTTCCGGCCGGGCCTGCTTGGACCCACCTCAAGCGCCTGGGGCCTTCCCCTGTTTCTCGCCTTTTGTCCCTGGAACCGGGTCATGGGTGTCTTCCCCCAAGTCTGCTGAAGATTTGCGCCGCCTGTTCTCGGCCCTGTACAAAGCCCAAACCACAGGGGCCATCATGGCCAAGGCAAGGCCGAAAAAGGGGATCCCCCCGCTTCGGTGAAGCTCGCTGTCTAGGATTCTGGGGTCTATATAGATGGCCCCAAGGGTGAGCCCCACTATGCGAAGCCCGTTTTTGAAGACCGTGATGGGCACCGAAGCAATCACAAGCAGAATCCTGCTCCACCCTCTAGTTAGAAAGAGCTCCCCTGCCACCACACTTGTTATGACAAGGGCTATGCCGCTTCTGATCCCCCCACACTGGGGGGCCACCTCCACGCTGATCCCCGGCACCTGGAACACAAAACCCTCCCTGAAAAAGGGGATCCATGTGAGCTGAAAAAGTAGATCAGTGGCCTCCGCCGAACCTCTCTGAAGCAAACTCACCACCCATTCCTGGAGCAAAGTGGGAAACGGCACCACAAAGAAAAGGAAGAGCAGGGGGAAGGCCGTCTCTCTTGCGGCCCTGGGCCCGAAAAGCGAAAGGAACAAGCCCTGCACCAGCAGCACCAAGCTGAATACCGACAGGGTTATGCGGTCGTGGGGCTGGAGACTCGTGCCGAGGTGGCTTTGGGCCCAGTACAAGCCCAGGCCCACCAGGGCCAGGAGGATCCCCGCTGGGGGAGAGCATGTGGAGTTAAGATGGATCAGACGCCTGCTGGCCCAAAGGAAGTAAACCGATATCAATGGGATAAAAGGTAGATGGGAGTACATCTCATCGCGAACGGAAAGCTCGCGAAGCTGCGAGAGGGGGCCGTGGGCCAAAAGCGTTGCCCCCCCAACCCCCAGCCCAAACCCGAGCCATTTGAGTGTGTTGGAGTTCATGTTGGTCCTTTGATGGATGTCAGGAGTGGTTGTTGGTTGGGATTGGTTGCTGGTTAGAAACAGTTACTGGTTACTGGTTACCAGTTACTGGTTACTGGTTACTGGTTTGAAAACCACGAAACGTCATATAGGGCCGGGAAGGGCGTTACAGAGCAAACAGACCGAATAGACTAGACAGACCAGACAAACGCTATAGGTAGTGAAGCCCGTGAGTCCAGGGAATCCTGCTCACCGCTGGTACGAGACCACGGGAATGATGTCGTAATTTCTGGCCAGCTCCGAGGCCTCTGGTCTAAAGAAATACCCGAACATCACCTTGAGCACTTTCCCCTCGATCTTGGGAAGCACCTTGGAGAGAGTATTCTGGAATGTTTCTACTTCCCTGGCATAGATCCTTGACTTGACCTCTCCAAGGATGGTCACCTTCTCACCCTTCATTGTGCCCTCGGCATAGAGATTGATCTCCACCTCCTCTCCGTCCACAGGCACGAACCGCCGTTCGAACTCGCCCATCTCGACCGCCAGGTGTCGATAAAGATAACCAGGAAGCACCACGTGGGCGATGTCTTCAAGGCCGAAGCCGATGTTATCGGCAAGAGATCCCACCTGGCGAGCCAGATTCCTCGTTTCCGCAGCGAGCAGTCTCAAGTTTTCTCCCAATTCTTCAACTCGCTCTTCTGTGCGCTTCTGAGCCTCGGCCAGCTCTTCCACACGCTCTTCGGTGCGCTTCTGAGCCTGGGCCAACTCTTCAACGCGCTCTTCCGTGCGCTTCTGAGCCTGGGCCAGCTCCTCCACACGCTCTTCCGTGCGCTTCTGGGCCTGGGCCAGCTCCTCCACACGCTCTTCGGTGCGCTTCTGGGCTTCGGCCAGCTCTTCCACCTTCTGGGCCAAGCTGTCCAGCCTTTGCTCAGTCCTTTTTTGGGCCTGGGCCAGCTCGGTCACCGCCGACTTCAAGGCGTCGAAGTCCTTGCGGGTCACCCTGATCTCCCGCATCCTGCGGTCGACCACGGCTACGATAGCCCGGTAGGTTTTCTCATCGATTCCGGATTGCGTCTCCATGAGTAGAATACTATCGTCAAGCGGCATCCTGATCAAGTGCAGGGTTTACCGATGGAGAGCTGGGCAAAGCTCTTGCTTCAAAAGAAGCAAACCAAAGCCTCTGGCAGCCGCGGCTGGGGGAGCATGTGTGTGTTGCTGGTTAGGACCGGTTGCTGGTAGTTAAAATCAGTTACTGGTTACTAGTTACTGGTTACTGGTTACTAGTTGCTGGTTGGAAAGACCTGCAAGACCACACCATGAAGTGCCGGGGGAGCGTGGACTGAAAAGACGGAATGGACGAGATAGAACAGAAGTTACCGGTTACTGGTTACAAGTTAAAACCAGTTACGGGTTACTGGTTACTGGTTACTAGT
>CAYPWF010000167.1:0-2256 GCA_964414345.1 uncultured Desulfarculaceae bacterium
GGGTGTTCAAGGGGTGGTGCGGGTAGTCTTCAGCTTACCCAAAACAGGTATGACCGAAATTGGGTAGGGGTTTTTTCTAGGCAGCGGAGATGTTGAGCTTGTTTCTCAGCGGATTTTTTTGAGAAACTTCCACAGCTCCGAGCTTGTGTCCAGCACCAGGGTGCTTTTTTCGTCCAGGGCTCTGGAGTACACCTCCAGGGACTTGAGCAGGCCATAGAGCTCTGGGTCGCCGCTATAGGCCTGGGCGTATATTCTGGCAGCCTCGGCCTCGGCCCTTCCTTTTATTTCCTCGGCCTCACGATAGGCCTGGGAGGAGATCTCAGCCAGCTTCCTGGCCTTGTTACCCTCTATTATGTTGGCCTCTCTCTTGCCTTCAGACCTGATCTTCTCGGCTATGCGTTTTCTTTCCTGGATCATGCGTGCAAAGACCGACTTCTGGACATCCTCCACATACAGGATCCGCTTTATACGCACATCCACAAGCTCTATGCCAAACTCCTCCAGTTTCTTGGCTGCATTTTCCTGGATCATCTCTGTGATCTTGTGGCGGCCTACGGTTATGGGAATAAACAGGGAGTCGCTTCCTGTCTCCTCTTCCCCTATGACTGTGCGGATATCCACCTCGTCTCTATTGGTGTTTCTAACAGCCTCTATGAGCATGTGGGAAGTAATAGCATTTCGCACAGCAGGGTCTATTATGTCGTCCAGCTTCTTCTGGGCCCAGGTCTCATTCCCCACTGTCTGAAAAAACTTGAGGGGGTCCGTGATTCGCCATCTGGCAAAGGCGTCCACCCAAATAAAGGTCTTGTCCAAAGTGGGGATCTGCCCGGGGTCTCCATCCCACTCTAGAAGGGTTTTGGGGAAACGGTTCACTTGCTGTATGAGAGGCCACTTGAAATAAAGGCCGGCCTCCTGGATGGCTTTCCCCACCGGCCTGCCAAACTGGGTAATGATGACTTGCTCCCTCTCATCCACCACAAAGAGGCCTCCCAATCCTAAGAAGAATACCACAGCTATCAGAACCCAAATGAGGATGGGATTGCGGGATTTCATTGCCCACCCCCTTTCTGACCCAGATCCAAGAAAGGCAGTATCCCCTTCTGGTCTTGGTCCATCACAAACTTTCGGCCCACCCTTGGGAGCAAATCACCCATGGCCTCCAGGTAAAGGCGTTGGCGGGTCACCTCCGGGGCAGCCTTGTACTCTTGCCACAGGGAAAGGAAACGGTTGGCATCACCTTTTGCCCTGTTTACCCTCTCTGCAAAATACCCCTGGGCCTCTTGTACCACCTTCTGGGCCTGCCCCTCGGCTGCCGGCACTTCACGGTTGTATTGCTCTTCGGCGGCCCGGATCATGGTCTCCTTGTCTTGCGTGGCCTTGTTCACGTCGTTGAAAGCCGGTTGCACTGGTTCAGGCACGTTGGTTGTTTTCAACTCCAGATTCACCACCTTGAGGCCCGTATCTGCCACATCCAGTGCCTTCTGCAACTCCGCCTTTGCCTCGTCGGCTATTACTTCCCTGCGGTTGAGCACCTCGTTTACGCTGCGGTCTCCCACAACCTGTCTCACCACGGCCTCCGAGAGGTCGCGCAGGGTCTCCCTCACGTTTCTGACTCGGAATAGGAACTTGTACGGGTCCTGGATTCTATACTGCACTATCCAAGGAACCACTACTACGTTGAGGTCGCCCGTGAGCATCAGGGATTCCCTCTCCTGTTCCCTGGAGGGGGCGGCATACTCGGTTCGCACCCCAGGCCTCAAGGTCCTAAGCCCGAAATCTTCTGTAAAGATCTTCCGCACGGGAACTTTTGTGACCTTCTCCATGCCGGCTGGGAATTTCAGATTCAATCCAGGCTCGGAAGTGCGGTGAAAGCGCCCGAAGCGCTGAATCACCCCTACCTCTTCTACGTCCACCTTGTAAATACAGGTTGTAAGGGCCCACAAAAGGGCCAGAATCCCCAGAAGAAGAAGAGGGCTAGGGCCTTTTGTGCGAAATCCCTCCCCCATTTTTCTGAGCAACTCCTCCAAGGGGTTGGTGCGCGGCTGCCAAGGGCCACCCCCCCCGTCGCTCCTAGGGTCCCAGACCATCAATACCTCCAGCTTCTGGAGTGTGACACAAAGACAATTATGTCCCAGAATCTACAGGGCGTAGGCAACTGTGTCAAGAAAAAGCGCAGGTGGAGGCCCTCCATAAGCTCTTGGCTTTAGTCTAGGTCAAACCCGCTGACAATGTCAGCGGTGGGGTGTGGGGGCGGAG
>CAYPWF010000168.1:0-2224 GCA_964414345.1 uncultured Desulfarculaceae bacterium
GTTGTTCCAACACCCTTTCTGTGTACTCCTTAATGGCCAAGAGCTCGGAGTATAAGCGTGAATTCTCTATGGCAACAACTGCTTGATTGGAGAGAGTCACGAGAAAGTCCAGATCATCCTTCGAGAATATATCTCCAGACCTTTTGCTGCCCAGTCCGACAAATCCAGCCAACCCTTCCTTGCCCGTTAAACCCACCAACACCTCACAGTCGAGGACTTGGAATAACTCTATTCTCATAATATTTCTTTTTTCCTGGCACTTGCGCCTAAGTTCCTCCCTGACAACAACGCCCCCGGTTTCAGCTATTAAAGCCAGTAACTCCTGGAAAAGACCCTCAGAGAAAGACTCACCTTCATCCGGGAACCTGCAAATCCAGAAATCCTGCGAAGTTTTTGCCCATTGGAAGGCAATGATAACCCTTTTTACATTCAATAAACTTGTCATGGAATTGCCAAGCAATCCTAACACTTGCTCGGTATCGGTAAGTCGCGCTAGATCTTCACTAAGTTGTTTCAATGAACTTTTGTAATCGTATAGGCCTTTAAACAAAAATTTGTCTACTAGATACTCCAAAATAGAAGGAAGACGATAGGTCAGTAATGAAAGAGCAATCCCCCAAAGTACTACTTCAATTGTGAAGTCGGATTCCGATTGTTTTCCTTGGAGGCGAAACAATGAAAATTTGGCAAAAATACCAAACAATACAGTCAAGGTTATCATATAAGTGCAGACTATCAGAATACGTCTGATGACTATTGTAACGTCCATCAATCTATGTCGAAGTATTGCATAACCAATTATAGCGGCCATAGGGATTGTAAATATAGGTCCTGTTTGGCTAAAATGGGTGATACCGAGGGATGGCAAGATTAGAGTTACTGTCACCACTGCTACAAAAGATGGTATTAGCCCTAAAAACGTATAGGAAATCTGCGTTCTCGCTATGCCGGATGATCGAAGGTATTTTCTAGATAAAATAGTTAAACTGGCAGTTACGTAAAAAACAAAATAAAAAACGTAAAGGGGAAATAGGGGACCGTAAATTGGCTTTACCCCTTGGGGCATTCGTGATGCCCCGAGTATGATGGCGTTCGTGAGTGACAGCCCCGACATTATGACTGCAGGAGGAAGGTGGTATAGTAGGAACCTGCTAAGGTGAAAGGTGTGGGGTCGCTCGGGGAAGACGGTGCAGAATGCGTAAAAACTGGGTGGTATGAAAGCAGGGATAGAGTAGAGGAGTTTGGGAACCAGAAGGCTTTGTTGGAGAGGTTGGAAGCTGAGAAAAAGACCTAAGAGAAACGAGTAAACCGCATTGAGGAACACGAGGACAGAGAAAGAAATATTTACTAAGTTCCTGGGGTTGGAGGCGGTCACATAAGAAGCCAAGATGAGGCTGAACAGAGAGGCAACGAAAAGGGGGATTGCCGTAATCATTGTAATGGGAGCCTTTGGTCGGCTAGCAGTATGGCCACGTCTATGTTGTCGAAACCGTGGGAGTCCACAAGCGAGACTTCCACGCGGTTTTTTCTGCGACCATCTGGGACTTAATCCAAATCGCAAAGGGGGTCTGGATGAGTTAGGTTAATGGTAGGAAATATGGTGGAGTGAAGCATGCACAGGAGCGCCGCCGCGGTTTGCAAGGGACCAGAAGCGGCCATGGGATTGCCTATCATGGACTTAATTGAACTCACTGGAACCCTGAAGGCTTGGTGCCCCAGGGCATCCTTAATGGCGAGTGTTTCCATATGATCGACGACCGGAAGGGATGGCCCGTGCGAGCAGATGTAGTCCACCTCGCAAGGGGGTATCTGTGAGAATGAGAGGGCCAATTTCATGGATCTTGCTAGGCCGTGTCTTATGGCCTCTGGAGAGGTACTAGGTGTGCCAAAGCTGGTTCCGACGCCGCGCATCTCCGCGTAGATGTTGGCGTTCCTTCTGAGCGCATGTTCCTGTTCTTCTAAAACTATTAGGGCTGCCCCCTCTGAACACACGGCTCCAATGCGGTGTTTGTCATAAGGGCGGCTTACTGTCTCTGGCGGACCATTTGTCACAACCTGAAAGCCTCCTTCAATGAGGCCGGCAAAGCCTAGGTAAGTGAGGCTTGCGTCTACGCCTCCAGCCAGAAAAATGTCCGAGGAACCCATCCGGATCTCCTCGTAAGCACGAACGATGGCCAGGGTTCCTGAAGAACACGCATTGGCTATTGTCACCCGCGGCCCCTTG
>CAYPWF010000169.1:0-2198 GCA_964414345.1 uncultured Desulfarculaceae bacterium
CCCTTATTGTTGAGCTCGCCAACTATATGGAAGGAGAGGGACTCCTTCAGGAGCTTGCAGGAGCCGCTCATGGCGCCAAGTAGTTCTCCCCTTTGAGATGCCGTCTCGCCAACTCCGGCCTTGGCTGCCACTCTCACCCTGCCGCCAAAGGAATGGCATCTCAGGATGCACATGGCGCAACCGTTTCCGTGCTTGTTGCACTGGGCAGGGGGACCTGCGGTTCCGGTGGCCTCCACAAACGCATCTGCCTCGAATCGCACCTGCTCTCTGCCTTCTTGTTTGCCCAGCACGGCTTTCAGGGTCGTTCCATCCATCTCTACATCTGCGATCCTTGTGCTCAGGCGCAGCTCCACACCGGCCTCGATGAGGTACCTCCGCACCACTGGTTCCATTACCGCCACGTTGTAGAGGGAGGCGTGTGAGTGCCCTGGAAACTCAATTCCCTCATGAAGGGCGTGCTTGTCCATGAGACAAAATAGCTCCCCGCCTCCCATGGCGATCATCTCTTCGGCCGCAGTGAAACGACCATTGTTTCGGAAAATCCCGCCTACAAGTCCCGTGCCCAAGAGCATGTCTGTGCGTTCGAGGAGGATTACTCGTGCACCCTGACGCTTGGCGGTGAGAGCCGCTGAGCATCCAGCCCACCCTCCGCCGATTACAATGACGTTCACCTTTATTCTCCCTCGTGTTCGGGCAGGAGGAACGCTGCCCAATTGATCAATTCTTAAACGGATCTCTCCCTGCCAGTCTGAGCCAAGAGTAGACCGGAGGAAGCTCAGCCAGCTCATGTTCGCTTACTACGTCCAGGAATGCCGGTTCCTCTCTGTCCAACGCTTCATTCAAAGCGTCCGTCAACTCCAATGGCGTATTGACATGGAAGGCCCGAATACCGAAGGCAGCAGCCACCTTGGACATATCACCAGAGCGGAAATCAACGGAAAGGAACTTGCCCTTACAATGAAGGGCCTGTAAGGTCTTGATCCATCCGAAACAACCATTGTTGAAATGGATCAGCAACACCGGCGCTCCAAGACGCACCAGGGTCTCCAGCTCGCCCATGGACATTCCGAGGGAGCCGTCACCGAAGAGACCCACCACCTTGGATCGAGGTGCAGCCAGCCATGCTCCCACCGAGGCCGGAATGGCGTACCCCAAGCCGCCATACGCCCTGGGAATAATGAACCTGGAGCCGGACCCACTGAGACGCAGATATCGCGTGATGTGGGGCGTGGGTGTACCGGCATCCGCTATGACTATGCTGTTACCCGGCAGACGGGAGTTGAGCTCGTGAACAATTCGTTGGGGTTTGAGCGGCACAGCATCAGAGTGCAAAGCCAGGGAGGCTTTATCCCAAAACCTTCTCCTGTCGGAGTTGAGGGACTCCAACCATTCCGCAGGCTCCCCGGGAGTTCCACGCTCCCTCAATTTGGCAAGCAAATCTCGAAGTACCAGTTTGGCATCCCCCACCAAGCTCAAGGTGTTGCGGTAATTGTTTCCTAGTTGGCTCGGTTCCACATCTATCTGGGCTATCTTTAGGGCCGTCCCTGCAAGGCCTGGATTCGGCAGTGTCCATTTGATCGTGGACACGGAGCCGACCTTACACCCGACATAGACCAGCAGGTCCGCTTCCTGCACCGCTCGAAGAGCGTGGGGGTGAAAGCCGTTGTCACCGACTACTCCAAGAGCCAGGGGGTGCATATCGGGGATTATCCCTTGCCCCGAGATGGTGGTCACTACCGCTGCGCCCAAGCGCTCTGCCAGCTCAAGCAGTTCGGGCTGGGCCTGCGAGTGCACGGCACCGCCCCCAGCCACTATGGTTACACGCTTTGCAGCTCTTATGAGCTCAGCCAAGGCATCGACCAGCTCCGGCGCTCCCCTTGTCCTGAATGCCGGATAGGATTCGCAACCGGCCTCGGCATAAGGGGGAAGCTTCTCCGTAGGAACTTCCCCGGAAAGCACTTCCTTCGGAAAGGCGAGGTGCACAGCGCCTGGACGTCCGCTCGTGGCGACCCGAAACGCCCGGCGCACGGTCTCAGGGATCTTGGAAGGTTGTTTCAGAAAGCTGGACCACTTGGTGATGGACTCGAAGAGCTTGTGATGATCCAGCTCAGTGATTGCCCCTTTTCCCTCATCTGCTAGGGATATGCCGGAGGTGAAAAGGATTACGGGGATCGAAGAGGCATTGGCCTCCGCAACCC
>CAYPWF010000170.1:0-2045 GCA_964414345.1 uncultured Desulfarculaceae bacterium
AGCGCAGACAGGTAGACCAGATAGACCAGATAGACGGAACAGACGAAACAGACCAGACAGACGAGACAGACGGAACAGACCAATGCCCCCCCGTGAGCAATTGCAACGGAAGAGCCAACCCAGCTTCGACGAGACGCCTGGGCTCGCCTTGCCTCATGAGCCTCGGCCCCAAAGGAAATGAGACGACCACCATCGATGCCAATGAATCATAAACTCAACGCGGGTGCCATCGAGCTCGCTGAGCATCGCGGCAACGACTTTGCCGGGAAACGGCCCACTGGACCCCGGGTTTGCTCGGAATCCCCTGAGTCTTCCCATCATCGATCCAGGGGGCTTCTCACACCCAGGACATTCTTCCGGGCAACATGAGTGTAGATCATGGTGGTCTGGAGGTTCCTGTGGCCGAGGAGTTCCTGTATGGTTCGGATGTCGTAGCCGTTTTCCAGCAGGTGGGTTGCGAAGCTGTGCCGCAGGGTGTGCACCGATGCCTGCTTGGAGATCCCCGCAGCAAACAGCGCCTTCTTGAACGCCTTTTGAAGGGCCGCGGGATGGACGTGGTGGCGGCGGACAGTATGGGTGCCGGGATCCACCGAAAGAGACTTGGACGGGAAAAGCCAGAACCATGCTCACTCCTTGCCGGCGTTGGGGTATTTCCTGTCCAAAGCGCCGGGCATGTGGACCCCGTTTAGGTCTTTCTCCCGGTCGCTTTCATAAAGGGACCGAATCCCTCCGAGATGCCGAATGAGGTCATCTTTGAGACTCTCCGGAAGAATGGTCCTGCGGTCCCTGTCACCCTTGCCAGAGCGCACAATGACAACACTGGCCTCGAAATCAACGTCCTTGACGCGAAGCCCCAGCCCTTCGTTCAGGCGAAGCCCACATCCGTAAATCACTTTGGCCATGAGCCGGTAAGGATCGGCCAGATGATGAAAAATGGCATCCACCTCCCGGGGGGTCAGCACCACCGGGAGCCGCCGCATGGGCATGGCCCGCACAGCGCCGAGCTCGTCCGTCGGGTCCTTGTCCAGGACGTTGCGGTAGAAGAAAACCAAAGCATTGAGGGCCTGGCTCTGAGTAGCACCGGAGACCCTCCTTTCCACGGCGAGGAAGCTCAGGAAGTTCCGAATATCGGACGCCGATAGATTCTCCGGCTCCTTATCCCCGACAAAACCCCTGAACGACCGAAGCCAGCCCAAGTAAGTCTTCTCTGTGCTCAATGATCGATGCCGAAGCCTCAGCGCCTCCCGCGACCTGCCTTCCAAAGACTGCCAGACCTGGGAAGCGCCGGTTTCCCTTTCTTTGCTGGCCTCGAGCCTCAGCGAAAGAAAGTAGTCATAGAGCCTCAGCGCGTGGTCGGCCTGCTTTACCTGCCAGTCCTCGTGCCTCTTGGAGAGATACCTCAGGAACTCCTGCCTTTGGTCGGAGCTTAACCGATTCTCCAGGGGAAGCTCCAGGAAGGCGTAACACTCTGAGACCCATCGGACAAAATATGGAACGTACCTCTCCCGAACCACCGCTTTCTCCGCCAGGTACTCCCTGAACGCCCCCAACATAGCAGATCTCCTATTTGGCATTGCTTCTTTCTAATAATGAATATGGATGTATTCTCCTCCATGTTATCCCCCCCTTGCAAGCCCAGGCCATCACATTTTTCTTGACATGCCCCCTCGCCCTAGCTACCATCCCCCCGGGGGATAGAATAGGTATAAAAAGAAATGTTGCCGCCGCGCTGATTCGCGCGGCGCCAACAATTCGCTGAAGCGGATTTGCGCATCACGCTGCGCTCCGGCAAGCCGGGGCTCCGCTGTGCGCAAACCGCTTAGCTCCGCCGTTAGCCCGCTCATCCATCGCAGCACTGGTCACGGGAGAGTGAATGGACATCACTTTTTTGCTCAGAGGGCTCGCCATCGGCTTTTCAATTGCTGCGCCTGTCGGACCAATCGGCGTGTTATGCATACGCCGCGCATTGGCTGAAGGGCGTGCATCTGGACTCGTTTCTGGTCTGGGCGCTGCCACCGCCGATGCAATCTATGGATGCATTGCCG
>CAYPWF010000171.1:0-1964 GCA_964414345.1 uncultured Desulfarculaceae bacterium
CCTCTATGCTCCTGCTTGTGTTGGTGACAGGGAGGCTCATGAAGATGAGATCGTATTTTCTCTCTTGTCTTCTTAGATAGCTCCTTCCCTCCTCAACAATGACCTTCACGCCCGGGAACCCGCTGTATATCCCCCCGTTGAACCACGCCGCGTTTCTCACCATCTCCACCAGATCCGGGTTGATCTCCACTGCCTCTATCTCCCTCACCCCGGCCATCAATACAAGGAGCAGGTCCCTGCCCCCTCCAGGGCCTATGATCAGGGCGCTGTCTCGCTCGCGCTCTGCCAGGCGGCTCAAGGGGAGGAACCCGGGGAACTCCTCCTGGAGCTCCACCAGCCAAGGTTCAGGCTCCCTGAGGTTTCCGCGGAACCTGTACATGGGGGAGCCAGCTGTCCCATCCAGATAGATGTCCATGTGATGGGGGTGGCCCTCGTAGGCCACCAGGTCCGTTCGGCCAAAAGAGCTCCAGCGGGACTCGACGATCCTGCCTTGAAACTGGGACAGAGCTTCGTGGATCTCCTTGCCGGGGTTGGCCTTGGGGGAGATTTCGATTGTAAAAAGCCTCGACCAGTGGGCCAAGGCCAGGCAGACGCATATGAGAAGGCAACCCAACGCGTAGCGCCTGGCACTTGAGGCGCGGCCTCCTCTACCAGGGATCATGGCCAGGATGATCACGCCGCTCGAGGCCAGAACTCCCAGGGCCAGGGGCACGCCCACCGCGCCCATGGCCTGCAAAAGCAGGATGGCCCCTGGAGCCCCCGCGGCGGCCCCCATGAGATCGGCCCCGTATGTGATGCCGCTGGATCCGGGGAGGCATCTATAGACCTGGGCCAGGAAGGCTCCTCCCAGGGCGAAGGGGACCAGAAGAGGAGGCATATACCAGAGCACATCGCCCCCCAGGCCTTCCAGGCCGGCCAGCCAGACCGTGAAGAGACTCGAGGCAGGCACTGCAGCGGAGAGCCCTGCCCCGAGTTTCACCAGGAGAAGCGGTTCCTCCTCCTCTGGCTCGTCTTCTTGGGCCAGGAGGTGCAGGAGGAGCCCTCCCAGCCCGAGACCCAGAAGGGCCAGGGAGAGTACCAAGAAGACGAAATGGTAAGAGAGGAGGACCGACAGAAGGCGCGACAGGGCGATCTCGTAGGCCATGAGGCTGAAGGAGACCAGGGCAACACTGACCAGCAGCCTCCGACTAGGCCGAGGAGCATGCCCCTCACTGCGAGATCCGTGAAGCGCTGGCCGACTCACCATGCTGCCATCCAGGCCTCTGAGATGAGAATGCCGGAGGTCTGCCCCCCGGCATGTCCCTTTTTAATCATTTCCCCGTGCCCTAGACCCGAGGAGCATGGCCTGCAGGTCATTGGGCCTGGAAGGTGATCTGGCTAGACCTTTTCCACTAAGGGGCGCAGCTTGCCCAACCTCTCCGCCCTCTTCTTGGCCACCAGCTCCATTGCCCTGGGCACATCCGCCATGAGGGACTTGGACTGGCGGGCAGCCTCACGGTAGAAACCGATGAGCTTCTCTTCCATGGCCAAGGCAGCAGCCCCGGCCTCTGAGAGGCTCGCACCCTCGGGCAGATCAATGTTGATGCTATATGCCTCGGGGTCCATGTCAAATGCGAAGCAGCCCTCGTAGGCATCGGAAATCACCCCATAATAGGCTCTCTCCACCAGGGTCACGTAATTCTCTTTATCCTTGGCAAGAGCCAGGAACAACTCCCCCTTCTGGGGCCACCTGCGGGCCAGCTCCTGATAGAACCCGGCAGCCTGCTGCTCCAGCTCCCGAGCCAGACTCACCACCTGGGAACACGTGTTTATGTTCATCGCCATCCTGGGCCGGCCTCCTCTCAGAACCAACGCTGTACAACCACCTTGCTCTCCGTGAAAAAGCGTATGGCGTCCTTGCCATGGCCGTGGAGGACCCCATAGAAGGAGTCCTTCATGCCGCTGAAGGGGAAGAAGGCCATGGG
>CAYPWF010000172.1:0-1859 GCA_964414345.1 uncultured Desulfarculaceae bacterium
ATTATAGACACTGCCGGTGTAATTGTTCTGGCAAACCGGGCGGCCCGTGAACTTCTCGGCTGGGCTGGACATGATTTGGCGGGCCGATTCGTGGGAGATGTGGCACCAGGCTCTTGGGAGGATCTGCGCAAAGTCCTGGTCACAGGAGAGGCCCAAATAGGCAAGAAGATCCTCACGGGCTCCACCACGATTGTAAGCAACCGCACCCCCATTTTCAAAGATGGGCAAATAGTCGGCGCGGCCAGTATCTTTCAGGATATTTCCGAATATGAAAAGATGGCTACAAAACTTGAATCCTACAAGAAGCTGAGTGAAGAGCTGGATGCAATAATAGATTCCTCCTTCGATGGGCTATGGATATGCGATCGGGAAGGCAGGGTGGTACGTATCAATCGGGCTTCGGAGAGAATTAACGGGGTTCGAGCTTCCCGAGTTCTAGGAAAGACGATGTCCCAGATCGTGGCCCAGGGCCTGATAGACAGATCCGTTACAATCGAAGTCCTCAGAAGTGGCACTACTGTCAGCATTATCCAGCGGTTGAAAGACGGAAAGGAGATCCTGGTCACTGGTAACCCGGTAATGGATGATAGGGGAGAAATAAAACTGGTTGTGGTCAACGAGCGTGACATCTCCGGACTGAACCAGTTGCGTGACCAGTTGGAAGAGACTAGGGCCCTCGCGAAACGTTATCGTAGTGAGCTTTCAAGCCTACAGTTCAAGGAAGCCATGAGCTCGCAGCTTGTGATAAGAAGCCCTCGTATGGAGAGGGTTCTGGACGTTGCCCTCCGGGTTTCCCAGGTTGACTCCACAGTGCTCATCCGGGGCGAGTCGGGCGTCGGGAAGGGGATATTTGCCAAGCTAATCCACAGGGTCTCTTCTCGCAGGGAAGGGCCTTTCATCCGCGTGGACTGTGGCGCAATCCCTGAATCTCTTATAGAGTCGGAGCTCTTCGGGTATGAGGAGGGAGCATTTACCGGGGCCCGCATTCACGGCAAGCCCGGCTACTTCGAGTTGGCCCAGGGAGGCACCCTCTTCCTGGATGAGGTGGGAGAACTTCCAAAGCCTGTGCAGGTAAAGCTCCTGAGATTTCTCGAAGATCATGAGGTGGTGAGGGTGGGTGCAGGAAGACCCAAAGAGGTGGACGTTCGCGTCATCGCGGCGACTCACCGCGACTTGGGCCGAATGGTCCAACAGGGGAATTTTCGCAGTGATCTTTTTTTCCGGCTCAATGTGGTCCCCGTGGAGATACCTCCCCTTCGCGAGCGGACTGAGGAGATACCACCTCTGGTCTACCACTTCTTGAAGCTCTTCAACGCAAAGTGTTCTACATCCAAGGTGATAGCTCCGGCAGTGGTGGACAGGCTTTGTGCCTATCCTTTCCCCGGCAACATAAGAGAGTTGGCCAACCTCATAGAACAGCTTGTGGTGCTGACACCTGGCAACAAGGTAGAATTGGAAGATCTGCCTTCCCATGTGCGAAACGGCCCCCATCTTCCTCACGGGCCGACGAGTGACGAGGATTGGAATCTTCGAGGAGCCATAGAAAAGCTCGAAAGACATATGATAAGGGAAGCCTTGCGAGCGTTCGGAAGTCAGCGCAAGGCTTCCATACACTTGGGCGTGGATCAATCCACACTTGCCCGAAAAGCAAGAAAATACAGAATCCCTCCCGATGCGATATGACATAGAGATGCATGTTAGCATCAACAGGTCATTTCCCTGCTAGTAATTAGGAAACAAGTAACGACAGACACATCCGCTATACGAGGCGATGCATCAAAACATCAGCTTGACTCCGGCACGGCCTCAAAACCCTTAGTGCATACTGCGCCCTCCGTGGCACGCCCTTTGCTTTCGGT
>CAYPWF010000173.1:0-1808 GCA_964414345.1 uncultured Desulfarculaceae bacterium
ATCTTCTCGACACAGATTCAGCCACGAAATATACTCGCGAGTAACTACGGTCTTTTGGTCCAACCCTTGGGAGGCTGCCACCATCATGCGGCGGATGAGAGGGAGGGAAGAGCCATGGGAAGCGCCAAGATCTTGACTGTGCTGGGGAGTGGACCCTACAAGGAGATGGTTTACACGTTGGCGGGGAAGAGGAGCTCCAAGGTAAAATGCGCTCCCTTGGCGATCCTGGAACTCCTCCATTGGCCGCGAGGTTGTCAGCTCATAGCGTTTCTCACTGAGGAGGCTGCAAAAACCCATCGGTCATATTTAAAAGAAGAGGTTGAGAAACGGGGCCACGAATTCACTTGCGTGTCAATCCCCATTGGTTCCAACGAAAAGGAGTTGTGGGAAATTTTCAAAGCCATAACTCAAAGCGTGGAGGAAGGGGACGAGTTGGCCGTAGACCTCACCCATGGGTTTCGGTCTCTGCCCATACTGATGTTAGGCGCTTTGATTTTCTTGAAAGAGGCGAGGAAACTCACGCTGAAGGGACTCTTCTACGGCGCATTGGAGGCCCGTCAGGGAAACGAAGCTCCGGAGCCCATCTTCGATCTCACCAGGCTCGTGGATATGGTGGAGTGGGCGCATGGGGTCAGGATCTTTCGCAAGTACGGCCATTCTGACGACATGGGACGAATCCTGGCCAGGATCCAGGACGAGATCCAGAAAGGGGCTGATACCGTAAAGAAGCCGGAAAAGCTCAAGAGCCTCGGAAAAGCTCTCGAGGAGTTATCGACTTTCTTTTCTGAAGGTATCCCCCTGGAAATAGGCAATGCCGCCTTCAAGATTGGGCGGTTGGATGTCAATATGATAAGAGACGAGGTGGAAAGCTTCGCCCCCCCGGCGAGTCTTCTGTTGGATGACCTGACCCGTGGGTATACCGGCATGGCTATCCCCAGGGGGGGCTCGGGGGGGGAGTGGAAAAGAAAGATAGCCTTGGATTTGGCCGAGCTGGCTAGAGAGGCCGAAGTGGTGGACTGGTACCTGGAGCAGGGGCAGGAGAGGCTTGCCTTGGCGCTCATGAGGGAGTGGATGGTGAACCGCGTCATCCTCGCCATGGGCAATGAGGAGCAATGGCTAAGTTATTCCAAAGCAAGGAAAAAGGCCGAAAGGAGGCTCAATGTTCTTGCCGAGATGAAGAAGCAAGGCCGCCAGATGAATGACACTCAGCAGGTTTTGGCCGCATGGTGGCGGGAAGTGGCTGAAAGAAGAAACGCCATCGCCCACTGTGGGTTCAAAGAGGAAGTTCTAAAGCCGAGCCTTTATGAGGTTAAAGAAACCTGGACAGCGATAAAAGGCAAGCTGACAAGTGATCCCTATTGGGATGTGAGCAGATGGCCGGTCAGGACAGGAAAAGTCCTTCTTTCCCCGTTGGGCCTTTCCAAGGGGCTCCTTTATTCGGCCATATGCCAGGTTGAACCAGTAGAACTCGTTGTCGTAACATCCAAGGACGCAGAGGGAGCCATACCCGAAATCCTGGAGAGGGCCCGGTGGGCCGGTGCGTCCCCTCGTGTGCTCACAATGGAGGATCCTCACGCTGGATTCGAGGAAACAGAGCGTCTCAAGGCGGATGCTCTCCCCTCCCTCCTCGAGGCCGAAGAGGTGGTTGCCAACCAGACGGGGGGGACGACCGCGATGCAATTCGTTATTCAAAGCATCTGCAAGGAGTTGGAAAAATATGACGTGCCCCTGGAAGAGGTGGCCCTGGTAGACCGAAGATCACCAGAACAACAGAGGACCGATCCCTATCAGGTGGGGGAGTTGGTGAG
>CAYPWF010000174.1:0-1724 GCA_964414345.1 uncultured Desulfarculaceae bacterium
GGATTCGTGCCCCGGGCTCCCGGTGGCAGCAAGAATGCGGGACCAGCGCCCGGGAATAGAGGCGTTAGCCGACAGACAAGAGAGGGGGTACGCCATGTCAAAAGCCAAAAAAACCATCCTGTGGCTGATCTTTCTAGCACTTATCTACGGCTTGTCGTGTCCCTGGCAGAGAATTGCCGAACCGTTGTACCTGGGGTTTTTACCCGCACCAGTGTTTTATCTTCTTCTGGTTCACTTGGGATTCGTGTGCCTGATAGGTTATTTGGCTTATTTTTCCAGGCTTCATGGACGTGCAGAGGAGGAAAAGGAGCATCCATCCAGCCTACAGAAGGAGGTCAGGCCATGAACCCAGCCATCGTGTTTGTAGGGGTCGCTATTTACACCTTCCTCTGCTTCGCCATTGGGATGTGGGGGTTTAAGAAGTCGCGTCCGAGCATGGAGGATTTTTTCCTTGGGGGACGCACCCTTGGCCTTTTCTTTGTCCTTTGTGCCACTTGGTCTACCCTTTTCAGTGCGTTTTCGTACATAGGACTGCCGGGCGCTTACTACAGAAATGGAATCTCTTTTTTCGGTATTGCCGGGAACATCGTGCTGAATGCCCTCTGTATGTACGTTATTGGGTGCCGTATGTGGGCCGTTGGGAAAAAGTTCGGCTTCATAAACGCTACAGATTTGTTTGCGTCAAGGTACCAGTCTAACGCCGTGTGTCTTGTCGCTATTCTGATCTCCGTAGCATCTCTCCTACCTTATCTTGGGCTCCAAATCCGCGGAGCCGGATTGACAATGCAGGGTGTGACAAAGAACGTGATCAATTTCGAGACAGGACTGGTCTATATCACTCTCGTAGTCCTGGTTTATGTGGTCCTTGGGGGGTTTCGCTCTGTCATATATAACGATGTGGTTCAATCCATCATTATGCTCGTTGGCATGGTGGGAGCTACCTACGTGATCACAGAGAAGGTTGCGGGAGGGCTAGGCGGAGTGATTGTTAAAGCTGCGGAGATTAACCCCGCCTTGACTCAGTTTCCCGGTCCGGCTGGGATATGGTCTCCATTGATGGTACTGACCACTTGCATGGTAATCGGGATGGGGGGGTTCGCGTGGCCTCAGATTTCACAAAGGATGTACGCCACAAGGAGCATGAAGACGATAAAGGCGTTGGCAGTTATATTCCCGATCTCTGCGCTTTTCGTGAACCTGCCTCCAGTTTTCTTGGGTCTTGCCGGCAGAATACAGTATCCAGAACTCAAGAATGCGGATTTGGTCTTTCCAATGATGATGAATGATCTGCTTTCACCGGCAATGGCGGTCATCATGCTTCTCGCCATACTCGCTGCCATCATGTCCACCGTTTCGGGTATGATTCTGAGCATCTCCTCGATAATCGTCAGAGATCTCTGGATTCGCTTCTTCAGGCCTGAGGGTATCGACGAGAAGCGAGTGACCTTGGTAAGTCGAATCGTCACAATACTTGTTGTGGCCGGGGCCTTGGCCTTCGTTTTCTGGGGGCCGAAAACTCTAGTGGGATTGCTCATTGAGGCATCTGGCCCGATTATGCTTCAGGTTCTGGTGGTACTGGCAGGAGGCCTTTTTTGGAAGCGAGCAACAGCTGCCGGAGCCATTACCTCGATGATCGCGTCCGAGGCCTTCCTGATTTTGCTTTGGACCAAGGCCGTCCAGATGCCTCTCAAGGGTATTCACAATGGTGTATGGGCGATGGCCTT
>CAYPWF010000175.1:0-1691 GCA_964414345.1 uncultured Desulfarculaceae bacterium
GGCGCATGAGCCTTTGGATCTGAAGCGCCATGACACATATGAACACATGGGCCCGGATCCTGCGATCCACAAAGTGATACACGGGCCTTATGTCGAGGGAACTCTTGAGAGTCCGAAAACAGCGCTCTATGTCCTGAAGCTCCTTGTAATGCAAGACCACCTCCTGGGGGGAAAGGCTTGTGTTGGTGGTCTCGAGGATGAGCTTTCCATCGATTAGGTTCTCCCAGCTTCGATTCTCCTCGTTGGGAGCCCATCGGATGGCGCCATCCTCATCCAGCCAAAGCCTGTAGTAGCGACGAAGCTTTCTCCCTTTGAGGTAGTCGTGGAGGTGAAGCAGGGTGTCCTGATGGCTGAGCACACGGCCCTCTTTGGGGATACTGCCCTCTTGCTGCCCATGGGTCCTGGCCACCCGGTAAATCACATAGGAAGTGGCTTCCCGAAGGGAGGCCGCGCGATTCCTCCTGCTCTCCTTGGCAATGGCCTCGCTGTGGGCCACGACAAATCGCCTTCCATCCAAATGCACATCCAGGAAGCACTCCCTCTGCTCAAGAGGCACCTTCGCCTCCTTCCAGAGCCTGAGCTGCTCCTCGAGCCTGTCCTCGACAGCCTCAACCACCCTTCTGGTCACAGAGCTTCTCCTAAGTGCAAGGGCCACTATGTAGTCCAGCCCGGCCCCAGAGAGCACCTCCAAGTTGTCCTCACTGAGAAGCCCCCTGTCCCCCACAACCACACACCTCTTGATGGGAAACCTAGCCTTGAGGTCCTTGACCACAGCCTTGAGCGTAGCCCTGTCGGGGGTCTGCCCCGGAAATACCCAGTGGCAAAGGGGCATCCCCTCCCGGGTCATCGCAAGCCCCAGGACCAGCTGCGGACAGCCCCTTCGGTCCCGGTCATAGCCGTAGTTCCTCAAGCTCGAACCCCTGGCTTTCCTCCTATCCCGGTCCTCTTGATCGATCTCAAAGTAGCACGATGTGAGATCATAGAAGACCAGATCCAAAGAGGTGTCAAAAAGACCCATGAGGGCCGAGGCCAGCTTGGGCTCCAGGACCTCCTTGTGCTCGATCAAAAAGTCCATGGAACGCAAAAGATGGTTGTAGTCCACATCCTCTCTCTTGATACCAGGGAAGTGGACCCCATCCATCCACTCCAGGATATGGAGCTTGGCCATGGGGTCCAAGAGCCGATTGGCCACAAGCACCTTGAGATTGGCCACCACATCGAAGTCATAGTGCCGGCCCCTGAGATATGTCCTGAATACCCGGCTCCATCCAAGCTCATCCCAGATGCGAAAGATGGCGTAGGTGCCCCCGAAGTCCTGGCTTGTCTCAAAGGAGAACTCCTCCCCCCTGGCTGTCTCCTCCAGCTGGAAGAACCTGCTCAGCTCCCCGATGATCTTTCGGATCTCTTCCTTGGTGTATCGATGGACCGGTCCGAAGTTGATGATGATCTTCTGGCGGACCTTGCCACCAGGGGTACGATAGGACTCCACCAAGTGGAGCGACTGGTAGGTGCCGCTTTTCTTCTTTCTGGTGGCGACCCTGAAGTACATGGCGACACTATACCACAACTGACACCAATGTCAAGCAAAATATGCATGCTAACCCAATTTTCCATAACATACTGGCGACACTACCGAGCTTCGGATTTCGGCAGGCTAACTATTTGAAAACACGAAACCCCAACCCCAAATT
>CAYPWF010000176.1:0-1680 GCA_964414345.1 uncultured Desulfarculaceae bacterium
GGAGCTTAAGAGGTGGCATGCTCTTATGGCGCGCTATCATTATTTGCACTCCAGCCGAATGGTTGGCAATAGGCTCCATTACGTGGCCACCATCGGTGAAGAGTGGGTCGCTTTGCTCGGCTGGGCAGCCCCGGCACTGAAGTGCGCTGCCCGAGATCAATGGATAGGATGGAGTGCTCAACTTCGTCATAAACGTTTACACCTCTTGGCTAACAACGTGCGGTTTCTCATCCTGCCTGGGTTTCATCGACCAAATCTTGCTTCCCGGGTCTTGGCGCAAAACCTCAAGCGCCTCAGTGCGGATTGGCTGCGCCGTTTTGGCCATCCCATCGTGCTGGCCGAGACCTTTGTGGACGCCTCCCGTTTTCAGGGCACCTGCTACAGGGCGGCGGGCTGGAAGGTCTTGGGAAAAACCCGTGGATTCTCCAAACACAACCGCACCTATCGCCCCAACGGACAGCCCAAGTGGATTCTTGTGCGTCCCTTGATTGAATGTGTATCCGAGTATCTGTGTGCCCCGTTTCTTGCACCACTTCATGCAGACTCCAAGGAGGTTGTGCCTATGGTCGACGTCAACAAACTGCCACTGGAAGGACAGGGCGGATTGGTCGAGATGCTTCGCCAAGTCACTGATCCGCGAAAACCCCGGGGCGTGCGCCATTCTGTGGCGACCATCCTTGCCATAGCTGTGTGCGCGATCCTCTCTGGGGCCCGAAGCTTTACGGCCCTTGGACAATGGGCCCAGGGCCTTGGGGCAGAGGCCTTAGGGAAACTGGGATCTAAAAGGAGCACACCGCCCTCAGAGCCGACCATCCGGCGGGTCTTGCAAAAGATCGACCCGGAGCTGATCGACCAACACATTGCCCGATGGCTCAAGGAGCTCATCGACTGCAAAGGCAAGGCCATCGCCGTAGACGGCAAGACCCTTCGAAGGGCCTGTGACCCTGGCACCAATGCCCCCCGGGTCCTCAGTGCCGTGCTGCACCAAGAGGGCCTTGTGATCAGCCAAATCCCCATCAGCGACAAGACCAACGAGATCCCCAAACTCCGAGAAATCCTCGAACCCTTGGATATTGAAGGCAGCGTGGTGACTGCCGATGCCCTCCACACCCAACAGGAGACGGCTCGTTTCCTGGTGGAGCAAAAGGGAGCCGATTATCTCTTCACTGTCAAAGACAACCAACCCACCTTGCGCCAAGATATCGAAGAGCTCTTCACCGAGGATTTTCCCCCCTGAGGCCACCACCGTTGAAAAGGCCCACGGTCGCATCGAGATTCGACAGATTCGCACCAGCACCCAACTCAACGACTACCTCCAGTTCCCCTATGTGGCCCAAGTCCTTTGCATCGAGCGCTTCCGTGAGCATCTCTCCACGGGCAAGAAAACCCACGAGACTGTCTACGCAGTGACCTCCCTCAGTGCCGAGAAGGCCTCCCCTGAAAGACTCCTGGAACTTGCCCGAGGCCACTGGACCATTGAGAATCGTGTCCATTACGTTCGAGATGTCACCTTCGGAGAAGACCAATGGCGTATCCGTCGCCTCAATGCCCCCTACATCATGTCCTCACTCGCCTCTCTCGCGGTCAACCTGCTGCGCCTCGCCGGAGTCCGCTTCATCCCTACAGGCCTCAGACACTGCGCCTTCCTGGGCGAAAAGGTCATCCGATTCCTCGGACTCC
>CAYPWF010000177.1:0-1650 GCA_964414345.1 uncultured Desulfarculaceae bacterium
ACCTCTTTGGGGTCAATTTGTCTTGGGGCCTGGGCTTCGGCCAGGAGGCCTGAACCTGCGAAGCCTCAGGGCATTGGAGACAACGGTTACCGAGGATAGGCCCATGGCCCCTGCGGCGAAGATGGGGTTGAGAAGGATCCCGAAAAACGGGAAGAGCGCCCCTGCGGCCACCGGGATCAGGATGGTGTTGTAGGCGAAGGCCCAGAAGAAGTTCTGTCGGATGTTGCGGATGGTGGCCCGGCTGAGCGAAATGGCCGTGGCCACCCCCCTGAGGTCCCCCCTCATGAGGATGAGGTCCGCTGAGGCCATGGCCACATCCGTCCCGGTTCCTATGGCGATCCCCACGTCGGCCTGGGCCAGGGCAGGTGCGTCGTTTATGCCGTCCCCCACCATGCCCACTTTCCTGCCCTCTGCCTGAAGCTTTTTCACCTCCAAGGCCTTGTCCTGGGGGAGCACCTGGGCCAGAACCCTCCCTATGCCCAGCTGGCGGGCCACGGCCTGGGCGGCTCTGGGGTTGTCCCCTGTCATCATCACCACCTCCAGGCCCATCTGCTGGAGCTCTGCCACGGCCTGCCCGGACTCCTCCTTGAGGGTGTCGGCAACCCCCATCAGGCCCGCCACCATCCCATCGACTGCCACGAAGACGACCGTCTTGCCTTCGCTTCCCAAGCTGCCCGCAGCATCCAGCAATGGGGTCTCCAGCATCAGGCCCCGGTTTCTGAGGAGCTCCTGGTTGCCCAAGAGAACCTCCCTGCCATGTACCTTCGCGGCCAATCCATGGCCCGGGAGGGCCTGGAATTCCTCGGGGTCCTCGGGCTCCAATCCCCTTGCCTGAGCCTCCCTCACCACTGCCTGGGCCAGGGGGTGCTCTGAGCGGCGCTCCCCAGATGCGGCCAGCCCCAAGAGCTCTTCCTCTGTCCAGCCCCCTGAGGGCACCAGGTCTGTCAGAGAAGGCTCCCCTCTAGTGAGGGTGCCGGTCTTGTCCAGCACTATGGTATCCAGCCTGTGTCCATTTTCCAGGGACTCCCCGCTTCGGATCAGGATGCCAAGCTCCGCCCCCTTTCCTGTGCCCACCATGATGGATGTGGGGGTGGCAAGCCCCAGGGCGCAGGGGCAGGCTATGATCATCACGGCCACGAAGTTGAGAAGGGCATAGGTGAGCCTGGGCTCCGGCCCCCATATCCACCAGACCAGGAAGGTGATGGCCCCTGCCCCCATGACCCCTGGAACAAAGCGGCTGGCGATGGTGTCCGCGAGTCTCGCGATGGGCGGCTTGGAGCCCTGGGCCTCCTCCACCATGCGCACGATCTGGGCCAGGACCGTGTCCCGACCCACCCTGGTGGCCTCAAAGCTGAAGGCTCCAGTGCGGTTGAGGGTGGCGCCTATTACCTGATCCCCCGGCCCCTTTTCCACCGGGAGAGACTCCCCTGTGACCATGGACTCATCCACGGCTGAGCTCCCCTCCAGCACCACCCCGTCCACAGGGATCCTCTCCCCAGGCCTGACCAGCACAACGTCCCCGGGTCTCACCTCCTCCACTGGGAGCTCCATCTCCACCTGGTCCCTCACCACACGGGCCATGCGGGGCTGGAGCCCCATGAGCTTCTCTATGGCCTCTGATGTGCGGCCCCTTGCCCTGGCCTCCAGCAT
>CAYPWF010000178.1:0-1635 GCA_964414345.1 uncultured Desulfarculaceae bacterium
GTAACCAGTAACCCGTAACTTGTAACTGTCTTTAGCTGTTAACCAGTAACCAGTAACCAGTAACTAGTAACTAGTAACTAGTAACATCCTTCCGCGAGGTTTTCCCAATGAACATTCCCCTAGTTGATCTCAAACGCCAGTATCTCTCCATCAAGTCCGAAATAGATGGGGCACTGGCCCATGTTATCGCCGAAAGCGCTTTCATAGGCGGCAAGTACGTGGCCGCCTTCGAGCAGAACTTCGCGGCCTTTTGCGGGGTGAAACACTGCGTGGGGGTGGCCAACGGCACAGACGCCCTTTTTCTGGCCCTCAAGATGCTGGGTATAGGGCCGGGGGATGAGGTCTTCGTCCCGGCCAACAGCTTCATAGCCACATCCGAGGCCGTCAGCATGGCAGGGGCTCTTCCTGTTTTCGTTGATATAGACCCTGCCACCTACACCATGGACCCCAACCACCTGGAAGACTTAGTTAAGAAACGCCTCGGGAACAATCACCAAGGCCCTGTGCCCTGTGCCAGGTGCCTCAAGCCCAGGGCCGTGATACCCGTCCACCTGTACGGCCACCCGGCGGACATGGACTCTATCCTGGGAATTGCCAGGAAATACGGACTCTTGGTGGTGGAGGATGCGGCCCAGGCCCACGGGGCTCTTTACAAAGGAAGAAAGATAGGCTCCCTGGGGGATGCGGCCTGCTTCAGTTTTTACCCGGGCAAGAACTTGGGGGCGTACGGGGATGGTGGGGCCGTGGTGACCAATGACGGGGCCCTGGCTGAAAGGGTGAGAATGTATGCCAACCACGGGCGCCTTGACAAGTATGACCACGAGCTGGAAGGGGTTAACAGCCGCTTGGACGGGCTTCAGGCCGCCATCTTGGATGTAAAACTTTGCCGCCTGGAGGAATGGACAGAGCTTCGCAGGCAAAACGCCTCACTTTACAATAGGTTTCTCCAAGACTCAGGCTTGCTCCTCCCCAAGGAGGCAGGTGATGTGAAGGCCGTGTACCACCTTTACGTGGTGAGGGTCCCCCATGGCAGGAGGCAACAACTTCAAGCCCATCTCCAGGCAAAGGGAATCGCAACCGGCATCCACTACCCCACAGCGCTCCCCAATCTGAAAGCTTACAAGCGCCTCAACCACTCTCAAGGTGACTTCCCCGAGGCCACCAAGGCCTCCAGGGAGATCCTTTCCCTTCCCATGTTCCCCGAGCTGGAAGAAGCCCAGATCCAATTCATTGCAGAAAGCATAAAGGAGTTTATAACGGGCGGCTGAGAGCCCCCCGGCCTCACGCTCTATCTCTCACTCCCAAAGCTGAAGGCCCAAAGCCCAATTCCTGAATCCCCCATGTCCAATACTTCTCCCATCCATATCATCGACCCGTTTTCCTTCCCCGGGTACGAGGGGCTGCTCCTGGCCACCCCTGGGGCCTCTTTCTTCCACTCTGCAGCCTGGGCCAGGGTGCTTTGCGAGTCCTACGGTTTTCGGCCCAGGTATTTGGCCGGGGCTGGGGCAGGGAGTTTTGGGGCGCTCATGCCCCTTATGGAGGTGGGCCACACCCTTCTGGGCAAAAAGGGTGTGTGCCTTCCTTTCTCGGATGAGTGTCCCCCCCTTGTGAATGGGGGTTCCTGTGGGGAGGGGC
>CAYPWF010000179.1:0-1628 GCA_964414345.1 uncultured Desulfarculaceae bacterium
GTTGACGCTCTCCCAAAGCCTGGCGCCGTAAAAGAGGATCTCCGGGCCGATCTCCCTGATGTTCTCCTGGACCGTCTCGGGCTCCTCGGGGAAGTTGAGCCTTAGGCCTGCCACCAGTCCCCCGGCGATCCCCAGTCCTTGTTCCGTAGCCCAGGCAGGCGGGATAAAGGAGAGGTATTCCATCCCTGGCCTGTCCCAGCCGTCCACCCTGGACCACTCCCGGATTCCATCCACCAACCACCTTTGGCTGAGCATGGCCCCCTTGGGAAGCCCTGTGGTGCCCGAGGTGTAGCAGATCACCGCCACGTCCTCACCGCATCCCCTGTCCACCAGCTCGTCGAAGAGACCAGGCTGCTGAGCCTCATGAGCCTTGCCCATCTCGAGCACCCGGTCCATGGATAGAAGGTCTGGGTCCTTGTAATTCCAGAGCCCCTTGGGATCCCAGTAAATGATCTTTCTCAACCGGGGCACCTGGGTCTTGATCTCCAGGAACTTGTCCACCTGTTCCTGGTCATGGGCCACAATTATAGTGGCCTCAGAGTCTTGCGCATAATAAAGCACTTCTTTGGGCACGCAATCCGTGAAGACCCCTACTGCCACTCCCCCTGCAGCCTGGGCGGCCAGCTCAGCCCAAAACCACTCGGGTTTGTTCTCACCCAGGATAAGCACCTTCTCCCCGGGCTGAAGCCCCAGTTTTACAAAGCCCAGGGTCAGGTGGCGCACCTTTTCCAGGTAGTCTTTCCAGGTGTAACACTTCCAGATACCCCGGTCCTTGACCCGCATGGCCACATGACGCTCCCCCAGGGTCCTTCCCCGTTCTCTCAGAAATTTAGGCAGCGTGTCCAGTTGATCCTGGTGAGCCTCAGCCAACTGTGCTCTCCTCCTCTTCCCCGAGGTATGCCTGGATGACCCGTGGGTTACGCACAATCTCCCTGGGTGGGCCTTCGGCTATCTTGTTGCCGAAATCCAGAACCACGGCCCTGTGCGCAATGTCCATGATCACCTCCATGTCGTGCTCCACGATCAGCATGGGCATGGATTTCAGCTCCGAGACATCCAGGATGAAGCGGGCCATGTCCTCCTTTTCCTCCAGGTTCATGCCCGCCATGGGCTCATCCAAAAGAAGCAAAGAAGGATCCATGGCCAGGGCCCGCCCTAACTCCACCCGCTTTCTGACCCCATACGGGAGCATCCCCACCACCTTCTTGCGCACAGGCTCAAGTTCCAGAAAGTCTATGATCTCCTCCACCACTTGCCTGTGGCGTATCTCTTCCCTTCTTGCAGGTCCGAAAAAAAGAGCGCCTGCCAGGGCGCCCCTCTTCATGTGGATGTGGCGTGCGGCCATGAGGTTGTCCAGGACATCCAGACCTGTGTAGAGCTCTATGTTCTGGAAGGTTCTGGCTATACCCAGCTCCGCTATCTTGTTGGGCTTTAGCCTGTGGATGGGCTTACCCCTGAAAATGATGCTCCCTCTCTGGGGGCGGTAGAACCCGTTGATGCAGTTAAGGAGGCTTGTCTTGCCCGCCCCGTTGGGCCCGATGACGGCCAGTATCTCCCCGTCTTTAAGCTCTAACTGCACGTTGGTGAGCACCTGAAGCCCCCCGAAATGAAGCCCCAGCCCCTTTATC
>CAYPWF010000180.1:0-1577 GCA_964414345.1 uncultured Desulfarculaceae bacterium
GCTCCTCAACCCTTTGCTCGGTCCTTTTCTGGGCAGCCGCCAGCTCCTCAACCCTCTGCTCGGTCCTCTTCTGGGCTTCGGCCAGCTCCTCAACGCGCTCTTCGGTGCGCTTCTGGGCTTCGGCCAGCTCCCTCACAATCTCCTTGAGCTCGTTGAACTCCTTCTTGGTGACAGTCTCTTCCCTCTGCCGCTCTATCTCCTCCAAAACGGCAATCAAGACCTCCCTCAAAAAGGGCTCCACCTGCTCAAGTTTTCTTATGAGGGAAACGCTCACTCCCATGCTCAAGACCTGCTCGGGGTTTTCTTGCTCATTTTAGCTCAAAGCTGGGATCACTGGGTAGAGAATAAATGCTTGGGGAAGACTCAAAAGAACCTCGCGGCAAGAGACAGGAAAACCAAAAACCCTTTTCTCGCGCCAAGAGGCAAAGAGCCCAAAGGGGGAAACACTTTGCCCCCGGCTTGGGCCGGAATCAAAAACCATTCACCGCGCTAAGATGCAGGGGTGAGGTGGGGACTTGGGTTTTCCAGAAGGCGGCCACCTCTTTGGGAAGTGCGTGCCAGTAATCACCCTTGTAGCGCGCCAAAACGTAACTCAGAAAGTCAGCATACAGAGAGGCCTGGTAAACCAGCCCGGAGTTCCCCCTCCTGTCAAAGTCCATGTAGTCCGGGTGCGTGCAAACGAGGGCCATGCCCCTCTTCTCCGCTATCCAATCCAGCTTGCTTTTCCATATGGAGCCGTCCTTCTCGCGCAGGATCAAAAACAGGGTGTGATCCTGGGGGCAAGTGTAAGGGAGTTCTACGAAACCAGAGTTAGTTACCGGTTGCTGGTTACCGGTTACTGGTTGAGAGACAGAGGTGGAGGGGATCCACCTGGGGAAGATGGTACCCAGGCCCCAAGGCTGTGGCTCAAAGGGGTCTGTGTCGAAGCTGGAAGAATCGTATAGAATATCCAGCAGTTGGAGAAGGCTAAAGTCCCTGTACATGGTGGGGGCACGGAAACCCACCGCCCCCCATTCCCTGAGGTAGTGGTTTATCTTGGGGGCCTCCTTCAAGAACCGGCTCACAGGGGAGAAGATGTTGCCCCTGTGGTTTAAGCCGTGCAAACCCACCTCGAAGCCCCTTTCCACCAGAAATCGCTGCAGCCCGCGGTCCACAGGGTAGTCCTCGGCCACGAAATTGAAAGACGACCTAAAGCCCAAGCTCATCTCCAGCTCAGCCAGGAGGCGGCATTTCTCCTGGCCATAGGCGGTCTCCACGTCGTGGGTAAGCACAAAGGCGAAGCGTTTCCCCTCAGGCCACCCTTTCCAGCCGGAAGGAGTGGCCGCGGCTTTCTCGTCTATGGGCCAGATATCCGAGACCCTGCCCCGCTTGCTGCGCACAATGGCGCCCCTTACGGCCAGCTGAACCCGACGGGGTATCAAAGGCTTGATCCGGTAGTAGAGAGGGAGGAGCATGGAAGGGATGGGTTACTAGTTACTGGTTACAAGTTACTGGTTACTGGTTACTGGTTAACAGCTAAAGATAGTTACTGGTTACAAGTTACTGGTTACTGGTTACTGGTTAACAGCTAAAGATAG
>CAYPWF010000181.1:0-1566 GCA_964414345.1 uncultured Desulfarculaceae bacterium
GGCTACATATTCTGTGCCACGGTGCTTCTCCTCATGGGGTACACCCTCCTTTACAAAGGCCACGCCAACGTGGATCTCATTTACGAGCGCCTCTCCCCGCGTGCCCAGGCCATAGTGGATATCATCACTTACATCGTGTTCGTGGGCTTCTTCGTGGTGGTCTTTCTCGTGGACGCCGTCCGCTTTGCCGCAACTTCATGGGCCATGATGGAGAGATCCCCATCTGCCTTGAACGCGTACGTGTTCCCTGCCAAGACCATGCTCCCCCTGGGCTCGTTCCTGCTCCTCCTGCAGGTCATCTCAAATTTCATCAAGAGAATCGTGTTCCTGGCCAAAGGAGTCTCGTTATGATCAATCTCTCTCCTGAACTGGCAACCATCTTGATGTTCGTGGGGATCATCGCAGGTTTGGCACTGGGAACCCCAGTGGCTTTCATTTTGGGCGGGCTGGCTACCATCTTCGGGTTTGTGGGCTGGGGTCCCCAGGCCTGGTACATGTTCATGGGAAGGGCCTTCGACTCCTGCACCAACCAAATACTGGTGGCCATACCCATGTTCATACTCATGGCCTCCTTCCTGGGCAGGTCCGGAATCTCCGAGGGCCTCTTCAGGAGCATGATGTTCATGTTCGGGCCCATAAACGGGGCCATAGGCCTTGCGGTCATAATAATGTGCGCTGTGGAGGCCGCCTGCACCGGCATAATAGGGGCCAGCGTGGTTAGCATGACCATCTTGGCCATGCCAGTCATGCTAAAGCACGGGTACGACAAACACCTGAGCACCGGCTCCATAGCCGCCGGGGGTGTGCTGAGCATTCTCATACCCCCCAGCATCATGCTGGTCATGATGGCGGACCAAGCGGGGGTATCGGTGGGGAAGCTCTTTGCCGGCGCATTCATACCGGGACTTATCCTCACAGCACTCTTCTTCATCTATATCTTGGTCCGAACCCTCATAAACCCATCCCTGGGTCCGGCCCTTCCCAAGGAGGAAAGGGAGCTGGTCTCCGGAGTCCAGAGGCTCAAGATGCTGGCCGCAAACATGGTCCCTCCCCTGGTTCTCATGCTGGGGGTGTTGGGCTCCATCTGGCTAGGGGTAGCCACGGCCACCGAGGCCTCTGGGGTGGGGGCTTTCTTGGCCCTCATGCTCATGATCATCTACAGGAAGTTCACCTGGAGAGGCTTTGCAGAGTGCGTCTGGGGGGCAGTCAGGACCAACTGCATGGTCATGACCATCCTTTTCTGCGCCTCCATCTTCACCGGGGTTTTCCTGGGCCTAGGCGGCGGGAAAGTCGTAACAGACATCATCATGGCCTTCGGGTTCCTGGGGAAATGGGGAATGTTCGGGATAATGATGTTCATCGTCTTCATCCTGGGCTTCCTCATCGACTGGATCGCAATAATCTATATCACATTACCTATATTCTTACCCATTGCCCAACAGCTGGGCTTTGACAAGATCTGGTTCATAATCACGATTGCAGTCAACCTTCAGACCTCTTTTCTGACCCCTCCTTTTGGATATGCACTCTTTTACATGAAAACAACCGTACCCCCTGAGATAAAGC
>CAYPWF010000182.1:0-1544 GCA_964414345.1 uncultured Desulfarculaceae bacterium
CAAATCCAGGGAGGTCTTGCCCCTGAGTTTGTCATAGCTCTTGAGCCAGGCCACCATGTCCGTTATCAGGCAGCTCGGGATGTCCTCCTTGAAGCTCCTGTGGATGTGGGCGCAGTCAGAGGCCAGGATCACTCTTCCCTTGGCTGTGTTGACCATCACGGCCTGGAGGCCCACCGTGTGACCGGGGGCCAAGAGCAGCTCCAGACCGGGTGCAATGGGGCGATCCCCATCCACCAGGACCAAACGCTTGCTCCCCTCCAAGTCTGCCAAGGCCTGGTTGGCCAAAGAATCGGTGATCCCCTGGAAAGGTTTCCTCTTGGCCACCGGGTTCTTTACCCAGAAATCAAACTCCTTTTTCTGGACGTAGAACCTGGCCTTTGGGAAGGCCTTGGGAAAGACCTCCATGCCACCCACGTGGTCGAAGTGAATGTGGGTAATGACCACCTTGCTCACCTGTTCGGGGTTGATCTTGAGGCGAGCCACTGCCTCCACGGGATTCACGTAATTCTTGAGCTTCCTCCGGGCCCCCTCCGTGGGCCCTGTGCCCGTGTCCACCAGGGTCGTATCTCCTGTCTTGGAGCGAACAGCCCAGAAATAGTAGTTTCGCTCTATCTCCTGGTCCCATCCCTCCATCCAAAGCACCATGGCCAGCTTGCTTGTGAAAGGCCCGGCGTACTTGAGAGCGTACACCTCGTATTGCTCCACGGCCTTTGCCCCTTTCACGGACTTTCCCCCTTTCTCGGCCTGGGCGCCCGCCGCCACACCTCCCATCACATTCATGCTCGCAGCCGCCCCCAAGGCAGCCGCACCCGCCACAAGAAACCCTCTTCTGTCCAGCCTTGTTCCCATGACTGTCCTCCCCTCAGTGGCCGGTCCTGGAAGGCGACCCGGCCAAATTTGGCTCTTGATCCAGGCAGCTCCCGTAACCCTGCAGCACCTCTTTGACCTTTGGATGCGGCTCATCCAGTCTGTGGGCCTGTACAGCCCCGAAGAACCTGAGGGTCCACTCCTGTGCCAACTTCCTGTTGCCGGCGAAGACAACCGATAGGCCAGGGTGTAGGGCATTGATCTCGGCTATGGCCATGGCCATGAAGGAAGGCTTGTAATAAGGAGCTTTCCCCTGGCCACCTCGCAACCCTGAAACCTCCAGGGGTACCTCTCCGAGGTGTCTATTCGGATCTTGAGAGAACATGGGCCCGAGGTGCTTAGCTTGGCCCTGGGGCGGTGAGCAGTCAGGGCCCTTTGGGTCCGCCAGAAGATCTGTTCGTAATGGCCCGCCTTGGTCTTGTACTCCTTGGTAAGGAAGAGGAAATCACATCTCTTCTTGGTGGGGCGCTCAAGGACGAGGGAGAGCCTCTTGCCGAGCCTCTTCATCACAGAAATGGGGACTCTCTCCAGGTCCTGAGAAGGCAAGCTCCATGATCCCCCCTCCTCCCTGATACAGAAGACGTTGCCTTTCTGGCCAGGCCACCTGTCCTGGACCCTGAGAGCCAGAAGAACCCTATCACCCTTGGTCAAGGTGATCCGGTAGGGAAACCTCTGAT
>CAYPWF010000183.1:0-1541 GCA_964414345.1 uncultured Desulfarculaceae bacterium
CTGGCCATGGGGCCAAATTGGGAGGCGGCCGGATGTTCAAGTCAGCCAGGTCCAGCAAGGCCTCAGAGCACATAGTGGA
Organism: uncultured Desulfarculaceae bacterium; assembly: GCA_964414345.1. Lineage (GTDB taxonomy): Bacteria > Desulfobacterota > Desulfocorpusculales > Desulfocorpusculum > Desulfocorpusculum > Desulfocorpusculum. Next base: position 80 of record CAYPWF010000183.1, read on the forward strand.
GCAGATCCGCAAGGCCATCTTCCAGGGAAGGCTTCGCCCTGGGGACAGGCTCCCTTCAGAGACCCACCTCATGCAGTCTTTCCAGGTAAGCAAGGCCACCCTCAGGGAGGCCTTGAGGGCCCTGGAGTTTCTGGGCTTCTTGGAGATCCGAAAAGGTGCCACCGGGGGGGCCTTCGTAACCAAGGTGGATGTGGAGAAGGCCAGGGACCTCTTCTTGAACTTCCTGCACTTCCAGGATCTTTCTTTGAAGAACCTCTCTGAGGTACGCCTGATCCTGGAGCCATACGTGGCGGAGAAATCGGCCACGGTCATCACCCATGAGGATCTGGATAGGCTCAAGGAGCTCAACGAGGAATGCGATCTGGTGCTCCAAGGCCGGTCTCATGCGGATCTCAGGCGAAACGAGATAGAGTTTCACCGCATCATTGGGAGGGCCACGGGGAATCCCATACTGAGCTTCATCCTGGAGTTCGTGGAAAACCTCCTGGTGGATGCCAAGGAGGTGTTGAGGCCAGATGAGGACTTCTCCAGGAGGGTGCTCATGGCCCACAGGAGGATCGTGGAGGCCCTTTCTCAGAAAGATCCGGAGAGAGCCCGGCAGGAGATGGCCAGTCATGTGAAGGAGGTGGAGGAGGATCTCTCTGCCCTGCAGGCACAGCGCCAGGTTGGGGCAGCCGCATCCCCTGACCGCCAGTTCCTCATCGAGCTCGTATCCGAGAAAGGAGGTGGGAGAAAAGAGGCAGTCTCTGAGGTGGAATAGGCTTCTTAGGGGTTCATTCCAAGGGACGCAAGGAGGTGAGCGCCCATGAAAAGGAAAGCATCGCTGTGGGTCCTGGGATTGCTTTTGGCGGTCATGGTGGGTGTGGTGGGAGTGGCCGAGCCCGCACAGGCCGCGGCCAAATGGAAGTACCAGAGCATATGGGTACCATCCATCACCCTTTGGAGGCCCGACAAGTACTTCTGCGACCTCATGAACGGCTTGGCGGCCCCTGATCTGGAGATCCAGTATTTCGCAGGCGGAACACTGGTGACCAAGTCAGACGAGATCTTCGAGGCCGTGCAGAAAGGCACCTTGGACGCCGCCACGGACTGGCCCAGCTACTGGGCCGGAAAGAACACGGCCTTTGATCTCATTTCCTCGGTTCCGGTTTGGTTCAACCCAGGGGACTACATGGTCTGGATGTGGCAAGGGGGAGGCTTCGAGCTGGCCCAGGAGCTTTACGCCAAGTTCGGTATAGTCTACTTCCCCCATGCGCTCACCGGGCCGGAGTCCGGACAGAGATCCAACAAACCAATACACAAGGGCGATGACTACAAGGGCGTCAAGATGCGCCAGTGCGGCCGAAACCATGCCAAGATCCTAAACGACATAGGCGGGGCCGCCATCTTCATGCCCGGGGCTGAGATCTATCTTGCTCTTTCCAGAGGAACCATAGACGCCGCAGAGTTCTCGGTGCCGGAG
>CAYPWF010000184.1:0-1538 GCA_964414345.1 uncultured Desulfarculaceae bacterium
GTAACAAGGTAGCCGTAGGGGAACCTGCGGCTGGATCACCTCCTTTCTAAGGATCTTTGGTCCTGGAAATCTTCCTCGGCGCAGCGGCTATTTAGTCTTGAGAGATCGATGGTCCCGAAGAGGCGATGCTCTTTGATAGAGTGGGTCATGACACCAGCGGGCCTATAGCTCAGTTGGTTAGAGCGCACGCCTGATAAGCGTGAGGTCGATAGTTCAAATCTATCTAGGCCCACCAAGGCAGAGTTGCGAGTCGGGGGTTTGGGGCCAGGGGTTGGACTTGAGACCAGCAACGCGTGACCCGCGACGGTTTTTCTTGGGGGGTATAGCTCAGTCGGGAGAGCACCTGCTTTGCACGCAGGGGGTCAGCGGTTCGAGCCCGCTTACCTCCACCATCATGAGGGTTGATATGGGGTCCAGGGGCGGCTCCTGGATCCCATGTCAGCGTTCATGCTGAGGCTCTTTGACAATCGAATCTGGTGACGGTCTTCATCGTCGTAAGAAGCCACGATTTATTTGTGGTCAAGCTATTAAGGGCATACGGTGGATGCCTTGGCACCAGGAGGCGACGAAAGGCGTGGAAGGCTGCGATAAGCTCCGGTGAGCTGCCTAACGAGCTTAGACCCGGAGATGCCTGAATGGGGCAACCCATCCTGGTAAAACCAGGATATCCTGGCCTGAATCCATAGGGCCAGGAGGCCAACGGGGGGAACTGAAACATCTCAGTACCCCTAGGAAAAGAAAGCAATCGCGATTCCCAAAGTAGTGGCGAGCGAAATGGGAGGAGCCTAAACCAGGTGTATGCCAAGCCCGCGGGCGTTGTACACCTGGGGTTGCGGGGCCTTGCCGGAGGGAGCTGCGGATCCCTCGGAGAGTTACAAAGGCGTTTCATAGCCGAAATCGTTGGAAAACGATGCCACAGGGGGTGACAGCCCCGTAGGCGAAATGAAACGCCCTCTCTGGGCAGGGTCCCCGAGTACCACGGGACACGTGGAACCCTGTGGGAAGCCGGGAGGACCATCTTCCAAGGCTAAATACTACCTGGTGACCGATAGCGCACAAGTACCGTGAGGGAAAGGTGAAAAGCACCCCGGTGAGGGGAGTGAAATAGTACCTGAAACCGTATGCCTACAGACTGTGGAAGGACCATGGGCGCCTCGAGGGCAACCTCCTGACGTCCGGTCTGACTGCGTGCCTTTTGCATAATGAGTCAGCGAGTTACTCTATGCAGCGAGGTTAAGCCGGGAGGCGGAGCCGTAGCGAAAGCGAGTCTGAATAGGGCGTCTAGTTGCATGGAGTAGACCCGAAACCAGGTGATCTATCCATGGCCAGGGTAAAGGTGGGGTAACACCCACTGGAGGCCCGAACCCACTAAGGTTGAAAACTTAGGGGATGAGCTGTGGATAGGGGTGAAAGGCCAATCAAACCTGGAGATAGCTGGTTCTCCCCGAAATATATTTAGGTATAGCCTCACAAATTCAGTAGTGGAGGTAGAGCACTGGATGGGCTAGGGGTCCTACCAGATTACCAAACCCAACCAA
>CAYPWF010000185.1:0-1528 GCA_964414345.1 uncultured Desulfarculaceae bacterium
ATCCTGGAGGCCATCGGTATCACTCCCATTGCCGGTCTCGAGGAGGCTGTGGATCGGGCGGTTTCTCTGGCGCGGAGGTGCCCATGAGCATCCTTGTAGACAAAGACACGCGAGTGGTGATTCAGGGGATTACCGGCAACGCGGCGAGGCACCACACGAAAAACATGCTGGAGTATGGGACACGAGTTGTGGCCGGAGTACGGCCGGGTTCCGGGGGCGAATCGGTTGAGGGCGTTCCGGTGTACGACTCTGTAGCAGACGCATGTCGGGAACACAGGATAAACGCCTCCGTGCTTTTTGTCCCGGCTTCGAGCGTCAAGTCCGCTGCCTTGGACGCCATAAGAAACGGGATCGGGCTTGTTGTAATCCATGCCGAACATGTGCGTCTTCATGATGCCATGGTCGTCCTGGAGGAGGCAAATGGATCCGGTGCTGTGGTCATAGGGCCCAATACGGCAGGCATCATCTCCCCTCCTGAGAGGGCCAAGTTGGGTTTCATGCCATCCATGTACTTCCAAGCCGGCCCTGTGGGAGTCCTCTCACGGAGCGGGACCCTCACGTACGAACTGGTATCCCGTCTTACTTTGATGGGCCTTGGACAGAGCACGGTCATCGGCGTAGGGGGAGATAGGATTGTTGGCCTGAGGTTTGAAGACGCGCTTCGGCTCTTCGAAAAGGACCCCGACACACAAGCCGTTCTCTTGATCGGGGAGATCGGGGGGTCCATGGAGGAAGAGGCCGGAGAGATTGTGGCCAGGGGGGAGGTCCGAAAGCCGGTCTTCGCCTATCTGGCGGGACATACTGCTCCTGAGGGGAAACGGGTAGGCCATGCGGGGGCCATCGTCGATCAGTCCAGGGGTACGACTAAGGGGAAGGCGAAGGCACTCACCGAGGCGGGCGTAAGGGTTGGAAGGACGATTTCAGAGGTCGTGGAGATGATGGTGAATGTCCTTAGGAAATGACAGAGGAAAATTTGTGAAGGACAGGGATCATCTTCAATCCCTCGAAAGGGGCCTCTTGATCTTGGATCTCCTCTCCCAGAGCAGGTCCCCTCTCAAACTGGAGAGATTGGTTCAGCTCTCAGGAATCTCCAAGACGTCTTGTTTTCGCATCCTAAAGACTTTGACAAGATTAGGCTTTGTGGTTCGGGAAGCTAAGGAAAAAGCTTACGGGCTGGGGCCTAAAACGATCTCCATCGGCCTTTCGGCCCTAGAGAGCCAGGGCGTCCGAGAGCTGGCCTTGCCCTTCATGAGAGAGATCCGGGAAAAGACGGGGGCCACCGTCAACCTGGCTGTCCTTGATGGTTCTGATGTCGTCTTTGTTGAAAGGCTGCAATCCGCAAATATCATGGAGGCAAATCTTCGCGTTGGCTCACGTCTTTCTGCGCATTGTTCCTCCATGGGAAAAGCCATTTTGGCCTTTATGCCGGATAGTGACCTGGACCGCATCCTGGAACGAATAGTATTCGAAAGAAAGACCGAAATGACCATCACAAGCAAAGAGGATCTTCGGAGGGAACTTCGGGAGG